>NZ_JBIYCV010000001.1:0-757027 GCF_044908085.1 Paenibacillus sp. RC73
TCTCCTTGCGCACCTTGAGGTCCCTGGTCGCCTTGAACTCCTTGAACTCCCTGAGGTCCTTGGTCGCCTTGGGCTCCCTGAACTCCCTGAACTCCCTGAGGTCCTTGGTCACCTTGAACTCCTTGAGGTCCTTGGTCGCCTTGTGCTCCTTGAACACCCTGTGGTCCCTGGTCGCCTTGTGCTCCTTGAACACCCTGTGGTCCCTGGTCGCCTTGGGCTCCTTGAACACCCTGAGGTCCTTGGTCTCCTTGTACGCCTTGAACTCCTTGTGGTCCTTGGTCTCCTTGCGCACCTTGAGGTCCCTGGTCGCCTTGAACTCCTTGAACTCCTTGAACTCCCTGAGGTCCTTGGTCACCTTGGGCTCCTTGAACGCCCTGAGGTCCTTGGCCACCTTGGGCTCCTTGAACGCCCTGAGGTCCTTGGCCACCTTGGGCTCCCTGAACACCTTGAGGTCCTTGGGCTCCTTGGACTCCTTGAACACCTTGAGGTCCTTGGTCACCTTGTACGCCTTGAACTCCTTGAGGTCCTTGATCACCTTGGGATCCTTGAACGCCCTGAGGTCCTTGGTCACCTTGAACTCCTTGAGGTCCTTGAGGTCCTTGGTCGCCTTGAACTCCCTGTGGTCCTTGGTCACCTTGGGCTCCCTGAACTCCTTGAGGTCCTTGGTCACCTTGTACGCCTTGAACACCCTGTGGTCCTTGGTCACCTTGTACGCCTTGAACACCCTGAGGTCCTTGGTCGCCTTGGTCTCCTTGAACACCCTGAGGTCCTTGATCACCTTGTACGCCTTGAACTCCCTGTGGTCCTTGATCGCCTTGGTCTCCTTGAACTCCCTGAGGTCCTTGATCACCTTGAGGTCCTTGGTCACCTTGCGCTCCCTGAACGCCTTGAGGTCCTTGGTCACCTTGGGCTCCCTGAACTCCTTGAGGGCCTTGGTCACCTTGCGCTCCTTGAACTCCTTGAGGTCCTTGGTCACCTTGGTCGCCTTGGACTCCTTGAGGTCCTTGGTCACCTTGGTCGCCTTGAACACCCTGAGGTCCTTGGTCTCCTTGGGCTCCCTGAACTCCCTGAGGTCCTTGATCACCTTGTACGCCTTGAACTCCCTGTGGTCCTTGATCGCCTTGGTCTCCTTGAACTCCCTGAGGTCCTTGATCACCTTGAGGTCCTTGGTCACCTTGCGCTCCCTGAACGCCTTGAGGTCCTTGGTCACCTTGGGCTCCCTGAACTCCTTGAGGTCCTTGGTCACCTTGCGCTCCTTGAACTCCTTGAGGTCCTTGGTCACCTTGGTCGCCTTGGACTCCTTGAGGTCCTTGGTCACCTTGGTCGCCTTGAACACCCTGAGGTCCTTGGTCTCCTTGGGCTCCCTGAACTCCCTGAGGTCCTTGATCACCTTGTACGCCTTGAACTCCCTGAGGTCCTTGATCGCCTTGAGATCCTTGAACTCCCTGAGGTCCTTGATCACCTTGGGATCCTTGAACTCCTTGAGGTCCTTGGTCACCTTGAACTCCTTGAGGTCCTTCGTCGCCTTGAACTCCCTGAACTCCTTGAGGTCCCTGATCGCCCTGAACTCCCTGAGGTCCTTGGTCACCTTGGTCGCCTTGGGCTCCCTGAACTCCTTGAGGTCCTTGGATTCCTCGATCGGTTCCTAAAAGTTCGTCAGATACTAACCGATGGGCAGGTACTAATTGCCCCAATGCATCTTTACCCCAAACAGAAATTTGAGTTTCATTCTCTGCTGGTCCGCTAGTGGTAAAAACGAATTCAAATGCGTCTACATTTGCAAAGAAATTCCTCGTTATAACCGCATTTGGTCCCACTACCACTAATTGTTGTACATATAATGTTCTGCTACCGTTTAAAATAAAACCCTCGATCAAAACGATAGAAGAATTTACAGAATCTCGGTTATCTATTTTTACTGTGACCAGTTGGGTGGGTCTGACTCCTAGAACAGGATCGTTTGCAATAGGTCCAGTAGATAATACTACCATTGGATACTCCCTCCTTTCTAGTAAAATCAAGCTTTTTTGTGAACAATGAGATCTTTCTCAAGATCCTGTTCCCTCTATTTTATGTCTCAACCATTTGTTACGATTGTGGTTCTATCTCTGTACATATGTTGTGTTTCAAGAATCTAGTTGCTCATCCGCAACAATGCGCTGAGCATCAATGATTTCACCACTCCCGTTTCTTCCCCAAACTGAAATATCAGTACTTTCTTCTGCAGGACCGCTTGTGGTAAAAACAAATTCATATGCGTCGAAGTTCGCTACATAATTTTTCGTAGTAACTGCATTGGGAGCTAACACTACTTCTTCTAGCACATACAATGTTCGTAAATTGTTTAAAAAGTATCCCTGAATTAAAATAGTTGAAGAATTGACTAAATCCTGGTTAATTATTTTTACGGTAACCTGTTGGATCGGCCTGGCCCCACTAACAGGACTATTCTCAATAGGTCCAGTTGATAATACTGCCATTAAGTTGATGTCCCCCCTTTACCATTTATTAACTACAAATCCATATAAACATATAAAAAATACTATATATATTGAACTCGAAAAATTTATAGTAGTTGGATTCGATCCTAAACATGGGATTATTTAGATTTAAATCCACTATATTATTTTACAGTTCAATCTATATAGAACAGAATAGGGATTACTGTAGCTACATCTATCATATTAATAATTTGTTACACATGACTGTTTGTTTGCCTATTAAAATTAAAATAGATATTTACTCATTCAATCCATTCAATCAAGCCTTATTAAATTCTGAGGATATTAAAGGTAGTGACCGAGCTTTAGGTAACTTATTAAAGCTGATTCATCAATACCATTCCCAACCATAAAAAGGAAAAAAGGCACCCCAGAAAAAAAGGCGCCTTTATCCTTGTAGATCAATTTCAAATAAACTCCATTCTCTTGCAATCACGTTTACACAGAAACAGTGAAGTTATAATAGTTTTTTTACAAATGCCACTTGCACCAACAGTTCATGCTACAACACTCTAGCAGATTTATTTTTTAATTTCTCAAATTGTTCCAACCTTTGCTTCTCATCCCATAAATAATGAAATCCCCATCTATTTGCTGTATCCCCTTCTCGCAGTCCTTGTTTTAAAGCCGAGAAACGTGAATTTAGATAGTCAAATCCCAAGTATTTATAGTGTAATAATAAAATATCATTATTGGATGGCTTTATGACGTCCCCTGTAGGTGAAGCAGTATGCCTGCCAGGACTGAAATTTATTTCTTGAATCGCATTTGGATTAAATATTTGAGGCTTATCGTACGTTTGACTTCTTACACCATTCCTTACCGTTTCATGTAATGGCTGATGGCTACTCGGAAAAAAATCAGAAACCATCTCATAACCATCAGGGACAATCAATGTTATCCCTTTAGAGGTGCATTCTTGCAGATATGTTCTAAGGTTAGGGTGATAGAAATGTTCATCTGCGTCACACACAATAACCCAGTCTGCCTTGCCTCTGCTTCCTTTCCAAAATTGATTGAATTTATCTTGTGCTGATTTCACGAGAGAATTACCTTCTATTTCGAATCTATCTATAACAACTTTGGGATTTTCCTTTAACATGGATACAGAATTATCAGTTGAGGCATTATCGAAAATATAGTATTGATCCGCTATATTATCATAGTGCTTAAAAAAAAACGGGAGCATTTTTTCTTCATTCCAGCATAAAGCATATACATGTATTATCACGTGCTCTTCCCCTTTCACACTCAAAGCTTATGGATCGACTTGCTTGATAATATATGCAATTTATATTTGTAGGGTTCAAGTCGTGGAAGACGAGCTTTTCGTTAAGCGAGTATGTGAGAGATGATAATTAGCATTAAAATTAAATGCCGTCCCCAATTGGGGTAGCGTGCAATCCCGATAATGCTGCTCAATGTATTGCAAAATATCAATAATTGTTTTCACATAGGCTGCCTCGGATGTTTCTCCCCACGTAACCAGACCATGCTTTTCCATCAATACCAATTCTGCTTGCGGATGATCGAGTACACCTTGGGCAATCATCACCTCCCACCGCATACCGACGAATGGTGGTCTTTTATCGACTGGCATGAGCAGTTGGATAAGCAACCCCTTCTCAAGCCATACTTGTTTACACGTTAAAACGGGCTATTCGATTGGCTAAACAGGTTGATCCTGACAAGCTTCCGTTCCTGAACCAGCGGTTGGAGGACGTTACGACCGCAACACTGGCCCAACTATGGGATGAAATGCAAGGCTTCTTCGTCAGCGGTCCCAACCGCCAAATTTCGTGGGCCGGACAAACCCGGGACGGAGCCGTAAAACATCTCAAGTCCTACTGGGGAGGTATGCTACGAGATGGAGCGGACACGTTCTTTGGAATTGTACGATCCCCATAATAAAGCCTTTTCTCCCTACGGCAGTTATTTAATCAACAGCTACTGTCACGCGTGGAGCTGCACCCCAACCTATTTGATTCGTAAGTATACGCTTTAAAATGCAATAAGACCGTGCCAAAATCGGGTTGTGAGAACCTTTTTCGGCACGGCCTTACTATTTGATTAACTACTCGTCTGTTCGCATCACTTGGGCAAGCAGCTCATACGACCGCAGGCGCGCTTGATGATCATATATATGAGAAGTTGTAATCAGCTCATTGGCTCTCGTCTGATTCATTATAAAATCAAGCTTTTGCTTGACCGTATCAGGGCTACCGATTGCAGAATACCCCAACATATTGCCGCGAACCGCCTCCCTCTCCTGCTCACTCCAGAGCTTCTCCATGTCATCAACTGGTGGCTTTAGTTTCCCGCTCTGCCCGCGTATCACATTGAGAAATTGTTGTTCTTGTGAAGTGAAAAGCCACTGTGCTTCCTCATCAGAATCTGCAACAACCACATTGACGCCGACCATCACATACGGCTTATCCAGTGCCTTCGATGGACGGAAATTGCGATGATACAGCTCCAGAGCGTGTAGCAAATGAGCCGGGGCAAAGTGACTGGCAAACGCGAACGGCAACCCGAGCTGACCTGCCAGCTGTGCGCTGAATCCGCTTGATCCCAGCAGCCAGATCGGTATATCCAGCCCTTCTCCCGGAACCGCCCGTACACCCGGAACTCCCCCTTTTAGCGCTGAATTGAAATAGGAACGCAGCTCATTTAATTGCTCCGGGAAATCTTCACCAGTGCTGTGCAGCCCTCGCCGTAGCGCCCTCATGGCAGGCTGATCTGTGCCTGGAGCCCTACCCAGTCCCAGATCAATCCGTCCCGGATACAGTGACTCTAACGTTCCGAACTGCTCTGCAATCATGAGCGGAGCATGATTGGCCAGCATGATGCCGCCTGAGCCTACCCGAATCTTGTTGGTATGCGCAGCTACGTGCCCGATAACCAGTGAAGTAGCCGCGCTGGCCACCGCCTGCATGTTATGATGCTCCGCCAGCCAGTACCGATGATACCCCCATTGCTCGGCATGCTGGGCAAGAGCAACGGTATCGCGGAAGGAATCGGCAGGAGTGCCGCCTTCAATGACGGGTGCAAGGTCTAGTATAGATAGTGCAACGTTCCGAATAGTCATTTTTCAATGAACCTCCCTGTATTTGTATCGCTGGTGAAATGCTATATCACTGATGAAGTAAACGCCTGTCCCATTTCCTTCACCATCACATATAATCAGTAAAATAGCTGCACTGTCAGAGTATCGTTTTACGATTCCCCTCACCGCTTTAATTATTTGATATATCAATTGATATGTCAAATATAATAATGTGTCCCGTTATGAATTGCAAATGAATTAAATTTTTAATTTTTTTGAGAAATAGTTTACTTTTACGAAAAGCTCCTCTATCATTTACTTATATGGATAATCATTATCCACATTAGACTGATTACAGATTTTGAATGTATAGAGGTGATGCTAATGCATATGAAAACAGGCGTCGAACAATCTGTCTACGCCCTCCTGCTACTCGCGATGCTGCCAGACAAAGCGGTTTTGCCAGGAGAGGCCATCAGCCAACAATTAGGTGCTTCGCCCACTTATTTTCATAAGCTGTTGCGAAAATTGGTCAGCTCTGATTTGATTACTTCTGTTCCCGGGGTCAAAGGCGGGTTTAAATTAAAGAAAAAACCTGAGGATATTCGGGTATTTGATATTTATCTTGCGATCGAAGGACAACAGACACTCTATTCTTCCAGCGGTATTTACAACGATATGCTTGAATTAAAGGAAGAAGATCAGTGTTGCCTGCTGACAAATTTGATGGAAGAGGCGGAAACGTCCTGGAAGGCAGTTCTGAAAAGGGAAACCATCTCATCATTATCCGCTGACTTTTATAAAGCGGGTTATGCTGCCAAAATTACTTCTTTGGAGAACTGGATTCAGGAAAAAAGGGTTTTGTAAAGAATTTGAAATCGCAGAAAGGATCATGAACATGAACGATTATTTAGTAAAAGCTCTTGCCTACAATAACCAGGTCCGGGCTTACGCCGTCAGAACGACGGGGACGGTAAGTGAAGCACAACGGCGTCATCATACCTGGCCCACGGCATCGGCTGCATTGGGACGCTCCATGACGGTCGGCGTCATGTTCGGGGCCATGCTTAAAGATGAGGATAAACTCACGATCAGGATTAATGGTGGCGGCCCCATTGGCACTATTCTTGTCGATACCAATGCCAAAGGGGAAGTTAGAGGTTATGTAAAAAATCCGCAAACCCATTTCGACCTTAATCATATAGGGAAATTAGACGTCGCCAGAGCAGTTGGAACAGATGGAGCGCTGATTGTATCCAAGGATATCGGATTAAAGCAGCCTTTTGTCGGACAAGTCCCTCTTATATCAGGTGAGCTGGGTGAGGACTTCACCTCATATCTGGTCCAATCCGAACAAATTCCTTCTTCTGTTGGAGCCGGGGTGATTGTCAATCCTGACAACTCCATTCAGGCGGCTGGCGGATTTATTATTCAGCTAATGCCGGGTACGCAGGAAGAGGTAATCAGTTTTATTGAGAGACGCCTTGAGGCCATTCCGAGTATTTCCTCTATGGTCATGCAAGGACTGACGCCGGAGCAGATACTTGGACAGATTTTGGGAGAAGACAATATTAAAGTATTGGAAACCATGCCTGTGCAATTCCATTGCCCCTGCTCTGAGGAACGAGTTTCTAATGCCATTATCAGCTTAGGTAGTGAGGAAATCGCAGATATGATCCATACCGATGGACAGGCCGAAGCACATTGCCATTTTTGCAACGAGCATTACCATCTGACCAAAAAAGATCTTGAAGGCATGCTAGAAATGGCTACTTCATAATTGCAACAAGTCTATCCTGCAACATCGGTGCCTTGCTTCGCAGTGCTGGTACTAACCAAGGAAGAGACTAATCCTTGCTAAGCAAAATCTCCTAAATAAGAGCTGTCCCCAAGGTAGTTTTAGCTACTAAGGGACAGCTCTTTTCCTTTTATTCGAACCTTGTTGTCAATCTCAAACTTCATTCACCCGCCCCTGACACTCGCGGTACTGACTGGGCGTATAGCCTGAGTATTCCTTAAATTTCCGATAAAAAAAGCCCTGGCTTTCGTATCCCACCTCGTACGCTATTTCGCTGATGCTGTGGTTCGTATGGCGAAGTAGCGTCTCCGCGTGCAGCATCCGTTGGGTTTGGACAAGCTCCCGAAAGGTTTTGCCTGTCTGCTCTTTAAGCAAATCCCCCAGATAATTAGCGTTAAAACTAAACGCCGCCCCCAATTGGGGTAGCGTGCAATCCCGATAATGCTGCTCAATGTATTGCAAAATATCAATAATGCTCGCTTTACCCGGCTTATGATCCAGCTCAAAATTCATATCCAGCTGATACACCCGCATCAGCTCGGTAAGCAGCAAAGGCACATAATGACTTAGCATCTGCTGGGAATGAAATAAAATATAACGGTTGTGTCGTCTGTCCCGGGATACCGCGTTAGCCAGAAAATCAGCCACAATACCCGTATTACTGAACCGTCCAAAAAAAAGTGGTTGAGAACGCTTCCATTTTCATAATCAAATTAACCAAAATATCATTTTCCCCAAGCGCGTAAATGCTGTGCGGAACATTCGTATCCAAAATACATATCTGCCCCTGCTCCAGCCTAATTTCCCTGCCGTCAATAACCTGTCTGCATTGCCCGGAATACATATAATTCATTTCAATAAAATCATGATTGTGTAAGGGCATGTCCGCAAAACGATGGTGCTTACTCATATAAATGGAACCGCTATCAAAAAAATATTTGCCCTGCATTCGAAGAATCTCATGTCCTATTTCGCTTTCGGTAATATGAAACCCTAGGGGTTCTAAATCGTTCACATTTTTCCCGGTGCGAATCTGTATTTCCTCTACAGCATCCAGGCTTCTGAGAAATTCATCCAATTGCTGGTGGTTCATCGTTTTCCCTCCTGCTCTCTCCCAGATGTCATGCGATGAGATTGACAATAAAACAAAAAAAGCCCCTCTGCGTCAATGCGTTGTATGTAAAAAAATGCTCCTAAAAAGGAGCTTGTGCGGATTGTACGTACTCAGGATCAGGGTATCCAAATGGATCTGACAGGTAAACAAGCAGGACGTGGCGCTTGTGTCGGCGCTTACGCAGACTGCTTGCATAAAGCTCGAAAAACAAAGGTGCTGGACAACGCCTTACAAGTTCACATCACCGATGAAACCTATTCTTCACTGGAGCAGCATCCAGTGTGGCAGGATGGATCATGTCCACTATGCTGCAACGAGGGTGACGCACGCGTATAAGGATGGTAAAATCTTTATCCACACTATATCGGACACCTGACGCGCGTGCAATGTCTACTTTTCCAGCCGGGCATTCAAAAGCTGATCGTATCCAAACTGCTGGCGCGTAAGCTCCTCCTTGCGCTGTTTTTCCACAGCTTTTCCCCCCAATTCCCACGCTTCCTCCGGCTTCACTACAAATACACCATCGTCATCACCCAAAATGAGATCACCTGGATGTACGCTGACCCCAAATAGGCTAATCGAGGTATTCACCTCTCCCTCCAGTTCTAGTGTACGTGTAGTCAAGGCGCTAATTCCTTTGGAAAAGACGGGAAATTGCAGCTGGTTCAAGATACCGACATCTGTGACACAACCGGAAACAATCACACCAGCAAGTTGTTTTTTCATCGCTACATAGGCTCTGAATTCTCCCCAACAGGCTCTGGCATCGTCACCGGACATATCGACGACAAGGACATCACCCGCTTGTGCCAATTCCAGTGCATGACGCACAGCGGTGGAGTCCAGATGGGGAAGCCTGACCGTAACTGCATTCCCCAACAAACGAATGGGACGGAACAACGGCTGTGCTCCCTGCATACATCCAAAATCCGTGAAATGCCCAAGGGTAGAAGCACTAACATGCTGATAAAGCTCCAGCAGGTCCGTCGTTACCCCCTGAACCCGAGGTTGAATCCGAAACATACAAACCAGCTCCTTTCGTGATCTAACCAAAACTCACACTATACATCTAGGAATCAAAGCAGGCGGAATGGCGCTTAGGCAAAATTTTCAGCTCACTATAGCCCAAACATCGTAGCTCATACTTAGCTCGTACAATGTATCTTCGGACAGGTAGGGCAATAGCTGCCCTTTTCCTTCATCTGATAAAAATAGCAGCAGGTTTTGCGAACACGTACAGCTTTCACCACCGCAGTGGGCGTGGCGGATACCGATGCCGTTACAGGTACCGCCGCTCTCTCTGAACGGGGAGAACCAAAATACCGGGCCAGTGGATTTTGCCGTTCACCAAACAAGTGAGCCGGAGCTTCACAGGTCAAATATTTAAAATCCTCTTCTGTCCGCAACCGATCCCCGCTTTTTAGCTCCTGCCGGATACGGTTTTCATATAGCGCATAGACATAGATAGCGGTGTTTTCCCATAATACCGTCCTCGGAATGGAAGCAACAGCAGACACAGATCGCCACACCAGGGCCAAATGCTCTGCAAATACATACCGGATGACGTGATCACGCCAAGCATGGCGCTGCTCCAGACCGATGTCTCCCCCATCCTCACCCTTCTTTCCGCTGTCACATTCCGTAACCAGCAGTCTGTTCAAATGCAACCTTGGAAGCCAGGTATCCTTGACAAAAGCAGATTGAATTGCACAATCAGCAATCTTGACTTCCAGCATCTTGTTATATACCGACATGGCATACAGAGCCGGGGACACGATCAAAAAACCGTACCGCTTCGCCAAAACAGAGGCCGTTACCCTGCGTGCAGAAAAATCATGCAGCCCTGCCAGCCGATCCAGATACATGGCGCATTGAGTTGCATCCAGCAAATCGACCGCAGGTAGATCATACCGTCCGTTTGGAGCTTGTTCACCACGGCTGCTTATTCGCAATTTTTCCGTCAGATACGACCATTCGTCAGGCTCAAACGAAGATCCTTTGGCGTACAGCACCCATTTTCCTCCCCTTTCCATGAGGAATAAACATCGGTGTTCCGTACAAGGGATCAGGAATGACTTGGCAGCGCAGTTGGAATACCTTTTCCACCGTCTCTGCGGTCATGATTTCTTCCGGCTTTCCCTGCGCATAAATACGTTTATCGTATACCGCAACCATATGGTGCGCATAGCGACAAGCCAGATTCAGATCATGCAGCACCATGACAATGGTCCGCCCTTCTCGTTCATTCAAATCAAACAGCAGGTCCAAAATCTCAATTTGATGCGTCATGTCCAAATAGGTCGTCGGCTCATCCAGCAGGATCATATCCGTCCCCTGCGCCAAAGTCATGGAAATCCACGCACGCTGGCGCTGCCCGCCAGATAAGGAATCTACCGGACGATCCGCAAAAGCCTCCAATTGCGTCGCTTGCAGCGCGTTTTGTACCTGTGCTTCATCCTCTGCCGACCACTGCTTCAGCCAGCTCTGATGTGGATATCTGCCCTGCTTGACCAACTGATACACTGTCAGTCCTTCCGGCGCTGACGGTCCCTGCGGCAAAATGGATAGCCTTTTGGCAATTTGCTTGGAGGGTAACTGGGCAATGGCCTGTCCATCCAGCAGCACAGCTCCCGCCGCAGGCTTCAATAGCCGCGCCATGGCACGCAAAATCGTCGATTTTCCACACCCATTGCTGCCTACTAGTACCGTTATCTTTCCCTCCGGAATTTGCAGGTCCAGCTCTTGAATAACCGGATCTGTCCCGTAGTTAATCATCAGGTCCTTTACCTCTAAACCCATGCAGCTTCCCTCCCCTTTTATAAACTGCGAACTTAAGATCTTCTATATTCCATTAAAAAAAGAAAAACACCCATAAGTGTTCAAAAAAATTCCAGCTCGGCTTTAATGCCGATTTCGGCGCTGGAGCAGCAAATACAGGAAAAACGGTGCGCCCACCCCTGCTGTAAAAATGCCTGCGGGAATATCAATCGGATAAAAAGCCGTACGGGCCAGCAAGTCGGCGAGATACACCAGCAATCCCCCTACCAATGCTGATACCAGCGTCAGGCTACCCATAGAGCGGCCTACCAATCTGCGCGCAATATGCGGTGCGATTAAACCCACAAAACCAATCGCTCCCGCAACTGCTACGGCAGTTCCAGCAAGAATCACACTGAGCAGCAGTAACATCACACGATGCCGCTGCACCTCCACTCCCAAGCCGGTAGCCACATCATCCCCCAACTCCTGTGTGTTGAGGCTGCGTGAAAAATAGAGAACCAAAGGTGTGCAGATCACAACAGCGATCAGCATGGTATATACGTTATTCCACGATGCTCCATACACGCTGCCCGTCAGCCAAATATAAGCCTTGCCGGCTGTAAAGGACGAGCTCATGACCAGCATCAGCGTCGTAATCGAGCTCATAGCAGAAGCCAAACCTATCCCCACCAGCACCAGTCGGATTGGTGTCACACCATCCTTCCAGGCCAATATATACACAAGCAGCGATACGACCAGCGCTCCAGCGACAGCCGCCACAGGCAGCCATTGAATGCTCAAAACAGCTCCCCCATAAGCAATGAACGTAACTGCCGCTACGGATGCTCCGCCTGTAATCCCGAGAATGTCCGGGGATGCCAGCGGATTACGGATAATGCCCTGAAGCACCGCTCCCGCAATGCCCAGAGCCGCACCAACCAGCACTCCCGTAAGCGCTCGCGGAAACCGCAGCCTGTACAGAATAAAATCATAATCGCCTGAGCCACGCCCCCATATCGCTCGAAGCACTTCCCAAGGGTGCACATACGTATCTCCCCAGCCTACACTAATCACGCCAATGATCAGTAGCGCCAAAGCCAGTCCACACATCATCCATAGTGCTTTCTTTTCCAGTTGGATATGAAACCTGCCGCTCCTGCTGCGCAGCGTCACATAATGCTTCGCATTCATGCCGTCTCTGCCAGTCCCATGATTCAAATTCACGCGCTTCATTTCCACGCCACCCCTTTACGGGCAATGTAGACGAAAAAGGGAACCCCTATCAAAGCTGTAATGACGCCAATCGGAATTTCCTGCGGCGAAATCAGTACTCTGGCTGCGGTATCCGCCGACACCAATAGCAAAGCACCCAGTACCGCCGAAAAAGGGGTAATCCAGCGGTAATCCGCACCAACCAAAGCACGCGCCACATGCGGAATGATCAGACCGACAAAGCCAATCGCCCCCGCAATAGCAACAGAGCATCCAGCCAGCACCACAATAATCAGGCCCATCGCGCATTTTACCCATAAGATATTTTGCCCCAAGCCCTTCGCTACATCTTCCCCGGTCACGAGCAGATTCACTGCTCTCCCCATAAACATCGCCGAGATCCCAGCCGCTAGCATAAAAGGAAATAAAGGCTGTAGCATCTCCAGCGAACGTCCGCTGACAGAGCCTGCCATCCAGAACAACACATTTTGCATTCCCGTTTCATTCATCACCAAAATAATTTGGATCATCGACATAAACAAAGCGTGAATGGCAGAGCCGGACAATACAATCTTGACTGGCGTCAAACCATCCCTGCCTAATGATCCGATGACGTACACCAGAATAGCCGCCAGTCCTGCGCCGATCAAGGCAAAACTCATCAGAGACATCATGGACTCGACCGAAAACGCGACCGCTGCGATAGAGACGAAGAACAAAGCACCCGCATTGATACCGAACGTACTGGGTGAAGCCAACGGGTTGCGGGTAAGTGCCTGCATGAAGGCTCCTGCCATCGCCAAGCTCGCGCCTACAACAGCAGCAATGACCGTGCGCGGCAAACGTTCGGTATGTATCAGCACATGCTCTACATTTTGAGCATCATAATGAAATAAGGAAGAAATCATAAAATTTGGATTAATTAGCGTTCTACCCATCAGTAGGCCAAGAAATAAAGCTCCTGTCAACAAAATCAGGCATACACCAAGTCCAGTCCATTTTCTTAAATTTGTCGTTAGCATCGTTGCATAGCCTCACTCTTCCAACAGCCTGGTACAACATAAAAGAAGGATGAGAGATATAACCCCTCACCCCTCTGCTATATTTCCGTTGTTCTTATTGTCATGTAGGTTTATGATTTCAGATCATACATTTTATAAAGATCATCCAGCATCCGATTCGCGCTCAGATAACCTCCAGCCAAATTCCAGTTCACTTCGTCGACCTTAAAAATGCTATTTTTCTTGTATGCATCAAGGTTTTTCCATAGAGGATGACGGGTCCAGGCTTCAACATTTTTTTCAATCGCAGCCGGATCCTTACCGGAGTTAAATACGAACAATGTCTCTGCATTCATATCGGGTATGCTTTCCTTGCTGTTGACTTTAACTCCCCACTGATCCCCTTCTTGTGCAGGAGGGCGGGTAAAGCCTAACTCCTTCAGAATTTTCCCGGCATAGCCCATATAATAAATACGTGCATGGTCCGCGCGGAAATTAACAATGGAGGCCTTGATCGGCAGACGGTCACCCATTTTCGTCCTGAAATTCGCTACACGCTGATCCCAATCCGCCAGTAATTGTGTTCCTTTATCCTCCTGATTCAACACTTGTCCGATCAGTTTTACGGTTTCCTTCCACTCATATACTTCATTGACGGCCACGGTAGGGGCAATTTCCGATAATTGCTGGTACGTCGCCTCGTTACGGAATCGGGTTGCAATGATGACATCCGGTTTCAGGTTATAAATCTCCTCCAGGCTCGGCTGTGTTTCCAACCCGACCGTGGGAATCCCTGCGAGATCCTTTTTTAAATAGTCATACACGGGCTCCGTTCCATGGGACTCCACAATCCCCACAGGCTTTATACCATAGGCGATCATAACATCGTTGGCTCCGTTATACAGCGTTACGACCCGCTTGGGTGTCCCCTTAATCTCGGTTTTACCCAACACATGCTCAATGGTACGCACCGAATCGGTTGAAGCCGCTCCCTGCGTGTCCGTCGTTCCTTTATCCGTTCCAGTCGCTCCACCGGAATCCGCACTCTTACCCGCGCCTCCAGTGCCACAGCCTGATAAAAGCAGCAATACAACTATGAGTGCAATCCATATACTCCCCTTGCCTGATGCTTGCATTTCTCTATTCCCCCTATTTAGATCGCCAATAATGATATTGATTCTCATTATTAATTATAGGGAGGGGGGCCATGATGAACATGGACGTTAGCGTCCTTTATTTGGACGAATCAGACAATAACAACGTGACCGTTTTGTCCAATAACAGGTCGTGGGACAACGAAGTATAGCATGTATACAGGTGTCGGCTATCACACATATGGTGTACGGCTCCGCTTTGCACCGCCTTTAGCTTCTGCCATTCAGGAGAGCGCCACAGTGCCAGACATTCCTGCTGAATCGTTTGTTCTTCACAGGCATTTCCATAATGGCGGAAACACGTCAGTATGATGCGATCCGCATCATATTCAGCCAGATCGTCCACCGTCACCTCACGGTAATGGACAATATCCTCCACTCCCGCAGGCATAGCCAGCTTTAAATCCCCGTATAGCACCGTTCCCACATTCCGCTGTCCATACACACACATTTTCTGGTTCCCCACTCCGACGATTAGCACCGTCTCCCCGCCGAGCTTTTGCCTGAGCTTTCGAGAAATGGTCGCAGCCTTCGTTTCATACCGTTCCAGCCATTCCACCGCTTCCGCATCCTTGCCGACAATACGGGCAATCGACTGAAAATGAGTGCGCCAGTTTTGAAAAAAGGGCACGGTGACCGTGGGAGCAATCTGCTCGTACATTTTTTCCTTTTTCGACTTCTCAAAATCTCTAAACTCACAGGTTAAAATCAGATCAGGCCGGGCTGACATCAGCTTCTCCAGGTCGGGCTGAACCTCACCCACCGAAATGGTATTGCGGAAGCCCTCGGTGACAGGATAAGCCTTGTTGATGACCGCCGCATACGGCTCAATGCCCAATGCCACCAAATGTCCGGTTAACAGATGCTTGAGCGAAGCGATTTTATCCGAATAACGGATTGTATTCACGTAGGCTGAGGGGGAGCGTCCTGTCGCAGCTTTAAATTTGCGGCTAAAATAGAACTCATCGCTAAAACCGGCACCGTGAGCAATAGATCGGAAGGAATCACGGGTAAGCACCAGCGCCTGCTTCGCATGATTGATACGAATGTCCGTCAAATATTCCATCGGGCTTTTGCCAATCAATTTTTTGAACATACGCGAATAATAATCAGCGCTCATCCCTGCCAGCTCCGCCAACTTGTCCCGCGTAATATCGGAAGCATAGTGCTGCTCCATATAATGGAGGGTCAGCGTCACCGCCTGCTGCACATCGGGCTTCTGATCACGGCTCGTATGCTGAAACAAGGACATCAGCATTTCCTGAAATACAATGTTGGCCTTCATTTGGTCCCACACGCTATTACAATGATGTTTCCTCTTGATCTCCTCGACCATATCCATCACAAAACGAAAGTGGGAAATGATCCATTCATGCGGTCCAATCGCTGGTGCGGGTATGTAACGGTCCGGCTCCCCGGACGGCTGTAATGCAAGAAAACGGATGATGTAATAATCCGCTGGAGCGCCGAACAACATATGGAGCTTCATGGCTGCGCCGGGAGCGAGCATAAAGCCCTTTTGACGGTAAAGAGGATACGTCATTCCATCAATGACTATATCCCCTTCGCCTTCATTGAATAATAACAAGGTATGAAAAGACGTTTCTTGCCGGGAGGAAGAGCGACCAGAGCACACATGCTGAATATCTTGCAGTTTATAAAGAAATGAAGTAAAGGATTGATCCTGCGTATTCATGGTTCCCAGCCTTTCTATATATCGATAATTATTCTCGATTCTATGAGAACTCTTTTCATTATATATAGACTGGGTCGGATTTTGCAAAATGGAATTGCGCTCAAGCTTATAAATGATGAAACGGGTTCTGTATACGGCTTTGACCAGATGGCATGCTGCCGGGTACGCCAGACTGCTCCAGCAAAGGCTTAACCAGTAGCTTGAGTGGCCAGTCCGGCTTTTCAAATAAAATATGCTCGATTTCCTGACGAACGGCAGCCTTGAAAGGCACGCGATGAATCGCTTCTTCCAATTGATGCCTTAATACAGACCATAAAGTGAACTCGTCTATACCATAAACATCGGAAAGAGTATCTATAATGGCGTACAGATTGACTTGAATGCCAAGGGTTTGCAGGTAGAACAGTAATTTCTTCGGTGTTTCATTATATAGGCTGTTGGAATAGCCTGGCCGGATTTGGTATTCAGGATCGGCTATTCCCTGCTCTGTCAGCCAGGGCAGATGCAGACGTACCGAGTCATGGTCACGTAGCAAAATGTGCTCGATCTTTCCATTTTTCCAAACCAGCACACAGTTTTGTCCATGGATTTCAGGCATAAGCCCGATCCGATACAAGCGCAGCATGATTTCAAAAAATGCCGAGCACACTTCACCGAACAGTTGTTTTACCGATTTTGCCGTGTCTGGAAGTCCGCGCTCAGCCGCCCATTCCTGGAAAAAATGGTGCTGACTTGCGGCCAACGCAGACATGGGAATCAGGCGAACAGCAGGATCATGGATCAATTCGTGCGGATAAATCCGCGCCATCGCTGCCAAGTGCCGGGGTGGATCATCATACAGGCTGCCATTTTCCGGCATATAGGCCCACCAGGAGCCTTCATCGCATAAAAATAAGCGTTCCTGAAGCTGTGGGTCACGCGTCTTGGCTTGCTGCAACATGGCTTGTCCGCGATCTCCGTTAATCAGCTTTACCGCAGGGAGATAGCGGGATGCCCCCAATGAAAACACGCCCAGCGGCAGCTTGACATAATTCTGCCCGCCATCCTTGGGAGACAGGGAGCGCACAGACGAGGTTGCCTGAAAAGCTCCGGCCTTCACTTCCAGTGGAATCCATACTTTGTCCACCTGCTCGGTATGTAAATGCTGGGGTAGCATATACGTGAGCTGCCACGGATGAACGGGGATTGCAATATAATCCGCAGCTAATCCGCGTTCCTGCATCTCCTGCTCTACTAGCTGACGCTCGGAGCTGGACAGAAGAAGGTCGTCCGGCTGCTGCCCATCGTATGGACGCTGTGTGTCCGATTTGACTGCATCTGCTACTGTTTCTGTGTCCGTAAAATGAGGCCCTTGTGCGATTCCCACTCCGGTCATCACCGCATCCTTTCGGAGCGCCACCCAGTTCAGCGTGATGTCTTGCCCAAATTCAGCGATATATTTGCGATAGTCCTCCTCGTTCAAGCCCGTTTTGGCCTTGGATGCGGGGTGAAACGGACGATCACGCAGCGAAGAATACTGTTCCAATCGTTGAAAAGCCTCTGAGGGCGATTTCTCCAGTATATTTTCATCCGTCAGTCCGCTATCCAGCGACCATGTAGTCTGTTCAATGGATTGCTCTAGTAGCTGGATAAACCGTCCCACTCCCTCCTGTTGACGGTATTCTTCATCCAGGCATCCCTCAATCACACGCTGCATCAGCGTTACGGGGTGAAGCAATTCTGCACTAAACCCGCCACCCTCTGACCACCGCCGAATTTCATACACACCACTCGACTGTAGATAGCGATAGGGTTGAACCACTGCAGCTTGTACGGGAAAAATGAGACTGTGCTGCTGTTCCCGATCCACCCACCAGCGGTAAAGGCTTATATAACGACCGTTTGGAGAGGTTTCCCCTTTTGGATCCGCAATAGCTTCAGGATCGGCAAAAGAAAATAGCTCGCCTAATTCAGGATTGACGGTAGTATAGTAGCTTTGCCATTGCGAAATAGACAGCAGTTCAATATCGGCATGCTCCCAAAATCCTTCCGCCAGCAATGTATTGATGAGATCCTGCATGACATGGTTTTCAGCCTGCTTTTTCTTCTGCAAAAGCGTTGTTTCTTCGGATGAAAGCACCGGGGTCGTGCTTGTTGTGTATTTCATATGGATTCATTCCTCCTTAATGTTAGTGCTGCTTTGACTGATTTCGACCCTGATCATCGGCTTTATTTTAGAAATCCAGGGGCTGGGGACGATGGGAAGCACCATCCGTCTGCGTAGTGGCGCTATAGGTAACTCTCATTTCAGTTTATATAGTAAAAATGTGGATGTGGATGGCTGAGAAAATCATGATGGGAAATCGTCCAGCCATAGGCTCCCGCAATATGAAACAGCAGAACATCCCCAATTCGCAAATGCTCCACATACACTTCATGGGCCAGCACATCCTTGGGGGTACAAAGCTCACCCGCGATGGTCACTGCTGTTTGTCGCCGCTCTGTGCGCGGAAAAGGATAACGCCAATCGTCAACAGCAACCACCTCAAACGGCTGATTATGCTGCCATGACACTGGCAATCGAAAGTGATGGGTTCCCCCACGAATAATGGCGTAATGCTGGTCATGATTCGTTTTGAGGTCGATCACTTCTGCCGCATAATACCCGCAGTGCGCCACCATATAGCGCCCGGACTCAAAAATGAGCTGGATGTCGGGAATGCGGTATTCCTCCCACACTTGATGCAATTCTTCCATGAAATCATCCCATTCGAACCTGCGCTCCAGATCGGTATACGAAATGCCGAAGCCGCCGCCCGCGTTCAGATAGCGGATGGATAGATCATGCTCCTGAATCCAGCCCTGCACACACTGCAAATACGTAGCGACCATGCGGGCATGCAGCCGGGCATCCAGATTATTGGACAGAGAGTGCATATGGAAGCCCTCCAATTGTACATACGGCAGGCTTTGGGCCAGTCGGATCGCTTCCGGCACCTGAATTTCGTCGATACCAAACTGAGTGGGCCGACCAGACATCGTGATGCTCGCCTCCGGCAAGGTACGCCGCAAATTAATACGCAGCAAAATAGATACACGCTGTTGTCTGCGTTCGGCAATCCAGCCGATACGCTGCAACTCATGCAAACTCTCGGCGTGAATCAGCATCACTTTCCGCTCTAGCGCTTCCTCAATTTCGGAGTCCTTTTTCCCCGGACCTCCAAAAATAATCGGCACGTCGGCTGACACTTCGCGAATGGTCCGAATCTCTCCAATAGATGCAGCTTCAAAGCCCTTTACGGTGGGAAGCAGGCTGGCGATCAATTGAGGATCGGGATTAGCTTTGACCGCGTAAAACAAACTGCAATCGTCGGGCAAGCTGCTCACACAACGTTGTGCCCGTTCTCTCAGTGCGCCCAGGTCATATATATATGCGCATATCGGCTGCTGCTCTCGCTCCCGTGTTTGCTGGATAAGCTTTTCCACATACGGAGCGATCTGTCCTCCAGATAATGCTGTAACAAGCTGACTCATGTTCTTCCTCCTTTATGTTGAGAGCTACTGTAGGTCAGACCTTCTTTTTTGCAAGGCGCGAAAAGCAATTCCCCGCTCATCACCCAGTACGAAGGCATGAACCCCTTGTTCTACCCATGCGCCGTATTCCCCGTCCCTGCGTGGAATGGCACAGTACGGAATACCTGCTTGCTGTGAAGCTTCAAAGACGCGCTGTAGCCCTTCCTGCACAATCGTTGCATCGGTCTGCCACGGCACTCCGTACGATTGGGACAAATCCGCTGCTCCCTCCAGCACCATGCCCATACCCGGTACAGACAAAATATCCGCGATGCGTTCCACACCCAATCCGCTCTCAATCATCGGCACCAGCATAATCTGTTCATTAGCCTGATTCATGTAGTCCACCAGATTTCCTTTGCCAAATGCGGCAGGTCTGCCGCTGTTCAGGCTTCGCTTGCCCTCCGGGCTGTATTTAGCAGCCTGAACCAGCATCTCCATCTGCTCCCTGCTCTCCACATGCGGAACGACAATTCCCTGTGCTCCGCTATCCAGCACACGCAATATTTCCTTGGCATCGACCTCGGGCACACGCACCAAGGGCGTGATTTGTGCGGCTTCCGCAGCACGGATCATATGCTCCACCGTCTCGGGATTGACCATGACATGCTCCATATCAATGATCACAAAATCATATCCGGCATGTCCGATCATTTCGACCGTAAGCGCCGCCGGAATGGAAGCGATGAGGCCAACGACCTCCTGTCCTGTCCGCAGCTTCTCCTGAAGCCGATTTACAGTCAACATGTCGGCTCCCGGTGCACATACAGCGGGTTCATTCCCGGCTTGAAATGAAGGTCCTCATCCCCAAGCAGACGTCTTTTCATCAATTCTTCAATCTGTACGGTCGGGGCAAACAAATCAAACAGACGGAATCGCTTCTTATGCTGAGGATGCTGGCGCTGATAATCATGAATGACCTGTGCGGACATTTCCCAAAAACGCTGCTCGGCCAGTTGATAATGTTCGGCCAGGAACATCGCCAGCTCGGCGGCTGCAATAAAGAAAAAAGCATCGTAAGAAAAGTCGCGTACATCGTCCGGGTTACTCGTTTTAATAAACGAGTTGCGGTTAATTCGGGCATGAGTTGGCGGCTCAGGATGAAGATCGGGGCATTTCTCCGGCTCTGTCAGATGGTTCACAGAAAACCGGACACCATCATGAAAATCCTTAAGCGCCACCCGTGTCGGTTGCCCGTTCCGGTGGATCAAAATGATATTCTGGCCGTGGGATTCCATACCAATCCCATGCGCATACAGCATATGAATAATCGGCGATATCGTGGCCTCCAGCACACGCCGTGTCCATTCCTCTACGCCGAATTGCTGTATCCACGGATCAATGAAGGGCACTCCATTTTTTTGCACATAACATAGTCCGTTAAAAGGAATCGCATCCTCATCCGGCTGCAAATACCCGTGAATGCTTTCCCGCCAAACCGTCCCCAGTGAGCCGTAGGTTTTCGCCTGACGGTATTCGGGAAGCTGCTCATAGTCATACGTGATACCCAAAACCTCACGCAAAACAAAGAATCCCTGTTGCGCAGCGTATTCATCGTGTTCCAGCAACCCATGCAGCCAGTCCGTGATGAGCGCTCCGTTCAGCACGGTATGCCCAGCCATGATCCGGCTGGTGGAGGTGTTCATAATGCTGAGCGACAGCTTCACATACGAGCGCTCCGGTGTGGTCCGGTTGGACAATGTGCGGATCGACTGCTGCGCCTGATACACATCGCTCGCTTCACCGAGCCATACGATCCGCTGATCCGTCAGTTCTTGATGAAACCGGGGCAAAATGACCTGCTGCCATTGCCACGGGTGGACAGGCATGAAGCGAAAGGCCTCCGGTTGCTGACCGTAGCTGGTTAACAAGGCTTGGAAGCGTGCGACTTCGCTTTCTCCCAGCTCCTGGCGAATAAATGCTTCATACTCAATCGCCTGCGACTGCCCTGCCCGGCTATGGCTTTTGGCAATAGCCAGCCAAACAGGACGGAGCGGCTGCTTGAACTCGGGACCATACAGTTCATTATCTGCCAGCGTAAAGCCGATTCTGGATTTGTAGCATGGATGGTAGGGATGTCCATCCCCCAAATTGCCTTCCAGTTCATCATATCGACGCTGGTCATCCGCCAGAAATGGCGCGGTAAAAGAGCTTTGCGCCTGTACATCCTTTAGTAAGGTCTGCTCCAATTCCTCGATAAAGCGCTGAAGCCGTTCACCCTGCTGTGCGGCACTGAGGACCTCATTTGCAAAATCCGTCAGCGTAGCTGTCGTCTCGCTTCCGTCTGTCCCGACCCGTATGACCGGCACAGGAACGAGCCGAATGCGCCCAAAGCTGTTCATCCGTTTTCCGACAGAACGATATTGGACGGCGCGACCTGTAATGTCTTTGCCGAACAATATAAAATGTGGGTCGCCGTTATTCAAGGAATCGCTATGCGTGTCATAGGGCAAAATTTCTTCATACAGCAATGCCTGAATCAGTTGCCGGATGATACGCTGCTCCACCTGCGTAAAGGTATCCGAGCGGAGCGCCTGAATAAAGCGTTGAGTGGTCGAAGCGTTGCTGGCGGGAGCTGTAGAAAGGCTGCTTGTAGAAAAATTATGGTCCGAAATATTAGTTACAGACATGAAGTCACCTCACGAAAATGAATTGGATTAGGGATCGGGATAAACGAAGGCGCATCCCCTCTGGATTGAAAGCAGCTTGTGAAATTGGCTTTGGCAGGCAGTGTAGGTGCGGTCAATAAATCCTGGATATAGGCAGCTAGACGGGGGCAAGAACCAGCATCTTGTTTCCGTAATTGCTCCAGCACCTTGCGAACCACCCTCCAATACTCCTGCTCACCGTGCTGCTCATGAACCGCAAGGGCATGAATCAATGCCCCCAAATGGTTAACGAAGAAATAATAACGGGTACGCATCCACGGCTCTTCTGCACCGTATAATACGGGACTGTCCTCAGCAATCAATGAACTGATCCACCCGGATGCCTCGGCCTGTTCACGCACAATACTTACGCCCTCCAAATCCCGTACATAGTAGCATTCCGGCCATCCGTCCTGTAGGGACAGAAGCGAATTTTGTACATGGGCCTCGAATGCGATACCCTTCACCGCAAGCAAACGCAGCATGGGCACCATGGATACGTGCAGATACCGTTCCAGCCAAGTTAACAGGTCAGGCCGTTTTCCGTTTTTGCCCGGGGCATTGTCCCGAATTACTCCAATAAGCCGCGGCTCCTGTTCACCCGGCAACGGCTCCAGCAAGGAAGCCAGTACATAGGTGGATTCAGGGTTCAAATCCATCGGACGATAAAGAACCGTAAACTGGTCAGACAGCTGCTCCAGCTCTTGAGCCGTCGCTGCTCCTCGTTCTGTTGCCGCCGGGCTATACTCATGTCCTGCGTCATACTTTGCATCACTGGTGGTGACCTGTGAAAGCCCTGCACCCTTAGTAAACTCAGGACTCTCTGTCCATTTCGCATCCTCATTCGGCTGGAAGCATACGCGGCTGTATCCCGTTTCTGTCAGCACCTTGAAGGACTCGGATTGGATATGGGACGACCAGTCGGCTGAAAGCTCATGAATGACCTTCGCAGCATCCAAAGTACGCCGAGCCTGCTCCTGTGTATTGTCACGCACAAGATTGGTAATCCGCACATGCAGCGGTAGCTTATAGCCGTTTCCGGTTTTCAAATCCCATACTGTTCGTATCGAAGAAGTCGGATAAACGACAGGGCCTAGCGCACCCAAAGGAATCAACACCCGCTGACGTATCAAACCTTGAATACAGGATTGACGCAACACCTGCTCGGCCTGCCATGGATGCATCGGCAAAATACGATACCGCGCCAGCTCCTCTCCCCATTGACGCCGAGCATGGAGCCGCACAGACGGGTCAATGGCATCCCTGCGATGCTCTTCACCAATCCATTCCTCCTGCACGTTATCCTCATGAACCGCGAAATAATACAGCGGAAACGCCGCGCCCATCTCGGGACTGTATAACGGAAGCTCATAATCAGCAAATCCTTCCGTGCTTTTCGGAAAAGGATGAAAAGGGTGTCCGATCAGCAAAGACTGCTCTGAGCGTACATACGTCAGGTGGGCTTCTGTACTTGAGGAAGACTTTGGCTTGCTCTCGCCTGTGATCTTCGTATGGTGATCCATAAAGAGCGTCATTTTGTGCATGCTGTTACGAATACGCTGCTTCATCTTTTGCTGTTCCGCTTCCCTTTGCTCGGGCTTGGCGTGATAGCTCATCTCGTCCAGCAGCCTTTGTATAACTCCATCCATCTCCAGGGGCCTGTACGTCCCTCCTTCTTCCACCTCGTACCAAGCACTCCCATACATATGTTGGCCAGTTGCAGAGAAATGGTGTAGAGTTCCCATGATTTTCAGCCCGATTTGGGGCAGAATCACCCTTATTTCCGATGCTTCCGTGTTCATTCTCGGGTCAAATTGTTGTGTTTCCCGCAGATAGCTGTTGACCAAGGCCCGCAGTGTCGCTTGCTCCGCCCAGATCCTGCTTTTGGACAGCTCTCCAGCGATAGTGGGAACCTCCGTTGATTGTATCAGCATGTATACTCTTTCTCTCCCTTCCTGTTCAAACCTTAGGTGCAGCCGCAGAAGCTTTCGCTTCTGGGGTATCACTGGATGTACGACGCGCTCCATTTTTACGAAGGAAGTCAGGCGTCTTCAGGAAAAAAGCGGCGGGAATCGTGAGTAAAATCAATATACTCATCCCGATAAAACCCTCCCTGATCGCTTGCAGCGTTCCTGTTTCCACCGAATAGCCCCCCGCCAGAAGCTGAGCCTTGCGAACTTCAAAATAAATCGAAATCACAACCATTCCAAGCGAAGAGGTCAGTCTGCGCATCACATTGTTCATTGCCGAGCCTTGGGCTACCAGCTCATCGGGAATCGCATTCAGCCCGGCCGTTGTGGCAGGCATATTCGACAGACCCAGCCCAATTCCCCGCAGCATCATGAGGACGAAGATCATCCACAGCGGTGAATTCATCTGGAGCATACCGAGCATCGCCGTAGCGGCACATGTGATGATAAGTCCCGTGCTGATCATTCCTTTTGGCCCCTTGCGATCTAATTGCTTGCCTGCTATCGTGACAAACCACCCTGTACATATAGCGGAAGGCAAAAACACAAGTCCTGTCATCATGGCGTCATAGCCATACACATATTGAACCAGCATCGGAACCAGAAAAATGCTGCCGAACATCGCAATCGCCTGTACACTCGCCACGATGACGCTCAAGCTGTAGGTCGGTATTTTGAAAATGTGCACATTCAGCAATGGCTGTTCCTTCACCAGCTCCATTCGCACAAACAGAACCAGTAAAGCCGCGCCTGCAAGGAACAGTAGAATATGTAGCGGGGCAATCAGATCCGCAGCGGTCGTTGTTCTGCCCAGCGCAAACAGAATCAACCCCACACCCAACGTGACCGTTATAAATCCGCTGCTGTCAAAGGTGCGCGACGGATTGCTACATGCAGCTGTTAAATAACGCATCCCCAGCAGCAATCCCAGCAGTCCGGTTGGCACATTTATGAGGAAAAGCACCTGCCAGCTGCTTAGAGATAGCACGATTCCTCCCACCGTAGGTCCGAGCATCGGAGCCGCCATAATCGCAATCCCCCAGATTCCCGTAACCTTACCGCGTTCCTCCTTGGGAAAGGCTTCAAAAATCAGCGCCAGCGATAACGGAATCATCAGTCCGCCTGCCATCCCTTGCAGTCCCCGACAGAGGATGACAGCGGTAAGCCCCCACGATAACGAGCCGAGCAGGGAACCTGTGACAAAGAGCGCAAGTCCGCTCAGATATACTTTCTTTTTTCCAAAACGATCTGCCAGATATCCGGTTAAAGGCATCGTCATACCCATCGTGATTAGAAAAATAGTGATGAGCCAGCTCGCCGTAGCAGCGTTCGTATGAAATACTTTAATGAAGGACGGAATCGCCGGGTTGAGCGAACTGTTATTCAGCAAAACCGTAAAGGTGCCGAGCATCACCGTGATGACGACTTTCCACCGCTCGGGCACAGCACGTATGTTCATCCCTCGGCCTGCTTAACCATGACCGTGCTGCAACCCGACATAGGCCACATGCACCGCTTCATTAAAAATGAGGAAAATGTCGTCGATTTGGCGCTCCGTCACAATCAGCGGCGGTAAAAAGCGCATCACGGCGGAATGCCTTCCCCCCACCTCCAAAATCAGTCCACGTTTCAGGCATTCCTGCTGTATTCGAGAGGCCAACTGCTTATGGGCCGGATGATGTCCTAACTGATCTACAGGCTGTCGTTCATCCACAATTTCCACCCCGATCATAAGCCCCCGGCCGCGTACATCTCCGATGCAGCCTGTTTGGTACTTTAAGGCGTTCAGACGTCCCATTAATTGTTCGCCTCTGGCTGCAGCATGGTCGGGTATACGGTGCTCCTTGATATATTTCAGCGTGGCAAGCCCGGCAGCCATGGCCATTTGATTGCCACGAAAAGTACCAATATGCGCGCCGGGATTCCATACATCCAGCGCTTCGTTGTAAATCACAACCGACAGCGGCAGACTGCCGCCGATCGCTTTGGACAAGACCAGCACATCGGGAATAATGTCCGCATGTTCAAAAGCAAACAGCTTCCCCGTTCGTCCAAGCCCGGTCTGCACTTCATCAATGATCAGCGGGATATCCCGTTCCCTGGTGATACGGCGAATTTCCCGAAGCCACTCCACAGACGCAGGAATAGAGCCGCCTTCCCCCTGAACCACCTCCAGAATAAAAGCACATGGCGTAAGGATCCCGCTCTCGGGATCATCCAGCAGATTTTCGATATAACGACTGCTAAGCGCCTGCGTCTGCTCTCCACCTACTCCGAATGGGCACCGATACGCATAGGGATAGGGCATAAAATGAACATCCGGTATCAAGCCCTGTACTCGCTCTTTTTGCCCCAAAGTACCGCTGAGACTCATCGTAGCGTGGGTTGATCCATGATAACCTCCCTGAAAGGAAAAAATGCTTCGGCGGCCCGTAGCCGTTTTGACCAGCTTGATCGCAGCTTCCACCGCAGCTCCCCCGGTCGGGCCACAAAATTGAATTTTCGCCTGACGGGCAAATTCAGGAGGCAGACTGGCGAACAGTTCTTCTACAAATTGCTCCTTCACCGGAGTAGTCAAATCGAGCGTATGCAACGGACGCTTGTGATTCAGCAGCTCCCTGATCGCCTCAATGACCACCGGATGATTATGACCGAGTGCTAAAGTTCCGGCCCCGGCCAGGCAATCGTAATAAATTTTTCCATCCATATCCTTGACATGGATGCCCTCTGCTTCGGCGATGGCAATGGGGATACGACGGGGGTAGGATCTGGCATTGGATTCCCGTGCAGCCTGACTCTCCAGATAACGGGTGTTTTGCGAGATAGCAGTAGTAGCTTTTGGCAACTCTATCGCTCCTTTGATATTGATAATCATTTTCAATTAATTCACCTCCTTATTATATGGAATAAATATCCTGTTTCCATGGACATTTCAGACCGGAATTTGGACAAAAACTGTTTTTAATTCCTAAAATAGAATAAAAAAACCACAATGAAAATCGTCATTTCGACCATTTTCACTGTAGTTCTTTGGTATTTCTTCCTGACAGAATCAGGAGCGCGGTTTTTCATATGAGATTTTCGCTATAGCATCGTGCAGATGGATAGATTCTTCATTTCGGCACTCCACCGCGAAGGCACGAACGGCCTCCAGTCAGTCCGGATTTATGGTGAATCCGCCGCGTTGCATCTAATGGGTAGTCCACGTCCACGATAAAATCGAGTGATTCATTCGGAATACCCAGCTTTCGACCAAGTGGAGTACCCAGTATGTTGGATAGCCAAACGGGTGAAATCGAACCCAACGGTTTATGGACCCGAAGCTCCTTCGCCATATTCGTTCCCAGCTCTATCATCGTCGGGCTCTGTTGCCTTTCATCCATCAAAAGGGCTTTTGAACCCAACCAAATGGATAAAATGTCGTAGCCCCTTGCTCGCATGAATATGTGTAGCCAAAGTTAGCATTTCTTCGGTACTAATGAATACTTGTCAAACTTCGCTTGATTAGGTCTGCCGAAATATTATTTTTCAGTCAGGACCCGATCACCGCTGCTCGCAGGCTGAGAGATCACCAAAAACTCAACATCCTCATTCGTTTCGTTAAACATTTGATGAGGGACCAAAGGAGGAACCTCACAGCCTTCCTGAGACCATAATTCGATTCGTTCACCATCCACTTCAAGTATGGCTGTACCTGATAAAATAAAGAAGAATTGGCGTGCATGATGGTGATAATGTCTGACCTCGTGTGTATTCCCGGGCATACGCTCATGAATAATACTCAAATCCTTATTTTTCACCAAACGCCAACCATCACATTGGTCTCCCCATATATAATGTTCGGCATTGTTTTTACTTATTTTCAACTGAACCCCTCCTTTTACCATTACTGATTCATAATGCTCATATATCTGCCTTTATAATTTCCTCCAGCTTAATCCAGCTAAAATCCTCTTCCCCACGGGACAGCTTCACTTCCCGCCGACTCGTGTTAATCACCGTCACAAACCCGCACAGCTCCTCGTCATCAAATGGATTGAATACCCGCAGCGTAATGGGCTTCCGCTCGTTATAGGAAACGATGATCGCCTGCTCAATCTGCTGCATTTCCTGATCGTCCAGTGTCGGCTTGCCGCGTCTCCCCTGCTCCTTCATCAGTCGCAAATATGCATCCCGATGCTCAGGCAAGATCATGCGAGAGCTTTCCCATATGCCGTTCCCTTCAAGCTTTTTCCCCATCGTAAACGCCTCCTATGCTGTTCTGGTTACCGGATGCCATGCCAGTACCTGATCTAATCGAAAAACGCGTGGCTGGCCTGTCTGTAAACAGGTGGCCCGTATCAAACCATTCCGCACACGATGCACCTCAATGCGCCGCTGAGACAGCTTGCCCTTCCGGTCCATATACACGATTTCCACGATCTGTCCCACGTATTTTTCCAGCATGCTCCTTCACTCCTTATCAGAACGTTTGTTTGTATTATATGCGAACATGCGTTTGATTATCAATGTTAAATAATCCCCTAAGAGAATGTGATGCTCTCAGGGGATTATTTAACACGCTTTGACATCAAAAAGTGGATCTTCCCAATCGTAATTCCAGCCCATATGCAATAGAACATCATAGCATTGAAGCCTATATCCTGGAACGTAGAATATTCCAAACTCCAATATATATGGGTTTTATAAACATTTATTTATAAATATAGGCATTAATGTTTAGACAATACTTTTCATTTTTTGTAGTCTTGGTAAGAAAATAAAATTTAAAGGAGTGTAATGATTATGAAATTTGTAAAGCTAACTTTATTCACGATGGTTTGGATGATGGTTCTCTTTTTTAGTACTAGCCACAGCATATATGCCGCGGCTACGGGGGATGTCCTTAATAAACCGGAAGAAGGATGGTCTCGTTATGAAGCGAATACGCCCGAGATCACCTATCTTGGTGGTAATTGGTTTCGTGATAATACCGGCCCAATAACCTGGACTTCTCCCTGGCAAAAATCTGGAACAAGTCTAAAGTTTAATTTTAAAGGTACTAAATTAAGATTAATTTCTACCACTTGGTGGTCTGGTTCTAGCAGCATTGATGTCATTATAGATGGTGTTAAGGTTGATAACTTTTCTTTGACTGGAAGTGACGTAGCAGCCCGTAAAATCATGTACGAAAAATTAAACTTGCCTCAGGGAGAACACTCTGTTGAATTTGTAAATAATACACCCAACTATTTATTTATATATGCAATTGATACTGATGGGTCGTTACTTCCCTTTAAACCTGTCGAGGTAGCGCCAACTCCTGAACCATCTGAACCTTCTGAACCTTCTGAACCGTCAGAGCCCTCTGAACCGTCCGAACCCTCACAGCCGAGTGGTGACCGTGCAATTCTGGTTGTGACTATGGATAACGGGCTTGAAAAAGAATTTGATATAAGCAAGAAGGAACTAGCCTCTTTCATTCAGTGGTATGACGCTAAAGATGCCGGACGGGGTGCTTCTTTCTTCGCCATTGATAGACATACCAATAACAAGGGCCCTTTCAACAGCCGCAAAGACTATGTAATATTCAATAAAATTGTGACATTCGAAGTAAACGAATATTCATGTGAACCTCTCTCCAAAGAATTGGAGAGCTTCTCAAATCATCAGGACTCGTAACCTCGTCCCTCCTTGAAGGCTAGTTCCTAGCCTGATTGCGTTAGATTAAGATACGTTCTGCAAGGCTAGTTTCAATATATTAATAGCTGCATTTTCATCCCGATCTGCAACGTATCCGCAAGGACATTGATGGACACGAACAGCAAGTGATTTTTTGTTGACGATTTCTCCGCAGTTGGAGCATCGCTGCGATGTGCCCGATGGATTCACTTGCACAACCTGACGACCGGCGCTTTCAGCCTTGTACGTCACGAATTGAATAAGTTGATTCCATCCGCTATCTGCAATGCTTTTGGCAAGATGATGGTTCTTGACCATCCCTTGTATATTCAAGTCCTCGAAGGCAATCAGTCCATATTTATTGATCAACTTTCGCGATTCTTTATGAGCGTAATCCTTACGTTGATTTGCTACTTTCTCATGGAGTCTGGCTAGGTCGCGTACAGCTTTACGCCGGCGGTTTGAACCACGCTTTTTCTTCGAGACCGCACGTTGCTTTCGTTTCAGCTTTTCTTCGCTTTTACGAAGAAATTTCGGTGACTCTATTCTCTCGCCATCTGATGTTACCGCAAGTTGGGACACGCCAAGGTCAATGCCAATCTGCTTTTCTGATGCTGGAAGGTGTTTGCTTTCGACTTCACAAGAAAAACAGGCGTAATATTTGCCATTCTTAACCATGATGGTACACGTCTTGATCGTTCCTTGCGGCTGCCGATGAAGTCGAATGCGTACATCACCGATCTTGGAAAGCATAAGTTGCTTTCCTTCTATGGAAAACCCACTCTGCGGGTAGGTAAAGGAGTTGTACTGACTTTCAGGCTTGAATCTCGGAAAGCCCGCTTTCTCGCCATTTTTGACGCGGCGAAAAAAGGCTTGGTACGCCTTATCCAACCGCTCAACGACATTTTGAAGGACTTGGGAATGGACGTTTTTGAGTTCAGGTATGTACCGTTTTCTCTCTGGCAACGTTGCTTTTTGCTCGTAATAGGTAAGACTCTGCCCCGTTTGCTCGTAAGCAGCGATTCGTTCGGCGAGCAAACGATTATAGAGGAGACGGCAACGTTCCAGCGCGAAATGAATGTACCCTTGCTCCTCTTTGGTTGGATATAGACGGAATTTATAGGTTCTCTGCATTAGCCGTCTCCTTTCTTTTGATTTTCGATGTATTTCTTTATGGCTTGTTCGGAGATAGAACCAATGGTTTCAATGAAAAAGCTGCTGTTCCAGAGGTGTCCACCCCATAATCTTTTTTTAATTGAGGGAACCTCAGAAATAGTTTTCTTGCAGAAATTCCTTTCAACATTTTTACAATATAGGAAGGAGCTATTTGGGAGCGTTGCTGATGCAAAAACATGAATTTGGTCTTTTTCGCCAACCTCCATCATGACCACTTCAAATTCTTTTTCTTGAGCAATTTCTTGGAACAGTTCTTTAAGGTAGGCTTCAATTTTCTGCTGACAGTACAGATCGGCGTTACTTAACCGACCAAACGATGTGATAATTGACGTTGTAAACGTATGTTCTAGCGTACTTTATATTTTCTTTTGTCATACAGATAGTCTACCAGAACCAAGTTGAGACTCAAATAGATACAATGATTTTGGAGTTACAGATAGTGCAGATGAAAGTCCGCTCGTCCTAAATAATAATAAAGGCCTTTTATAGTACAGTACGTCCACAACTAATTTAATATTTCCCCCCCCTCGAAGTTGGACAGTTCTTAACATTGGAAAAGTGGCAAGCCTCCAAGTGATAAGGGGCTTGCCATTTAACGTTCCGATTGACAGGTGCATTGACCCACAATCGAGTAGATTGACTAGAATGTCTTTCCTCCAAATGAGGCTTACTGAAAATGGCGAAGAGGGCAGAATGATTGTCGCAAAGCGGCAACGGCTCCTTACTTCTCCAGAATTAAACCGCTGGTGCGGGATTAAAATTCGTAGGTGGACAGCTTGATATCCTCTTTATTCAAGCTTTTCAATGGATAGGCTTGGCCATTCCAATAAGTCAGGATATCAACAGGCTCATTAGCGCTATGTTCTTTTAGCATAAGAGATAATTCAGGCAACAAATGCGGAAGCTGGTAAGAGCTTGTTATAAAATGATACTCTTCCGGACTTTCACATTCTTCAGCTCTGTAAAAAACAAAGTAACCCTCGGTGTTGTCCCCGATGAGTACAATGTAACGAGCAAGAAAAATAATGTCACCATTGGAAAAGGGGATGGAATATGTCGCATTAGGAATTAAATCCGTTTCCACCCCCTCTATACGCGCGGTAAGTTCACTGTTAAGAGCATCTATTCTTTCTCGTTGCTCGCTAATGAGGTGTTCATAACTTACCGGGACAAGCCCTCCCTTCCTAATCGTGGTGATCAGTTCATCGATAAATACCTTTTGAGACAAAACCCGATTACTCATCCTATTCATCTCCACATTCATTTAAATCACAACCTTCTTACTCATTTCAAAGTGCTTCATATTTATGTAAATTAAAATCTTATGTCATAGAGATGCTCTTTTGTTCAACTTATGGATTGCAGCCATCATCATGAATGGGTACGGTTAACCCGATCAATCAACTACCAAATATTTTTGTGATTGCGTTCACAACTCTCTCCATTTGAAATGGTTTAACAATGAAATCCTTTGCACCTGCCTGAAATGCTTTGATAATCGCTTCTTGCTGACCCAAAGCAGAACACATTAAAATTTTAGCATGAGGATCAAGCCCTATAATCTTTTCAACAGCCTCAAGTCCATCCATCTTGGGCATATTGATATCCATGGTGATTAAATCTGGACGAAGGTTCGAGTACTTCAAAACAGCGTCATACCCATTTTCCGCCTCCGCAATAACAGAGTGACCCAAATCCAAAAAAATATCCTTAAGCACAGATCGCATAAATAAAGAATCGTCGACGACTATAATTGTTGCCAAGGTAATCTCTCCTGTCGTTTTATATATCATACTTCTTCATTCAGATGCTGACTGCTGAACAAAATGCATATCCAGTTTCAATATCGGTGAAATAATATCCGAAGTTAATAGAAAAATTCTGTTAAAAATAAAAACGTTACCAATGGATTACAAACGGAATTTTAAACTAGATACTATTGAATTAGTTTTCAAAACAGGTTTTCATAATGACGTAAATTATTCCTGTAGGGTGAAGATCATAAAGTACTAGGTATCCACTGGAACCTTTGCACTATATAAGCAGGACTTAAAAGTTACCTATCGTGCCGTTCCGCAAACGGATGGTGCTTCACTTGTACAGCACCATTCCGCCTACTCCGTTTTTCATGTGAATTTACGAACCCGTTTTGATTGACAATTTCTATTTCTTTAGGATTTCTAACTTTGGAATATGTAGCCTATATTATAATGTTTCAAATTCAAAACCCCCTATCATACCATGCATTACATCACAAGTAAGCCAATCTAATGCATTTTTACTCAATAGCTTCATAACAATTTCTTGTATCTTTACAGGTATATCTCCTGTTACACAAGATGCTAATTGAATAGATGCAGTGCTACGATCCTCCACGTAAAAACGATGCAAACCCGTTTGATAAATTCTCTCCACTCTTGCCAAATGAACAGCGCCAGTTAGAACATACACAGCATAGCCTGGCTTAATAAGAAGCCTCACTCGTTTCATAATCAAGATCTTCCTCTTCCCATACATGAACAATCACAATCTTCTCAAGCACAGCAATGTCTGACATGTTCTTCTCCTCTTTTCTAAAAAATTTTATTTAACCAGATCAAAACTTAACCTATAACCGAGCAAATGTAATTAATAATTCCTTTTGTTAAAAAAAGATTTTTTATAAATATTATGATTATTTCATAATGCTTACTAACAGGGTAAAATAATTGATAAGAGGTGATTATTTTTGGCGATAAGCATAAAGTTAGAAGAAACATTGGTCAAAGCAGGAATCACAAAAAATGCCTTGGCTCGCGAAGCAAAAGTTCGACCGAACTTAATTTACGATATGTGCGATGGTAAGACAAAACGCATAGATTTGGAAACATTAAGTCATATTCTCGACACATTAGAAGAACTTACAGGTCAGAGACATAGCCTGAGCGATGTTCTGGAATATATCCCACGCAACGAAAAAAACGATCACACTCCTGTCTAATGGAGATAGATCGTTTTTTTATGCTCTACATGTAGAGATAACTGCTTATAGTAATTAAGTAAATATAATAATAAAGTTGTAAAATACGATTTTACTAAGGCTCTGATTGTCAAAAGTACATTCAAGGTCTAGATAAGCTTGTAAAAAATACAGACAGGCTGCTAACTCCGCGATTAAATCGTAATAGTCCATTATTTGGTATTTATTTATTATTGTGTATTTATAATTTAAACTCGAAAGATGCACATTAAAACGAAGTAGCTGGAATGGTGCTGTACAAGCGAAGCGGTGGCGATGGGAAGCACCATCCAGATGCGCAGTGGCACGATAGGTAACTTTTGAGTTCAGCTTATATAGACATAAAAAACTGACACTGGAGTCGTTCCAATGTCAGTTTACAGTCTTATTCATTCAGGGCCTTTTTCAAAGCCTCCAGGTTGTTTTTCATAACGCCAAGGTAATCGAGGTTCTTCTGTTTATCTTCATCCGTCAGTCCTTCGAGTGGGTTCAGTACATCGGTTTTTGCACCGATTTCAGTAGCTACGGTCTCAGCGACCTTTGGATCAACAAGGGTTTCAAAGAAAATCGTTTTCACATTATTCTCTTTGGCAAATTTGATAATGCCCGCCAGCTTGTCCGGTGTAGGCTCTTGCTCCGGAGATAGTCCGGAAATCGCCACTTGGGTCAGGCCGTATTGCTTAGCCAAGTAACCAAAAGCAGTATGCTGGGTAATAAAGTCTTTGCGTTTTACATCTTTCAGACCTGTTTTAAACTCGGTATCCAGCTCTTTCAATTTAGCGATGTAAGCATCAGCATTTTTTTCATAATCTGCTTTGTTCGCAGAATCTGCAGAGATAAGACCCGCTTTAATGGACTCTACTTCCTTTTGGGCCAATACCGGATCAAGCCATACGTGAGGATCCAGCACATGATCGTGACTATGACCTTCCTCAGCGTGTGCTTCTCCTTCTTCCTCCTCAGCAGTACCTTCCATCAGGTTCAGCCCTTTACTTGCTTCAACCACAACACGCTTGTCGTTAGACGCACTGCTCAAAGCCTGCTCTGCCCAGCCTTCGACGATACCGTTATATACAAAAACGTCGGCATCCTTCACCTGTGCCATATCTTTGGCGCTTGGCTCCCAGTCATGCGGCTCCGCACCAGCAGGAATCAGCGCGGTTACATCAGCATGATCTCCAGCGACCTGCTTTGTAAACTCATACATCGGATAAAAAGTGGTAACCACTTTCAGCTTTTTGCCGCTGTCCGTCGTTTGTGCCTGATTCGGCTCGGTTTGGGGAGTGTTGGTAGCTGTATTATCAGATTTGGCTCCGCAGCCGGACAAAATAAGTGCCAGTCCCGCAGACAATACGAATGATTTTTTGAACCATGTATTCATGTTCATAACTCCTTTATTTGTTTGGTTTTTCAGAAAACGAACTGTTTCATTCACTGGCGTGCTGCATTCTTCTGCCGGGAAGCCTGCTGCTTACCCAGTTTGCGGACCAGCTTTTGAATACCGATTCCCACGATCAGGAATAATAACAGCACCATGGCAATCGTCCCCCCTGGGGGTGTACTCAGTTCATACGACGCAGTTAAACCCGAAAATACCCCGATCAATGCGGTCACCATAGATATCCAGATGGCTGCGGCAAAGCTAGGTGCAATTCGAATCGCCAATGCAGCCGGTAGCACAATCAGTGAGGAGACAAGCAACACACCGACAATCGGCATTGCAGCAGCTACAATCATCCCTGTCAAAATGCTAAACGCAAATGAAATAGATTTGACAGGAAGGCCGTTTGTCTTCGCCGTTTCTTCATCAAAGGTAATCTGATACAAAGGACGCCGAAATACGAAAAAGAAAATACCCCCGATCACAGCGACTGCGATCATCAACATAAGCTCTGTCTGATTGACCGCCACCACTGAACCGAACAAATAAGCGGAAAAGCCTTTATTAATACTCTGATTCAGGTTCATTAGAATCACAGCCGTCGACAGGCCGCCTACCATAATAATTGCCACAGAAATCTCGCTGTACGTTTTATAAGACCTGCGGACGTATTCAACGATAATCGCTCCGATTATAGCTACAATAAAACCGGTTATTGTCGGATTAATGCCCAAATAGGCACCCGCTGCCACCCCTGCCAGTGATACATGCGATAGCATGTCCGCCATCAGAGCCTGACGCCGCAGCATCAGGTACACTCCAAGCACCGAGGCCAGCAGTGCAATTACCCCACCGGCACAAAATGCCCGCTGCATGAAGTCGTAGTGCAGCATTTCCATCCGCCATCTTCCTTCCTCTCAAGTTCAATAATACGATCCAGATAATGTTGCACTTCCGATAGTCCATGGGTAACCATGACTACGGTTCTTCCATATTCCTTAACCTGCTGATTCATCAGATCGTAGAAGTGATGGCGGCTTTCCTGATCCATTCCGGTCGTGGGCTCATCCAAAATGAGCAAATCCGATTCCTGCGCGAGCGCTCGTGCCACACAGATACGCTGCTTCTGTCCACCGGACAGCTCGCCGATTTTACGATGACGCAAATCCCACATGCCTACCTGACGAAGCGCCTGCTCTGTCAGATCATGATCCTCCGGCCGCATACGGCGCAACCACGAGCCATGAGTGTATCTTCCTGAACGGACAAACTCCAGGATGGTGCTTGGAAATCCGCCATTAAAAGCAGCAATTTGCTGCGATACGAATCCAACAACAAGCTTCTTGCCCTCACCTGTGCGGTCGGACATAAACACCTTGCCCTTCCAAGGTTGAAGCAAACCGAGCAACAATTTGAGCATTGTCGATTTGGAAGCCCCATTTGGCCCGGTAATGGCCACAAATTCGCCAGAAAAAATTTCAACATTGGCATCCACCAGGTTAGGAACGTCCCCGTAGCCAAATGTAACTTGTTCCAGTGAGGCTAATAACATGACGCAAATCTCCCTTTCCTTTAAAAAGCCTGGAGCCATCTGAACGACATACCTCCGCGCAGATTCTCCAGGTCGTTTATTCTCATTAAACCATCTACCGTAATTATTACGATTAGATAATAAAAAAACAAGCGTTTGATAAACGTAACCTTTACGCATTAGCAAGTTTAACAGTTTAGGAAAGGTTCGTCAATGTTTTGCAGGTCTTTTGCTCGTTTACTTTACTTTGTCCGGGTACAGGCCGGAAGCCAAGGTTTTCAGCGCGATCGGCGCACGCACGCCTTCAGCTGCTGCGGACAGAGGCAGCACTACAAATCGTTTGTTTTTGATCGCTTCTACACCAGCGAGCGCCGGCTTGCTCAGCAGCAGCTTCTCTTTATCCTCCAGCGAGGTATCTCCATAATCCAGAATCACAATGACGTCAGGATTGCGCTTCACAACTTCTTCCCAGCTTACCTCGGCAAAGCTTTTGTCTACATCATCAAAAATATTTTTAGCTTTCACACTTTTAATCAGCGAGGTCAAATAGTTGTTGGCAGCCGTAAAGGGCTTATCTTCGCCGCTGTCATATACAAATACCTTTGGCGCTTTTTCTACAGTACCGATCTGAGTCTGAATGGATTCCACTTGTTCACGGATACTGCTTACCAGCTTTTTCGCACGATCCTCCACCCGGAAAATACGTCCAATATTTAGTATGTCCTGATATACGTCTTCTAATGTGGGACCCGGCTTGTTTGATGATTCCTGTACATAGGTCGTCACGTCCTGTTTGGCAAGCTCCTCACGAGAGCCGAGATTTTTGTCGTTAAAGGCACTCTTCCAGCCCGCATAGGCAAAATCCGGCGCAGCAGCCATAAATACCTCTTTGGACGGGTACTGCTTGGCCAACACCGGGATTTTATCATATTGAGCTTTATATTCCGGTAAAATGCTATCGTCCAAGTAGGCCGTGCCCACCATGGAGGACTCCAGTCCAAGCGCCAGCATAACCTCCGTCGCGTGCTGATTTAGTGTAATCGCACGTTTGGGCGCTTCGGGAAATACCATTTTAACACCCATATTTTCAAGCTCCACGGATGCTTCCTTTGTCGCCGATTGCGATGCAGCAGGCTGCTGTTCAGTTGCGGATGAACCGGATTTATGAGCCGTATTCCCAGCTCCGCAGGCTGACAACAACAGCACCGCCAATGCGAGCATGACAAGCGATATTGCGGATTTTCTATGTTTTTTCATATGCTCTGCTCCTTTTTCATTCATCATAGGTAAAATGACAATAGCTGCATTCTGTTAACGTCATAGATTGTCTCCGCTCCTGAGGGAATCCGGTAAAAAGGTAATACTCGGCTTCCCGGTTTTCGGATGAATGCAGATTTCTGTCTCTACCCCGAATACACCGCGCAGCAGGTCGGGCTGAAGCACCTCATCCGTTATGCCAGAGGCTACCACCTTGCCCTCTTTTAATACATAAATTAGGTCACAATAAAATGCCGCCAAATTCAAATCATGCAGCGCAGCCAGTGTGGTTACCTGTAGCGCTTTGACCAAATCCAGAATTTGCAGCTGATACCGGATATCCAGATGATTCGTCGGCTCATCCAAAATGAGAAATTTGGCCTGTCCGGCCAACGCTCTGGCAATCAGTACCCGTTGCTTTTCACCACCGGACAAGGTGGCAAAGCCCTGATCCGCCTGAGCATCCATGCCTACCCGCTCCAGCGCCTGCTCGACCAGCTCATGATCGACGGCAGTGTCTGCTTCCAGCAGTTTCTTATGTGGATGGCGACCCATCAGGACGATGTCTCGTACTGAAAAATCAAACGCTTGCGGTGCATCCTGACTCACCACAGCCATTTGCCGGGCCGTTTCCTTGTACTTCATCTCTAGCATATCCCGGCCATCCAGCGTAACCAAACCGCTGTCAGGCTTTAGCACACGGTACATGTTTTTGAGCAACGTCGATTTGCCGCTGCCGTTCGGACCGATCAGTCCGACCAGTTCCCCCGTTTTTACCTGGAGGCAGATGCCGTCGATCAGCCGTTTATCGTGAATACTGAAGGTCACGTGTTCGACTTCTATATTCATTTTTCGCCTCCAAACGAATAAGAACTGCGCCGCAGCAGCCATACAAAGAAGGGTCCTCCGCACACAGCCGTCACAATACCAATCGGCAGCTCCTGTGGAGCCAGCACGAGCCGAGCACATCCGTCTGCCCACACGACAAAGATAGCTCCCGCCAACAAGCTGACGGGCAGGACACGTCGATGATCCGATCCCACCATCAGCCTGACGATATGCGGAATCATAAGCCCGACAAAGCCAATCGAGCCACTGACCGATACGACTGCCCCGGTTAAAAGTGAAGCCACGACAACCAGCAATACACGAAACGCCTGTACGTTCACACCGAGCGTTACGGCGGCCTCTTCACCCGTTAGTAAAGCATTCAGCGATCGATATCGGGTAAGCAGGACAACCGTTCCAGCCGCTATAATGAGGCTTGGAATGAGAAGCGTATCCCATTGAGCGCCTGCCAGACTTCCCATCATCCAATACATCGCGTCACGAATGCCTTTTTCATTCGGGGCCATAGTGACGATAAAGTTGGTCACAGCCGACAGCATCATGGACACCGCCACCCCTGCCAGGAGCAAGCGAGTCGTCGATATGCGTCCAGCCACACGAGCCAATGCGAATACCATGAGCATCGCAGCAAGCGAACCTATAAAAGCAGATAAAGGCAGCGCAAGTCGGCCCAGGAATCCGAAAGCTCCAAACACAATCACCAGCGTCGCTGTCACCGAAGCCCCGGACGAGACTCCTAAAATATAGGGATCAGCTAACGAATTACGAATTAAGGCCTGAATAGCCGCACCTGTAACAGCAAGTCCTGCTCCTACGACGACACCTAGCAACACGCGCGGAAATCGGATTTCCCAAACGATATATTGCTCCGGCTTCGTCCATGTCACGGGTATCCATTGATCCAGCCAGGGAAGATGGGACAGCGCAATTCGCCATACTGTTCCCGGTGCAACTGCTACGGGACCAAGCATGACGGCGAGTGTGACCGACAGCATCAACCCTCCAGTCAGCAGCAGCAAAATCGTGGTAAATCCCCAAGCAGGCTTTCCAGCTACGTTAGCGCGAGAATTATGTTTTGACGGATAAATGCCGCTAGTTCCTGGGGTCATAAACCAGTCAACGGTTCTTCGGCCGCTTCCAGCTTTCTCAACCGTTCTTCGATCTCGGAAGCAGAGAAATTTTCGCCCATGACGACAGCTACATCATTCACCGGCTTCTGCGGGCGAATCGGAATGATTTCCAACTCCCGGTAGGCAAACTGGAACATCATCTGACCCTCTGATTCCAGAAAACGCACAATTCCTTTGGCTCGGTAAATTTCAGCTGGCAAACTGCGAAACAACTGTTCAAACTCGGAGCGTGGCACAGGTTGTCCAAAGAAATGCGTGTGAACAACTACATGGTCGTAGGAATGATAATGCTCTCCATGTTCGTGGTCATGGTCATGATGGTGATGGTCTCCATGATCATGAGCGTGTAGATGATTTTCCGAATGATAATGATCATTTCCGCTATCGGCTATGGACTCCTTTTGCCGCGAAACGTCCATACGATCCTCTCCCTGAATGGAGAAAAAAGTATCCGCGTCCACGTCGCTCCGTTGCGTGCTCACCGTCAGCGCATACGGATTTAATTCTTTTACGAGGGCCTGTACCTTCTGCAACTCCCCCGCAGCCAATAAATCGGTCTTGTTAATAATCAGCTTGGAAGCGCATCGAAGCTGATCCTGCATCAGGCGATACGACTTGTTTCTCTCGTGACCTGAGGCAAAATCCAAAAATTGACGCGCATCCACCACCGTAATAACAGATTGTAAGATCATAGAGGAATAGATAGAGGCATCTGTCACGGCATCTACAATTTCCATCGGATTAGCCACTCCGGTACATTCTACAATAATCACGTCCGGGTTATATTCCTCGGCAAGGTTCATCAGCTCAACGCCCAAATCTCCGCGAATGGTACAGCATATGCAGCCACTAAGCATTTCCTTCGTGGGAGCCTGGCCGTTCACAAGACTGCCGTCCAAATTAACATCGCCCAACTCATTCATCAAAATAGCCGGCTTGAGTCCCTGCCCTTTATAGTAAGCCAGCGCATGCTGAAGAAGAGTTGTTTTACCGCTGCCCAGAAATCCGGATAAAACAACAATCGGTATCATAAAATCCTCCTTGTCTTTACAACGTTTTAATAAGGATCGTACCGTAAAAATTTCCTTCTTGCAATCGTTTGTTGAAGTTTAATCGTAATATTTACTAATTAACACAGTCACATTGTCCAATTAAAGAACACAATTATATAGATGACCACGCTTGAACTTGTCCATAAAGGAGTACTCCAGACGCTACCAGCGGGCATGTTTGTCCCATTACACGCATAGGATGTAGATAAGAACCCTTATTTCCAAGGAGCCGTGGAATGAAAACCAGTACGCTGTTGAAGATGCTGCCTTTTATGATTCCGTTTGCCTTTCTCATCCCTGTGCTTGTTACGCTATCTCCCCGATGGCTTCGTTCGTTAGATATGAGTCAACTGCAACCGTTAAAAACGGTATTTATGGGCATCTTTCTGGAAGCTGTCCCGTTTCTCCTAATCGGTGTACTCGTCTCATCCCTTTTACAATGGCTCGTACCGGAAACATGGATTCGCAAAATAGCGCCTGCGCATCCTGTGCCGGGTGTCCTGCTGGCCTCTTTGCTGGGTCTGCTGTTTCCCATCTGTGAATGCGGCATGATCCCTGTCGTTCGCCAATTGATGCTCAAGGGAATGCCTGCCTATATGGGCATCACCTTTATTTTAAGCGGGCCGATTATCAATCCTGTGGTGCTGGCTGCGACGATAATGGCTTTCCCTTCCCATCCCGAGGTCACTGCCGTTCGAATGGGGCTGGCCTTAGTCGTTTCCGCGATCATTGGGCTGATCGTGTATGCCTTTGTGCGTGTGCATCCGCTCAAACGGTCGTTGCTCTCTTTTAACCAGCCAAAGCAGAACAACCAGACTCATCGCCACAATCGCACATGGCGGGACTTTTTTGTACATGCTGGCGACGAATTTTTGGATATGAGCAAATATCTCATTATCGGCGCGTTGCTGACAGCCTCCATCCAGACCTTCATCCCACGGGATGAAATGCTTTCGTTAAGCGGTGAAACGGCTGGCTCGTACGCCTTTATGATGGGTTTTGCCTACGTACTGTCCCTGTGTTCCACCTCCGATGCCTTTGTGGCTACTGCTTTTTCGCATACCTTTACACTGGGCCCGCTGGCATCCTTTCTTGTACTCGGCCCGATGCTGGATTTCAAAGGTACGCTTATGCTGCTAAGCACCTTCCGCACCAAATTTGTCGCCGTTCTGTGCTTGCTCATTGTTTCGTTCGTCCTGGTGGGTTCTATAGCTGCTGAATGGTTATTGGGGAGGTGAATACGAACGTGAATTCAACCTTTAGCATCCGCTGGCAGTATGGCATGCGCTCCTTGCTCATGATTGGATTGGCTGTGTATATCATCACCTTGAGCCGCTCGAATTCCCTTCATTACTACTTGGCTCCGCAAATGCAAAAGCTGCTCCTGCTTTGTCCCGTGCCCCTGCTGTTTATCGCTCTGGCCATGGCATGGCACGGCATAGCCGGGGAGCGAGAAGGTGAGGATTTATGTGATTGCGAGCATCCGTTGCCGCAAAGCTGGTTCAAAAAAACGCTTGTATATGGAATGCTGCTCATTCCGCTGCTATTCGGTTCGCTGCTGCCCAATCAGGCACTTGGCAGTGATATGGCAGCCAAAAAAGGCATGTCCTTCACGTATCCCAACCCGGAGATCCGGCGCAAAACAGATATACAGACCACGAAAGCACCGACCTCCTCCATTTTATCAACCACCTCTCTTGCACCATCTTCGCCCCCTCCAGGGGGAAAATGGAGTCAGGAAACACTGGATAAGCTGTTCGTTCCGCCTGATAAGTACAACGTAGAATTTGCCGAGCTGGCGAAACGTCTATATCAGCAACCGATCATACAAATCAAACCGGAGATTTTTTCCGAAACCATTGGAGCCATCGAATTGTATAAGCACGCTTTTGAAGGAAAAAAGGTGCAGGTGACTGGCTTTGTCTACAAAGACGGCAGCCTGCCGGGCAAAGGTCTATTTGCGGTGGGAAGGTTCCTTGTCATGTGCTGTACTGCTGATGCCATGCCATTCGGAATCATCGTCCAATCCAAGAAGGTCCCGTCCTTTGACAAGGATACGTGGGTGACCATTGAAGGCACATTACATGCCACACAGAAAGGCAATACCCCCGTACTCGAAATTCGATCCAAGAAAATAACCACTGTGGCACAGCCGGAATCCCCTTATGTTTATACCCAGGCAGATTCGGTAGCCACCTTTGATCGATTGAATGCAACACACTAACCCTATCAAGGAGGAATAATGATGAACAAGGTTCCTGTTATTTTAATCAGCGGTTTTCTTGGCAGTGGCAAAACGACACTGCTTCTGCGCCTGCTGGCCCATACCCGGCAAATTCCGCTCCGTCCCGCTGTATTAATGAACGAAATGGGTGAATATGATGTAGACGGCGCCATTATTTCTGAAGAAATGCCTGACGTATCGGTGGAAGGACTGCTGGAGGGCTGCATTTGTTGCAGCAAAAGAAGTGAGCTGGCAGGCGCTCTACACACCCTGCTCAGTCAGGAGCCGGATCTGATCTTTATGGAAACCACAGGGGTAGCTAACCCTGAGCAAGTGCTGGAAGAGCTTCGCTCCCCGCTGCTGGCGGATCGGCTTTATCTGGCTCACAGCATCAGTGTTGTGGACGCTGAGCTTTTTCATGAATACAATAGCCGCTTCACCGCGGACAAGGAGCTGGTTCGGACTCTGCACGGGCAGCTTCGCACCGCCGACTTCATTGTAGTGAACAAGACGGATGCGGCAAGTGCCCGTGAAGTGACGAAGGTCGTCAAGAGCATCCGCAAGCTCAACGATACGGCCAAGCTGCAAACCGCTGAGTATAGTCGGGTTGACCTTGAACCACTGCTGGAGCCTGTTCTGGCCTCCGTATCCGTTGCCGCAAAACCTGTACAGGTACCTCAACCTGAATCAGCACAGGCTCAGCGAACCGATGCAGCCGCATCGTCCGCCCCTATTTCCGCAAAAAGTATCGAACGACCCGGCAGTATCTCCAGAAGTACAGCATTCAAAGTTATTTCTGCGCACAGTCATAGCCACAGCTACGATCCAAACCAGCCCCATTCGTTTTCCCGTCTGGAGAGCTTAACGCTGCATCAATATTCTCCACAGCCATTGGAAAAGCAACGATTGGAAAGCTTCCTGACCGGGCTCGGTTCCTCGCTGCTTCGGGCGAAAGGCTATTGCGTGCTTCCACACGAAGGTACAATGCTTTTGCAATATTCAGGAAGTCATTTGGATTGGCAACCCACTGCACTCCCCGTGAGTCAGGGGTACGTCACGCTCATTGGGGAGCATCTGGACAAAGCATCCATTGCTGATCAATGGGAGCAGTGCTTTATTTCACTTTAAATGGCATGTCTGGATTAAGACAAAAACACCTCCTGCAGATGCAGGAGGTGTTTTTAAAAAGCGATGTTCACGAATTATTTGTATAATCCGTGAACATAACGCTCGTCTTGTTCTAAAGGTTATATTTTTTGTTAAAGCGATCCACACGTCCACCGATATCCACGTTTCTTTGTTTACCAGTGAAGAACGGGTGAGAAGCGGAGCTGGTATCTACACGGATAACCGGGTATGTGTTGCCGTCTTCCCATTCCATCGTTTCTTGGGAATACTTAGTGGAAGCACTCAGGAAAGAGAATCCACAGCTAGGGTCCAAAAAGATAACTTTGTTCAATGTTGGATGAAGATCTTTTTTCATATTATTCACCTAAGCTTTCATATCATTTTATTGGTTCAAACTCAAATGTACTGGCGTAATACTCCATCAGTTGGCAAAAGGAACGGTTATGTCCCAGAAAAAAAGACGACAGATCGTAACGGTTGCGCTCAGGTTCGTAAACGACAAGCAAACGATGCCGCATATATCGCATCGCCCATTGCATGAACGCTCCGGATCTTTCGTCAGCCTTCATCGTTATATAAGCATATAGTGAATGGTCCTCCGGCTCGTCCCAAATGCTGACACCAGCACAGGAGAACTCGGTTGCCACGTGCTTTCGATTCAAAAGGCAAAGCGTACCGTGCAGCTCCGCATCTATCGTACAGCCATGAAAAAAAGCTATTCGCTTAGGCGTAAGCTTTATCTTTGGACGCTCTATCCACTGGACTAATTCAAGTTTTCGCCGGTTCCATAACGCAGGCTTTTGCAAACTTAACACGATTTCTTCATCATGAAGTGGAGAGACCATGCCATGGCTCCTTTCATGAAGCCCTATATTCATTAGATTTCAAGCTTCGTTCAGGACGCAAAACAATTCAGGTTGCTATGTAGCAAACCTACATTATCTAGTTTCACGATGAATCGTATACTTTTTCAGACGCGGAGAGTATTTTTTCATTTCAAGACGCTCCGGATGATTTCTTTTGTTCTTGGTTGTTGTATAGTTGCGGTCACCAGATTCGGTGCATGCCAAGGTAACAATTACGCGCATTTCTCTTCCTCCTTAAATGGAATACATGGTATTCAATTACAATAGTAATTTTTACGATTAGTTCTATTTTATAATTCATGGTGCTCTTTGTCAACCTTTGACTGACAGTTTATCGCTTCTTCTACTGTATTCCAGCGATTACGGTACTGTGCCAGCTTCGGATGAAGTTCTGATGATTCGGTCGAAAGCACCAATCTGACGTTTCTGATCCATTCATCAAACGATGCATAGGATGCACACAAATTTGCAGTTTCAGGACTCATATACAGAAAAAGCGGGGGAGTATATTTTTCTGCCAGAAAACGGATTGCTGCTTCAATCGGCGTATACTTTTTGCGTTTACCTTCCCAGCTCTCGATTACGACAGCACTCAAAGCCTGCTCCCGCTGCCACTCCCCAAGGTCGTCCACCCGCTTATAATAAGAGCGAACCGGCTGCTTCCACATTCTTCTGACTGTTTCCTCATGTAAAGGGTACAGTACCAGCTTTTTAAAGGATAACGCAGCTCCCGTTTCAGCAAAAATATCCAGCTCTCGAGCTGTAACCTGTTCAAACGTATCATAATAGATCATAGTCCCTTTATGCGTCTCGACTGGAGGCTCATAGCCATAGGGCATATATTGAAGGTTTCTTGTCATGCCGGACACTCCATCCTTCCGTAGATGAACTTTTCCTTCTATATTATACCCTTGTTTTGGCATGAGTTTGCATAAAATGTTTATCCTTGCTGGGCAGCAGTCGTATTGTGGCGTGAGCCCCGGCGAAACTGCAAGGCGTAAAGTCCCATGGTTGCGAGCGCAATCAGCGCAAGAACCGTAAATATATTGCTAAAATTGAACACCTGCACGTTGGTTACGACAGGATTCAGATGAAAGGTAGACGAGGTATCTAGCGTTTTACCCAAAATACTGGTCGTCACTGCACCGGAAATAAAATTCAGCAGAGACAGCAGCCCCATTCCAACACCAATCTGATCCCTCGACAAGGTACGGGAAATCGTGTTAGACATGGCAATCTGCATAAAGGTTTGACCTACGTTGCCGAAAATGAGCAAAAATAAAATGAGATACGGAGACGCGCCCACAAAGGTAGACAAGCTGACAAAGCAGATAAACATAAGCGTAACTGCCGTATAGACTAGAAATGAATTTCCTTTGCTATCGGCCAAGCGCCCACCGCTTTTACCAAGCAACGCCGACGCAATAGCAGCCGGAAACATAATCAATCCAATTGTTGCAGGCGTAAGCTGATTGAGACTGTTCAGAAACTGCGGCGCCAGGTACGGCAGCCCAAAGCTGACCCCTGCTCCCAAAAAGGCTATAAACAATCCGTAGGAATATTGCTTGTTTCTGAACAGCTTGGGCTGAATGAATGGATCTTTAGCGGTAGTAATCCGCCATATAAACAGCGCAAACAGCACAATACCGACCAGAAAAAATATAATATTGCTTTGCGAAATGGAAAGCAGTAAGAAGGCCACCGTTCCGCCCAGCAGCAATCCACCAAGAAAATCAAATTTTTGATTCTCTCCACGCTGGTCGTCCAAATATTTGCGAAAGAATGGCAAGGCGATAAGCGGCAGCATGGAAATAACGAACAAAAAGCGCCAGCTTGCAAAGCCTGTAATCAAACCGGAAATAATCGGAGCCAGCGCCGTACCCAGTGCCAATCCGATTGCAGTAATGCCCAAGGCGCGTCCTCTTTTTTCAGCAGAGAAATAGCGGACAGGAATGATCATAGCTGTCGCCGGAATAACAGCAGCCCCTGCGGCCTGAAGCAGACGGGCTACAATCAGCATCCAAAATTGATTGGCAAACAGACCAATAAGCGAACCTAATGCAAAAAATATAATCCCAAACGTCAGTAAATCCTTGAGACGGTATTTATCCGCCAGCTTTCCATAAGTCACGGAGCCAACCGCATACACAATCATATAGCCGGTCAACAGCCAGCTCACATCGGAAGCACTAATATGAAACTCCTCACGAATCACAGGCATAACTACATTAAACATAAAGGCGTTCATCACTGAAAAAACAAGTGTGAAGGCCAACACACGCATAAGCTTATCCGCATTGGGATAAGTTTGTTCTTTTATCATCCGGTCTCTTCCCTCTCCTGTAAAATCTATCTAGGCTGCAATAACTCAGCTTTTGAATACCCCTATCCGGGCAAATTTCTCTATATATCCGTTCAAACGCGGGCGTTCGCAGGGCGGTAATTGTGAAGTATTTTTTTCAACAGACCCCGAAGAGCCTCTGACTCCCCCACAGATAAGGTTTCGCCTACCGAGCTTTTAATCTGCTCAACTGTATGCTCAGCTACCTTGTGAATTTTCAAACCTTCCTCAGTCAAATAAATCTGCTTCATACGCGCATCTTGCGGATGACTTTTGCGTACTGCCCAGTTTTTCTTAACGATCCCGTTCACCAGGCTGGTGACGCTTGATTTATCAATAAGCAGCAGCTTTTCCAAATCCGTATTGGTCACTCCAGGCGACATTGCCAGTATATAAAGCGTCTGCGATTGCGGGGAGGTAAGCCCCAAAGGACGCAACGCCGTCTCAATCTCGCGCCGGACTGTTGTAAAAATCCATTTAATTAAATACATCGTGCTCTCTTCCTCCCAGGGGAGACAAACGGGATATACTTCACTTCCCATCTCGGTACTAACCTCCACAATCATTGAATTTTAATGGTTTGAATTCCAACTAATCTTAAACAGTCGCCTATCTAGTGTCAATACCTTCGGAAAATTAAAAGTGATTACAGTAAAAGACGAGCCCTGTAAGGAAGCCCGTCTTTTACTTCATTTCTATTTCATTTTGCTTGTACATGAAAAAACATTAAAAACATTTAGTCAGCGGTTTTCACTTGAACCAGCGGGTACTCTTCTCCATCCACCGTAACTGTACTAGCATCGTCTAGCTCCAGTCGTTGCCAAATGGTCAGCAGTGAGCGATAAGGATACTGCTTCAGGTCATACTCGGTTGGCGCGTCAGTGTCGGTTCCGGTTCCATCGGTTGCTGTGCCGCTCCCACCTGTAGGAGTCCCCGATGTCGTGCCTGCGCCCGATTGGCCTGTCACCGTTCCGGCCTGATCAGCGCTGTTTCTGCTGGATGTACCCCCACCAACCGTTGAGCCAGTAGCCCCCCCTGCTGGCGTGCTTCCTGTAGTGGCACTGCCGGTTTTCGCGTCACCGGACTGACCAGTGTTAGCTTTACTGGCTGCTTCCTTGTCGTTCTGTTCAGCAAGCGTAAAATTTTCGTATGAATACTCCTTTTGATCCGCACCGACAATGACGAGCTTTTTAGGCTTAAACGCCGCCTGCTCCGCCGATGTTTGAAAAGCAAACAGCAGCTTGACCATTTTCGTAGTCGCCTTGGTGTTGGGCACATGAGTCACAATCGCCGTAGGCTCTTCCTTTACGGGTACTGTAGGCTCCACTACAGGCGGCTGCACTGGCTTGGGTGTAGTGACAGGTGCTGGCGTGGCTTCCGAGCCGATTACCCCCGCTGCTTTCAGGCCACCTAGCGTGCCTGCAATGACGACAAGCACGATCCCGGAAATCACCCCACCCTTGCGGAAGCGACGAAGCGTTTTGACTAAAGGTGTATCCGTCTCACGCCTTGCTGTCATATAGAAATTTTTAAAGACAGGCTTGGCAGGCTCAAAATATTCACGCCACAGCGTTTTTTTATGCAGCCCTTCGCGTCCTTCCTTCTGGAAGAACAAAAGCAACGCACGTCGGTAGGCTGGTTCAAAACCGCCCCGTGGCGTAGCAAATTCGGCATGTCCCTCCGACCAGCGGATAAAACGGTACATCGTATCGTTATCCTTCGCCCATTTGCGAATCGAGCTAACCAGACGAGCAAAATCCAGTATTCCTTCGCCCGTGCCATCGGAACGATAGAAGGCAGGCAGCAGACGGGCAAAATGGCCCTCCGCAAGCTGCTGGGGCAGCCAACTGTAAGCCCAGTCCTGCACCTTTTCCACTTCGCCCGGCTCCAGACCCTCCAGCACTGACGGTTCCGGGTTCTCCGTGCTAAACCAATCGTAAGCTGCAATCAAGCGCACCGCTTGTCCCTTGAGCGGGGCTGGCAGTTTCCCGACCCACTGCACCAAATCAGGACGGGTAAAGAACGGAATCTGTACGACCTGATCAGGTGAGATTTCCTTTAGCTCCACTTCCGTAAGCAAATACCGATCCGACGCTTCTTGCAAGCGTTCCGTTAACCCGGATTGCTCCAGTGGAGAAAGTTGGCCCCCCGTAGAACTACTTTCCCATTGTTGCAACCGTTGATGAATAGCAGCCACAGCCTCTACCGGCTTTCTTTCAGCACGCAGTTTGCCCATCAATGCGGACTCAGCCAAAAGCTGAAAATCGGCATTCGCCGATACTTCAATATATCGACTGCCCCATTCATACACGACAGCCAGCAACCCCTTCACATCCGGTGTTCTTTTCATCTGGCTATCCATGTAGGGAATAAACAGCAGCTTCGTGAGCGCCGGATTACCCAGCACCTTCGTAAAATACGACTTGCCCAATGAAGGATTTTCTTCAATCGTATGATAAATATAAGTGACAGCTTCCGTATTTCTAGCGGTATAGGCGTTATTTAGCGAGCGGATCAAATATTCCACCAACCGATTCTCGCTGCTACGCGCGTGAACTTTATAGTAATCCTTGAAGCAGTCGACCAGACCCACGTCAGGAATATATCCATCCTTCACCCGATCAAATTCATGATCAAAAAACGACAGAAATAAGTCATTCAGCCGCATTTTACGTGGCAACGCATCGGGAGAAGATAAATAGTCGGTCAAGCTTCTCAGCACGGAAATTCGCCGTTCGTTATATAGCCCGCGCTCTCCCTGCTCTATTCTGTACAGTGTAATTAGCTCGTGATAGCTGGATAGCGCAAGATCGCGCCCGGCCTCCATGCCAGTCAGCATTTGCTCGGCAAATTTGAAAAAATCATCCGGCGTCCCGCCAGTCAGCAACGTATGGGCAATCCAGTCAAAATACGGCTGTCTCACCTGCTCTGCATCCACATTGAGTACCCGACCACTGTTAGTAAGGTCAAATACAAAATCCTTTTCCACATTCCGATCACCGGGACGCAAACTGAAAGGCTCAACAAACATCAAATGAATGCCTTTTCTGCTGTGTGGCTCCTTCGCATATGTAAGAAATCCGAGCCTGTTGCGAAATGCATAAGGCAGCGCCGCATACAACACACCCAGCAGCAGCTTGGCTGAAGATGCCACCGCTTCTACTGGAACGTTCAGTGCTATATATATCTTTTTACGGCCAGTAGCCGACATCATGACTGCGTATAAAATCTGCTTGAACATTTCTTCACCGAGCTGCAATTGAGACAGCACCGCAGACGGGTCAACAGATGGAAATACGCTCCCACCCAGCAGACGCTCCAATTCCGGCAATTCCGTTCCTTGCTCAATATCATAAGCATCGACAAAAGTTGTGTTCAGCCACTGCTTATAATCAGACGGAGATTCACCATGCTCGGCTGGAATCACATAATTATGCGTAAAAAAGGCGCTCCGCAGCCCGGTAAAATCCGCTGCCTTGTAGATACTGCGTCCCAGCACCACATCCCCTGACTCCGTCCGTACCAGATGCATGGCTTCCGGGTAGACGCTCTCCTGCTTCTCACCACGCGCTGTTAAAGCAGCAGGAGCATCATACACACATAAGGGATGCAGCACCTTTTTAATAAAAGAAGTGTCCAGCCCCTTGGAATTGGCTACCGTATCGAAGCCTTCCGTTGAACGGAAAATACCACGCCGTTCCCGTGTATACATCTGCTGCTGTATCAAATGAGAGGTAGAATTACTCACTGTGATTCTCTCCCCTCAATGTACTTCAGCTTGTAAAGCAGCCAAATGAAGGGCTCATCCACACGGATCGGACTAACCAGCCCTTGCAGCTTTTGATCTACTGGATTGCTGCCCAAGGCGGAAACCGCAAAATAGGCCGTATCTGTAAAATACACATCCATCGTGCCCTTGAACGGCTTATCCACCTTTTCAATGAACCGTCGCACTTCGCCATCAATGTTAGCAAACTCATCCAAATCCATATACTTCCGGTGCTCCATTGGATTAAAAATATTGCTGTTTGTCTTGATGTACGTGCCTTCTTCATCTGCCAGCGCAGTGAGCATGTCGCTTTTGGTCAGGACAATGGCGGTTGGAATGTCCGTCTTCCCTTTTTCCTGATATGCGATAAAATCACCGAACATCGTAAGTACGACATCACGCGGCTCATCATATTGCGAAACAAACTCGCCCGGCTTGTCGCCGATGTTGATCTTGATACGCTCCCGAATAGAGCGGATTTGCAGCGGATCAACCATAAACAAAATACCCGCCGAGTTTTTAATATGCTGTCCGTGCAGACCCAGATAGTCCTGATCGACCATCCCCTCACCGGCGACATCAAAAAACACCAGCGTCAGTGGCGGCTTTTCCTCATCCTTAAACACAAACTGGAAGATAAAAGGCTCCTGCATCTTTTCTTTCTGTGTAGAGGTCAGCAGATCCCCTCGCTCAAACAGCGGTTCCTCATACATCGTACGGAACTTGCGGCTGATCTCCGCATTCAACGGCATGCAAGCCGCATCAAAATGATCGGCCGTAACATGCTGCAACGTGTGAATCAGGGAGGTCATATAGACGGATTTCCCTGCCTGTGAAGCTCCAATAATCGAAATGATATTACTCGGCACCTTGCCAGCGGTCACAGGCAGCTCGTTATGGCAATGTGGACACAATCTGCGACGTGTCAGCTCACCGTAGCGATCCGTCAGACCTGTCAGTACATGATCCGAGTACAAACGATGCTCCTCAGGAACATCAAGGGGATGAAGAATGGCCTCCATATCATGCACACTGTCCAAACCAAAGCGCTCCCGGTATTTGTTCAGCAGCTCGTCCTCACCCAAAGCGTAATCCTCGTCATCCTCACGGTGATGGGAAGCACGGAATACAACTTCCTCCGGGGAAAACTTACTAAAGCAATAAGGGCACACAATATCATAAAATAACGGCCTTGGTGCTGCCTGCGGCTTTCTTCTGAATAAATTGCTAAGAAAATTCATCGGTTGCGGCCTCCTTTCATTCAGGGACTAATTCATATACCGTGCCATATTTCTGGCCGTCCGTAAAAAACAGCCGCACATATTCATCTCCGCCCACTTCCACAGCGGGCAACACATTCCGTCCCGCAGGAAATGGTGCCGTGAACGGGTACAAGGTTCCGTCCTCCCGATCCGCCGGATAGCCACCACGCTTTTTCACATAGCAAAGCGCCTCCTGCGGAACAGGAACTTCAGCCGTCACCTGAATCTGCACCGTTTTGCGGCTGTGAAACCAGCCTTTTTTGTGGTGGACCGCATATCTGATTTTAGCTTTACCCGTGCTCAGTTCCAGCCGATTAGCTCCATCCTGCTGACGGATCACAAAAGTATCTCCGTCCTCCCGCACAGCCGGATACACGGTATACCGCACGCGTCCAATGCCATCGATCCGGTCACGGTAGCTGCCAGCAGCCTTGTACTCCTCACGTGTGAAGAGCTTAAGGCTTGAAAAAGGCGGCAACGCTTCGGCATCCTCCTGCCCGTTCACACCCGGATCGGCTAATTGTTTCGCAATATATACCACGGTGACTCCTTCCGGCCACTGCCAGCGAAGCACAACCCGGTTGTCGTCAATTTTGTGGCTCAGCTCCGAAATAACAGGATCACCGGGCTGTGCATCCCTATACTGCATAAGTTCCAGCCTCCCGTTCTAAAATCCACTGCTGCGTCGATTACGCGGCGGGCCTTCCGGCGCTCTTGTCCTGCGACCTGATGACGCACCGGGGTTTCCTCCGCCGGAAGAACGGCGAGTATTTTCCGCAATCGGCAGCACAAGCGAGAAGACCGCGATCAGAGCCGCCAATACGAGCGCTGCCACCAAACGAATCATCAAATCACCGATGGGCGAGCCGGACAGGCCCTTTTCCAAAATAAAGCCAGCCAGCAATCCGGCAGGAACCCCGCCAATCGCGAAATTCCGCGCCAGAAAACGGTTATCGAACATCAGTCCGAGTGCCAATCCCAGCAGTACTCCAATAATCACCAGTGCGGTTACACGGTAAATGGCAAAATACAGACTATCCGCATACTCACCTGTTCGCTCCGTTACCAGAGTACGATCGCCGATTTTGTCATAAATTTTACCGAACGCCTGAGTAAGACCTTGGGCATTCGCCACATTGAAGTAAGTTCCACCCGTCATTTGGGCAATATTTTGCAATAATGCTATACCATCGGATTCAGCGAGCTTCAGACCGATTGTATTAATCGGAATCTGCCGGGCGATATAAGGAGCCAATGCCGTCTGGCTATCCAGATCACTAAAGCCGTCAGACAGCATAATAACGAGAGAGCCCTTTTCCGCATTACCCTGAGTTTCGATTTCTTTGATGGTTTCATCCAAGGCAAGACCGATTTCTGTGCCACCTGTCATTAAGGTCTGCATGCTGTCGATCTTGGCATAAACGGCTTGCTTCTCCGCATCTGTGCCAATCGGGGTAAACGGCTGAACCAACTGCGCAGTGGACTCAAAGGAAACGATGGCTACCCGCTTGTCTCCATCCATTTGACCAATTAGACTCTTGGCGGCTGTCAGACGTTCATTGTCGGGATCTGTTTGCTGCATACTCCCGGAATTATCAATGACGAGCACGAGATCCTGTACACTTTTGCGACCTTCGGGGTTTACCTGGTAGCCCAGCTCCAGCAGCAGCCCTGCCACGAACAGCATCACCAGCGTAGCAGGGACCAGCAGCTTCCAGGACAACCCGGAGTACCGCTGCCGCCATGACGGCCCGTTCAGTTGTGGCGAAATCCATTCGCCGATAAGGCATCCCAGGCCAATACACAGCGCCATGATGCCAAAATACAGCCCAATCACGATGATATGCGGCCAGTGGCCTATCAGTTTGTTAAGAATCAGCTCTCCAATGATGAAGCCCACTACGGCGCCCAGCAAGCCGAACAGCAGCAGGAGAACATTAAATTTACGCTGCTTCATAAGAATCGTTGCTTCCTTCCATAATTAAAGTAGGAGGAATTTGCAAATTCCTCGTAGGATTACCATGTTGCTACCGCAGTTCCGGCAGCCGATCCGCGTTGATCCCGTGAAACACGAAACCATTCGCGATATATGTCTCATAATACGTCTTGCCGTTGCGGTAGACCATCAGATCCTCCAGATGGAAACCACCCATCAAATGAAGCTTTTCTACCCCGCTGCTGCGACGCTCATGCACAAACCCCAGCTTGTAAATGCGCGAGGTAATATCCACATCCAGCGCATAAGGAAGAAATTCGCCTTCGTAGTCACCAAAGAAATATTTTTCCTCATACCGATGCTCATGAGTGTAATCCAGCAAACGTACGTTAATACCGCCGTTTTCCTCCAGCCTTTGGTACAGTTTTTTAAACAGCTCATCCTTCGGAACGACCAGCCGATTTTCATAGGCAGCAGCCACATTCGCCCGCCGCAGCAATTCTTCCTCGAATGTCTGGTTAAACGGCTGTGCGCTAAGGATCAGAGTGCGGCAAGTCTGTGTGAGTCGATCCACCAGCTTTGACGGACCGCCATCCAGCAAACCGGATACAGGACCCATATGCCGGGCATCAAAGAATACAGCTTTCCCCCGCTTGGTCTCCAGCTCACGCATGACATCCTCCGTCACACGCTCATAGTACTCAAACAGGTTTTGACCTGTATAGCTGTCAGCCTGACGGACGCTGTCCGTTGCAGCCTGATGCAGATCACGCTCCAGATTGGCAAGCTGTACGGTAATATGCTTCGCCTGCATATGCCATTTTTCAAGAGCCAGCTCATAACAGCGAAGTAGCTCCAGATCCGTTTGAATCCACAGCATGTTCAGCTTGTGCCCATAGACCGTCTCGGTCAGGTAACGGATCAAGCTGCGCACATTATGTTTATCCATCAGCGGCAATCGTTGAAAGGGCTGGTCTTCCACTCGTCCACTATACAGGGCATCCAGCTCAGCAGCGCTGATCTGCAAGTCATTGGACGTATCTCGAATCAGTCCTCGAATGGCGGTAAGCACATTCCCGGTCTTATTCTCATCCGTCCAGTCCGTAAGCTCGAACAAACCGATCTCGGGGTGCTCCTTGACCGATTCGTTCACAGCCGTTTGCAGACATAATTCCGCCTGAAAATCCCCCAACCGTTTGTGTACGATCCGTTCACAATTATCGCGGAAAAAGGCTTCACAGCCCTGTCCGAACAAGGCTTCCTCCGCCTCGCGCAGTGTCATTCGCTTTAACGAGCCGTAGCTGGCTCCGCTGGTCATTAAAGCGCTCATGTCCATAATGGCCTCATTACCAGGAACGAGGTCATTTCGTGTACGGCTGCGCTCGGCAGCATCCAAACCGAAATAATCCAGCTTATCGCGTATATCCCATTCCTGCTCTGTTCTCATACGCGCCAGCAGTTTCACATAAAAGTGATGCAGCACCGTAAGCGCAATCGACTCATTAGGGCGCTTGACCCGGGAAAATCCAGCCGACACATAGCCCTGCCGCCCGGATTCCGTCATAATGTTGTTTTTAAACGACGTATTGTTATACCCCCCATCCTGTGAACGATAGGAATCTTCCGCCTGATAACGGTTTTTGAGAAGCTGAATATGGCAAATGATGTCACAGCTCTCTCGCAGGCTATTCGGCACCGTTACACCGCGTTCGTTCTTGTCGGACAGCACATAGACGAGATCGAACAACGGCGACGGAGCATGAGATACTGGAATGGTCAGTTTGTCCTCAGTCATATGCAGTGGCGCCGTGAACGTATAATCCGGACTTTGGATATAGTCCAGTTCTCTCATAAAAGCAACTGATGCTGCGCTGCTATAGCCAAATTGGGCTGCCTGATCGCTTTCGCTGACCAATACGTACAGATCCATCTGTACCGACTTAAAGGACTGCGCAAAAATGTATTCCGCCAACAGCGTAATCTCGGGAACCAATACATTCATGGGATCGTCGGCTGTCGTCAGGATCGACAAATGGACACGCTCGAACGAGGAATACAAACGACCGTAATCCGCCAAGTTCCCACTAGCCCGGCGCAACGCGGTGTTAAGCTCAATCAACTGCGATTCATGTGTATAAAAAGCCTGATGCAAATCACGTCGTCCGGTTTTGTGGCTACTTTCCTCCGGTACTGCTACCGCATGGACAATGGCACCCACCGGACGATCTACAGTTGCATGATCCTCCTGCGACCGGATGTGAATGTACGTTACCCCAGTACTGTTATCCCACTTGGTCCGGTTGATATCTGCAATCGTGTTGATTGCCGGACCCATACGGTCACCGATAAAAAGAAACACGGACGGGAAATGGATGCTGCTGCGTCCATCCCCGCTACCGATGAATTGATCCTCTGCGGCTGCATAGTCAGCCGCATAACGTAACAACTGCTCTCTCATACTTTACTTCAACTTTCTACGGATATCGTTTAGTTTCCCGGACATTTGAGCGTAGAACGCATAGAGCTCCGTTCCGTTAGCCAGCTCCACCTTTTCATATTCCAATTGATTCCGGGCTTCCAAGTAGATTCCAGCCAGTTCATCCAGCTTCGCCAAGAGCGGCGTAATATCCTCGGACGAAGTCAGTACAGCATCACGGCGATCCGCCTTACGCATCAGAGCTGCATATTTTTTCTCTTCCAGACCACGGAAATTCGTAAACACTTCAAACTCCACGTAATTACGACTCTTCATGACATTGGCAAATGGCTCCCAAGCCTCTTCCTCTTCGTCACGGTCATAGACGTATAAAGCGCCTTTCTTCGTAATCGTGTCGGTATAGAGTGCCTGAATGAACTGATCCAGCCATTTTTCCTCATCCTGATATTTGCCCAGCAAGGCTTCCAGCTCGGCGGCCTTCGCTTCAATTTGGGTATATTTCGCCAGTTCTTCACGAACCACCTGCGTTAACTCCGGTGAACGAATCAGGTTTTCCTTCGCCATCTCTTCATTGATGCTGCCAAAGATGTCCTTGCTTCCCGTCTGTTCCAGCCCTTCAGCCAGCAGGCGTTTCAGCTCAGACCACGCTCTCTTCACCTCACCCAGATTCGGCTTGGATTCTTGCAAACGCATATCGTAGCCTGCCAGCAGGCCATTCAGATCCAGCGCACGTGAACGCAGCACAGTAAAGCGGCTGCTCGTATTCTGGTCAACATCCTTCTCACGGATCACGCCAAGTGACTTGGCACGGTCGAAGTCGTTACGGATGCGGGCATTGTAAGCTTGTACACGCGAATTGACATACGTTTCTCCCCACGATTTTTCAGGAATCGGTGACGGCAAATTCGTCCAGTTATTCTGGCCTGTTTGCACCAGATGGCGGCCAATACCTTCCCGGTCGAGAATCGTTTTTTCATAGCTTTCTTCATACACCTTGAGCGGCGTATAAACAAACAACGGCACACCATTGCGCGTATTGAGCCAGAAAATCCGGTTACGGACTTCACTCTCTTTAATGGTAAAGTGTGATTTACCAATGGCATTATTTTGATAATTGCGAACGCCTTTCAGAATATTAGGCGACTGCACCGGAACTGAGACAAAACCCCATGACGGGAAATACAGGTTACCGGAGCTATTGCTCAGATGGAACACAGGCACAGCTTCTTCATCCAGCTTGCTTGCAATATAGCGCTCCACGAATTTTTCAATGGCCTCATCCTGCCCGTATTTCATCACGAGGAAATCCTCCATCGAACGGGTAATCAGATCACCGAACTTGTCGGTCAGGAAGTTGGAGATGGAACTAATGATGTCGATATCCTGATCCTTCACCCATTGATCCGAATTTTCCAGCAACTCTTGGGCAAAATCACGAATCAGATCATCACCATCACGCTTATCCAGCAGCTTGGTTACGACTTCGGAAATATCCGGCACGCTGACCAGATTCCAATAGTACGTTTTGTTGCCTCTGTGATCGGACTGTTCTTCGCCGTTGATCAGCAGATCGCCATTCTTCTCGAAAATCGCGCTCAGTGCATTCAAAATTTCAGTAAATACATTATAAATGCGGCTGTTTTCCTTATTCAGCAGATCATACAGGTCTTCATAAAATTCAATAAGCTGCTCTGTACGCTCCACATCGGCCCGAAGCCAGTATTCATTGATTTTCGCTTCAATGTACGCATTTTTCTTTTTATCCTTGGACACGAACGCGCTCTTGGCATCGCCCAGCTTTTCGCCCGCCTGCTCACGCGCCCATTCAATATCCGTAGGGATACGATGCAGTGATTCACGCAGCGTCTCAATGTACGAAAGCAGCATTTTCAGCAAGCTAAAGCCTTTTTCCGTATAAATCATACGGGATACATAAAACGGACCTTGCTCGGGATGCAGGAACATCCGACGGATTTGGTCGGTAAACTGCCCCGTAATTTCACCCGGAAGCTGCTTCTTCGCCTTGATATATTCCTCACGCGCACGTGTCAGGAAGGTCTGCTCCAGCTCGGTATCCATATTCACAACTTGCATTTTGACTACATTGTTGTAGCTTAATCGTTCACTGTTTTCAAAGCCCGGCAGCGGTTCAGGAACACGAGATTCGAAGTTTTTGATCATGCTGTCCAGATCGACGCCCAGCTTGCGGGCAAACTTCTCGACATCCTCTTGATTCGGTGATTGCTCGAACATTTTGGACATTTTGCCGAACATCCGGTAAGCCAGATATGTTGTCATTTCCTCCATTGGCAGTACCGCCGAGGAAGCCCCGATAATATTGTAATCGTAGTTGGCAGGATATGCCTTGTTCATTTGTGCAATATTGGTACGAATGTTGCTGATATAGTCATGAATGGCAAACTCTTCGCCTGACTGCTTTTCCTCGCTCGCCATAAAGTTGGTGATGTTCTCGGCGGTGACATTCATGCAGTAATCATAGGCATTTTCCAGCAGCTTGCCTTCTGTATTCGTCGCTGAAATGAGATGACACAGATTAAACGGCGGCAACGGTGAATTCACGGTCAAAATGTTGCCATACTGCTGTTTGAACCGTTCACTGCGGCTGTCCACATTCATCCAGTAGTCCAGCTCTTTCAGCGCAGCATAGCCGTTCTTTTTAATATATTCACGTGTATGCTCGCTCAGGCTTTTGTTCGCCAGATTAATGTCCGGCGTAAACAGATACCCCAATGTATTTACACGGTCTACACCTGCGGAGCCGTAATCGCGCTCAATAATCCCTCTGACGATATACGAGATATCGAGGAAGGTACCGCTCCCCGTACCGCCGGACAAACCGGACAGCAGGAACACCATCAGCTTCTTATTGGTGCCTTCAGACAGGGTTTTGATTTTCTTGTCAATGCTTTGCACGACTTGATTGATTTTGGTGAACAGCAGCAAACGTCCAGCCTGACGCACCCCTGCCGCCCCGTTCATGCCATCGGTAATGCTCAGCTCGGGTGACAGCCAATCCGTAATGTACGGCTCCAAAATGCTGCGGTTTTGCAGCAATCCGCCGATTTCCGCATTGGACAGCAGTACAAACTCGTTGATTGGGTCCAAGCCGATCCCTTTATATTTTTTGTTGCGATCCTGCTCATTCGTTTCAAAAGCGAGAAATTCCACGTTGTCCGGCTTCTCGCTCTTTTTCTTGGAAACCGGATCTGCTGGCAGCTTGAATCTGCGGTTAATTTGATATTTCAAGCGGAGGAGGGCATCAATACCCGTCCCTCCGAGTCCGATAATCAAAATGGGATTATCAATGGTATCAACCCTGATTTTATCGCTTACGATCCCTCCGCCGAGTGATACGTCTAATTGCTGGATATGCTCTCTAACTACTGGTTTCATAGATTTGACCTCCTAAGGGTTCGTTTAGCTGTTTACTGAAATGAATTCCAGCAAAATGGTTTTGTCCACGCTTGCCAGCGGAATCGTCAGGCGATCGCCGTTTTTCAGTTCAAGACCACTGCCTGTATCTACAGCGCGTCCGGATTTTTCAATCGCAATCTCCGGAGTGCTGCGCACCATGATACGGTCCTGATTGCCTGGCGTGAACACCACCTTATCGGTTTCGGCAAATTCCGGTGCCAGTTGCAGCAACTGGTGCAGATTGAATTTACCCCGGAAGGTGTTCAGCTTCTTGTATTGCGGATACGTTTTTTCACCGGTATTCTCGTCCCGAATCTCCAAAACGATTTGTCCGACAAAGCCGCGGTTGGCTTTTTTGACAGCCTTCCAGATAAAGTAGGCTGCAATCAGCAGAACGATCAGTCCCAGCCCCAACAGAATGAGGGGTAGCAGTTTGGACTTCTCGGCAGGTGCTGCCGGCGCCGTAGTAGTACCGTTATTCGTGCCACTGCCCGCCGCAGCCTTGGCACTGATGGTCACAGGCTGGGTTTCACGGTAGAAGCTCTTTTCCTCTGCTCTAACGGTCAGTTCATAGTCATGCTCATCCGGTATCGTGTAGGAGCCGGTAAAGGCGTCCCCCTCATTCTTCAATGGAACCTCATTCGTTGTACCGGAATCAAGGTCCTTGACCTTCAAAACTGCATTCATATTTGCATACAGTTCCTGATCCTGAAGCTGCTGGTTGTTACTCGTCAGGTAGGAACGAATTTGGACTGCGTCACCTTTTTTGTAAGCTTTGGCAGGCGGTGCGTCCAGTTTCAGTTCCAAATCATAGTTAAACACCAGATTAATATCAATCTGATCCTGCTGGACTCCCTTGACCTGGAGCTTCCAGTCGCCAGCCACAGGCTTGAGCAACTTAATCAGGGAGTAGCTTTTCGACTTGGACAGCAGTACATCACTTGAAGGAATCGGCTTGGTGTTGCCCGACGGGTCTATCAGTCTCGCATCCACCGGCTTGGAGGACATAATCGAAATGTTAGCCTCCAGCACGCTATCGTTCGGTACAGTTACCGTAACGTCCTGATAGTTGCCGTTAGCCGTAATGGACTGCAAGGGAACAACCTTCAGCTTCAAATTGCTGGCGAAAATTTCACTCAAGATGTTCGGCAGGTCATCCGCCGAGCTTGTAATAAAAGATTTACCGCCCGTTTGCTGCGCAATGTCTGCGAGCTTGTTTTTATTCAGTTTTCCATCTGCATTCAAACCGATGGTGTAGATGGGAACGCCACTATTTTTAGCTTCGGCCACAGCCTTCGCCATATCCTGATCGGATTGGCTTTCAGTTCTGCCCGTCGTTTTATTTAAATCGTTGTTACCATCGGCCAGCATGACGATCATAGGCGCGTGTCCCGCTGTCTTGCCATCCTGCAAAATGCGGATCGCTTCCTTGACACCTACGGAGGTGTCAGTATACGCCCCCCGGTTCAGCCCGTCAATGAACGACTTCAGTTCCTGCTTGTCCGCTTCGGACGTAATATTAAGCAAAGCCTTCTCGCGCTGTACGACATCCGTATACGCTACAATGCCGACCTTGTCATTTTGCGTCGACAGCATATCAATGAACATTTTCATGGCTTCATTGCCAATTTTGCCTGGATCACTGGTATTCATGGAATTACTCACATCGACAACCAGCACCGCATCCACCTTGGAGGCGGAGGTTGAAGCAGCATTCGCCGTCTGCGGCTGCCATGCCGAAATTGAGGTCATGATCATTGCACATATGATTCCGATGACTAAAAACCATTTTCTGTCTCTACTATACATCGCTTGTACCCCTTTGCCGGTTAGTTCTCATTCTAAATTACAGTTGTACTCCCCTACTATTAAATTATAATGAGTTTTACATGAGAGCCAGCTGAAAATGATGCCCGAATAGCCTGATTACAGCCAAGAAGCCTATTATACTGCGGGATTTTACCAATATCCTGCAGTAATGATATAATTATACCCCAACAAGGGCAATCGGGCACCAGCCTTCTCCTTTATACGACAAAAATGACAGAAGCGAAACCCGCTCTTGCAAATTATCGCTGTAAAAATCTGAGCAGAAAGAGGAAGTACACTATGATCTCATACGGATGTTTGGCGATTTTGTTTCTTTTTGTCGCCATCAAATTAATCACTTACTCTATACATAAAAAACGCGCTCCCTCGATTACGCAAATGAACACTGAGCTTCTAGCCCTGCTGAACCGGAGAAGTGATCGCAATGAGTAGTGCCAAACAGCCTGTACAATTTCGTCCGTTTATCCACACCGAGCATGCGTACCAAAAGCTGCGGATCTGCAAGCGTTGCGGACAGTTTACTGCCCTATGGGAAGATAAATGTACGTCTTGCGGTCGGGATGCACTGGTTCCTGTAGAGCAATATGCCCACCACAGAGCCAAGCTTTATTTTCGCAACGACCTAGCCTTCGGCATCGTGCTGCTGACCGCCGCCGTCTTTTTCGGCCATTCCACCCAGCAAATGCTCCTGTGTGGTATCGTTGGCGCACTTCTCCTGCTACCCTTGGTGCTTTTACAGCAGCGTATTCGTCCCTATGAGCAGCGCAGGCAGCTTATACGCCTGTTCAGAGGCCGCATTGAGCAGATTAAAGAGGGCCTGAACATCAATCATAAAAACGCGGTTGCACTGCGACAGCTCAGCGAGCGTGTCTCCTATGAAATGCTGCGTGAGATTGCCGTACTCATCCACAATGACCGGATAAGGCTCCAGCAGGTCGCCCTGCTGCAATCTTTTGTACTCCGCAAGGATATGGAGCTAACGCTCGACCCTCTCCTGATCAAAAGCTTTGAACCGCTTATGGTCAGATATATCGGAGAGATTGCCAGATTAAATCGCGAGCTAATTAAGGATCGGACGTTCCGTTACGTGACCTTTTATGAACGTCGCATTCTGGAAATGGCAGGAGGCGAGGATATTCTCGTCCGTGTTGCCAGTGCGGCTGTCCGTAAAAAGCGCTACGTGGTCACGCACTCCGGTTTTATTTCCAGATATGTGCGCAAACTGCCGAAGGAACGAGTTCAGCGTTTATATCATATCATTCAGGAGAATCCTTATGAACCCTTTGGCGATTTGGCCGATGAGGTCAAGATCGTATATCTGATAGAGCAGTATAAAAACTGATCTGTCCTAACGCCCTTCTATATATGACGTCATTACAATGACAAACCACTGCAATAAAGCAGCAAAAAACCGTCAGGATCGCCTGGTTGGTATCATCCCCTTCAAGTAGACACTCTTAAAAAACCTTGCGTGTTACCATGAGGGTATGAGTGAACCTGGAGGGGATTTTCGTATGGCTAACCAACTCAAAGTTTGGGTGAAGCAGGTTCGAAATGCTGAACCGCTCGATTGGCGCAAGGGTTCATCCAGCCCGATGAAGGGGCGTACACGTACCTCCTTTTCCAGTATCAAAGAAGAACGAGATTACTTGATAGCTCAGGGGTGGACTACTTAAAAAGCGATATTCAATTCTGGTAACGGAGCGAAGCTCAGCGGTTTCAGGATAAACTCAAAAAGCGCCCCGATCGAGTATCGGCACGCGCTTGCAGCTTAGCTTTTTTTCATTCGTCTACTTGACAGGGGTCAGTCCCCCTCCCCAACTCCGGACGTTTTTTTATTTTAGGATTATCGTGTCTAATTAGCTGTCTTCTTTATTGACCTTGCAGCTTGTGGAACGCATATTTATTAGAAGTAAAATTGAAAGCACGCACACCCTTGCTGTCATACACAATAACCTCTTTATTCAAATACGGATGCAGACCGTTAAAATAGCCGGGCATAATCAGCTTGCGCATAAACAGGTTTTTACCTAGCATCCGGGGAGAATTCGTCGCCACAACAAGCATTTGTTTGCGTGTGGACCACGGGGCAGGCTGGATATACGAAAGACAATACTCGCCTGCCGTGAAATCACCGCCCAGTACATACCCTTTTTCCGTACAGCTGATCTGTAAATGGGCTTGATGGCGCTGAAGCAGCTCATGTCTGGACAAGCCTGAGGTGATACAGATCACGTTACTGTCAGCCAGTTCTTCCTCGGAAATCTCATGAGAAGCCACAACAGGGTAATGAACACCGATATACGGATTCCAGGTCGCTGTGCGAGGGCTGGCCAAAGCCTTTGCCGTCCGTTTTACCGCCTGCTCTTCTTCGGGTGTAGCATAGCTGGATGGAAGGACAATATGCAGACGATCCATATAAACGTCCAGCACTCCCATACCATGGCCAGAAGGATTCCGACCTGCGCTTTTTAACCTGAACCTTGCTGTTTCGTCATCCGTTTCTTTTCCAGAAATTCCATCTGTTTCGCTCCACCGTTCAGCAATCAATCGATATTCAGGTGAGGGGCGTTTCCGCGACTCTATTTTAACAAAGCGAAAGCGGTTATATTCTAGTAAATCCAACACGAAAACCCGCGCTCCAATACGGACATGGACAAGCTCCAATGGTACGATCTCATGTGAGAGGTGAATAATAAATTCATCGACGTGGACGGCTCTAACATCCAGTTCACCCGTTTTGCTCATTTCACCGTACAGTTCGGAGTATTCCTCGGTTTCATCCACTTGCGTCAATTCCAGCCAATAAGCCCGGTTATGTCTCCCCCGCTCCGTTCGGTAGGCAATACGCTGAGGTACCATCACTCTCTTCCATTGCATAAGCCAACTCAGTACACCGTCCAAAAGCCTCAGTTCATGCGTGTCCCAATGGTTGGCACACCGTTCCACTACTCCTTTATAATGGTCGGATGAAAGGTCGGTTTCAGGAGCCGTATAAGCTTGCGCAAACAAGTAATCCTGATCTCCAACCACATTGAATATGGGCATATTCAGCAGGTTCATCAGATGCTTCGGATGCGGTGCGCCAGCAATGACGGCAATAGCCGCAAAACGCGAAGGATAAGCCTGTGCCATCGCCCAGGCAGCGTATGCGCCGTTAGAATAGCCCGTCAGATAGATTCGGTCTTCATCCACCCGGTACGCTTGCAGAATAGCATCCAGCGCCTCCAGAAAAGCGGCTTCACCAATGTAACTGCCCAGCGTAACTCCACGGCACGAAAAAGTGACGAATATCGCTTCCTCTTCCCAGCCCTGTCCAAAGCCCCGTTTCTGAAAATCCGGCAGACCCAGCTCATACCGTTTGCCCGGCATCAGGACAATGAGAGGATACTGCCGATCCGCCGAATAGTTTCGGGGAAGCTGTATCGTGTAGCGTTGCAGACTGTTGTCCAAACGGGAGACAAAAAAGCCTTCGCCAATCCCGTCAGGGCACAAAAGGATGTTATCTTCCCGAGATGGATGCTGAGGCCGTTCCGTGTACGCATGTGTGAAAATTCGTTTTAGTAGCTTGATATATTCCCGCACAATGCGATTATCCCAGATTTCAAAAGGATCTTCCGGCAAAGCCGTTAACCTTTTCAGCTCAGCCAGCAAGCCTTCTGCCTGTAATTTCCTCGCAGAGCCAAAAGCATCTGTAATATAAGCTTGATTATATTGGTCGTACTCTTCTTGCAAACCCTCCACAACCGCCGACAAAGGCCGCACAAGCATCGAGTACACAAAATAATGCTCTCTTGCCTCATGGTCCTGATATGTAACCGTAAAATGCAGCATTCCCGTATTCCCGGCAACTTCCTCATTCCAGGCATATTGCTGCTCCTGCTCCCAAACCGCCTGAAACCGGTCCAGCAATGTTCCCTCATCATTCGTTACCTCGACCCATAACGGCTGATCTACAGGAAGATCTATGCGATCCTTGCGCAGCAAATAAAACAAGACCGGACTGTCTTCTCCCTCCCTGCCAGCGGGTTTCTCCACCTCCAGCCATGCCATATGAAAACGTATATTGCGCTCTACGAATTCCTGATGCAGCTCCGCGACATCTGCGCTGTCACACGTCTGAGTTCCACTGATCCTAATAGAGCGAGCTTCATCGGGAATAAAGGCTGCAACGACCACCACCGTATGATTACCTTCGTCTAGATACAAGCGCAAAGGACCGGATTCCGCATATACCAATATGCCGTCCACCCAAATTTGTCCTGTTCCTTCAAACGGTCTGAAAATAACTTCCTGTGCTGCCGCGCAACGGAGATTCGAAACCAGCAAAAGCCTTTCTTGCTCAGTCAGGGGCGGAAAGACACCTAAATTCAATTCCGCGTTCCGGGGGTCCAGCTCAGTTAATAAGCGGCACGCTGCCTTTCCTCCAGCCGAAAGCTCCAGTCCTTCTTCATTACAGGCCCTTTCCAAATCCCATTCCTCAGGGGTAAAATGATCGGACCATGCCCTACCCACACCGCAATTTTCCGGCAGCTTGACCGGACCGACTGCATAAGCAGACGTCAGACGAACCGGATGATCCAACAGCACAGTTGTCGCTTTTTCCAGATGCGTGAACCTCATAACATTCCCCCTCCAGGTTTTTGTTTCCTCAGAGACGTCGCGATAATACTCCGTTAACATTCATTTTAACTATATAAAGCTATTCGTTATCGCCTTTGCGTACTCCTTTCTTCTTCCAAAAAAAAGAGGCTATTCTTAAAAAACAGAAAAACGAAGAAAGCAGAGTGCTTAACTTCGTTATTGAAAATTTCTATACATAAAAACCTATTCTTATCTGTCATGATTATTGCTATCCATACTTGGGTATAGTATGTTAAGGAAGAAGTTACTATTTTCAAAATAGGAGGAGGAAAAACAATGGAAAAGATGTGTATGGAAATGATGATGATGATGTGTATGGAAGACATGATGGCTAAAATGAAAAGCATGAATATGTGCATGGAAAAAATGTCGGATATGAATATGATGGACATGAACATGGATGTGATGATGACTAAAATGCAAGAATGCGACGAAATGATGACGATGATGATGAAAATGATGCGCGACATGAAACAAACTTCAAAATAATTTTTTTGTATTGAGCATTATTTTTTAACTGATTTTCGCGAATTCTTGGCATTGCAGTTGCAGCTGCATGCCTTTTTTTATCTAGTTTTGTTATATTTATTGGTATGCTGAACCCTCAATAATGTGAATAGCTCGCTTGAATTTGCTTTTCCAGTTTGATGCGTTCCAGTTTTAGTTCCCAAATCTGTTCGCTCCAAGAATTTCTCTCTACCGAATTATTGCTATTCCGTAGAAGATCAAACAACTCCAATAATCTATCATTGATCTGGTCAAAATGCCGCCATAACGCATTAATTTCAGAATCTTTAGTTTCTCTGCCATTCTCCAGCGATTGATGCTGTAAGGCTTCTTTAAGCTCTTGCTGCCACTCTATATCGTTCAGTTGTTTCGCATAATTAAGTAGATCCAAATAGTCATCCACTTGCAGGTAGCTATGTGTTTTTATCAGTTGCATATTGTCTCTCTCCTTATGATGCACCCTATTACCAAGTATTATACTCGGTTATTAAGGAAAAGCAATGCTTTGTTCCACATTTTCCGAAAAAAAAGAGGCGGCCTCAGCCACCCCCCTTTTCAAACGATTCTTAGCCTTGCAATGCAGACTCTAAGTCTTCGATTAAATCCTCCAGATCTTCAATCCCTACGGAGATCCGTACCAGTCCTTCGGTAATGCCCAATTCTGCGCGGCGTTCTACCGGAATGGAGGCATGTGTCATACGTGCCGGAACACTAATCAGACTTTCAACCGCTCCCAGGCTCTCAGCCAGCGTAAAATATTTCAGTTTTTTCAGTAGTGCGACCGCGTTGGCATCGCTACCTACATCAAAGGAAATTATGCCGCCAAAGCCATCGGCCTGAATTTTGGACAGCTCGTGCTGCGAATGGCTTTCCAGTCCAGGGTAATACACTTTGCTAACCTTCGGATGCTTCTCCAAATAGATCGCAATTTCCTTGGCATTTTGCTCAATGGCTTCCATACGCAGACCCAGTGTTTTGATCCCGCGGATCAGTAACCAGGAGTCCTGCGGGCCGAGAATAGCACCAATGGCATTTTGCAGAAAATGAAGCTGCTCACCCAACTCGTCGCTGTTCACAACAGCCAGACCGGCTACAACATCGCTGTGCCCGCCCAAATATTTGGTAGCCGAGTGAATAACGATATCTGCTCCAAGCGTAAGTGGTGTCTGCCAATATGGAGTGGCAAATGTATTGTCCACGATCAGCAATAGGTCATGCTTTTTCACCAGCTCCGAAACCGTACGGATATCCGTAACTTTCAGCAGCGGATTCGTAGGCGTTTCTACATACAGTGCCTTCGTATTGGGTCGGATCGCTTGGGAGATGGCCTCCAGGTCAGTCGTATCCACAAATGTAGCTTCAATGCCTATCCGATTAAGCACCTTGCTTACAATACGGTAGGTGCCCCCGTATACATCATCGGTCAACAAAATATGATCTCCAGCATTAAACAGTGAAAATACCGCATGGATCGCCGCCATCCCGGAGCCGAAAGCAAAACCGCGTTTTCCTTCCTCCAGCTCCTTGATCAGCTCCTCCAGTGCAAAGCGGGTCGGATTGCCTGTACGCGAATATTCGTAGCCTTTATGAACGCCGATTTCCTCTTGCTCATAAGTGCTTACCTGATAAATAGGAACGTTAACCGCACCCGTATGCGGATCGGTAGGGAGGCCGCCGTGAATCAGCTTTGTTTTACGTTTCATTTTATATCCCGCCTTCATATATTTTTTTGCTCAGATAGCGTTCGCTGCTATCCGGGAAAATGGTGACGATATGTGCGCCATCCGGTGCGTTCTCTGCTTCCAGTAAAGCGGCATGTAATGCCGACCCGGAAGAACTGCCGACAAGAAGTCCTTCACGCGCTGCAAGCTCTTTGACACGGTCGAACGCATCGACGTCGCTAATCGTATGAATGGCATTAAAATAACCTTTATCCACAAACTCAGGAATCAGTTCCATACCAATCCCTTCCGTTTTATGCGAACCCGATTCTCCGCCGTTCAAAATGGAACCTTCTGGCTCTACGATTACGGTTTTAATAGATGCATTTTGTTCCTTGAGGTAACGCGAGGTCCCCATAAAGGTTCCCCCCGAACCTGCTCCTGCTACAAATACATCTACTTTTCCGTCCAGATCGTTCCAAATTTCCGGTCCCATCGTCGTGTAATAAGCCTCTGGATTATCAGGATTGCTGAATTGACGCGGCAAATAGGCATCTTGAAATTCAGCAGCCAGCTCCTTCGTTTTCTCGATGGCTCCCTTCATCCCCTCACTTGTCGGGGTATGAACGATACGCGCTCCCAGCGCCTTCATTAAATCTTGCTTTTCTTGACTGAACTTTTCAGGCACAGCAAAAATAACCGAGATATTATAATGAAGCGCTGCCATAGCGAGACCGATACCTGCATTGCCTGCTGTGGCTTCAATTAAAGTTCCACCCGGCTTCAACTGACCTGTTTTTAAGGCTTTTTCAATCAGAGCCTTGCCCACCCGATCCTTCACGCTGCCGCCGGGGTTCATAAACTCCAGCTTGGCGAACAGACGAATTCCCCTCGGCAGAGAATAGCTGTTCAGTTCTACTAGCGGTGTACGCCCGATTAGTCCCAAAGTATTATGATATACATTCATGATTTCAAGCTCCTTTTAATGGCGAATCCTAATAAACCAATGGTCAAAAAATAGCGACCTATTGCCGGAGAAGCTCGCCGTCATCCCCCGAAAAAGCATAGTAATACGGTGTGTATTGGTGCAATAAGATTTTATGTTTATTTCAATCATTTGTCAAATGGCATCCTTCACAGCACCCACACCCCTAGCCTTCTTCCCCGATATGATAGATGGTGTGTTACACAATGCCTACAATTATAGGGAGGATTTCATATGGGAAAGCAATTCATTAAAATAGCTGCTGTGTATTTTGCTCTCGGTGCGCTGCTTAGTGTGATCATTGGCGTGTCGGGCGATTACAGCCTGTCCAGAATTCAGTCTTATATTCATTTGCTCGGTTGGACAGCTCTCGGAATGATAGGTTTGATCTATGTGGCCTTTCCTGCACTTTCGGTTACTGTGCTGGCACGCGTACATTTTTGGCTGCATAATATCGGCTTGCCGGTGCTGGTGTTAGCGATTGCAGGCAAAAAGTACGGGGTGCCTGATATTGGAGTTTTGATCATCATGGGGTGGGTACTACTGGCGGCCGGAGTTGTACTGTTTATGGTGAATGTGTGGGACAGACTGCGCTGAGACAGATGAATATTCCTTGAATGAGCATGAAAAAAAGGAGCCTGATCCATACATCAGAACTCCTTTACATACTTCGTTATAAGGTGGCTATCATAGCCAAGCGGTCTATTACGTTACTTTACGGCTCCGTCCTGCACATGCTCTTTACAGAAGCGCTCGACAGCCTGCAACTCATCCTCTTCCAGTTCAAGCTCAATGTAACGGTTCGTTACTTTTTCAATCAGCTCATACTTCAATATTCCTGTTTTCTCTTCGTCTACTAAATATAGTGTACGGATATACAGTCCGTTTTCAGTGTAGAGCTCGTCGTCCTCTTCAACCTCTACATCAATCATAAATTCATAACGCTGCCCACTCAAAATACCAAAAGCATCTTTAATCTGATCTACCGTGTACGATGTAAAATTTAACATGTCTTCATTCCCTCCGGATTTCCTTCGATTACAGTGCATTCTACACCCGCAGGCAGTAGTTGTAAAACCTGTGTACGTACTTCTTCGCGGTTCAGATCCTGGCCCATGATGGAGATCCAGCCCCGATCATTACGCGAGCGAATTAATCGCCCGATGCCTTGTCTGAGTCTGAGCGCCATGTGAGGCATATCTATCTCCATAAACGGATCTGTCGCATCCTTGCGCAGTGCCGTAAAAACCGGATCATTTGGAGGAAAAGGCAGCGACCAGATGATGACGTGCGACAGGGATGGGCCTGGAATATCCAGTCCTTCCCATAACGTTACAGCACACAAGACGCTTTCCTCATCATTCTGGAAAGATGAGATCAGATGGCTGATTTCAGCCGATCCTTCATATAGAAAACGAAAAGCAGACGCTTCATGGTAAGCTGCGAGACCCGTTCTGAATGCATCCAGTTCCTCCTGTGAAGGAAACAGGATAAGCGCTCTACCTTGCGATTTCTCCAGCAGGGCCAACGCTCTCTGGATTGGATCATGCCCCGCCTGCAACGGATATAATGCCGCTTGCATCTGATCGTTGTAATCATACGGTGAAGCAACGGAAAACGTGAGCGGATTTTCTATACCGAGGCTTTGCGCCATATAATCAAAGGAGCTCTCCACGGAAAGTGTAGCTGATGAGAATACAATCGGTATATGCTGTGCAAATACCCGTTCTTTGAGAATCTCTTTTACCATCTTGGGCATAACCACAAGCGTTAATCCATCCTGATCCTCCATTACCCACGAAATCAGGAGTTCCGGGCGCTTAAACAAGGCCAACGCCGTCTGAATCATTTCCAGATGCTCTTCCACGATTTTGACCTGGTACTCATCCAGAGAAAATAACCCGCTTTCAAATACAAGCTCTTCTTCAATCGTGCCGATCAGTTCGCCAAAGCGGTTTACCTCTCGAATCAGCGACTCATTCAAGATAAACTCCTTGCGATTAGAACCTTGTACAGGCTGACTGTTCTTATCGAGCGCAGCGAACAAGGCTTCACTTTGGGATATCGCATCTTCAATCGTCATTGCCAGCGATTCTCGCACTTCTCCCTCCAGCAGACGGGTAATAATGGCCTCAAATTGAGCGTGCTTAAGCTTATAAGTGAGTGCATTCTGCGCCGCTGTCTCCAGCAGATGCCCTTCGTCAAGGACGACAGAGCTGTGCTCCGGCAGTAATGGCAGCTGGCCCTCACGCTTTCTCGCTTCATAGGTCCATACATGCTCCATATAAAAGTCATGAGAGCAGATAACCAGATCTGCCGCTTTGCGATAATGATCGCGGGACAACGTCTGTCCACAACGATGCCGCTGATGGCAAACGAGACAATCTTGAAATACATCCCAGCCCAGTCTGCTCCACTGTCCGTCCGTTAGCTCGGGATACTCTTTGCGGTTCCCGTAAGGGGTAAAGGACTGTAGCGTATCCGGAAAATGGACAAAATCCGGCAGGTCCTGATAGATATCACGGAACACATCCGCGTCATCATCCAATCCGCTTCGTACATTATCCAGCTTATTCAGACAAATATACTGATCCGGCGACTTACCCAGTCGGGCATCAATCGTCAGGCTCAAATGCCGGGCCAGCTTGGCGATATCTCCCTCCGGCTTCACCAGTTGTTCAATCAGCGACTCGTCCGCACAGGCGATAATCGCGGGCTTTCTCATGTACCGGGCATATGCAATAGCGTACAGGAGGTACACCAGCGTTTTGCCTGTGCCCACACCTGCTTCCGCGAAAATCGTTTTCTTTTCCTTATAGGCACGCTCCAACTGGAATGCCATATAAATTTGTTCATCCCGAACCTCAAAGCCGACTTCAGGCAAAACTTCATAAAATACATCCGCAATCCAGTCGCTTGCCTGCTCAATAAACGGCTTGGACGGATCAAAGGCAAAAGGATAAGTAGTCAATCGGGCTGTGCCTCCAATTCGTTCATAATGTGCATCCTTTCATTATAACGCAAAACAACCTAAAAAGAACATGTAAACTGTACAAACAGCTCACATTTTTTTATTTCGACTGAAATTATATAAAAGAAAGGACGCAGGGGTTCGGGTGTGTGAGGGCGTTGCGCGTAGGATTTGATCTTACGATCGCTGCTGCCCTGGGATTCTTGGATTGTCTAAACCTTTTTAAGATTAGAATTTTGTGGAGAGATCTAATAAAGAGATAGGAACCAAGGGAAGTTTTTCTGGCAAAATGAAAAACAAAGAAACCGGCTAATGCTTCTCAGGCACTAGCTGGTCTCTTGTTAACATTTTGCTTCATTAAATCCGGAATTTGTCCCAGGAATCGTTTCCAAATTTCGCTGTTCATCAATTTATGATATTCGTAGATACCGGGGATAAAGACGGATGCTGTCCATGTCGTTGCAGCTCTTTTTTATTCACAACCAAGGTTTTGGCACAAAGATCGTGTAGTCCCTGTTTTTTTGCAGTAAAAGCAACAACGATGTAAATAATATGAACAAATACACCAGAAATAGCTTTAATCCAATAACGCCCGGAGGCGTGCATGAATCCAAGACGCCTTCCTTCCTCGTTCACGACAATTAGAGAAAACGCAAGCTTGCCCGGCGTTGCTTGTGCATTTGACGACTCCCAAAGCACACAATACAGCCACGGCACTATGAGCCAAAAGATCAGCGGCCACAACATATGTAATGCTTTAATGAAACCAACCTCCTCCATGTCCAGCGGGACTGGGATCATGAAAAATACTCCGCCTACTAAAAGAGCCGATGCCTACCCCATTTGTCAATTTACGAATACATTCTCATAAACAAGCAACAGGACCTATATCCATGCATTAAAATGAAAAATTTTATAAGAGCTAAGAGCTTATCTTCAATATTTTTCCTCAGATTTAGTATGAACTAAACAAAGCTATCCCCTCTCTCCTGCTAGAAGTAGTTCTTTAGCATCGAATTGCAATCAGCTATTTCGGTTATAAAAGAACAGCGTATATGTAAATGAAAATTACACACACGCTGCCTTCACCGGCCCTACAAGGCGCCTAGGCAAATAATAGTCCGGCCTGCCGTAGATTTTCCGCATCCCGATTCCCCGACTATCCCGAATTACACACTAAACAAGCCATCTTCTCCACGCAGTTTTGCCAGTGCCTCGACAAAGAAATAATCGCCGTAGATAATGGGAACGTTAATGTATTTTTGCTCGGGATAGTGTACAGTTCCATTCATGAGCAGTCCCTCATGATCCTGCTCCCATGCTGTACATGTCTCATGCAAGCCCTTAAGAATGGATTCTGCTGCCGTCGTAAAATGCTCCGCACGCGTCGAATATTTTGCCAGCTCCAGCAGGCCACTCGCTGCAATCGCCGCAGCAGACGAATCCCAAGCTTCACGGTGCCCCTCCTCCGCTCTAAAATCCCACACAGGCAGGCAAGCATCGCCCAGTTGGGACAGGAAAAAGTCTGCCGTGTTCTCGGCTACCTTCAAATAACGCGAATCGCGTGTGTACCCGTACGAAAGCGTAAAACCGTACAAAGCCCATGATGTGCCACGTGCCCAGGCAGAGCCGGGTGCAAATCCCTGTCCGCCGTGCTCTGCGCGTTTTTTTCCAATCTCCGGATCGAACTCGACCACATGCGCAATCGAACCGTCAGCACGGACAAACTCACGCGCTACGGTATCGGCATGCTGCACAGCCAGAGCGGCAAAACGCGGGTCCCCGCTTTCCTGCGAAGCCCAATAGAGTAAGGGCAGATTCATCATACTGTCTATAATCGCTACGCCCCGCGTATCCATGTCCTTGGCGTGGAAATTCCACGCGCGAATAAAACGGCCATTCACGTTAAAACGCGCAGCCAGCAGGTTAGCGGCTAACAGCCCACGTCTTCTGGATTCTGGATCTCCAGTCAACCGATGGGCTGCCACACCGCTGGGCAGCCAAATAAAGCCAAGATCATGGTCTACGGCTTCACTATTGTAGAGCACCTTTTCCAGACGTTCCTCGCACTGCTGTGCAACACTGGCAGCTCCGCTGTCAGGACGTGCCCGATTTACCAGCCACAGCAAACCTGGATAAAAGCCTGCCGTCCACCATTCTTCCTCACGATGATCATAACGTCCACCTTCTGCAACATGTGGAAAGGCGTTCCCCAGTCTTGCCGCCAAGGCAAGCGTTTTATCCAAAGCCAGCTCCCACGATTGTTCCAGCCATGCTTCTGTTTCAGTCATTGCTCTTCACTCTCCCTTTTCCACATGTTAAAAAATCGATTGTTCCGGCCCTTATTTATGCTGGCAAATGAATGATAAAAGAAATATGGCTACCCTCGCATTCCAGACGTGCTCCCTTGAGTAATCCATTCCGACAGGCCACAGAAGCCAGTTCTTCTGGCCACACGACATTCGTTCCTTTCGTTGCTGGAATAACTTCCAGACTCGCACCTGCATATTCCACCCGAATGCTTTCCTTTTCTTCACCTGCCGACATGACATGGTGAATGACACTGCGTTCCTGACCGTCATACGCCATTAAAGGAATAAGTGCCCCCACAGCCTGAATATTGCCTTGAAGCTCATATGTCACCTCAATTTTGCCGGGTACCTGCCGATATTGCGTTCGAATTTCCCACACGCCCGGAAACGGACCCTTCCACAACAACGTAAAATCAGTCTCTCTATCAGATGTGGTGCTTTGCTCCATCTGTACCGATCCCCCACCGTCCAACGGATCAATACCTCCATCTCGGTCGAACCCCAGCGTGCCGGGAATGCCTTCCGACAGGCTGTGCCATTTCCCATCCTCCGTTTGCCAGGCCGGGGTATAGCTGAGCGGGAAAATATCCCCTTCCGCAAAGCCTGTAAAGCCACGGTCTGCATGCCCTGCCGAGGACGGACCGATTAGTGGAGGCAGCGTGGAACGCTGAATACGCACGATGCCGGGAATATTGTACGGGTCATTGACCGATGTCTGCACAAGCATTTGCTGCCCATCTACGGTCGCAATGACCGTCTGGAACCAGCCGTCCGTTTCCAGCACTCTGCTGCCCATTTCCGCCGGAATTGAGCATGGTGAAATGCGCTCCAAATCCGCTCCATGCAGAAGTGTATAAGCCAGCGCAGCAGCCGTCCACAGACTGTAGCAGGTATGGTTCGAGTACACCTCGAAGCCATGCCGAGCCTCGGACGAATAATGGTTGCGGACGATATGCAGCTTGCCTTCGTCGGTCTGCCAGCGACCAATCGCCTGCCAGCACAGGTCCGCTGCCCGCCGGAATGCCCCTGCCAGCCCGTGCTCGCCCGCTGCAAAAGCCTGCTGCGCATGTGTCGTAAAGACGAAGGCCGCCGCAGCTTCGTTCCACTGATGCTGCGCGCTTCTTCCACGCGGTGGAATTTCCCCTTGCGGGGATAACGCTAGTAGCGAGCTGAGCGCCCCTCTGTGAAGATGGTCGCGCAGTTCAGGGGCACAGCCGCCATCATATCCCGCCTCCAGCATCACGCCCAGGTGAAAGCGTGTGACGATATCGTAGGCAAACGGGCTATTGGGCCGGTCCAGCGGACCATCCTGATACAATCCCAATCCGGTAAATCGAGGCAAATGATAACTACGGATATACGCCTCCATCCATTCCGAATCCGCGGCAATTCCTTCTGCCGCACGCATAAACTCACCGGAAATCATAATCGCGTTCCAGTTGATCATACGATTCGGATTTTTCATTTTGCTCATCGTAAAAATGTAGGTATCTTCCGGTTGAATCTGGCTCAACCGCTGCTTCCATGCTATGGCCTGCTCTGGCAGCAGGTTTTTGAGCAGTCGATATGCCCCCATCATCATGATTGGAAAAAAGTCCGGATGGTGATCCGGGGCCTTTTCCTCCACCACACACGCTATGCTGTGTGTTAAAGCCGCAGCAGCGGATTCGAGCAAGTCATGCCGACCTTCTTTGACCAGTACCGCCGCTGCCAAAGCATAGGATGGAGTTGAGTAGTACCGTTCACTATCAGAATGAGGGTCGATGATGGCCCCATTTTCATCCTGATGCGGGGTATAAGCACGAACCAGCTTTTCCAGCACAGCAAGCTTACGTTGGTGAGTCCAGCCGCCCTCCACTCGATTCAGCCCGATTTCCAACTGTTCATCCAACCGTTCTATAAAATCCTCCAGCTCCGTCTGCCAAGGATACACGCTGCCTGTGTGCAGTTTATTCATTCTGTCAGCCTCCCATTCAAAATGAAGAATGATTTATGGTAAAAAACAGCTCGCAATCGACGCTTGCAGCACCGCCACAGCGATCCGAGGCCAGCCCTAACGATGTTTTATAAAACACAAACGGTACCCCGTCATGATCCATATGCTGCACAGCCTCCACCTCCAGACGCAGCACGCTGGCATCATAATCCAGCCTGACCGCCGCACTCGCTCCCTTCCATTCCACAAAGCCTGTTCCCGTATAAGGCTGAATACGGCTGATCAAGTTCTCTTCCACATCCCAAGGCTGTATGCTCCCGTCAGACGTCTCAAACTCAAAATGATCTGTGACGGTAAGCTTCGCCCCCTCGTTCCTCTCCAACACATTCCATGCAAATGAGCGGGTGAACAGCGCCAATTCTTCTACGGGATACGCAGATGTCAGATCCAGCTTAAACCTTGTGTCCATCTGTGCGGCCCCTTGCTCTCCCAAGGCAATATCCAGCACAACTGCCTGTGCCTCCACGCCTGATTGCTGCATGATCCCGTTAATAACAGGCACAGAATGACCACCAGAGGAAATGTTGGTGATCGACTCTCGCCCCGGTGAGAAATAGGCTTTCGTATATAAGCCGGCTCCCAGATCACACAGCAGATTTTCACCACCGCCATGAAGGATAAAATGTCCCAGATCATTATGATTGTGCGGTTCGTCGTTATGCCCCCCCTTAGCTGAAAAGGCAAATATAGCGGCCTGTTCAACTGTTGGAGTTCCAGATATAGCGTGGTTGTGGTTGTGGTTGTGGCTGCGGCACATCAGCCACCCGAGCTGTGGCAAATAATCGACTACAGCCTCACTGTTCCCAAAGGCCAAAGGATTCGTCCAAACCAGATTGCGCAATACATGCGCCCAACGACGGCAAGGGTCCTCCAGTAGACCCGGTATGCGGAAAGGCAGTGTAGACGGTCGCCCCTGCAAAGCATTCAAACGAGAGATGAGTCCGGCTGGAAGACGTTCGGTTTCACTGCTGTCCGAATAATTGGCGAAAATGCCTTCCGACAGATGAACCCGCTCCGCAAAGGCCGCTATTTGCCTAACCTTTTCCGAGGTGAGGATATCCACAGCCCCCTTGGTAAACTCACGTAGCATATCGGCAAAATAGATAAAATAACCAAAGCCATACACCCAATAACCGACTCCTTCGGGACAACCACCGTCCTCCCTGTAGCCTGCCAGGAAGCAGTCCAGTGAACCGAGCATTTTCTCGATAGCCGCAGCTTTGCGTGGATCGTCTTCTGCCAGCAGCAACACGGCGATTCCGCAGCCGGAAGCGCATACAGCCGCCCAGTTGTGATCCGCTGTTTCCCACTGAAAATGACGCGGCTCCCAGAATACAGGTTCTAAAACACGTCGTTCTACCTCACCACGCACCTGAGCGACCACATGGCTATTCAGTTGCTCACCAAGCAGCAATATGATTTCAGCCAGCGTTTGCGCGGTTTCAGAAGCGAACAAATCCACCTGCTGCCGGGGCGGTGTCACCGTATCTTCTTCCCTGACATGTGCAGGAAGTGCCCATGTATACTCCCCGCAGATGTCCAAGAGACCTCTTTCCACCTCTTTGATCCGCCAAGACTCCGGCTCGGCAACGGCTGCCAGCACTAAGGCAACCAGACGTCCACGCCGTTCAAAATACACATCCTCATACGGCTTGCGCTCCCCAGTATTCGCAAACTGCCAGAACAGAGACAACGAAAGCGTCGGCCATGGCGTTTCCCGGTTATTCTCACAGACACGCTCAATATCCTTCCAAAGCCCGGCATATATCGGCTCAGAGACAGTTACCCGCAGCCTTTTCGTCCACTCACGCCTTAACTGTTGCCTTGCTACATCCTGCGAGTCGCCAGCCAGCACCGTGACGAGCCGCGAAGCAGGCCAAGCCTCCTTCAGAAGACTCATTTGTATTTCCTCCCCATGAGACACATTCGTTTTCGCCTTCTTTTTTTGTTAACGCTTTCATTGTATCTAACAATCCGCCTAAATTCAAAGGGGTAGAAAACAATATCGTCAAACGCAAAAGAACCTCCACACCACGTTGTTGTGGTCGCGAAAGTTCTTGTTACGCTATTGCCAAGTTCTGTCCAGATTCGCCTGGATTTATCGTTTCTAGGCTTTGGGCTTTTCTGGTTTCCAGTTTTTAATCCCGTCATCCTCCAGAATACCAAGTGCTGCATCTGAGATATTAGGATCACGTAACAAAGCATCCTCGACTCTGAATTTGATATCGTCCGCATCTGCCAGTGTCATTCCCGGTGTGAGCTCGATCAGCCCTTCTACGTGATAGTAGCGTCCCTCCTGCAAAATACGCATTTGGTAAATATCCGTCACATGCGTATCTGCAAGAATAATGGATGCCACGCGTTCTTCGATATCAGGGGGAGCAGATACTCCAATCAAGCCCACCATATTGTCGTAGCCAACCCGAAACGCAACGCCTACCATAAGACAACCGATGAGAATACTCGATATCCCGTCCAGCAGCTTAAAATCTGTCAACGAGGTAACCACAACCGCCAGCAAAGCAAGCACACCACCCGTTGTTGCTACCAAATCCTCATAAAACACCAGACGAGTTGGCGGCGCAGCACGTCCCACATGACGAAACGCAGAGGTAAAAATGCCAAAACCCTTCGCCTCCACTCTGGATTCATGCAGCACTTCCTTCATCGCTTTGCTCCATACAAACCCGTCAACCACCAGAGACAAAATCAGGACCACCACATTAATCCAAAATCCATGTGTGGATTCAGCCGGATGCTGCAACAAATGGATGCCTTCCAATGCGGTTTCATAGGCCATGATCGTCACGACAATAACCGCGACCATACAAAACAGGTTAATTACCCGTCCAAAGCCGGTAGGAAAGCGTTTTGTCGGCTTTTTCTCTGCCAGCACACTGCCCGCGAATACAAACACCTGGTTCACCGCATCTGCAATCGAATGCATCATGGTGGCAAACATGGAACCGCTGCCTGTCAAGGCAAAAGCAATCCCCTTAATTATCGCAATACCGGTATTACCCAGTGCCGCCGAGCCTGAGGACTTGTTCCCCTTTTTCACCAGACTCCAAAATGAATCTTTTTTCTGCTGCTCATCCATCCTGTAGCTTTCCTCCTGAGGTATACATAATCTGATATCGCCACATTATGTAATCTTTTGTTATGTATTATTTTTAGCCCGTCCATATTTTACCTAACCATTCGGGGAGAAGCAATACAAACAGCGATTTAAATGCCATAAAAAAAGAATGCTCCACGTCATCCTGTGACGCGAAGCATTCCCTGTTCACCCCTCTGTGATACATTGCATCAGGTTAAGAACACGGATAACCTGATTACCAGCTGGCTTTCGTAACGCCTGGGATTTGGCCTTTATGAGCCAGCTCGCGGAACGCGATACGGGACAGCTTGAATTTGCGCAGGTATCCTCTCGGTCTGCCTGTCAGCTCGCAACGACTTTTCAGGCGAGTCGGGGAAGAATCACGCGGAAGCTTTTGCAATGCTTCGTAGTCCCCTTTTGCTTTCAATTCACGTCTCAGATCTGCATATTTAACTACGATTTCCTGACGTTTCTTCTCTTTAACCACTTTCGACTTCTTAGCCATGTAAAGCTCCTCCTTGTTATATATGCCAATCATGAAGGCTCTCCACCCTTACCACTGGATGGACGAACACGGAAATGGACATGATTTTCATTTAAATAGTAATAATTACGATTAATATTTAATATAGCGCTATTTTAGATGGGTTGTCAACCCAAGCGGCTTGGATCACAACATTAAAAAGCCGCTGAAACAACAGAACCGATTCATTGTGATGTACGGTCTGCCGTTTCAACGGCTTCAAAATTTACTGGCTTAGTTCTGTTCATTCAGCCAAATGGCAAGCCACCCAGTGATCTGGACGAGCCTCACGATAGAGTGGAATTTCTTTGGAGCAGCGGTCAATAGCAAAGGGACAGCGAGTATGGAATTTGCAGCCGGAAGGTGGATTAACCGGGCTTGGAATATCCCCTTTGAGCAAAATCCGCTCTCTTTTCAGCTTCGGCACCGGGATCGGTACCGCCGACAGCAACGCCTTCGTATATGGATGAAGCGGATTCCCGAACAGCTCGTCACGCGAAGCGGTTTCGACCATGGAGCCTAAATACATCACTCCTATGCGGGAACACAGATGCTCCACCACGCTTAAATCATGCGAGATGAACAAATACGTCAGCCCCCGCTCGGCCTGCAATTTGGAGAACAGGTTAATAATCTGCGCCTGAATGGACACGTCCAGCGCCGACACCGGCTCATCTGCAATGATCAGATCCGGCTGGAGCGCCAGCGCCCGGGCAATGCCTATCCGTTGGCGCTGACCACCCGAAAATTCATGCGGAAAACGGTCGATATGATACTCCGACAATCCGCACAGCTTGAGCACGTCCAGTACAATCTGCCGGACCTGCTCTTTCGTCGCTATCCCGTGATCCAGCAGCGCCTCCCCAATGGCATCTCCGATGCGCACACGTGGGTTCAGTGAACTGTACGGGTCCTGAAAGATCAGCTGGATTTTAGGGCGGAGCTCCTGCATCCCTTTGGCGGACAGGCTGTGCAGGTCCACTCCTTTGTATTTAATGGTGCCGTCCGTCTTGTCCGTCAATCTGACAATCGTGCGGCCTACCGTGCTTTTGCCGCTTCCCGATTCGCCCACCAGACCGAAGGTTTCCCCCTGACGGATCGTAAAGCTGATATCGTCCACCGCCCGCACATACCCCGTTGTACGGTTCATAAACCCGGACTTGACCGGAAAATACGTTTTTAAGCGGTCGATTTCCAGCAATGGCTCAGCCATGAACAACCGCCTCCTCATATAACCAGCAGGATGCCTTTTGTTGTGCTGAAACTTCTTTTAATACAGGCTCCTTCACTTGGCAGATATCCATGCAATGCCCGCAGCGGTCATGAAAATAGCAGGATGTTGTCAGCTCCAGTGGATTAGGCACTTGTCCAGGGATGGAGTACAGTTCCTTTTGACGCTGATTTAGCACCGGCTTGGATTTTAGCAATCCTTGCGTGTAAGGATGCTTGGGATGATTAAATAGCTGTACCACTTCGCCTTCCTCGACAATCTTGCCTGCGTACATCACAATGACGTAATCTGCCATTTCCGCAACAACGCCCAGATCATGGGTGATCAGCATCAGCGACATATTGGATTGCGCCTTGAATTCACGCAGCATGTCGAGAATTTGCGCCTGTATCGTTACGTCCAGCGCCGTCGTCGGCTCATCAGCAATGAGTAGCTTGGGTCCGCAGGAAACGGCAATGGCAATCATGATGCGCTGTAGCATTCCACCGCTCAGCTCATGCGGATAGCTTTTCATAATCTGCTCAGGTCGGGAAATGCCTACCTGTGCGATTAGCTCCAGCGCCCGCTTGTGCGCTTCCTTGCGGCCCATTTTCAAATGCTCGACTAGCGGCTCGGATAACTGTTCCCCAATGGTCATGACCGGATTCAGCGATGACATCGGCTCCTGAAAAATCATAGATATCTCATGACCGCGAATCGTGCGCATCTCATTTCTGCTAAGCCCCAGCAGATCGGTATCCTCAAAACGGATGCTTCCGCCTGCCACTTTACCGCCGGGGCTCTGGATCAGGCCCATGATTGACATCGCAGTGATGCTTTTGCCACAGCCTGATTCGCCGACAATACATACCGTCTCCCCCAACTTCACACGGAAGCTGACATCATCCACCGCCTTGACCGTGCCTTCTTCTGTATAAAAATGAGTGCTTAAATGCTCAATCGAAAGTACATTGTTCATGGTGTATGATCACCTACCTCTTATGTTTCGGGTCAAGTACGTCCCGCAGTCCGTCACCAAAAATATTAATGGCGATGACCGTAGCAAAAATGGAAAGGCCAGGCGGTATCCACATCCACGGACGCTGCTGAAAATCCAGCACATTGTTGGCCGCATCAATCATGTTGCCCCAAGTCGGTGTTGTAGGTAGCACGCCAAGGCCGAAGAAACTAAGTACAGATTCACTCAGGATAGCTCCGCCAATGTTCAAAGTGGCGATAACAATCAGCAACGGCATAATATTAGGAAATAGATGCTTGAACAGCTTGCGTCGATTCGACAGTCCCAGCACTGTTGCAGCCTGCATAAATTCACGCTCCCGCAAACTAAGCATCTGACCTCTCACCATCCGCGCGATCCCTGGCCAATTGACCAGACTAAGCATCAGCATAACGATATACATACGTTGATCCGGGGGAACCTTCCAGTCGGACAGTAGCGCGCCCATAATGAACAGCAGCGGCAAACTCGGAACGGTCAGCAACAAATCAGCGATACGCATAATGATCTGATCCGCAATCCCGCGAAAATACGCCGATATAACGCCCAGCGTAGCTCCCAAAAAGACAGACAACACCATAGATGCCAATCCCACAGTGAGGGAAATTTGGCCTGCCTGCATCACACGGGTCAGCACATCCCGTCCCAGTTTGTCTGTTCCCAGCCAGTGATGGATGTTCGGTGCCTTGTTCATCATCAATATATTCGTTTTGTTATCAGCATAGGGAGAAAATAACGGACCAATAAAACAGATCAAAAACATAAATACAACGACGAGTAGCCCGGCCATAGCCAGCTTGTTTCTGAACAGCTGCCGCAGCGCCTGCCGCCACATTGAAGATTTTGCAGCTATTCGCAGCTTGCCGCTACTTTTGCTCAAATTGCTGCTAACGGATGACATTCCATAGCCCCCTCCTTATACCTTCACACGCGGGTCCGCGATACGATACAGAATATCGGACAGCAGCGTCCCAATGACGCTCAAGATGGCAATCAGCATCGTAAAGCCCATGAGCAGAGGGTAATCCCGAAGCGAAAAGGATAGCATGTACAGCTGACCAATTCCCGGCCAGTTGAAAATCTTTTCAATAATAAGCGATCCGCCAAACAATGCAGGCAATTCGAAGCCAATCAACGTAATTGCAGGCAGCAACGCATTTCTCAAAGCGTGCGTAAAGAGTACCTTTCTTTCCTTTAAGCCCTTCGCGCGGGCCGTACGGATATAGTCCTGCTGGATCACGTCGATCATATTGCTGCGGAAGTAACGGGTCAGTGAACCCAGTCCCAGCAGCGTCATGACGGTCACTGGCAGGATCATATGCTGAAGGACCTCCTTCACATACTCCATACCCGTAGCGTTACTGCCCGTATTGAGCATGCCGCCCGGTGGCAGCCATTTGAGATCGACTGCTGCAACTTTGATCAGATACAGCCCGATAAAAAAAGATGGAACAGACATCGCGGCAAAAATCACCACCATGACGAGGGTATCGAACCACGAATACTGCTTATAAGCAGCAACCACACCAATAATGACAGCAATCACCCACGTCAGGAAGGTCGATACAATCGCTAGTAAAAACGAGTTCCAGATATATTCATTAAACAAGGTCAGCACTGGCTTTTGCTGGGCAAGTGAATAACCAAAATTGCCATGCAGCGCATTCCACAGCCAGCTTCCGTAGCGTTCCAGAATGGGCTTGTTCAGTCCGTATATTTCCCTCAGCTCCGCCTTCCTCTCTGGCGACAGCTTGAGATCGCCGCTGATGAAATCCCCCGGTGTCATGGCGTACAGAAAAAAAATCATCATCGAAGCGGCCAATAAAATAATGATCATATACGTCAGTCTTTTCGTTAAAAACGAGCTCATGACAGACTCCTTTCATTTCACCCCATTTGGGAGGCCCCTTGATCGGAACTGACGATTCTTCACAAGGGGCCCGCAAGCATGGCTTTATTTAAGGGACCATTCAAACAGATTGCCGGACAAGCCAATGAACGGACTGACCTTTACATGTTCCATGCGGCCATTGTAGGCATATACTGTTTTCTTATAGTTCGTGAAAATGACGGGCAGCTCATCGTTAAGCAGTAAGTACAGTTCTTTATATATTTTTTTGCGTTCCTCAATATTCGTCGTGGATAAGCCTTTTTCATACAGCTCTTTTACCTTCGGATTGTTATACCCCTTGATTTCCCCATCGACGAATTGCTCGATTCCATCAGATGGGTCAGTCAGCATCGGAGTGGAGAAGGAAGCCATATCGTAATCCTTACCATCTACCTTGGCGACCATCGCATTAAAGTCTGCGAAAATTTCTGGTTGGAAATCAACGCCAATCTCCTTGTAATTTTCAGCCGCAAGCGCAATAAATGTGTCTGTTTCCGGGCGTTTGGAGGTCAGCATGTGAATGGTCAGCTTCTGACCATTTTTCTCACGGATACCGTCACTGCCTGCTACCCAGCCCGCCTCATCCAGCAGCTTTTTCGCTTTTTCCGGGTCATAATTGTACGGGTTTACCCCGTCTGTCGTATAGGACCAGAAAATTGGAGAAGACGGAATGTTAGCCACCGCTCCTGCTCCCTGCGCTGCATCTACATAAATGGTTTTGCGATCCAGACCATAAGTCAACGCCTGACGAACCTTCTTATCCTTAAGCTTTTCATTCTCCAGATTTAATTGAATATATCCGTAAGTGCTTGGGGTATAAGGCAAAATGTTTAAAAAGCCAAGCCCTTTCAGTTTATCAATGTTCTCCTGAGTCGCGGTGAATTGGGCAAAGTCGGTATCGCCTGTCTCAATAAACTGCCAAGCATCGCCTTCCGCGGTTTTGTAGATAAAATGCTGTGTTTTCGGTTTGCCTTTGAAGAAGTTATCATTGGCTTCCAGACGGACCTCTTGCCCCGGAATGAACTTTTCCAACTTGTAAGCGCCGTTACCCAAAGGACTACCATGCAGATTTTTAAAGTAATCCAGTTGTCCAAACTTATAATCCTTGCCGTAGTAGGCTTTGGACAAGACATCGGAGCCCAGAGTTGTCAACGCCAGCGCGTTTGGCTTCTCCAGCGTTACCGAGATCGTTTGCGGATCAATGACCTTGATCCCGTCAATTTGTTTCGATTTGCCCTCGGTATAGGCCTTGCCGCCTTTAATATTCAATTTGCGGATTGGACTATCTCCAGCATAGGCTTTGTCATAAATCAGCGTCCATGTAAAACCGACATCCTCTGCCGTCAGAGGGGAACCGTCGCTGAATTTCGTATCGGGAACCAAATGAAACGTGTACGTCAGATTATCCTTGGAGATATCCCAGCTCTTAGCAAGATTCGGCAGCGGAAGCCCCCTCTCATCTACCGTAACCAGTGGAGTCCACAACTGCGAAATCACGTTGCCATCATAGCCACTTTGGTTGAAATAGGGAGTGAACACCCCTGCCGGGTCGGTCAGACCGACAATTATCGTGTCGTTTCTCTTTTTGGACACATCCGGCAGCTTGGTCAAATCCGATGCTTCTACCAGACTTGTCAAAGGCTGCGCAGTAGCAGCCGTCTGTGCAGCATCATTACCCTGCGGAGTGGCGCTGTTAGCGCTGTCCGATCCACCGCTAGAGCAAGCCGCTAATAAGGTTGAACTTAATAGTAGTAAACTGCTTAGTAGAATGATTCCTTTTTTCAAAATAATCCCCCCGCGTTAATTAGTTAAATTCCGATCAAACAAGTTGTAATTAGTAAGATAAATCTCATTATAGGAATCTAATACGGTTCTGTAAAGGGAGAACTCGCTTTTTTTTGGTTTTAGACAAAAAAAAGCGTCGAATCGTTTTCATAAAGAAAATCGACCCGACGCAAACCTTAACTTTTACTTGACTAAAGAGATGTCAAAAGCCACCAAGTATGAATTATCGTGCATGTTGCTGCTGAAGCTCCTGAATACCTGAGTATATCATAGCGAGCAAGTCCTCCCATTGGTCGGCTTCTATACAGGGAATAGCTAATCTGAGATCCGTATCATTTAGCGCAATAGTCCCTACCCCGTAGGCATCTAGTAGGTGGACACGCAGCAATTCCGGATGTACGGTTTTGAGCTTGAGACATACAAAGTAACCTGAATTAAACGGGTATGGCTCCCAGGCATCATGATATTTCCCACTCTCCAGCACCGCCATAGCCTTATGCGCACGTTCTTTGATGATCTGAGTCTTTTCGCTTTTCTGCACCTCATAATCCGGGGATTGCAGCGCATGCAGAACAAAGCTCTGCGATGGATGCGGACTGCTCGAAATGGTAGAACGGATCATTCCCAGTGCCTTTTGCTCCAGTGCCTCCAGCACCTGTTCATTATCCGCACCAAAGGTCAGAAATCCGACGCGCAGACCCGTAACGTATTCTTCCTTAGTGGCTCCATCGATGCGAATGGGCAAAATACGGCTGTGGACACCAACCAGACGGGCAAATAACAATTCCCGCAGCGAGGACCCATAAAACAAGCCAAAATAAGCATCATCCACCAGAACTACGATATGGATTCCAGCCTCTGCCCCCTCAAGAAGAGCGCCGATAATCTGCTCCCCTTCCTCTATGCCGGAAGTGTAGCCTGTCGGATTGTTAGGGAAATTCAGCACAACAATGGCCTTCCCCGCATCCTTCTGTTGTAAAATGGCTTGACGCAGCCCTTCCACATTATATTGGTGCTGCTCATTGAAAGGGCATATTCCACCATGCGGCTTTCTCGTCTGACACCAAACGTAATCTCGTAGTTTTCCCAGATTTGATCTGGTACGATGACAGGATCATCCGTTCCGGCGAACAAATCTGCCACGATACTCAGACCGTGCGTCAACCCCGTTGTCACAATCGGTGTCCCGACCTTTTTGCCCCCCAGCGACGGGTTTTCACGAAACATTTTTTCCCGCCAAAGCCTGCGCAGCTCCGGTTTGCCCGCCGTAGGGGCATATTCATAAATATCCTTGGGCGCATAATGGCTGAGTGTATCCTGAATGACCTTGAGATGCATGGGCTGCCCATTTTCGACGGCTGTCCCTAATGTGGCGTTATATTTATGCGCTTTGGCTTTGGCTTCGCCGGACTGACTCAGAATCCCCTCCTTAACATAGTAAATCTGTCTTCCCAAACGGGACAACATATCATATACATGCTTGTTTTCAGCAAGCAGCACTTCATTTAGCTGTTGGGCGATTGTATTCATCGGGTTCATCCTCTCTCATTCATATTCAACTTCATTCCTTCAAGCCGCTGCCTGATATGCCGGATACAAAAAAGCGCTGCAACGGCAAAATGGCGATCACCGGAATGACAACAGCGATCATAGAAGCAGCGAACAGCTAATTCCAATATGTTCCAAACTCAGTTGTAAAATCACTCAAGGCGACCTGTATCACCTTGTACTGGTCTGAGCGCGTAGCAATCAGCGGCCACATAAAGGACTCCCACTGATGCACAAAAATGAGCAGCCCTGCACTGAGCGTGACAGGCTTGCAGAGCGGCATAATGATCTTCGTATAAATGCGGAACCAGGAGGCTCCATCCAGACGGGCCGCTTCCGTTAGTGAAGGAGACAGCTCCATAAAAAACTGCCTGTACAGAAAAATAACCAATCCGTTCTCAATCCCCGGTACGATGATGGCGGTATAGGAGTCCATCCAGCCCAGTTGATCCACCAGACTGTATAGGGGAATGGCAATCATTTCGAACGGAATCATAAACGTGATGAGCACCAGCACAAACATTGCATTTTCCCCTCTAAACTGGAAGAAAGCAAAGGCAAAGGCTGCCATCGAGCCTACTAGTAACCCGAATAGCATCTCGGCCATTGCGGTAAAGAAGCTGTTAAACAGCGTTCGCCCAAACCCTCTTTCGGTAAACAGGCTCACATAAGCTTCACCTGTAACATGAGTAGGAATAAACGTCCTCCAGGTAATTGGAGAGATGAACTTGAATATATCGTCCAGCGGCCGGAACGAGGACACGAATGCAAATGCAAGGGGCAGCAATACGAGCGTGGAGAATTTCGGATTGAATCAAAAAAACGCCGGATCATCTGGATTCCATCTCCAGGCGACCGGCGTCTATTCGTTTAAAGTATTAAAGTCCTGCCAGTTGGCGCAGCTTAATTACGCTCCATATAGCCAAGGATGCTGCTATGCATTTCATTCACAGCCGAAAGCCGTGCGCTGTAACCGAGCAATGTTTCGCCATCAAAATGAGCATGGATGAAACCAGAGGCACGAAGCTTGAAAATATGATCGTGCGTGATGCCCTTCGATAGCTGAAGGTGACGGACAATTTCAATAAAGGTGCGCGGTGTCTGGCTTTGGTACAAATATTTTAAAATCTTAAGCCTGCTTTTCTCCCCCAAGCTCCGGATCATCCGGTATTCCTGTGGGGATAAAAAGTCGTCTTCCTGAAAATAAATTCCCGCCGAATAATGACACAACAGAAGCGATCCAAACCGATAAATGATATTAAGCGGCTGAAAATGGTATTGCGGTACCAGCAGTACCCGCGTCAGCCCATCGGAAGGCTCAAACCGGAAGCCATTGGTTATACGATCCACCCATTCCATAGTGCTATAGGTACCCTTCTCCTTATTTCTCTGCTCGGCTTCCTGTCCCAGCCCAATCAGAATGTTAGCGTCCGCATAGCGAAAGTATTCCTCATACCAACCAGATAGCAACCGTAAAGCAAGACTGCGAAGCTTCTCCATATCGTCAAGCAACGGAATACCGTAGGCTAATGCCTGTTCATTTAGCTCCAGCGCTGTCCGGCTCTCCAGACGATCTACAACCTCGTCAATGCCCCCTTCATCGGAAAGCATACAGACGATCCCGTATATGACCTTCCAATCTGCATTGATTTCCATAGATCCCAGCAGCCCGGACAGATCTGGAGACAGCTTGTCACGCACCTGCTCGGCCCACGCGGATGACAAATCCGTCTTCTTGTATGCCTTGCGGCAAATAAAGGTATGCAAACTGCTCAGCAGTTCAAACACCGGTCCAAATCCCATATGTACATCGTAAGGGGCTTTCACGTCGTAGGTCATCGCTTTCCGTCCTCTTTTCATTCATGTCTGACGTTCATTATACATATTATTGTACATCCGTTCATTCCCAGTGATCCTTGCATACAAATATGAACGAAACAAGCGCCATAATCAAGATACAAAAAAAGCCTGATAGGATCAGACTCCAGTTGTTCCAGCTATGAATTATAAAAAGGCTGTCTCCCGCAATATCGCAAGAGACAACCTTATTTAGCATAAGCCGAACTTTATTGAGTTATTTATTGATAGCTGCTACTTTCCACTCCAGAATTCCGGTAGATGCGGAACCTTTGGATACCATTTCAATTCTTAATTTCGTTGTTTTTACAGGCGTAAAAGTGGTCGTATTATATTGATCTACCACAGTTCCCAATCCTTTGGCCTGCTTGATATTAGACCAGCCTTGACCGTTCCAATACTTAATCTTGTAAGACTTGGGAACATCAATGCCAGCGCCATCTTTGAACCAATAGACATCCGTTTGAGATACCGTATGTTCTTGATCAAAATCGTATTGAACCCATTGCGTTCCCGTTTCAGGCCAGTTGCCATACACGGCATGACTTCTATCGTTGGAATTGGCAGGTTCAAATCCATCATTTAGCGCGCTTATATTTTCCCAGGATGAAGTATAAGAGCTGCTAGCTGTTGCCGCAGGCGCAATGTTCACGATTTCATTAGGATCTGTTTCAATTGGACCCTCGTCGTCTTTAGTCGTGGTTGGGAAACGAGACGTATCCTTTTTGATTTGACTCCAGGTATAACGCAGCATCCAAACATCCCAGTCGGTGATATGATCGGAATTTCCAGCCCACATAATCGTGTTTGTTGGGAAGCCACCCGGTGGACGCTCGTGTTCTTCATAGAAATCGTTTAATCCAAAGCCATGTCCAATCTCATGTTCAGTAATCTCAATCTCATCAGCGTTCACCGTACTCAGAACGTATTCATCATTCATACGCTGTCCCCAGTCGCCGCCGGCTCCCCCACCGAAATTTTCTGTAGCCCAAAGATACATATCAAAGCGTTTATCCAATCCACCCGGATACGAATAGTTGGGGTCTGAAAAATGCTCAAATCTGGATATTTCATTAGGCGCAACGGGAAGTGCAGCAGGAATTCCTGGTTGTTCAGAAGCTAATCCATCTGCAATAGTATCCGTATAAACAACCTCATCAGGCTGCTTGTCCAGCAGCAGTGAAGGATTAGCAACAGCCCAGCCTACCACTTTAACTTTAATATCCTTATAGGGCCATCCATCATATCCCTGGAGATGCTCCGTCCAATGATTCATCTGACGATCTAGCATTCTAGCAATATCTTGACGCTGTTGAAGCGTAACTGGCTTAGAAGATTGCCAACGCACTACATAATTTAGAGTTCCTTTTCCCGCAAAAATTTGATCAAAAATCAAATTTTTGCGGTTAGTCGAGCCTTCAGTCAGCATTCTATTCTTCCAAACCCACTCCACCGATGATTTGAGATAAGCTGGCATGTCCGCCAATGTCGTATTACTTGTTGCCGCAACCACGGCACTCCCATTCATATGCGCATCCGCTGATACAAAACTAGCATTTCCCATCAGTAATGAACTAGCAATCACCACAGAAAAAGAAGCCGCCATCATTCCTTTTTTCTTCAACATTCGTTTCCCCTCCATAATTAATTCAAAATATTACTTATTGATTAGCTGCTACTTTCCACTCTAAAATTCCCGTGGATGCAGAACCTTTGGATACCATTTCAATTCTTAATTTCGTTGTTTTTACAGGCGTAAAAGTGGTGGTATTATATTGATCTGCCGCAGTACCCAATCCTTTGGCCTGCTTGACATTAGACCAGCCTTGACCGTTCCAATACTTAATCTTGTAAGACTTGGGAACATCGATGCCGGAGCCATCCTTGAACCAATATATATCCATTTGAGATACCGTATGTTCTTGATCAAAATCATATTGAACCCATTGTGTTCCCACCTCAGGCCAGTTTCCGTACACAGCATGACTTCGGTCATTGGAGCTGGTTGGATCAAAGCCGTCATTGAGTGCGCTCACATTTTCCCAAGGTGAAGTATAAGAAGTGCTGGCCGTTGCAGCAGGCCCAATGTTCACGATTTCATCGGGTGATGTTTCGATAGGACCCTCGTCACCTTTAGTCGTGTTTGGGAAACGAGACGTATCTTTTTTGAGCTGACTCCAGGTATACCGCAGCATCCAAATATCCCAGTCGGTGATATGATCGGAATCACCAGCCCACATAATGGTGTTCGTTGGGAAGCCGCCCGGTGGACGCTCGTGTTCTTCATAAAAATCAGTTAAGCCAAAACCATGTCCAATTTCATGTTCCGTGATTTCGATCTCGTCCAAATTCAATGTGCTAAAAAGGTAATCATCATTCACACGTTGACCCCAATCCTGACCGGTTCCTCCTACAAAATTTTCGGTAACCCACAAATACATATCAAAGTGTTTATCATATCCACCAGGATAAGAATAGCGTGGATCCCAATAATGCTCATATCTGGACAAAGCTTCAGGCGCAACCGGGAGTACAGCAGGAATTTCCGGTTTTTCGGAAGCTAACTCGTCTGTAGTCGTATCCGTATAAACGACCTCGTCAGGTTGCTTGTCCAGTAATAGTGAAGGATCAGCAACGGCCCAGCCTACTACTTTTACTTTAATATCCTGATAGGGCCAGCCATCATATCCTTTGAGGTGCTCCGTCCAATGATTCATCTGACGACCTAGCATTCTGGCAATATCTTGACGTTGTTGTAGCGTAACGGGTTTAGAAGATTGCCAGCGTACGACGTAATTCAATGTACCCTTTCCCGCATGGATTTGATCAAAAATCGTGTTGTTACGAGCCGTCGAGCCTTCGGTCAACATTCTATTCTTCCAAACCCATTCCACAGATGATTTGAGATAAGCAGGCATATCAGCCAATGTCGAATCACCCGTTGCTGCAACCGCTACACTCCCATTTTCTGAAGAAGCCGCAGACATGATCGTAGCATTTCCCATCAGCAATGAACTGGCGATCACCGCTGAAAAAGAAGCCATCATCATGCCTTTTCTATTCAACATACATATACCTCCATAACTCTTTAATATAATTACGGTAGTTCTCCTGAAACGATTAATTCAATCACCTCTTTTTCGTGTTTATGTATTGATCTATGAGATCAACGATAATCTATCAATCCTCCTTGTCGTTTTTTGTAAATAATCACAAATCATATTATCACTGGATTATTGCATCGTCAATATTTTCCTTAATGAATTAAATTAGGTATTTTGAGATCATATTGGAACGAATTCGCCCCTTCATGTGCAAAAAACTGGTATTTTGTGAAATGAAAAAACCGCTTCTCCACTAAAATCAATTCCATCACAGAATTTGATTTTGGAAGAAACGGTCCTATTCATCAGCTTTTTTTGCACTATTCTACGTATCTTTTATCGGGTAGGAAAACGAGAGGTATCCTTCTTGACCTGGCTCCAGGTATAACGCAACATCCAGGTATCCCACTCTGTTATCTTGGAAGAATTTCCGGCCCACATAATAGTTGGTGTAGGGAATCCACCAGGCGGACGATCATTTTCTTCATAGAAATCAGGCAAGCCGAATCCATGCCCCATCTCATGCTCCGTAATATGAACTTCATCAGAGTTCAGGGTGCTCAGGATATAATCATCGGGCATGCGTTGTCCCCAGTCACCACCGGCTCCACCTTGAAAATTGGCTGTCCCCCATAAATACATATCAAACCGCTTGTCCAACCCCCCCGGATAAGCATAGTTTGGATCTGTAAAATGCTCAAATCTGGAAAGCGCATCAGGAGCAACTGGAAGTTTAGCAGGGATATTCGGGTTCGTTTTGCTTAAATCATCTGTAATCGTGTCAGTGTAAACGATTTCACTTGATTGTTTGTTAAGAATCTGAGACGGATTTGCAACGGCCCAGCCTACTATTTTTACTGTAATATTGTCATAAGGCCAGCCATCATACCCTTTCAACTGCTTATTCCAATTATTGACTTGGCGGCTCAGCATGGAAGCCATATCCTTACGTTGCTGAAGCGTGAGATTTTTGGTAGATTGCCAGCGCACCACATAATTTAGCGTCCCTTTTCCTGCATATATTTGATCAAAAATCAAATTTTTACGGTTGGTCGAGCCTTCTTTGACGATTCTATTCTTCCAAACCCATTCTACGGATGGCTTAAATTTTGCAGGTATATCCGTAGCAGCCAAGCTAACACTCGTGGACTCTATTTCAGAAGTGCTTTCCAAATTAGAGGCTACTGCACCAACATTAGCCCCGCCAACCAGTAAAGAAGCAGCCACTACCAATGAAAAAGAAGCCATGATCATTCCTTTTTTCTTCGGCATTTCTTTAACCTCCATATCATTTTATTTGATTGTTGTATTCATAAAATAGCAATCGAAATCTCTTATCTCTCCCCCCTTTCTTTTGTTTTGAAAAAAATTACAATTTTATATTATCATTAGGATGATATACCGTCAATATTTTCCTTTATAATTTAGAAAAAGGTAATTCTTTTGATCGTTTGACAAATTAAAAACCCCTTCTCTACATAAGAAGGGGTCTAGCATTGAAAGAGTAGACTCACACCTCTACTCTATGGATACTAATGCCGATTCTGCCAGTGAAGCCAGCAGCTTCGCCGTTCCCGGCAACGCGCGTTCGTCCAGATCGAAGGCTGGATGATGCCATTCCTGACTCCCCGAAGTGCCGACAAAGACGAACACACCGGGGATGCTCTTCTGATAAAGCCCGAAATCCTCGCTCGCCGAGGAAGGCACGGGGCGAACGACCTCCAGACCGGCCGCTTGGGCCGCTTGCTCCGCGATGACGGCCAGCTTGCCGTCATTCAGTACAGGTGGCGGTCCTTCGATCCAGCGGATATTCGCTTTTGTGCCAAAAGCATCGGCCACGCCCTTTACGACCTGCTCGAAGCGTTCAGCCACCTGTGCGCGCACGTTCTCGTCGAACGTCCGGATCGTGCCGTCCAGATGGGCACGGTCCGGAATGATGTTCCAGGCGTTGCCGCTGTGCAGCTTCGTCACGCTAATCACCGCGCTGTCCAGCGGGTTGACGCTCCGGCTTACGATGGATTGCAGCGCCGTGATAATGTGCGACGACACGACGATCGGGTCAATCCCTGCTTGCGGCACCGCCGCATGCGTGCTCAGGCCCTCTACCTCGATGTAAAAGCCGTCTGCCGCCGCCATCAGCGGGCCTTCCTTAATGCCGACCGTCCCTACAGGCAGGTCCGGCTTGTTATGCAGGCCGAATATAGCTTGCACATCTGCCAGCACACCGCTGTCCAGCACTTGGGCTGCGCCCTTGGCCTTTTCCTCCGCTGGCTGAAACACAAGGCGAACCGTGCCTTTCAACTCCTGCTCCCGCTCTTTTAACAATACGGCAGCTCCGAAGAGGGATGCCGTATGAAAATCATGCCCACAGGCATGCATCTTGCCCGGATGCAGTGAAGCATAGGGCAAGCCTGTCTCCTCCTGAATCGGCAACGCATCAATGTCCGCGCGAAGTGCCACAATCGGCCCCTCCTGCTGCCCGCCGATTTCCGCCACCAGTCCGGTGCGCAGCGGCACATCAAGAATGGTTATGTTCTGTTCTTCCAACAGACGACGGATATAGGCGGTAGTTTCAACCTCCTCGTTAGACAGCTCGGGATTCTGGTGAAGATGGCGACGAATGTCTACCAGCTTCTGCTCCAAAACCTGCTCCTTCGTCCCGGTTGATCCACTCATCCCTATTCCTCCTTCGTAAATCCAAAATGGTTACAACTTTCTCAAGCCAACAACACCTAGGACTGTACAGGCAGACCAGCAAAAGCTTCATGCAGCAGCTCAAATGAGCGGACGCGCTTTCCGATATCCCGTATTCCTGTCGTTACGATCAGCTCATCAGCCTGATATTTAGCTTGAATTTCCGTCAAAGTAGCATAGATTTCCTCTTTATTTCCCTTGTTAATTTGCGCTTGTGTAACTTCAATCGTATATTCTTCACCCGATTGCTTACCGAACTCCTCTGCACTTTCCAGCGTGCCCACCGTAGCCGTTTTGCCACTGGCCAGATGAATTTTGTACAGCTTGTGCTCACCTGCCAACTCCGCAGCTTCCTCGGAAGTATCCGCTACGATGACCGCCAGCGCAAAAAGTGCCTTCGGCTCACGTCCATGACTATAGTCAAAGGACTCCCGATACGTGCGGAATGCATCCAGTGCAACCTGTTCGTTACTGTTGATAAATTGCGAGAAGACGTAGGGCAACCCGGAACGTGCAGCAATTCCAGCACTGTCTGTACTTGTACCCAAAACGTAAATATCCGCTGGTGTTTCCGGAATCGGATTAGCCTGTAGCCCTGCTAGCGGTCCCTCTTCGGACAGAATATTATGAATATAGCTGCTCACTTCATCAATCTTTTCTTCAAGAGAAGGCGCATCATGCACGTTGCGTTGTAACGCCTGTGTGGATTTCGGTAGACCGCCCGGCGCACGTCCAATGCCCAAATCTACGCGACCCGGTGCAAGAGACGCCAGTACATTGAAATTTTCGGCCACTTTATAAGAACTATAATGCTGAAGCATAACTCCGCCAGAACCGATTTTAATACGCTCGGTGCGTGCCAGCAGATGAGAAATGAGTACCTCCGGCGAAGAGCCTGCAACCTGCTCGGAATCATGATGCTCCGATACCCAAAAGCGTGAAAATCCCAGCTCATCTATACGCTGCGCCAGCTTAATCGTGTTTCGAAGCGCCTGTGCCGCCGTTTCCCCCTCGTGTATAGGGCTTTGATCCAATACTCCGATTTTAATACTCATGTCTCCCTCTCCCGTCTAAATTGAATAGTTATATTCCGGTGTAATCCGTTTCAGAAATTGCTTCGTGCGTTCCTCTTGGGGACGATTGAAAATGTCGTCCGGGCTGCCTTCTTCGATAATGTGGCCATCATCCATAAATACCACGTGATTGGAAACATCCCGCGCAAAGCCCATCTCATGCGTGACGACAATCATCGTAATGCCTTCCTTCGCGATCTTGCGAATAACTGACAGCACCTCTCCCACCAGTTCAGGATCTAGCGCCGAGGTCGGCTCATCGAACAAAATCACTTCCGGGTTCAGCGCCAATGCACGCGCAATACCGACACGCTGCTGCTGCCCGCCGGATAGCTGACTCGGATAATGATTCAGTTTTTCGCTCAGACCGACCTTTTCGAGCACTTCGATACTGATCTTCTTCGCTTCCTCCTGCTTCACCTTGCGGACGACGACAAGCCCTTCCATCACGTTTTCCAACGCCGTTTTATGCTTGAACAGATTGTATTGCTGGAAGACCATGGCCGTTTTTTGGCGTAGAGCCAAAACATCTTTCTTCGCAGGTCGCTTGCAGTTTACCGTAAAATCTCCAATGCTGACCTCCCCGTCATTCGGCTTTTCCAGATAATTGATGCAGCGCAGCAACGTCGTTTTCCCCGAGCCGCTCGGTCCGAGAATGACAACGACCTCTCCCTTATTCACAGTTAAATCAATGCCTTTGAGCACCTCGTGCTTGCCGAACGATTTCGTTATATTTTGCAGACGGATCATGATGCTCTACCCCCATTAAACACATTGATTTTTTTCTCCACCAAGCCGGAAATTCGTTCAATCAGCACCGTCAAACCCCAGAAAATCAGTGCTGCCGCGATATAAACCTCCAGGTACTTCCAGTTTGTAGATGCTAAAATTTCAGCCTGAGCCTGGATTTCCGTGACGGAAACTGTAAAGGCCAGCGTAGAGCCATGAAGCATCCCAATAACAGAATTCGTCAGGTTCGGCAGACTGACCACGAACGCCTGTGGAAACACGATACGCCGCAGCACCTGCCACGTCGTCATCCCGACTGCATAGGCTGCTTCGATTTGCCCCCGGTTTACGGATTGAATCCCGGAACGGACCACCTCGGACATATACGCGCCACTTGTAATCGAGAACGAAATGAGTGCAAATACCATATAGGGAACATCTTTAGAATGAAACGACCAGCCAAAATGCCTGGCTCCCGCATCAATGAACAAAGGTAAACTGAAATAAATAAGCAGCAAATGCATCAGCATCGGCGTACCACGGATAAAGGTAACGTAGCCATGGGAAATCTGGGACAACACAGGCACCTTATAAATTCGGGCCAGAGCCGTTATAATTCCGATGACCAGTCCCGCCAGTACGGAGACCACCGTAATGATTAACGTGTTGGGCAACGCCGAGAACAACCCCAGAAAGGCCGTATATATAAATCCAAAATCCAGACTCATATGCTCTTGCCTCCTTTACTAAGACGGGGGTTCAGATAACGCACCACAAAACTTTTTCGTTTCTTGGGCTCGCTTTGGACTGTGTCCCGATGCTCATGCTTGAGAAGCGTATTTTCCAGTACCTTGAACAGTTTTTGCAAAATCAGGCTGACCACCAGATAAATAAGAGACAACGCGATATAGGTTTCAACAAAATGCTGGGTAGCCGCACCCAGTGTCTGCGATTTCCCCGTCATCTCCATAGCTCCGATGGTAAACGCCAGCGAAGTATCCTTCAGATTGCCGATCACCAGATTGGAGAATACCGGAACCACAACTGCCAGCGCTTGCGGCAATATGATACGTGTAAAAGTCTGATAGCCTGACATGCCGACCGACTGTGCTGCCTCGATTTGTCCCCGATCTACCGCCTCTACACCCGATCGGATAATCTCGGAAATAAAGGCCCCGCTGTTTAGCGCATAGGTCGCTACGGCAAACCACAACACATCCCATCTGGAGGAATTGATATTCACCAGCTTCAGCAGCTCAGGCAAGCCGTAATACACCAGAAAGAGCTGGATCAGAATAGGTGTTCCACGAAAAAATGAAACATACACCTGAGAGACACGTTTGAGAAAAGGAATATTATACATACGAGGCAGCGCAACCAGCAGGCCGATGATTAGTCCTAACAAAAGCGAGCTAGCCACAATAAACAATGTGATGTGTAAATAAGACAGCATTTTCGGGATAAAGCTAAAAACATAATCGATATTAAACTCTCTGCTCATATGCCTGCCTCCTTTCCTATACATCAGCGGTCAGAATACACGGGGTACCCTGACCGCTGAAATATTCAAGCTTATCCTATTTCTTGCTGCTTGCGCCTTCTTTTTTCACATCATCCAGAGACTTCGTGAAATCTTCTCCAAGCCATTTGATGCTCAGCTTCGACAATGTACCGTCGTCCTTCACTTCCTGAATAGCTTTATCCAGATCATCTGCCAATCCTTGCTCATTTTTGTTCAGTACATACAATACATCCGATTGAGTCAAAGGATCACCGACGGTTTTCAGGGCTACTTCTCCTTTTTCATCGGTGTTAAAGCGGTTCGCAAAGTCTGTCGTAATGGTAGCATCTATACGGCCGCTCGTAATCTGTTGCACCGTATCATTGGCTGCACCGCTTGTATAAACAATGTTCAGGGCATCCCCGTGTGTTTTGTTGTATTCCTTCAATACATATGCCGCATTACTGGTCGGACTGGTAAGTATCTTTTTGCCTTTCAGATCATCAATCGATTGAATGGTATTGTTATCCTTCGCTACAGCGACTCTGTTCAGGAAAATACTGTACGGATTTTTGTTGAACAGATACTTCTCTTCACGCTCCGGGTTTTTTTCCATTTGATGCGATACCAGATCAATTTTACCGGCATCCAGACTCAGCAGCAGATTGCCGAAGTCCATCGTTTTGAATTCAAATTCGTATTGAGGCAGGCGCTTGTCCAGCTCCTTAATCAGCTCAACGTCAAAGCCTGTTAAATTTCCATTTTCGTCAATAAAGCATACATTTTTAAATTGAGTGCCTGTACCTACAATAATTTTTTTCACGTCTCCGTTCGAACCGGACGCGCCAGACGCGTTAGACGCATTATCAGAGGAGCCGCAGCCTGCCAACACCAGAATAATCGCCATAACGGATAACATTGCAAACCACTTTTTCATATGAATCCCCCTCGTCTCTTTGTATATCAGCAGTTTGCGACATACATGGCAGCTGCCACATTAATTAATTAATTAATTAATAATTCCTATGAGTTTAATCGGTTTTAGGATGTGACTAATTTAACACCTGCGCTCATTTACGTCAATCCACCAGGCAATAGAACATTTCTATAACACCATTGAAAAATCAAAAGCATATTTGAAAAGAACATTTCATACATTCTGGATTTTTGCAAGCTCCTCACATTTGCAAAAAACGGTTTACAAAACAGCCCCCCGAAAGCCTTCTGTCAATGCATCTGCAAAATCCGAGCTCACCGCACAGTCTTCTTTGGTCGCCACAATGCTAATCTGCATGGACACCCCGGCTACCTCTGGTACATGAATGCGGAACAGTTTTTTATCCTTCACCTCACGGTTCACACAAACGTCCGGCAAAAAGGCAATCCCCGCTTCTTCCAGCACCAGCTTCTTGGCTGTAACCACATTATCTACCTGAAAGGCAATATCCGGCGGTTGCTCCAGTGATTCAAAAGACCGATGAATCCTCATCCAGTCCAATGATCCGCATTCAAAAAACACCAGCGTTTCATGCTGAATATCCTGTATGCTGGCCTTTCCAGTCTTCATAAACGGATGACCGTCGTATACATACAGGGAAATGGGATCTTCATAAAAAGCAAGCGTACGAATGGCCGGATGCATCACTTTACGGACAAAACTAATGTCTACCTCACGGTTCAACAGCTTATGTACCAGTTGATCCGTCGTAGCCGTCACAATTTTGTAGTTAATCTCCGGATAACGAGCGCGGAGCTGCTTTAATATCTCAGGAATGATATAGTTCGACACCGATATCGTGCAGCCGATTCGAATTTGCTGAGGAGTTTTTTTGCGCTGTTGAAGCTTTTGCTTCCCTTTTTGCAGCACTTGAAGCATTTGCTCCGCATAAGGAAGAAACTTTCGTCCATCCTCCGTCAAAATGGTTTGCTTGCTTTGGCGGTCGAACAGCTTGCATTCCAGCTCGCGCTCCAGCGTCTGGATCCGGGCTGTGACAGAGGGCTGTGATAAGAACAACGCATCTGCCGCCTTGTTAAAACTGCCATAATGATTCACGTATACAAAGGCTTCCATATTCTCGATATTCATACACAAGTCCCCCAGTGAGTTTCAAATACATTTTATCCAATGCGCTAACTTGGTTTTTTTGTATCATAAAACTCACTGAACGCCCTGTCAATGTAAAAATTGAAAATATTTATTACTTTAATAGCTCCGTCAGCTCTTTTACAGAGCGATCCAGCCGTGAAACCAGTTCCTCCGACAGCCCGTATGCTCCATCTGGCAAGCGTTCAACCCACTGATCTACCGCATACACACCGCCGAGAATATGTCTTCCTCCCAACGCGTTAAGCACTGGCTTCAAAGCGTAATCAATGACCAGCAGGTGAGCCAGCGTGCCTCCGATAAATAAAGGAAGTACGGGCTTACCTCGCAGCCCCTCCTGCGGCACCAAATCCAAAAATATCTTCAACAAGCCGGAATAGGCGGCTTTGTACACGGGAGAAGCCACGATAATGGCGTCTGCTGCTGCAATCAACGCAAGAGCTGCTGTAATATCGGGACTGTTAAAGTTAGCCCTCACCAGATCCTCGGCTGGCAAGTCGACCACATTCAGCAATATGACCTCCGCTCCAGCCTGCTGCAATTGCTCGGTCGTATAGTTAATCAAGCCGTATAGACGGGATTGTGTAGACGGACTGCCTGACAGGATGACAACCTTAGACATGCTTTTCCCTCCTTCTGTTATGCGTCTATCTTCACTTTAGATTTAGCTGCTGTGTAGCGGTTCTCAGGAATCGGCACACCCAGGTTTTCACGCAATGTGCTAAATTCATAATCCTGACGGTAAATGCCGCGCTCCTGCAAGATAGGCACCACCAGATTTACGAAATCATGCAGACCCGACGGTACATCAGAACCGATAATGAATCCATCTGCTCCTTTTCTTTCAAACCACTCCTGCACCCGATCTGCCACCTGTTCAGCTGTACCGATAAACGCAGTTCTAGGTGTTGCCGAACGCAATGCCACCTCGCGCAGCGTCAGATTTTGCTCTTTGGCCGTCCGTTTGATTTTATCCGTGCCGCTGCGGAAGGAATTGCTGCCGATACCGTCAAGCTCTGGGAATGGCTCATCCAGCGGATATTGTGAGAAATCATGATGATCGAAGAAACGGCCCAAATATTTTAAAGCAGCCTCAATCGTCACCAAATTGGTAATCTCCTCATACTTACGCTCTGCTTCTTCCGTCGTGCTACCGATAATCGGTGAAATGCCCGGTAAGATGACAATATCCTCTTCGGATCTGCCATAGCGTACCGCCCGTTCCTTCACATCACGGTAAAACTGCTGCGCTTCCTCCAGCGAGTCATGTCCCGTAAATACAGCATCCGCTTCCTTGGCGGCCAGATTTTTGCCATCCTCCGAGGAACCTGCCTGGAAAATAACCGGCTGCCCCTGCTTGGATCGTCCAATGTTCAACGGACCCTGCACAGAGAAAAACTCGCCTTTATGGTTCAAGGTATGCAGCTTTTCAGGGTCAAAGAACACGCCGGATTCCTTATCACGAACGAACGCATCTTCTTCCCACGAATCCCACAGTCCTTTGGTTACCTGCAAATATTCCTCCGCAATTTTGTAGCGCTCTGGATGTGACGGATGTTCGCCTTTGTTAAAGTTAAGAGCGGAGCCTTCCAGCGGGGAAGTCACCACATTCCAGCCTGCACGCCCTCCACTGATATGGTCAATGGAAGAAAACTGACGTGCTACTGTAAACGGTTCGCTGTAGGAAGTCGATAGCGTGCCAACCAGCCCGATATGCTTCGTCACCCCGGCCAAAGCGGACAAAATCGTAATCGGCTCAAAACGGTTCAGAAAGTGAGGAATGGATTTCTCGTTAATGAACAAACCGTCTGCGATAAAAACAAGGTCAAACTTGCCTTCCTCTGCCTTTTGCGCCTGTGTTTTATAAAATTCAAAATTAACACTCGCGTCCGCAGGCACTTCAGGGTGACGCCAAGTTGTCATGCTACCTCCAACACCGTGAATAATGGCACCAAATTTGATTTGTCTGTCTTTAGCCATGAACTGTTCACACCTCTCTTGAAAATTATTGTTACCCAACGGCTAATCATTTGTTTCAAGGCAGCTATGCCTGCATTCTTTTATAAGTTATTTTTGTACAAAGCAGCGTAGCTACAGACCTTTTTTCGTTACTTATACCGCTTGACTGTAACTTTCCAGCACTTTCCCAAGCTCTTCCAGATCCGGGTTGAGCAGCGCCTCATATTTGTTATCCCCGCCTACCTCAACAACAGGGACAAAGCGAACACCATATTTAGTCTCCAGTACGTCACGCAGGGCATCATTTCCGTCCACCTGAATATTTTCATAAGGCTGATTTTGGGATTCCAGATACGATTTGATCTCTCCACAAAAATGACAGCCTGTTTTACTCCACAATACAACTTTAGGTTTGGATGACATATACATACCTCCGTGAACTTAATGTTTATAATCCCGATGAATTAAATGAGAATTATAGTTATAATGTATCCTGCCCACCCTTTTCCGTCAATCGCCTGTGTAATAGACATTGATAATGCAACGATAGAAAATTTTAATGCGGTAGTTTCTTTGTATACTGGCAAGTATTTCAGCATTTTGCATCATTCGATTCCCAACGCTCGAAAGTACAATAGATAGACGAACTAAACCGTTTCGATCTATATATTGCTGATTTGAAATCGCTCTTGGGATTGTTGCAAAATGCTTATTTAAATCGTTTAACGGCAGATGAGTTAATTAAAATAAGAGGGATTGGAGTTTAAACGGACCTTGGTGCGGACATGCTTGGAATATCAGCGCACTTGCGGCAGAATGAAATGAAATGAGGTTGAATATATGCAGGATTGGGCCGAGGTTTCTTTGCGCACATTAATGGCTATCGCTATATTATTTTTAATTACCAAAATTCTCGGAAAACGTCAGGTATCGCAGCTTTCCTTGTTTGAATATATAACGGGAATTACGATCGGTAACCTGGCTGCTTCTATTCCTTTGGAACGGGAGTCCTCCTGGTACTTGGGCACTATATCGTTAGCGGTATGGGTTCTGACGACACTGGGCATTGAATTTTTGCAAATTAAAAGCAAGAAGGCCAGAGATTTTGCCGATGGGAAAACCACAATCCTGATCAAGGACGGCAAAATTTTAGAAGACAATCTGAAAAAAGAACGGCTCACCCTGGATGAACTCATGGAGCAGCTGCGGAGCAAGAATGTATTCAAGGTATCTGACGTAGAATTTGCCCTTATGGAGACCAGCGGTGAAGTCAATGTGCTGTTAACCAAAGAAAAGCAGCCCTTAACGCCTAAGGATCTGAATATGCGGCAACTACCGGAGAAGGAACCAACAGCCATTATTATGGATGGACAACTCATGGAGCAGCAAATGGCATACATGGGAATTACTCAGCAATGGATGGATGCAAAGCTGAAAGAAAAGAGCCTGACGGTCAAAGACGTATTTTTCGCGCAGGTGGACCCGCAAGGGGAATTATACATTGACCAATACAGCGATAACGTACAGATGACCAAGGTACAGGACTCTAATCAAGCCGTGCTGACGCTGCTGGAACAATGCACGACTGAACTGCAAAAGCTGGCAACGGGCTCCAGTGAGCAGCAAAGCAAGCAGCTTTTTGAGCAATGCTCACAAAGCTTAAAGCAAGCGATTCAGGAAATGAAGCCGATAAATCCAACTGAACCCTGAGTATACAAGTCTATGACATATGCATACGAGCATGTTAACCCAAAGGGAGCGTCTTCAAGGCCATAAATGGCTGAAAAGGCGCTCCCTTTGGCTTTAATCATTTCATCTATTTTATATTGTAAAAAAATAATCTCGTTCTACCTTGCTCACTCTTAAACCAAACGTTTTATACCATTCAGCTTTCCCTTTCTCCTGTGCTACCTTGTGCAGCTCGTTCTGTTTCCAATTTTTTATAGCGTCTAAGGATTCCCAATAAGAAACCGTGATGCCTACTCCGTTTTGGTCACGAACACTTTCCATGCCCAGAAAACCAGGTTGTTCAGCAGCCAGTTCCTCCATTTTGTCTCCCATCTTTCCATATCCGCCATCTCCTTCAGTACGTTCAGAAGTAAAGATAGCAGCATAATAAGGGGGCTGTGGCGTTTTTGCAATTGAATTCATAGGTACCTCCCAGAAATGAAATGGTTATCAGCTTTTTTCTTAAGTCTGGATTTTGCAAAATCCTCAAGTTCGATTATAACCACAAAACTAAGATAAAAAAAATGAATATATATGATACTATGTATGAATATATTTCATTTAATGTAGGAGGACACATGAATTTGTTTAAATATAAGGTCTTTCTTAGCGTAGTAGAAACAAGAAGCTTCACCAAAGCAGGAGAACTTCTCAAGCTTACACAATCCGCCATTAGCCATGCTGTTTCCGGTTTGGAACATGAATTGGGCTTGACTCTTCTGATTAGAGGACGTTCAGGCATCAAATTGACCAGCAATGGAGAACGTCTGATGAAGCATTTCAGAGAGATCGTACAAATGAACGAAAGGCTTTATCAAGAGGTCGATCTAATCAAAGGACTGGAGACCGGAACCGTCAAAATAGGTACGTTCTCAAGTGTATCCATCCAGTGGTTGCCCGGTATTATCCAAAAGTTTAATGAGCATTTTCCACTTATTGAACTGAAACTGCTCGACGGTAACTACCATAACATTGAGAATTGGATAGCCAGCGGAGAAGCTGATTTTGGCTTCGTTAATCTGCCTGCTTTAGACGTACTGGAAGTACTGCCGCTAAAAAAAGAAAGAATGCTGTGCGTACTGCCATCTAATCACATGCTTCGGGAGCAAACAACCATACGTGTGGATCAACTCCTCGATGAGTCCTTCATTATGCCTGCTTCTGGCTGCGACACCGATGTACGGAGAATTTTTTCACAGCACAAGCTTGCTCCGAAAATCAAATATGAATTAGAAGATGATCATGCCATTATGGCTATGGTGCAAAACGGACTGGGCGTAAGTATTCTTCCGGAAATGATTTTAGTTCAAAATCCTTATGAACTTTGTATTCGACCTTTGGATGGGCCATATTCACGTTCCATTGGTATTGCTGCTGCTTCTTTGAAGAACATGGCTCCAGCCGCCAAAAAGTGTATGAACTTCATTGCTGAATGGATTCGCTAGTAATCAATACATTAATAGCTATACATCCTGTTTAATTCAAAGACAAATAATTATTGCCCGTCTGACCACGGCAAGGGATTTTCAAAGTCAGACCAATCCATGTTCATCTCCGTATCGTTCAGTAGACATTGATCCAGTTCTATTTCCAGGTCCGATTGCTTCATTCCGATACCAATCATGACAATTTCGTTCATGCGGTCACCCCATTGCTCGTCCCAATTGTCCAGAGCTTCAGGGTTGGCTGCGACGATCTCCTGCCGTTCTTCCTCGGACAACGCCGCAAGCCAGCTTCCTGCCGGTCCGAACTGAATAGAGGGCCCTGCCTGGCTGATACTGGCTGCCCAATCCTGTGGGGTCGCAATCCAGGCCAAACCTTTGGCGCGAACGACCTCCTCCGGCCAGTAGCTCATAAATTCAGCCAATCTGGCAGGATGGAACGGTCTTCTGCGTCGATATACAAAGGAATTGATTCCATATTCGTCCGTTTCCGGTGTATGGCTCTCTAGCTCCAGCTCACGAATCCATCCGGCGGATTGGCTGGCCTTGTCAAAGTTAAACAATCCCGTGTTCAAAATGTCCGAAGGAGCGACCTGTCCCTTGGAAGTACGAATGATTCTGGCTTCAGGCTGCAATCTGCGCAGCACGCCCTCAAGTTTGTCCAGCTCCGCGGGCTGAACCAAATCGCATTTATTCAGAATCAGTACATCACAGGTTTCAATCTGGTCAATCAGTAAGTCCGAAATATCACGCGTGTCGTCTTCTCCCGTAGCCTGCCTGCGATCCAGCAGCGTTTCTCCTGATTCAAAATCATGCCAGAAACGGTTCGCATCGACCACAGTCACCATACAATCGAGCTTTGCCAGGGAAGCCAAATCAATGCCTGTCCTTTCATCGGCGTACGTAAAGGTTTGAGCGATAGGCACAGGTTCGCTGATCCCTGTAGATTCGATTAAAATATAATCAAACTCGCCTTGTTCCGCCAGCTTCTTGACTTCCAGCAGCAGGTCTTCACGCAATGTGCAGCAAATACAGCCGTTGGACAGTTCAACCAGTTTCTCTTCTGTTCTGGACAAGCCACCTTCTTTTTTTACCAGTTCGGCGTCAATGTTTACTTCGCTCATGTCATTGACGATCACGGCCACTTTCATTCCATCCCGATTGTTTAACACATGATTCAAAATCGTTGTTTTCCCTGCCCCCAAATATCCACTCAGCACCGTTACCGGTATTACTTTCTTATTCATTGGTGGTACGCTCCCTTTAATATATGCTCATCTTCATCATACTTTTTTTAAATCGTAATAATTACTATTAATATAGGCATTCAGTAATATACATGATCTCTTTCGCCTTGTCAACTGCGAAGAAGCCCTTGAAATGAATCATAAAAAGTTATTAATATATGATAATAACGATACTTAAAGAATAAGGTGAATGTTTTGCGATCAATCTGGCTAGGTGTATTGGCTGCTTTCTTTTTTGCTTTTACTTTTGTTCTCAATCGGTCAATGGAGCTATCAGGGGGGAGCTGGATATGGAGTGCTTCTTTGCGATATCTGTTTATGCTCCCCATTTTATTCGTCATCGTTTTGACCCAACACAAGCTTAAACCTCTTTGGAACGTCATGAGAGAACAAGCGTGGACCTGGGTTCTATGGAGCTTCGTCGGGTTTGGATTGTTTTATGCTCCATTGTGCTTCGCATCAGCTTATTCACCAGGCTGGCTGATCGCTGGAACGTGGCAAATTACCATTATTTCCGGTTCTTTGCTTGTCCCGTTATTTTCTGAAATTGTGCAAACGGAGAACGGTCCTTTAAAAGTACGAGGGAAAATCCCCATTCAGGGACTTATGATGTCTTTGGTTATTTTACTCGGCATTATTCTCATGCAAATCGAACAATCGCAATCCATTTCTGCTCAAGATTTTTTATTCGGTATCATGCTCGACATGATTCTGCATAGTTATAGTACACATGATATAAAAATCCTCCCTCGGATGATGCCTAAAAAGACAGATCACGTTTAGCGCAGGGCTATTCTGATCATGATCGCTTATCGTTCAGGTTTTGACAGGGCATTTAGTAAAAAAAGCAGCAGATCCAGGATATATTCCTGATCTGCTGCTTCTTTGCGATTCACTTCTTGTCTTTGATAGGAAGGATGCTAAATTACCATGCGTAGGCTTCCGGCGCAGGTTTGCCGGGGCCAGGGAAAATCTCATTCAGCTTGCTAAGCACATCCTCGCTCAATTTGACCTCAGGCACACGCAGAGCATCCTCCAGCTGATCCAATGTCCGTGGGCCGATAATCGGAGCCGTTACGGCCGGATGAGACAATACCCAAGCCAGCGCAATCACGTCTTCCTTTTCGCCCAGCTCGCGGGACAACGCTGCAAATTGCTCCAGCTTCCCACGATTTTGTTCAATCTTTTCCTTGGAACGTGCGCTACGCGAGCCTGTACCTGCCAATGCATTACGTCCCAGCAATCCGCCAGCCAGCGGGCTCCATGGAATAACGCCGAGTCCCAGCTCCTGGGCCGCAGGTAATACCTCTAGCTCGGCGGAACGCTCATTCAGGTTATACAAATGCTGCTCGGATACAAGCCCCAAAAAACGGCGTGCCTTCGCTTCGGCCTGCGCCACAGCAATATGCCAGCCCGCAAAGTTACTGGAACCGATATAACCAACTTGTCCCCGATCCACAACCGACTCGAATACACCCCACAGCTCATCCCATGACACGTTTCGGTCAATATGATGCATCTGATACAGCTCGATATGATCGGTCTGCAAACGTTTCAGAGAAGCATCCAAATGACGGCGAATTTTGTAAGCTGACAAGCCTGATCCTGCGTTCGGCCCGTCGTTCTCATTTTTCATATCCCCGTATACCTTCGTCGCAAGCACGACCTTCTCGCGTCTTCCGCCACCCTGCTGAAACCAGCGTCCGATAATTTCCTCCGTCCACCCTTTGCGGTCATGACCATATACATTGGCTGTATCAAAGAAATTAATGCCCGCATCCAGCGCAGCATCCATAATTTTAAACGCTTCCTTTTCTTCGGTTTCCGGCCCAAAATTCATCGTGCCCAGACACAACCGACTAACCTTTAAGCCTGACTTTCCCAAGTATGAATACTCCATATTGCCTCCCGCCTTTGCCTAAGAATTTTAAATACCGTAAAAATCCCATGCCAAAAAAAACCATACTCATTTCATTAACCAGAAAACACCACTTTGAAACACCCCGAAATGGTAATATATTTTTTAGCGCATACAAAAAACCCCCACGCACTACCGAAGCAGCAAGCGCGAGGCCATCCCCCCTCATACTACCACCCACCGTTAAAGGGAAAGTGACTTTACAGTGGTAGCCCCAGCGAAGCGGAGGATTTGAATCTGTAGAAGCGCCAGCGATCGTAAGATCAAATCCTTCGCGGAGCCGCCCACACACCGTAACTCTCTCTCTTTTTAACAATCAAGGAATCAATTTAGTCTCTTTCGCTCGCTCAGCCATCTTTTTCGTATACTTGCTGAGCGGCTTCTTAAATACCAATCCAAACAGGAAGCAAACCCCGATAAATACAAACAGCATCACCACATCACGTGTCACCGTCGAAGGCAGCATCCCCCCTACCGTTTCTCGTAACAGACTAACCGCATAGGTGAAAGGAACGAACGGATTCAATGCTTGAAAAAACGGCGTGCTCGTCGCAATCGGGAATGTGCCCCCTGAGCTGGAGAACTGAAGCACCAGCAAGATAACCGCCAGCCCCTTACCGATATTGCCAAACACCGAAACCAGTGTATAGGTCATAGCTGTGAATACGAGACTGATCAGTATGGAGGAAAGTACAAATGAAACTTTGGCATCCACATATGCCCCGAGCAGGAACAAGTCACCGACCGACACGCTAAGCGCCTGAAATATACCGATAGTGGAGAACGTCATAAGCCGTCCGAAGTACACTTGGTAGCTTTTGTATTTACCTTCCGGGTCTTCCACATCTACCCTGAACATCGACACCAGCAGCATTGCACCTACCCAAATCGACAATGTGGTATAAAAAGGCGACATCGCAGAACCATAGTTCGGAATCGGATAAATACGCTCCTGTTTCAATGAAACCGGACTGCCGAGAAAATCGCTCTCCTTTTTCACATCCCCCTTGAGCAATGCAATGGCCCGTCCAAGGGCATTTTCGCCTTTGAGCTTGCGAATCGTGTCTGCGGCCTGACGTATGGAATCCTCAGCAGCAGGAAGATCCGTTCTCACAAAATTGGCGACCTGGTGCACCGCATGTTCTGCCTCAGGAAACTTGTTCTCAATCAGGTCAGCCATTTTGATAAACTGCTGCTCCGCCTTCGGCAAATCGTTGCGCACAAAATCCGCCGCCTGATGAATCTTACTTTTAACTGCTGGCAAATCGTTATTCACGAAGTCCGCTGCTTTGTTTACAGCATTCGTAAATTCGCCCATGCGTCCCTGAATCGTCGTAGCCGCTTCATGCAGCTTTTGCCGGTATTGCGGCAGATCCTGTTGGAGACGGGTCAGTTCTTCCTGACCGAATTGTGCGGCAGCCTGAGCGTCGTTTAATATTTTTTCAATATTCGGCAGCTGCTCTTGGGCCGTATTCAGCACATTCGCAGAATTACGGGCAACGGTCTTTATTTGATCCAACGCTTTTTGAATGGCTGGTGCGTATTCCGTATCATAGTTGCCCAAAATGCTGTCAATCCCCTTGCTGATTTCTCCAGCAAGGCGGTCAGCGTTATCCAGCAGATTTTGTGCAGGCTTCTCGCCGCGCTGAATGGCATCCCCGATGCTTGTAACCGTGCTATTCAAGCGACGGAAACGGTCTTCTACACCGCTCACACGGGAAATGAGCGAATCCAGCGGCTGACTCGGCAAATACCCGTTAACACGGGACAGCAACTGAGAAATACGATCCAGCACTCCCACGGCAGTGGTCAGTCTTCCGCTAACCCGATTCACTGCAGCCTGTGCTGCTTTAGGATCAAAATCAACACCGCGGATGATCCCTGTGATCTCCGAAACTTCATTTTCCATTTGCTGTACCAACTGTAAATCCTCTTTGACCACCGTTCCGATTGAATCAAGCGCACCATCATTTTTATCCAGAAAGTCAAGCAATCCGTTTGTAAAATCCTTGCCCGTATCCGCAATTTTTTGTACTTCCGGCAACGCTTTTTGTGCGGCATTAATGACCATGAGCGCTGTTTGCGTGTCCTCTAGGGCCGTAGCCAATGCGCTTTCTACCTTACCGAAATTTTGATCCAGCTCCACGATCCGATCTCCGGCCTTTTGAATATCCGGCAGCCTTTTTTGTATATCTAAAATAACTGCCGCCACCTTGTCCAGCTCGGGCAAGTTTTTTTCAATTTTCAGCACCAGATCGCCAGCGCGGTTAATTTCAGGAATTTTCTCCTTTAATGCAATGATCTTTTGTCCCTGTGCCTTAATTTTCGGCAAATTCTGTTCCAGTTCGATAGCCTGCTTTCCTAATCTGTCGATATCCGGCAATCGGTTGTTCAGCTCCAGCACCCGGTTCTCAATATTGCGTATGGTCGGCAATTCCTCCTCCAGCTTCACTCCGGCTTCCTTCAATTTGGTCAGCACAGCCTGACTGGCGGTTTCAATAAAGTTTTGACTAATCTGATTCGTCAGAGCGGTTGCTCCAGAAGAAGTAATTTTGGGAGCAACTGCATTGATTTTTTCATTGACGGCGTAATCAATCTCCGGCTTTTGCGGATTTTCCGTGAGCACGCTCGTAATTTTTTCGGAGAAATCCTTTGGGATGAGCAGGCTTGCATAATAATCTCCGTTCAGCACACCTTTTCGCGCTTCCGCTTCATTGACAAAGGTCCAGCCCAGTTTCTTGTTATTTTGAAGGTTATGCAAAACCTCGTCACCGATATTAATCTTCTTCCCGTTCACCTCAGCACCCTGATCCTGACTCGTTACTGCAATTTTAATACCAGATGTATTCGCATAAGGATCCCACATTGCTTTCAAATTTACCCATGCATAGACGGAAGGCAAAAGAATAATACCAATGACTAATAAAGTCCCGGTTGATACTTTAAATACATTTTTCCAGTCTGTTAAGTAGATTTGCCATATCTTCTGCAACTTCACCACTCCTTGTATGTACATTAACCTGTCGTCCAGTGTTGTATGCACACGTATTGTAAACGATTCGAGCGAATGAAGCCAATTATTGTATACAAACTCAACCGATCCAATAATTTTCAACAAAATAAGCCGATAACTTCAAAAAGCGCCTTGTTCTCCCTAAAGAGCAAGGCGCTTTTTGAGTTCCCCTCCCACGAAGAAACAACAAGAAGCCCCTCAGGCCTAGTTCATAGGCTTAAGGAGCTTCTTCCTCGCTACATTATCCGTTTTTCAACAGTCTGGCCGCTGAAAAGGCTGCGCCATGACGCAATTTCCGCTTTTCCAGCCGTTTGTGCAGCGAACGGTTATACAGAACTTGAATGACAAAATACGAGATAACCCCTAGCACCACACCGAAAATCGACATGCCAATCAGAATGTGCAGTCCTCCATGCAGCAAGTCTCTAAATACAGACCAATTGCCATGAAACAGCTCCATAAAGGAATGTTCATGGAGCCTGCCTCCCCGTACATGTACCGGGTAATGGGACGGATAAATCCAAGCTCCCAATTGCTTGGCGAACGGCATCAGCACAATCGGCAAAAAGGTCAGCTTACCTACAACGTTGCCTACAATTGCCGCAGGCAACGAGCCGCCAGACAGCCGGACAATCGGGTAAAACACGAGATATACCAGCGAAGCCGTGGAGATAACAATCATCTCCAAAGCGAAGCCAATGGCAAAGCCCAAAGAGATTTTCTTCACTCCACCCGGCGCACGCAGCAGCTTGATGAAATTCAGGCGAATCGCCCGCCATATATTTTGAAACACATTATATTTCTTCTTCGATTGTTTAGATTTGAGCCTGTTCGGATTGAGCTTTATCAATAGGAGGACTCCTTCAACAGTACAATTCAAGTTCAGGAATGAGGTTATACAGCTACCCATCCTTACTTATGTCTATACTGTCATTATAACCCTCAGCGTTCGAAAAGCAATGCCATTCCGCCTGTTTCGCCGTATTAGGACAAGATTCGCTTGTTGACATCGTTTTGGAGAGGTACAATGTTCCAAATATCGGCCGCGTACTGCTGAATTGTGCAATCACTGGAAAACTTGCCGGCATGTGCCATGTTTACAATAGCACGCCGCGTCCACTCAGACGGATTCCGGTACACCTGCTCGATATGCACCTGAGTATCTACATACGCCGCAAAATCCTTGAGCACAAAGTATTCGTCATTGTGATCAATCAAGGATTGATAAATAGCCTCAAATTCCCGTTCATGCCGCGTAAAAGGAGCATCATTCACCAGTTGATCCAGCACTTCACGCAGCCGTTCGTCGCTGTTGGCTGTTTTGCGCGCTGAATACTGCCCGTCCCGGTAATACGCCTCGATCTGATCCACCTTCATTCCGAAAATGAACATATTGGCATCGCCTACCATTTCATGCATTTCTACATTGGCTCCGTCCAGCGTACCCAGGGTGAGTGCACCATTCATCATAAATTTCATGTTTCCAGTGCCTGAAGCTTCCTTGCCTGCCGTGGAAATTTGCTCGCTGACATCAGCCGCAGGAATAATCAGCTCGGCCAGTGAAACCGAGTAATTTTCCAGAAAAACGACTTTCAGCTTGTCCCTGACATCCACATCCCGATTGATCGTGTCCGCTACGTTGTTAATGAGCTTAATCGTCTGCTTGGCAAGATAATAGCCGGGAGCAGCTTTAGCTCCAAAAATAAACGTACGCGGCACCACATCCAGGGAAGGATTATGTTTGAGCTGATTGTATACGTGCATCACATGCAAAATATTAAGCAGTTGCCGCTTATATCCATGCAGCCGTTTAACCTGTACATCAAAAATCGAGGACGTATCCAGTCGCACGCTCTGTTTAGCAAAAACCTGCTCGGCGAGCCTGACTTTATTATTTCGCTTAATCGCCTGTATCCGTTCCTTGAACGACTCGTCCCCGCTGTAACGAAGCAGGTCGATCAACTCGCGTGGACGAGTTCTCCAGCGTGTACCTATCGTTTCATCATACAAGCTTGCCAGCTCGGGATTCGCGTGCATGAGCCAGCGGCGATGGGCAATCCCATTCGTTTTATTGTTAAAACGGCCGGGGTACAGCTCGTGGAACGGCTTCATTTCCCGCTGCTTCAAAATTTGCGTGTGCAGCGCAGCCACCCCGTTGACGCTGTAGCTGCCGACAATCGCCAGATGGGCCATGCGAATTTGTTCACCATGAATAATTGCCATTTCGCCAATTTTAATGTCCTGACCCGGATAACGCTCCAGCAGCATGGCACAATAGCGCTTGTTAATTTCTTCAATGATCAAGGAAACACGTGGAAGCAGCTCCCGCACCATATTGACAGGCCATTGCTCCAGCGCCTCGCTCAATATCGTGTGATTCGTATATGAAACCGTCCGCGTTGTAATATCCCACGCTTCGTCCCAGCCCAAGCCCTTGACGTCCATCAAAATACGCATAAGCTCCGGTATTACGAGCGTCGGATGTGTATCATTAATATGCAGCGCTATTTTGTCAGGCAACTGGCTGTAGGGCAACCGAAGCTTCTCAAACGTCCGCAAAATACTTTGCAAGCCGGCCGAGCAGAGGAAATACTGCTGCTTCAAGCGAAGCAGCTTGCCCTCATAATTCGAATCGTCCGGGTACAGAAACGCCGAAATGGATTCTACCGAACGATTGTAGTCAAGAAAGCGGTAGTAACCGCCTTCGCCTCGAATCGGCCCTCGGACAGGATCAAGTGCCGATTCCGCACTCCAGATCCGCAGCGTATTCACCTGCGCATGTCCGTAGCCCACAAGCGGAATATCGTACGGAACTGCCCAGACCGTTTCGGCATCCTGCGTCTCGAATACAAGACGACCGTTCTCCTCCCGAGTTTCCACACGTCCCCAGAACTGAACCTCGACCTTCTTGTCGGGGCGGCGCTCCTCCCAGACGTTCCCTTTTTGCAGCCAGTAATCAGGCAGCTCCACCTGGTTTCCATCCACAATACGCTGCTCGAACAGGCCATACTTGTAACGGATGCCGCAGCCATGTCCTGCATAGCCAAGGGATGCCAGCGAATCCATGAAGCAAGCCGCCAGACGGCCGAGACCGCCATTGCCCAGCCCCGCGTCTGCCTCCTGTTCTTCAATCTTTTCCAGATCCCAGCCCAGCTCTCCCAGTGCCTGCCGGACCATATCCAGCACGCCCAAATTCAGCAAATTGCTGCCCAGCAGACGGCCTATCAAAAATTCCAGTGAAAAGTAATAGACCTGCTTCTCTTGTCCTTCTTTATAGGCTTGGTTCGTTTCCGCCCAATTTCTGCCGACTTGTTCGCGGATCATACCGCCCAAAACCTTGTATACGTCTTCTGCCTGAGCTTCCTGCATCGGCTTGCCCAGCCTTCCGACCAGTTGCTCTTGAAAAGCCTGCTTAAATGCTTCCTTATTGCTGAACAAAGGTGTGCCCTCCTGTTATTTCCGTTTTGAATGCTCAATTATATTTTTAAATCACGCTATTTTTGGCAATGACATAGGGTACTCTGGCGTTTCCAATCAGGGTACGATCCGGTGAAAGCTGCACATCCTTATCCAAAATCACATTCTCCACCACTGCGCCTTTACGGATCACACATTTCTGCATAATGATCGAGTTGCTTACCCGTGCGCCCTCCTCCACCCGTACCCCGCGAAAAAGGATGCTGTTCTCCACCTTGCCCCCAATCGTGCAGCCGTTGGCGATAAGCGAATGATCCACCTCGGCAGTGTCCGTATAACGTGTTGGAGCTTCATATTTGATTTTCGTATGCACCGGCTGATTCTGGAACAGCGCTTGATATTGCTGCTGATCCAGCAGCTTCATGCTGTTTTTATAGTAACTCTCAATGGAATTAATCACGGCATGATAGCCTTCATAGGGATATGCATAAATGCGCAGGCCACTAGGGTTTTTCTGAATGGCATCCCGGAAAAAATGGTTATCCTGATGAGCAATGCAATGCTTCACCTGATCAAGATACAGGCTTTTGTCCATGACAAAAATTTCCAAATAAATATTATGATGATCCTGCTCCTGATGAATGCCCGTCACCCGTCCGTCCTCATCAATCTCCAGTCGAACACAGGGAGCGTGCTCAGATTCGAGCTGATGTATTGCTTTGTACACAAGGGTGACGTCCGCGTTCTTCTCCCGATGGTAACGGTATACATCCTCAATATCAACCTTGTTGACATGCTGGGTTCCGGCGTGAACAATCGTCTGACCTGATGAGCGATGAAAAAAGTCCAGATTGTTGTGTACATGCTGCAAATCTCCAAGGGATGCATCCGTCGGATCATTCCAGTCTGGTGGCAAAATAAACAGTCCGCCCCGCCTGCGGTCCAAATCCCAAGGCCGACCTTCACCCAAATGATCCAGCAGCGATCGGTATTTGCGGCGGATGAACAGTGCAATATCATGCACCCCTGCATGCATCATATTAGATAAGGTAAAATCAATGAGCCGATATCGACTGGCAAAGGGTACTGCGGCCCCGCACCGGAAATAGGTCAATTCCTTCAACTGATCCAGTTCGTGATCCAGGTTGATGACTCCAATGAGTCGGCTCATAGCGGACACCGTCCTTATCCGGGTTATATTCGTGCATGAAGCTGGCTTTCCTGATCGAACAAAACAATTTCATTCGAGCTGCCCTCAGATCCGATGACCGCGTTGTCTTCAATAATGATGTTTTCGCTCACGATGGCCCGGTGAATGCGAACATTGCGACCAATTTTGACGTTTGGCATAATGACAGAATCGGTAATAACACTCCCTTCTCCTACCTCAACTCCGTAAAAAAGCACAGAATGCCTGACCTCTCCGTCCACCACGCAGCCTTCATTCACAATGCTGTTTTTCAGAATAGCCCGTTGGGTTATATACTGGGCCGGTTGATTAGGACTACGGGTATAGATGCGCCAGAAAGAGTCATTCAGATCCAGCGGCGGGTCCTGAGCCAACAGATCCATGTTGGACTCCCACAAGCTCTGAATGGTGCCTACATCCTTCCAGTACCCGGCAAACGGGTACGCATACAGCGACCGTCCATGCTGGAGCAGCAATGGAATGATATCCTTGCCAAAATCATGCGAGGATTCAGCATCGCTCGCGCTCTCCAGCAGATATCGGCGCAACACCTCCCATTTGAACAAATAAATGCCCATGGAGGCCAGCGTGCTTTTCGGCTGCTCCGGCTTCTCCTCAAAGTCGTATATTTTCAAATCATCATCGGCGTTCAGAATCCCGAATCTTTTGGCTTCCTGAATCGTGACGTCGATGACGGAAATAGTGCAGTCTGCTCCCTTTTCCTTGTGATAGTCGAGCATGCGACTGTAATCCATTTTATAAATGTGATCTCCTGACAGAATGAGTACATGCTCCGGGTCGTACTGATCCAAAAAATGCAAATTCCGATAAATGGCATCCGCCGTACCTCGATACCAATTGTTCCCATTCTCCTTTTCGTGGGGAGGTAACACGAAAACTCCTCCATCCAGGCGATCCAAATCCCAGTCACTGCCTACACCGATATAGGAATGAAGCACCAGCGGTTCATATTGGGTCAGCACGCCTACAGTATCAATACCGGAATGAGTGCAATTGCTGAGGGGAAAATCAATGATGCGGTAGGTTCCTCCAAAAAATACAGCCGGTTTGGCAAGTGTACGGGTCAGTCCTTTGAGTCTTTTGCCTTGTCCGCCAGCGAGCAGCATGGCAACTACTTCCTTCTTTCTCATAACAAAGACCTCCCTGTCATGTGCATCTGAAGCCATTGCGGCAGGATACTTGATAATATCCATTAAACGTGAATAGGCAGTCGTAATCGTTTCATGGACGAAGGACGGGTAAGATTTGATGGAAAGGGTAAAATCATAGTTATGCGGAACGGGCGCAATGAAGCACTAAATCGTGAAATCCCGTTCATCATTTCACATTTTGGATGATTTTAAATCGTTAGCGTATGACAACATGAGCATAAGGAGGCATGAATCATGAAGAATAAAAAATGGGTCATAGCGGCATTGGGAATGGGTGTTGCGTATCTGATGAAAAATAAAGGGGCGCGCAATAAGGTATTGAACAAGGCACAGACCTTGATCAACCGCGTGAGAACATCTACAAAATCGTAAAGCTTTAATCCAAGAAAAAAGAGAGCCTCTCTGAATAGTCATTCAGGGAGGCTCTGCTCTGACTTCCTCTGCATCCACGAACAAAATGCCCGCTCGAAGCAGTATTTGAAGAGGTCAGGCATTCTCCTGATGTTCTTCTACTTCCATTATATGTTCGACGGTAAAGGTTCGATGCGTCCATTCGGAGGATCGGTAGGCCTGTAAAAGTCCTGTTGTACGAATTTGCTCTTTATCTACCTTTTTGGAGGTATGGGTTATTCTCACCTTGCCAGTAAAAGGGAAATAGGAAAGGCCCACAGCCTGATCCGACAGCCACTCAGCCCGGACCCTCCCGCATTTATGGCAAACCGCCGGAAAGGTTAAGCCGTTAGCGAACCATTCATAATCTGCGGTAGGCGTACCCGGTTCCCTGCTGCACAGAAACAGACTCAATTCGTCGCAGAACAACATTCTGCGTACATCCGTCCGCACCTGATGGTCAAAGGTTACACCAAATGACATCTCCTGTTTGAGCCTGTGCCGACGCTGTTCCTCTGCCTCCAGATAGGCACGCGCCACTTGCTTGTCCTGAGCATCCTTATGCTCGGTCCGTCCGACGAGCTCCTTGTACATCAGGCTGCATAGCAGCGCGGCATAGGAATTCACTTGCTCGACTTCATCAATCCCCAGACGATAGAACACAAAGCGTGGAGTGAGTGGAAAATCAATAAATGTATAGGGTGCAGATACCTGATCATTCCAAAAAGGAGCGGCGTCCAACTCAATCCACCCCCGGTCATGCTCCCGAGCTGCATATACAAAATCCTGCTTGTGCCGTCGATTCTTAAAGGCACTTTCTTCCCACTGTGAAGCCAACTCACCCGAAATATGGGCATGGTCATGCTGCGTCGTCATCATATAAGCTTGGTCCGTTTCATAAATAACCACATGCTCTCCCCTTCCGTCCGGCGATTCATCTGATTCGTGTAAAAACCTCTGTTTGAAGGCCATGGTTATACTTATTTTCATTATATCAGGATAAGGGTAAAAAGGCAGTGAAGTTTTCCGCCTCCTTACTTCTAATTACCCATGTGCTTCCTCACTCGAAACTGCTGAGGCGTCATCCCTTCCAGCTCACGAAACACCTTGTTAAAATGCCTTGCATTATCAAAGCCAACAGTAGCCGCAATTTCATATATTTTACCACCTTGACGCTCCAACAGCTTTTTGGCTTCTCCAGCTTGAGCAGACTGATGCCCAGCGTATTTTTGATAACATACCAAAAGTTATACCGATTTTTTTGATTTTGGTGTCTAAAGTACAGGTGCAGCATTTTTTTACAATCTATTGATTTACGAAAAAGACTATCCAATGGTACGATAAGACCACATGTTATTCCAATCATTACCTATACATCTAGATCAGGAGGATTAAGAAAAATGGATGAATTAGTTCGTTCGATTCAAAAACAGACTCGCATTAAAAGAGTTGCCTGCTGGGCGGGGATCATCCTGTGCGGGCTGTGCGCCTTAATTGGCATAGCTGCTCAAGAGTGGCTCATGGCCCTCATTACAGTTGGAGCTACTATTTTATGTATCTATAGCTTAATGCTTATGCGCGGGATGACGAAATTTTCTGTGGAATATCAACCGGGAAAACGCTTCCGCTACTATCGTCGTACCGTTCAGCAAAAGTTGGGTTATATCACCTGGGTGCAATGCTTGCTAGGAGCTTTTATTGCCCTGAATTTCACCGTGCTTAGCGGCGGGATGGTTCTTTTTGTCGTAGCCATCTTTGGTATTCTGACCCTTCAGTTCAGTATCAAGAAACGGATTAAAAATCATCAGGAGCCTGATGCCGCCGACTTGGCTGAGTTTGTACGTTTGGGGATCATCTCTCCCCATGAGCAGACGATTGGCGTGTATAAAGATTTTGTGCATCTTACCCATACGTTTCGGGGGAACCAAATTATGATCGTGACGGATAAACGCCTGATTTCCGTGTTTATAGAGGAACAGGGTCGTGCGTTGAAAACAGAAATGCTGCTCTCAAGCATAAATAAAGTACGTGCAATCGAAACGGGTTTTCAGGGTAAGGGATTATTGCTCTCGGTGAGCAACCGCGATCATAATGAGCTTCACATTCATATGATCGGGCAAAGCATTTACTTTTCTCCAGAGCAGTTCGTCGGTTCTTTTCTACGGGCATTGGATGCGGCATTCAAAAGTGCTCCGTACCATTTGGAAGAAACATTCCCAGCCTACCAGCAGTTGAAAATTTCATTGCATCCATCAGAGCAGGGTGTTCTGCATAAGCCTACAACTGCTTAGTCTTCATATAACGACGCCAAATAGCAAGCAAGCCCGATTCCTAATGAGCTTACTTGCTATCTGGTATACTTTTACATCAAATATCTACTTGCTGGAGAACTTCTTTTCTGCTTACTTCTGTCCAATTAATGATTTGCTCCATGATAGAACACTGAAATGAGGTCATGACTTGTAACAAACACCAGCAAGCTAAACAGACTGAGCGACAGAGGCTGTGAAATCAATTTTTTCATCCTTTAACACTCCTTTTAAAATAGTTATATATTGGTCTTGCTGTGTTGCCGTAGCTTGGGATCTGAAAATCTCAAAAATGGCGGTACACTTCCTAAACTCATGCTCATGTTCCATACCCAGGGTATCTGACAGCATGAGGGATTGCAGAATATAGTCCAGCGCAACCGTGAACTGCTGCTGCTTGATGTAATAGAGAGACAGTTGATAGCAAAAGCGAAAATAATAAGACACATTCACAGGCTCTTCGAGATATTTGAAATCGTCAATTTGTTCAGCAAAGGGCTCAAGCACAACCTCTAAAGAATAGTCGTGCCTGGATGCCCCCTCCACGATGGAAAGAAGCCCCGGTAACAGTTCTTCCGGATTGTCCCGAAGGAATTGAACGTATTCTTGCAACACTTCGGAACAGCCTGACAAAATATCAAGGGCATACAGATTGGCTTTGGCAGCATGGCGATAATATTCGATTTCCGCTTCCCCTTGAGGATCAAGACCATTAAACCAGCCCAATTCCGCATACTTTTCGATGCAATCTCGGGCTTCATCATATTTGCCCTGTTTCTGGAAGGCCATTCCTTTCATCAGATGACTGTATCCATAGTAATATACTAGTGGACGTTTGGTATGTATGGGTTGTACGGGTTTCTTGTGCGCTTTGTAGAACTGTAACTCCTGATACTTCTGGCTGGCACGCTCGTACAGATGATCACATAATGCAATCATATTGGCTCCGTCGTTAAACGAAAATGACAGCTTAATCATATTAACAAGTACATCTAAATCTGTTATGTCGGAGTGAACAAGATCATCCACCCTCCCCACCTCCTTGTCCGACTTTTCATATTCACGAAATAGAAAGTTCGCCAAACCAAAGAATTTCTGAATAACGATTATTAAATAACTTAATTACGTAATTATAACTTAATTAAGTTATATCATAAAACCAACGATGCCGCAAGCTTTTTATGAGAAAAAATCCCATTTAAGCAGAGGTAAACGGGATTTACGGATTTGGTGAACTTCAATCGTTCAGTTGTTTTTCTCCAAATGAAGTAAAGGGAGTGCTCGCCCTGATCCGTCCAGTGCGGATCGACCTGTTTGTACAAAGCCATAATGTTTGTAAAAAGCGTGTGCATATTCGTTTTGCTCATTAACGTCCACTTTGAGGCATTTGCCTTTTATTTTTTCAGCGTGCTGGATTAAACGGCTGCCTGTGCCCTGTCCGTGCCGCTTAGGGTCAACGAATAACATCTCTATTTTAATCCCGTCCAGTCCGATAAATCCTATTGGATCTTGGGTTTCGTTCCATTCCATCCAAATCTCAACTTCTCTTAGTGCACCATTTCGCACGATATGATGGTAAAATTGAATGTCTTCTTCCGTCAAAAATGTGTGAGTCTGACGTACAGCCCGATGCCAAATATCTACGAGCTGATCATGATTTTCTTCCCGATAAGCAACAATTTCATTCTGCACTGCATATCCCCCCGTACTCGTAAAATTTCATTAAGTTAACTTTTCCAGTAAGTCTAGCATACTTATTAAGAGGCAAACAAACACCAAAAGGGAGACGGAATTCTTCCGCCTCCCCATTCGTTGTAATCCTTTTACAACGTAACACCGTTTTTAAAAATAGCCAGCTCTCTAAAATTGTTCTTCTCGTTGTTCACCCAGGTTCCGCTGGCTACATCGACAATGTAATCCACAAAGCTGCGAAGCGCATCCTCCATACTAACATCCTCCACCAGTGAACCGGCGTTATAGTCGATCCAATGGGGCTTGGCCTTATACAGCGGCGAGTTGGTCGAAACCTTCATCGTCGGAACGAAGGAACCGAAAGGCGTACCACGTCCAGTTGTGAAAATAACGAGCTGGCAGCCCGCTGCTGCAAGCGCCGAAGAAGCAACCAGATCGTTCCCCGGTGCGCTGAGCAGGTTGAGTCCCTTGGTTTTGAGACGCTCCCCGTACTGAATGACATCGGTGACCGTGGAAGAGCCGGACTTTTGCGTACAGCCCAACGATTTATCCTCCAGTGTCGTGATGCCCCCTGCTTTGTTACCCGGTGATGGATTTTCGTATACCGGCTGCTTGTAATCCAGAAAATATTGCTTGAAATCGTTAATCAGATGCACGATTTTGTCGAATACTTCCTCGTCTGCCGCACGTTCCATGAGAATCGTCTCCGCACCGAACATTTCCGGCACCTCAGTGAGTACCGTCGTACCACCCTGCGCAGCCATATAATCCGACAGCCGACCGAGCAGCGGATTGGCGGTAATACCGGACAGGCCGTCAGAGCCGCCGCATTTTAGCCCGATATTCAGCTCAGCTAAAGGTACAGGCTCTCGCCGATCTTCCTGCACAGCCGCATAAATTTCATGAAGCAGCCGTACCCCTTCCTCCACTTCATCCGATACTTCCTGGGAAAGCAAAAACTTTACCCGTTCCGGGTCATATTCCCCGATGGCATCCTTAAACTCCTTCATTTCATTGTTCTCGCAGCCTAAGCCAAGAACCAGCACGCCACCTGCATTGGAATGCTTAACCGCATCAATCAAAATCGTGCGCGTATATGCATGGTCGTCTCCCAACTGGGAACAACCATAGTTATGCTTGAGCACAAGTGCATTTTCAAAAGGCGAAATATCGCCCGCTTCCTGCTTGAAACGATTTAAAATAAGCTCGGCAATCCCGTTCACACAACCGACCGTTGGCACAATCCACAACTCATTGCGAATCCCCACGCGACCGTCCTTTCTTCGATAACCCTGAAATGTACGACTCTCCTGTTCATATAAATGAGGCGCTGGCTTAGGCTTGTAAGTGTACTCCTCCACGCCCGTCAGATTCGTCTTTGTATTATGCGTATGCACATGCTGCCCTGCCTGAATGGACTGAATGGCATGGCCGATCGGATATCCGTATTTCAGCACATTTCCACCTTCTGGAATGTCCTGCAATGCAATTTTATGCCCACGCGCCACATTCTCAGCCAGCACCACGCGCTGTTCTCCATGTGCTCCCCACGCCAACGTCTCACCCTGCTTGTAATCACGCAAAGCGACAGCCACGTTATCTTGATCATGAATTTGAATGAATTCCAGCATTCCAGTCTCCTCCTTGCTTATGCTCTGGGCACGCTGTTCCCCGTTAGAGAATCCAGCGTCTCCTTCATTCCCCTGCTTGTAATCTCATAGACATGCTGTGCCGTCTGTTCAGCCAATCCTGCAATCTGGTTCAGGTCTTGCCCCCACCAGGTCTGCTTGCCCAGTATCTGTGCCGTTAATTGCTTCGCTCCGGCAAGTGTTCCGTCATACCCGCTCCACAGCTCGCCAAACGCGGTCAACACTTCCGCTTCGTCTGCCAAAGCAATCGGTTCGCCGTCTCTCTTTCCCCGGTAAAATACGAATAAAGACGCCAGCGAAAATACCGTTTTGACAGGTAATGCCTTATGTTGCTCCACATATTGAAGCAGGGAAGGCAAATTACGTGTCTTGAACTTGGATATCGAATTCAGTGCAATGCTCATGACATAATGACTCACATACGGATTATGAAACCGTTCAATGACATCATCGGCGTATACATTCAATTCCACTGCTGGCGAATCCAGCGTTGGAATCACTTCTTCTCGAATGAGTGACTGGATAAAAGCACCCACGACATCATGCTCGACCGCCTGCCCTACCGTATCCAAGCCATATAAATAAGCGACAGGCGTAAGCGCCGTATGTGCCCCGTTCAAAATACGCACCTTGCGTGTACGGTATGGCGCCATATCGTCGACGATCAGTACGTTCAGCCCAGCCAGATGAGCAGGTAATTCTTCCTTGAGCCATTGTGGTCCTTCGATGACCCACAGGTGATACTGTTCACCGACAACGACCAGGCTGTCCCTATAACCCAACTCTGCTTGAATCTCTGTGATCCGGTCCTTGGGATAACCCGGCACAATCCGATCCACGAGGCTGTTGCAGAACGTATTCGCTTCCTCCAGCCAGGATGTAAACTCAGCCCCAAGCTTCCACTGATCTGCATATTTCAATACAATTTCCTTGAGCGCATCTCCATTGCGGTCGATCAGCTCGCATGGGATGATTACCAGGCCCTTGCCTGGATCTCCATTGAAAAATTGAAAGCGCTTATACAGCAAAGCAGCCAGCTTACCTGGAAAGCTCTTTTGCGGGCGATCTTCCAGCCGATCCTCCGGTCCGTAAGCAATTCCTGCCTCCGTCGTGTTCGATACGACAAAGCGCAGCTCCGGTTTTTGGGACAACGCCTCATATGCTGACCAGTCTGAGCTATACGGGTTAAGCCCGCGGGTGACGCACTCCACCAAGGTATGCTCCTTCACGGCCTGCCCGTCTTTCATCCCTTCGAGAATAACCGTATACAGGCCATCCTGCTCATTAAGCTTCTCTACGAGACCTCCTGCCTGCGGCTGTACAATGACAACACCCGTATTCCAATCGGCCAGCTTATTCATTTTGTCAAATTGCCAATCTACAAAAGCACGCAGGAAATTCCCTTCTCCAAATTGCAGCACCCTCTCAGGATGCGGCTCTGTCACGATAAAGTTTTTTCTGTTTAGTTGGTCTAGTTCATCTACTTGTTTCATCCGGAGTAACCTCCCATTATTACCTTAATGATTTCAACAACATTTTATCACAATGCACACGTTAACAAAATAGTTTTCTCAACATTTTTGGTTTTTTAAAATATTAATGACAATAATATGAACACGTTAACATATAAACTTATGCAACCATTCGCGGATCTATGACTATCTTCCTGTTGTTTCGCACCTGAACCAAGGCGGTTAAGGCTAATTAGAATAGATGCAAGATAGCACGGGCAGGATAACGTTACTTACTAGGCAGGAGGAACATCTATGAAGACAATTGCAGATACTATTGTAGAAGTTTTAGTCAATGCAGGGGTCAAGCGAATTTATGGTATCGTTGGAGATTCCTTAAATAATATGGTTGATTCCATTCGCAGCGACGGTCAAATTGAATGGATTCATGTGCGGCACGAAGAAGTGGCTGCCTTTGCAGCCGGGGCAGATGCTGATCTTAGCGGCAGCATTGCAGTGTGCGCTGGCAGCAGTGGTCCCGGAAATCTGCATCTTATTAACGGATTATATGATTGTCACCGCAATCGGGTACCTGTACTCGCTATTGCGGCCCACATTCCAAGCGACGAAATTGGAAGCGAATATTTCCAGGCTACGCATCCCGAGCATCTTTTCGGGGAATGCAGCCACTTCTGTGAGGTCATTACGACTCCACGACAAATTCCAAGAACCGTTACGATGGCTATACAACAGGCCGTTTCACGTTCAGGTGTCTCCGTCATTGTTCTTCCCGGGGATGTGGCAGCTTTAGCAGCTGAAAAGGCGCCTATTCCTGAACATGTCTACCATCCCACTGCACCTGTGGTACATCCGTCAGCTTCGGAAATTTCCCGGCTGGCCGAGTACCTGAATAAAGGCAAACGAATCACTTTGTTATGCGGCTCCGGCTGTGCGAAATCCCACGAATTGCTCATGCAACTGTGCGACAAGCTGAAATCCCCTATGGTTGCTGCCCTTCGGGGCAAGGAATATCTGGAGTATAACAATCCTTATTATGCAGGCTTAACGGGGCTGATCGGGTATTCTTCCGGATACCATGCGATGATGGATTGTGACGTCCTGCTTATGCTCGGAACAGACTTTCCTTACAGACAGTTTTATCCCGAAAATGCAGTTGTGCTGCAAGTGGATATTGAGCCTGCCCACCTCGGCAGACGCACCCCTTTAACATATGGGCTGTGCGGGGATGTAAAAGCAACGTTGGAAATGCTGCTTCCTCATTTAACGACAGAGCATGATTCCAAGCATTTGGAAAAAACCGTCTCCCACTATACCAAGGTGCGTCAGGAGTTGGATGAACTGGCGGTTGGTAAACCGGGCCATATACCGATTCATCCGCAATATCTCACCAAGGTCGTCAGTGACGCCGCGCATGAAAATGCCATTTTCACCTGTGATGTCGGTACTCCCACTGTATGGGCAGCACGTTATTTGCAAATGAACGGCCAACGCCGACTTATCGGCTCTTTCAATCATGGAACGATGGCAAGTGCATTGCCGCAAGCGATTGGGGCACAAACCACTGAGCCTGACCGACAGGTTATTGCCCTCTCTGGCGATGGTGGTCTGACGATGCTGATGGGCGATCTGCTTACCCTGAAACAGCATCAGTTACCTGTAAAAGTCATTGTTTTCAATAACGGCGCCCTCGGTTTTGTTGAGCTGGAAATGAAAGCAGCCGGTTTTCTGGAAAACGGCACCGCGCTGGTGAATCCTGATTTTGGAGCTGTGGCGGAAGCCATGGGTCTCAAGGGAATTCGAGTCGAAGATCCGGCAATGCTGGAGGACGCGATTCAACAGGCATTGGCTCACGATGGCCCTGTAGTAGTGGATGTAGTGGTCAATCGTCAGGAGCTATCCATGCCACCCAAGATTAATCTCAAACAGGCTGAAGGTTTTACGTTGTGGATGATGAAAGCTGTGCTGAACGGGCGCGGTGACGAAATTGTTGAACTGACGAAAACGAATCTTTTACGATAAAAGCCGCCACACTCGCACATATTTGAATAAAAAAGGGGCAGGAACAGCGCGTCATGCACTGAACCTGCCCTTTATGGTTTGCCCTTTTCCAACAAAAAAAGCTTAACGCTGTCTGTTTGCCGTTGATTTCCGCTTCATGAGCGCGGTTTCCATAAATATAATCTCGCCCTCGTTCGACGGTGACTGGATCCGTTCCAAAATACATGCGGCTCCACGCGCGCTAATCTGCTCAATCGGTCTTTTGACCGTCGTTAATGGCGGGGTCGTATACATCGAAAAGCCGATATCGTCAAATCCAATGACCGAGACATCGTCCGGCACTTTTAAGCCGTGCTCGAATACTGCGTTCATCGCCCCGATAGCCATATCATCGTTAGAGCAAAACACCGCCGTCGGTGGTTCCTCCAAGGAAAGCAACTGCTTCATCGCTTGGCTTCCACTTTCGGTGTCATAATGGCCATGCATAATATATTCGTGCCTAATCGGCTTGCCGCTGTCAATCAGCGCATTCATGAAGCCCTCGCGCCGTTGCTGGGTGGACTTAAAGCCTTCTACCCCTTCAATGATCGCGATGCGTTCATGACCGCTTTCAATGAGAAAAGAAACTGCCGCATAGGATCCTTCCTTATCGTTCGAAATGACATTCACAATGCCTGCCCCTGGCACCTGCCGATTCAGCACGACGAGCGGAATGCCCTGACCGAGCACATGATAAATAAACGGGTTGTCCGCCTCGCTCTGACTCATCAGGATGATGCCATCAAAACGTTTGCGGTGAATAGCCGAAAAATCGGCGTAATCGTCAATCCCTCCCACAAACAGATTGTAATCCACCCCAATGACATGATTAACTCCACGGATGGTGTCCGCAAAAAAGCTGGAGCTGGTGCCTTCTGAAATACTGGTGAAAAACAGGCCAATCGTATGCGAGCGCTGGAGGACAAGGCTTTTGGCGTTAAAATTCGGAATGTAATTGAGTTGCTCCGCCAGCTCCATAATTTTGCGTTTGGTATCTTCTTTGATCAATGGGCTGTTGTTGAGCGCCCGGGAGACGGTCGTATGGGAAACATTCGCCAATTTGGCAATGTCTTTAATGGTAGCTGCCATATACGTATCCTTTCTTTACTGAGGCTCTAAAAAATTATATACCCACCATACCACAAGAGCCGCCCGGAAAAGAAGACTTTCACAAATTATACGCGGTTATCAGCATGTCGACGCTGTAGCTCTTGAACCATTTCTGCATGTCTGCTGTCTGTCAGCTTGTACAGTTTACCGATTACCAGCATGGCAATGAGCAGGGCAACAGCAGGATAGAGACACAGCAGCGCTTTAATTCCGAGCAGCGTTCCAGAGGTTTGAACCACATTCGGGACATACCCGATAAGCGCCAGCCCGATACCGGAAAGAAAGCCGGATAAGGATTGAGCCAATTTGCGTGAAAAATTAAACAGCGAGTAGGTAATCCCTTCTTTCCGCTCCCCGGATGACCATTCACCGTAGTCAATGATATCGGAGACAAAGGCCCAGGTAACCCCGTTAGGAATACTAATACCAATGAACGAAATACTGGCCAGAATGGTGAAAATATATACATTCGATGGCATAAAGAAGTTCATAGAGTCGGCAATGACACTGACCAGCATCCCAAGCATGGCTGTTTTTCGTTTACCGAAGCGCCGCACCAGTTTGGGCAAGAACAACACACCCAGCAACGACGAACCGATAATAATAAAATTCATATAAGCCATTAATTCTACATGCCCCAAATTATATTCGGCAAAATAGATCAGCAGCGCGGACTTGATATTGTACGCGGATATGGTAAAAATCGTCATCAAAACGAGTACCAGCAGAGGCTTGTTCGTCGTAAAGGTATGCACGATCACGCCAAAAGAGAGTTTTTCCTTTGGACCCGACTGACTAACAATACGTTCCTTCGTTCCCCGATAGCATATCATAAAAGCGATCACACCAATGAATGACATGATTCCCATCACAACAGGATATCCCACATGATGGTTGGGAAACAGCAAAATAAGCGGCATAACGATGACACTGGTTACGAATAATGCTCCCAGTGAGCCTGCCTGACGGAAGGAAGATAATGAAGCACGTTGAATGGTATCCTGCGTAATAGCCGCCCCCAGTGAACCATACGGAATATTCACAATGGAATATCCAATCCCCCAGATCATATAGGACGCATAGGCATAAATAAGCTTGCCCGTTGGTGAGATGTTCGGCGAAATAAATGTAAGAACCGTAAGAATAGCAAGGAGAACGCTTCCAACGATAAGAAAGGGTCTGAATTTCCCGCGTGGACCAATATGCTTGCGATAGTCGACAAAGGACCCGACAATAGGATCGCAGATGGCAGCAAACAGCTTGCTGACCAGAAAAATACCTGCGGCTGCTCCTGCTGAAACGCCTGCTACATCCGTAAAGAATTTCAACAGGTACAACTGCCCCAAATCAAACATGAATCCGTTTCCAAAGTCACCCATACCGTAAGAAATCTTTTCTTTCAGGCTGATATGCTCACCTGTCTTGTTGTCAGTTTGGATGCTCTCCTGAACGATAGGCACTCCCATACCCTGCTCACTCCTCTATTTTTTTGTGATTATTTTCACATTATTAATGAATACGTATTCTGTTTTCAATCCCCCTTACCCGGAGCTTGAAAATACTCCAGGCAAGGGCATCTATTGAAATGTGAATTTACAAGTTCATCCTGTATATCATCACTTGCTGTGAACAACCGTCGGGAAATTAAAATATTGCTCGGCATTGTTGTAGCTAATATTTTGTACCATCTCTCCAAGCAGCTCCAGATCCTCAGGCGCCTTGCCTTCTTGTACCCATGTTCCGATCAGATCACAAAGTATCCGACGGAAATATTCGTGCCGTGTGTAGGACAGGAAGCTGCGGGAATCCGTCAGCATACCAATGAAGCGGGACAGCACACCGTAGTTTGCGAGCAGCTTCAATTGCTCCAGCATGCCTTCGATATGGTCGTTATACCACCATGCAGTGCCAAACTGGATTTTGCCTGCTGTTCCGCCGGACTGGAAGCAGCCTGCAAGACTTGCCAGCACCGGATAATCAACTGAGTTGAGCGAATATAAAATTGTTCGCGGCAGACCACCTGCCAGCTCCTGTGCGTCCAGCAATGCCGCCAGCGGACGAGCGATGGAGCCGTCATTAACCGCATCATAGCCTGTATCTGGTCCCAAGCGCCGGAACATGGCAGTGTTATTGTTACGCAGCGCGTGAATATGGTACTGCATAGCCCAGCCATGCTCTGCATACTGTTTTCCAAGGAATACCAGGACGTACGATTTGTATTTCGCCTCTTCTAATGGAGTTACATTGCCTTCCTCCAGCGCCTTGCTGTATATCGCTGCCGCTTCCTCACGTGTCGTTTCTTCATAAACGACTGTATCCAGCGCATGATCGGACACCCGTCCTCCGACAGCATGGAAGTGACGCACCCGGCTCGCCAGCGCGTTCAAAAATCCTTCCAGACCGGAAACATCCAGTCCGCTCACTTCACCCAATCGAGCTACCCAAGGCTGGAATGTCTCACGGTTAATCTCCAGCGCTTTGTCCGGGCGGAAGCTTGGCAGTACAACCACCGGAAAATCGGTCAGCTTGCTGATTTGCTTATGATATTCGAGATGGTCTGTCGGATCATCGGTAGTGCACACAACGGTTACCTTTGAATTCACAATCAGATCACGTGCCCCAAAGCCCTTTCCTTGCAGCTTTTGGTTCACCTTTTCCCAAATCACAGGCGCATTCTGTTCGTTCAGCAGCTCACGGACACCAAAAAAGCGCTGAAGCTCCAAATGCGTCCAATGATACAGCGGGTTGCCGATCAGTGTAGGCACGGTTTTGGCCCAAGCCAAAAATTTGTCATAGTCTTCCGCATCTCCGGTAATCAGGCGTTCCTCAACTCCATTGGCCCGCATGAGTCTCCACTTGTAATGATCCCCGTACAGCCATGCTTCCGTAATGTTTTTGAACGTTTTATTTTCGTAAATTTCCTGTGGACTTAAATGACAATGATAGTCGATAATCGGCAGATCCTTGGCATACTGATGATACAAAATTTCAGCGGTCGGATTGCTCAACAAAAAGTTGTCGTCTAAAAATGCTTTGGTCATGGCTCATTCGTCCCTTCTATAATCATGTTTCCGGATAATTGTTAACGTGAACAAAAATGAATTCGATACTTCTGCTATCCAGTAATAGCATTCAATAACGCATAGCAGGTTACCTGATTATATCAGATTATACCGCTATAATACGATACCTGTATGTCGAATCACCCTTGATTACTTCTCCTTAAATTTAATGTTTACGTTAACAACAATTACATTGTAACCGCTATCCTTTGCAGAGGAAAGTGATTTTTATCATGAGAAGGAACAAAAAAACAGACCTGGCCTCAACTTCGGCAGATCTGTTTCCTCCGTCCAACTTTATTTCAGACTATAGCCCGACTTGCACAGACTCGGTTCGCAACACTTGTTTTGTCACTCTGACATACGCCCCCTCACTTATTTTTGGGCATAGACATGGTTTGAAAATTCTTCATTTCCAAATCTATGCACTTTTTTATTTTTCCTCTTGAACCGCTCTTTGAAAACGTTTTTATGAATTTTCGCGCTTTTTCAGAAAATATTGCTCTTGAAAATACCAGTTTCTGTATTATAATTGTCATATACAACCAATGTTTTACATTGAAAGTAATTCATTATCATATTCCAAAGAAGAGGTGATCGCGTTGAGCACAAAAGTGCAAGCTATCCATACTAAAACCGGTACAAAAGGAGCTGACCTCGTTGTCGATTGCTTGATTAAACAAGGTGTAACACACATTTTTGGTATTCCAGGTGCCAAGATTGACTCGGTATTTGATGTCCTTCAAGAACGCGGCCCGGAGTTGATCGTATGCCGTCACGAGCAAAATGCCGCCTTTATGGCAGCTGCCGTCGGTCGCCTAACTGGTAAACCGGGCGTATGTCTCGTTACCTCCGGCCCTGGTGCGTCGAATTTGGCTACAGGACTTGTCACCGCAAATGCGGAAAGTGATCCCGTCGTGGCTCTCGCTGGTGCAGTTCCAAGATCCGAACGTTTGAAGCGCACCCACCAATCCATGGATAACGCCGGGTTATTCGAGCCTATCACCAAATACAGTGTGGAAGTGGAGCATCCCGATAGTGTGCCAGAAGCCATTACCAACGCATTTCGGATTGCGACCTCAGCACAGCCTGGAGCAACCTTTGTAAGTCTACCGCAGGACGTGTTGACTTCGTCATCCGAAGTAACCGCCATTGAGAAGCTTTCCCTTCCACAGCTTGGAACCGCACCAGCCGGACTTATCAAACAAGTAGCAGGCCAAATCAGCCATGCCAAGTTACCTGTTCTTTTACTCGGTATGAAAGCCAGCACTCCCGAAGCTACAGCAGCCATCCGCGCACTCATTCAGAACACAGATCTGCCTGTCGTTGAAACCTTCCAGGCTGCCGGAGCCATTTCCCGCGAACTGGAGGACCATTATTTTGGCCGAGTGGGCTTGTTCCACAATCAGCCGGGTGACATGCTCCTTGGAGCCGCTGATCTGGTGCTGACCATTGGCTATGACCCCATTGAATACGATCCGAAAAACTGGAACATTCCTGCAAACCGAACCCTCATTCATCTTGATGATCATCAGGCGGATATCGACCATGATTATCAACCGGATTACGAACTGATCGGTAATATAGCTCTGATCGTGCGCAGTCTCGCAGAAGAATTGCCTGCATTAAAGCTGTCTGAAACCTCATGCGCCCAACTGAACCGTCTCCGCCACGATCTAAACGAACAAGCTGCCGTCCCTGCCCGCAAGCACGACTATCTGATTCATCCATTACAATTCATTCGTACTCTGCGCAGCCTGATTGATGATAATGTTACGGTCACCTGCGATGTTGGTTCCCACTACATTTGGATGGCCCGGTATTTCCGATCCTATGAGCCGCGTCGCCTTCTGTTCAGTAACGGGATGCAGACGCTGGGTGTAGCTCTCCCCTGGGGCATTGCTGCCACTCTCGTTAATCCCGGTCAAAAAGTCGTTTCCATTTCCGGCGACGGGGGATTTCTTTTCTCATCCATGGAGCTTGAAACCGCGGTACGTCTCAACTCCCCACTTGTACACATCGTATGGAGAGACGGCACCTACGACATGGTCGCTTTTCAACAACAGATTAAATATGGCAGAACATCCGGCGTAGAATTCGGAGATGTGGATGTCGTGAAATATGCCGAAAGCTTCGGGGCAACCGGATTGCGTGTGCATTCCCCTGAAGAACTGGAAAGCGTATTGCAACAGGCACTACATACCGATGGCCCCGTGGTCGTCGATATTCCGATTGATTATCAGGATAATATCCAATTGGGACGTAAACTGCTGCCCAATCAGTTAAACTGACTTCACAGTTACCCAAACGTGACGAATTCGTGACATTGAATGGAGTTTAACGTTTTCTCATGAGTTTTTTGAGTTATTCATGTTAATTACTGAAAACATACGTTTATTATTGAAAAAGAAAGAAAATAAATGCATACAATCACAAAAGGAAGTGTATTTCCATGACCGTTGCAGAACTGGAAACAAAGCAAAAAACTGATCATGATATTTACCAAACGTCCACCATGCTCGCTTTATTGGATGGTCTTTATGACGGAGTCGTTGCCTTCAAGGAACTGCAAAAGCACGGGGATTTCGGGCTCGGTACCTTTGATCAACTGAATGGTGAGATGATTGCGTTTGATGGCGAATTTTATCACTTGCTTCCAGACGGTACGGCCCATCGTGTAAAACCGGAAGAGACAACTCCCTTTTCCACTGTCACCTTTTTTCGTGAAGATTTCACATATACTATTGACCATCCCATGCATCGTGAAGAGCTGGAAGCCCTGCTGCTAAAGCTGTTTCCAAGTCGTAATCTGTTTTACGCCTTCCGTATGGATGGCACTTTTCGTGAAGTGAAGACACGCACCGTGCCTCACCAAGTGAAGCCTTACAAACCTTTTATCGAAGCGACCAAATCACAGCCCACCTTCTCTTTTAACGACGCTTCCGGCGTGATTACCGGGTTTTGGACACCTGCATATGCTCAAGGAATTGGAGTGGCCGGGTTCCATTTGCACTTTATTAACGACGAACGTACCGGAGGCGGGCATGTCTTTGATTTTGTTGTCGACAAGTGCACAATCCGTGTTTGTCAAAAATCCAATCTGCACCTCGTCCTGCCCGATACACCGGATTATTTGACCGCCAATCTGTCCAGAGAAAATCTGGAGAAAGAAATCGCCATTACTGAAGGTGCGCAATAATCACAGGGCATGACTCAACAAGGTACAATGGAATTTGTTATAAATGAGATTCTACCTCATACAGAAACCAAAAGATCGCAGCCTGGAAGAGATGCTTGATGCTCTCCGGCTGCGATCTTTTATAATAGAGCATTTTGCATAAATCCCAAGAACGATTTCAAATCAGCAATATTTAGATCGAAACGGTTTAGTTCGTCTATATATTGTACTTTCGAGCATTGGGGATCGAATGATGAAAAATGCTGAATATGCAATTCTGAAAATGCGCGATAATGGTTACGCTGTAAATAAGGTTTATCAAATCCTGAAATACAAAAAAGCGGCTCTCTCTCATGAGAACCGCTATATAACCGTAGTTACGGCTTATTTAACATGTAATGATCCTGCACTCAATATCCCCGCTACACGCTGAGCGTCGAAAATACGGGAAAGCTCCTCGACTGCCGTCAAGTACAGCAGACCGTTGCCTTCCAGCTTTGCAGAATGGCCGAGTGGAATCGTGCGTTTGATCAGTTGGGCGTATAGCTCCGGCTCGGTGAGATTCCGTTCAAAGCTCGCGTTCGACAACTGCTTAATCAGCGCCAAAGCCCCAGCGACATGTGGGGTAGCCATTGAAGTACCGCTGAAGGTCGCGTATTTGCCTCCCGGAATGGTAGACAGAATATCTTCTCCCGGCGCAACCAAATCCACCTCATTGTTGGAGTTACTGAAATCTGAAGCATGTCTGCCAAAGTTTACAGCGCCTACGCTGATCACCTCATTATAGCAGCCAGGATAGCCCAGCTCGTCCGTTCTGTCGTCACCGTCTCCCTCATTACCTGCTGCGCAGACGACCAAAATTTGGCTCGCTACCGCCTTCTGCACCGCTTCATGCAGCTCAGCCACATCCTCGGGACCACCAAGCGACATTGAAATGATGTCTGCCTTTTGCTCAATCGCATAATGAATGCCCTGAATGATCCAGTCGTATTGACCGGAGCCTTGCTTGTTCAGTACCTTGATGATGAGCAAATCCGCCTCCGGGGCGACACCCACCACACCATCCTCATTTTCTGCTGCCGCGATTGTGCCTGCCACATGCGTACCGTGACCGTTGTAATCCGTGAAAATATTTGGATCACTGTCATCATCATCCGTGAAGTTCCGGCCACCAATAATGCGTTCCTTCAAATCAGGATGGTCCGCATCACAGCCCGTATCCAGTACTGCCACCTTCACTCCCTGGCCTCGGGTTCGGCTCCACACCGCAGGGGCCTGAATCAGCTCCACTCCTCGCGGTATTTCATTCACCTGTTGCTTTTGCTTGATCACTTGGTAAGGAATGATATGCACTTTACGTTCCATCCTATTCCCTCCTTCATGGATTCAATCGGAAACCATCCGTCTTTGAAACCTTCAAAAACCAAAACTTTCAAAACCGAAACTTTGAAAACCTCTACTGAAACTCTTGTTTGAGGTTACTATATTCTAGCAATTTTTGAAAAGTTTGAACATCCCCTTTTGCTTTTTTTTGTAAAAAAATAGACATCCCCCCATATCTATGGAGAATGCCTATGTATAGAGGTGCCTGAGCAACTACAGCTTCAAGTGTCAGCCTGACAATGAATCCGCTTGAAGTTCAGCCTTGGACAACAGCGACTTGTGCTGCCATTTCCGACCTTTCCAGCGCAGGTAGTGGAAAATACCTCGTACCCACTCATCGCAGGCATGTGCAATCCACACCCCAAGCACACCATATCCCAGATGAATGCCCAGCACATACGCCAACGGAATTTTGATCCCCCACATCGATATGATCGCCATTATCAGCGGAAACTGTACATCCCCCGCCGCCCGCAAGGAGTTAATGACGACATGATTGAACACACGGCCCGGCTCCAGCAATATACAGAACAGCAAAATCGCTGCTCCCAGTTGAATAATCGCCGGCTCATCCGTAAAGATCGCCATCACTTCATATCGGAAAAAGGATACCACCACGATCACCGCAATCGTAATGACCAGAGACCATTTTAAGCTGCGCAGCAGTTGGTGATACGCCTTCTCCTTATCTCCTGCACCTATCAGGCGAGCAACAATAATTTCCGTCCCCTCGCCCACCGCCATTCCGAACACCATAAAAAAATACACTATCGTATTCGTATAAAAATGAGTAGCAATCGCTGTTGTGCCCATGAAGCTGACAAACCGGGTCACCATCATTTGACTGAGTTGATAAGACAACCATTCCAGTCCCGCCGGGATGCCGATTTTCAGGATGGCCACCAGCTTGCTCCATTGAAGCTGTACATAATACTGGAGGCGAATCGGCGCACTTACACGTTTGTACAACAATATAAAAATCCAGACACAGGCTACAGCGCGGCTAATTACCGTTGAAATCGCTGCTCCGGCCACGCCCATTTGCGGCAGACCAAACCAGCCGTAAATCAGCAACGCATTCCCCACAATATGCAAAATGTTCATACCTATGCCCACGATCATCGTATCTTTCGTAAAACCGTGTGAACGAATCACCGGACCTGCGGTTAGCATAAGCGCTTCCAGAAACAACGAACCCCCTGCCAGCATCATATAGATCTCGGCATTTTCCTTAATCGTCGGGGTAATATGGTAAAAGGACAGCAGAAAATCCCGGCTTATAATAAACATCAAGCTCAGCGCCAAACCGAATACCAGATTGAAGGTCAGGGCCGAGGCCGTTACACGGCTCGCATCCACATGCTTTTGTGCACCCAATAGCTGAGCGATGATGACACCTACTCCAAGACCAAGCAGATTGAACAAAATAATCGTAAATTCAATCAGCTGTCTCGACACACCCACAGCCGACACAACCTCGTCCGACACATGACTCAGCATGAACGTATCCACGCTACCCATCAAAATATGAAACAGCATTTCTATAAAGATCGGCCAAGTGATTGCAAAAACTGTCATCGTTTTCACGACTTGTGCTTGCTTGGAGCCGCTTTCCTGCGAAAGTGACATACTTCTGTATTCCTCCCAGATGTGAACCCTGTATATGCTCAGACATTATTATTGATACCGCTTACTCAATCATAAAAAGTCATGTGCTTTTTCTCAACCCATCCTGCTCAACCAATACGCCCACGCCTCTACATACTTTTCAAGATCCCCCGGATGATGCCGAATGCAGGTAGCTATTCGAAAGTATAATCCCTGTAGCACTTCCCTGTTTAGCTCGTAACTCCCTGTCATTTCTGGCTCAAGCTTCTCTACCGCTGGCAAAATCGTATCGACAGTCAGTAGGTCCGGTGAAGAGCAAAAGGCGTATATCAGATCATATAACGGTTCTCCTACCACCGGATCAGGATCAATAATGCCCGTTAAAGTGTCATTTTCGGCAAACACGAAATTATGTACCCCACAGTCGCCATGGAGCAAGTATTTCAGATTCCGATGAGGTATTCCCGCCACAAGTGCATGAACAAACCGATGATCCTCTAGAGATAAAACGTCCTGTATGATCTTTCTGGATTCCTTTACCCTGTGCAGCAGAAAATCTCTCCATTCCACAAACGGATGGTCTGGATAACCATAATGGCGTTCCTCTCCCAGTGGCTTGTAGTGCGCGATCAGCTCCGTCGCCAGACTGAACAGAAGGTCGCTCTTGTTCCTTCCATGATAGCGGGTCAGCCCTGGCTTGAACATGTATACCAAATAACGATGCAGCGGATCAACATAAACCAGACGCGTTAATTTTTCAATCTGTGAATAGGTATGTAAAAATTCTGCTTCCGCTTCTACAATAACCGGATCATTCTGCTTGATCACATATCGAGGCCTGATTCCGTCCATGATGGCAATCACTTCGCTTGAGGTTCCTCCAGTCAGGGATTTGAGTTCTTGCATATGGCCTTCAAGTATACCTGCTTCCTGAAGCTCCTTTAGGATCAGTTGAACGTCCATCAAAAGCCTCCCCTCCATCTATGCCTCTGATTCACTACGCGACTGACGCTGGGATTCATCGCTATGATTCAATCCGTTCGCCAGTCGCACCTGCTTTAAAAAGAAATCTTTTCATGCTCCGCATAAATTTCAAGCGCACGCTCCATTTTGTGGACATAGTCCTCATCCTGGCTGGTACACAGGAACGTAATGTGTCCCTCCTGCGATTGACCCGCTTTTGCCGGAGATACCAGCAAATTGCGCTCAGATAACACCTGTTTTAACCGTCTGACCGTTCCCTGACTCCCGTCGATTAGCTGAATATGGGGAGGCAGTAGCCCCTTCAAGATCTCCTTATAAAAAGGATAGTGTGTGCACCCCAAAACGACCGTACCATATAAGTTCAGATCGAACGCAGACAGCTTACGGTTAAAATATTCGGCCATTACTGTCCGGTCAAAATTTAACTGCTCACAATAATGCACCAGCTCGGGCAAGGGCAACGAATCTACACTTCCATGATCGTCAACTCTGGACACCAGCGCTGCATAACCGGATTGTTTTAATGTCAACGGCGTGGCTAACACCAGCACTCTTTTACCATTCGCTCGATTCATCTCCACCGCAGGCTTCACGGCCGGCTCCATACCAATGATCGGGAGATGGTATTCGTTCCTCAGCTCCGCAACCGCGATACTCGTGGCTGTATTGCAGGCAATGACCAGCGCCTTAACGTCCTCTTTTAAAATAGTTTGTACCGAAGCCTTGACGTATCCGCACACCTCTTGCGGTGTTTTCGTCCCGTAAGGAACATGAAGCGTATCTGCCAAGTATACAAAATTTTCGTTTGGCAGCCGTCGTAAGGCCTCAGATAATACCGTAATTCCACCCAATCCTGAATCAAAAAAACCAATCTTCAAGCTACTCACCTTTTTTCGTTCATCTGTTGTACCTATCCTGTTGACCACATGGTAATTTCATTCTTCGCCTATGGACCATTCTTCTAATCGGCTCATACTTAAATTTTACCGCAAAACTGATATTTTGCAAAAGAAACACATAAATTTTACAGTGTAAAAAATAAAGTAGCTTGTTAAAATAAATTTAATATAAAAGTGTTGACAGATATTATCTTTATATTGTAATATTACGAGGTAAATGACTTACTTAACTTACCTAGGGGGAAATAAATGATGTCTAAAGTACTATTTGTCAAAGCTAACGATCGTACAGCCGAAGAATCCGCAACCGTTAAATTGTATAATGCCTTTTTGGAAAGCTACAAAGCTTCCCATCCATCCGATGAAATCACTGAACTGGACCTGTTCTCCGTCGAGCTTCCTTATTTGAACGCCAACATGATTAACGGTACGTTCAAATCCGCTAGAGGCTTGGAGCTGAACGCTGAAGAAGCTCGCCTGGCGGGCGTAGCTAACGGCTACCTTGATCAATTCCTAGCAGCAGATAAAGTCGTATTCGCTTTCCCGCTTTGGAACATGACGATTCCAGCAGTACTGCATACTTACATTGACTACCTGAACCAAGCTGGTAAAACGTTCAAATACACTGCTGAGGGTCCAGTTGGTCTCGTAACTGAAACTAAAGTAGCCCTGTTGAATGCAAGAGGCGGCGTATACTCTGAAGGTCCTGCTGCTGCTGCCGAAATGTCTTTGAACTTCATGAGCAACATCTTATCCTTCTTCGGTGTGAAAGACATCGTGAAGGTTGTACTGGAAGGACATAACCAAGCTCCAGATCAAGCACAAGCCATTGTTGAAGCTGCTGTACAAAGTGCAACAGAAGCTGCAAAATCCTTCTAAATCCATATATATGAAAAAAAGAGGATATCCGCCCCCTATTTGGGATGGATATCCTCTTTTTTTATGGATATCGTGTTACGTGTATAGCAGCACTTTCCCCGTACTTTTTCTGCTTTCAACCCACTGATGCGCCAACGCCGCCTCTTTTAACGGAAATCTTTCACTGATCTTGATGTCTAATTGCCCATTTTCCAATAGCTTGAATACTTGAACTGCAATTTCCCGTAACATTTCAGGCCGTTCTTTTCGGGTCGTGCTCAAACTAAATCCAAGAACAGAACGACAGCTTGCATGCAGATCGCTTGTTTGGAGCTGTGCGCTTCTTCCGCTGGAGTTACCAAACATCACCAAGCGTCCAAAATGAGCCAGACAGTTTAAACTTTTCTGCGTTATATCGCCTGCCACAGAATCTAAAATAATTTGAACGCCTTTGCCTGCGGTCAATTCATTGACTTTCTCCGCAAAGTCCTCTGTTTCGTAACAAATAACATGATCTGCACCTGCACTTAAGGCCACGGGAATCTTGTTTTCATTCCCCACCGTTCCTATGACCTTTCCTGCACCTAACAACTTGGCTATTTGTATCGCTGTTGTTCCTACGCCGCCAGCCGCCGAATGGATTAGTACAGCTTCCCCTCTGGTTAACCGGGCCACATCAGCAAGGAGCTTATAAGATAAGAAGGATACAATGCCGCTCGCTCCTGCTGTGTCCATATCCACACGATCAGGTAACACAAAAGTCAGATTTTCTTCTGCAACGATATACTCCGCGTACGAGCCATGATGTGGTAAGGCAATGACGCGTTGACCCACACGTATAGATTTCACATCAGCACCCACTTTTTCCACAATCCCTGATGCCTCCAGTCCAGGCAAAAAAGGTAGCTTGCCTTCCCCCTTCTTCCCGTATCTGGCTTTAATATCCGCATAATTAACACTGGTTGCGTGAACCCGGATTAACACTTGTGTGGATTGAAGGGATGGAATTTCAATATCTACATATTTCATGTATTCCGGCGATCCGAATTGTTCGACTATAATGGCCTTCATCTCTTCATTCCTTTCTCTCCAAAAAGTAATGTGATATCGTTACTACTTAAAAACGATGAGTTTGTTGCACGAACCTGTTTTCCACATATTCGACATGCGCTTTTTCATCTCCTTGCTATCCTGATGAACTCGTTCAAATTTTGCATAAAAAAAGTGCTCCCACTGATCTACGATCAAATGAAAGCACGTGTCTGCTATGCGATTACTTCTATTTTAAGGAATGAACTGCTGCACGATTTTAACGACCTTACCGTCACGCAACGTCACATGGTATGGAAATTGGCTGAGATCCAATACATCTTTTTTGGCAAAATCTTTTTCAAACTGTGCCAAAGGGATCGATTCATTCCATTTTACATCTGTATCTTCTATACGACCTGTATGATCATAAATTTGTACCTCTACCGAAGCATCTGGGGCAACCTGGTACACGTCATTTTGCACGGAATTATTCACGATGTAGTAACCGTCTGGTGCTCCGTCCAACCCTGTGTTTCCTTCATGCTCCAAGAACGCCTTGTCTGCTGCCTTACCTTCATACCATTCAATCGGATCTGCCGACAAATAGATTTGTCCGTTACGCATCTCCAATTGATTTATATATACGGTCTCCTGATTTTCAGCAGGTGTTACGGGCGTGTAGCCTTGTGCTGTTGCTCCCGCCGCCGTCATCAGCATCATCATTAAAGCCAATACTGTCCATTTCGAAGCTAGTCTCATCATGTCTGATCTCTCCTTACCGTCTGGGTATGTACACGGTGTCTGTAAGCTTCATTACCCTTATGCACTTACTATAAACGTTGTACGGTTAAAAAGTGTATCAGAACCATAAAAAAGAAGTTACGATTTTTTAAGACTTGGTCTTAAAACTTGCTTACATGTCTTATTTACAGCTTTTTATTTGATCAATCCGACCTGACGCGCCTGTTCTTCAGTGAGAATAAACTCTTCATTTTGCCACACCTCGTCCTCTTTGGTTACAGCGAACATACCCATGATCTCTGTCCAGATTCCTTTGTCGGCGGCTTCCTTTTGCGTAATGGTAATTTTCATATGATTTCCTCCTCCTTGTGTAAAATGTGTTTAATCGGCAGTTTTTGGTCTATGTGGCCCACTGCGCGAACAGATGGTTTCTCCGATCACTGTTGAAACCTGATTTTTTGAATTAGGTTCTTATGGTTAAAATCAAGTTCCAAAGGCGAACGCTATCACTTCTCCGAAATCCATCTGCCCGCTCCGTTACTCAGCTTATCTCTAGCACACCACGAACAAAACTACCGATATGAACAGCTCTCGTCTCTCCTAAAATGTATGCTTTTGATTAAGAAACTTCTAACACTTATGTTGATCTTACAATGCTCATCTTAAATTTACCCAAGGGATTCTTGTCCCACTTATAACATATGTACCCTTTTACTGCCGAGATTATTCGCTTCTTATTTGTAACCTTAAAATTTTATACATGTGATTTGTTATTTTTCATGGAGAATTCCTTTGCTTGCTCTATTCTTTAGTTAGAGTCTCCCCTAGTCTAATTAAAATAAGAAAATGACCCACATAAGTGAGTCCTAAACTATCAAGCTTCTATTTATCAATTAAGTTTACGTAATGATTAAGTATAGCAAAAGCAGGCATCCTAACAGCACTCCTTAACACTTGAGCAACCGCTTTCTTGCCCACTTCGTCATCATTTAAGCCTATAGATCCGATGACTTGACTAGAGAACTCCTGAAAGCTTAAAACAGTGGGATTCCCCCCCTCTTTTTGTTTTAAAAGAATCCTGGTGTTTTCTTTTAAAACAGAGTTTAAATTGTTGTACTGTTCACGGTTGAGCCCTTTAGAAATCACCCAATCCCATATTACATTTTCTTCGGGATTTACAGCAATCTGTCTCAACAAATCCACATACAGTTCAAGGCGATCGACCTTTTCCTGAAGGGTTTCACTCATGATATCGACCACCTTTTCTGTTTATTTTATAAGAATAAAAAAACCAGAATATTAGCCACTGATTTCCATGATGAATATACCAGCTTTTTCTGCGCTTTTCAACATAATTCAACAAATTATGTTTATATATTACAATATATCCATATTAAATATTGTTATATATCATATGAAATAGAAAATGACTTCTATAAAAATAGCCAGCTATAAAAAGAAAAACGGCCGCAGGTTTAACCTACAGACCGTAATTCTCAAGAATTTTCTATGAACAGTTACCCAGAAGCACAAAAGCAGCGGAGAGGACGGAATCGTTCTGAAGAAGCGTTAGCGTTCGCCTTTGTTCCCGGATTTCTACCCTTGAACATATAATCAAGAAATCCGGGGGCAACAGCGATCGGAAGAATGATCCGTCCTCGTAGCGGTCATTACCCGCATACCGTTTACCGTTACTCAGCCACCCAGCCTCTATCAAACTTTATACAGAAAAGTAAAAAGGTTGAACGCATACCGGCTTGGACACAGTTACTTGTTGTCCCGTGTAGGTCAGTCGTCCACTAGCCTTGTCCACTTTAAATGTAACGATGTTATTCGTATCGCGGTTTGCCACGAGCAGATGCTCGCCGTTTGGAGTCAAAGCAAAATGACGTGGATGCTCTCCTTCGGCAGAAACATGCTCTACCAGGCTCAGCTTGCCTGTTGCAGCGTCTACAGCGAACACTACGATGCTGTCATGCCCACGGTTGGAACCGTACACATAAGCACCATCCCCCGAAATAGCAATCTCAGCGGTTGTGTTTTCGCCCGTAAAATCAGACGGCAAAGTCGGTACGCTCTCAAGCTCGGTAAGCTTGCCTGCTTCTACGTCATACGCAAAAGAAGTAATGGAAGAATCCACCTCATTAATGACAAAAGCAAATTTACCGTTCGGGTGGAACGTCAAGTGACGTGGACCTGCACCTGCATGGGTTTTCGTTTCGCCATGAAGTACCAGTTGTCCTTTACTGTCATCAATGGTGTAGACACGGATCAGATCCAAACCGAGATCCTGTACGAAGAGGAAACGACCATCAGGGCTAAAGAAACTGGAGTGTGGATGCGGACGATCCTGACGCTCAGGATGCGCTCCCTTGCCCTCATGCTGTTTAACATCCAGCAACTCGCCGATACGGCCATCCTCGGTTAGAGACACCAGTCCCACCATTCCTCCGTGGTAGCTGACTACGATCAGGTAGCGATCGGATGGATCACGCTGAATGTGACAGGTTGTTGCGCCAACGTTTTCCGCCCGGTTAAGCAATGTAAATGTCCCTTTGACCGGATCAATTTCAAAAGCAGCAGCTTCGCCCACCTTCGCTCCAGTAGCAGAAGTCGTTTCTCCAATGGAATACAGCTTCCGGTTCTTCACGTCTACGTTCAGGAAGGTTGGATTTTTCAATCCGGAGAACTCATCCTGTAATGTAAGAACCCCTGTCTCTTCATTAAAAGTGTACGCATAAACTCCGCTGCCTTCCAATTCGGCGTAAGAGCCTGCGAAAACGAGCAATTTTTGTTGTGCTGTCATGGTTGTGTCCTCCTCAAATTAGAAAAATAATGGGCAATTGGAATGATTACTCCTGGTTCAAATAGCGCTAAGAGGCGCGTTCCACGACGGGCTCTGTAGATAAAGCTACATTTCCCGCTACGGCACGTGAGATCATGCAAGAGCTCTCTGCCTGCTCTGCCAGCCGCACTGCCTGTTCGATCTGCGATTCTGTCGCATCGGCGGCCAAATGAACTCGTGGACGATGGATAATTCGACGATATGTAAAAATATTGTTCGTTACATCGACAATCCCTTCGGATTCCAGCGCCAGTGAAGCCACCGTAAGACCAGCGCGCTCCATCATCGCCGCCAATGTAATCAAATAGCAGGTCGCGGCAGCGCCTAGCAGCATTTCATCCGGATTGGTACCCACACCGGGACCACCCATCTCTGCCGGGATCGAAATCGCTGTCCGCAGCTGTCCGGCCTCAATATACCCAGCGCTGTTGCGCCCCCCGTTCCAGTCTGCCTTGAGCAGAAAGGTATGCTCCATTTCAGGTCACTCCTCTCTCTTATATTATGAATCTTTATAGAGGTGAATGTAAAGGTTAGTCGATCTCCCGATTTTTCGTTTCGGTACCCAGCAACCATACCGCCGCCGCTCCAATCAGGATCGCTACGAAGAAAATGACAAAGATAGATTGTATCGCCATGCCCTGTCCAACCAGCATTCCGACCAGGAACGGTCCAATCACGCCACCGATACGACCAAACGCAGCCGCCATACCCACTCCGGTAGAACGGACAGCTGTTGGGTACAATTCCGGGGTATAGGCATACATGGCTCCCCACGCGCCGAGATTGAAAAAGGACAAGCAGATACCGGCAGCCAGCAGCATTCCTGCCGTTTCCGAGGTACCGAACCAAATAGCAGACACCGCCGTTAGCAGTAAATAGACGATCAGCACGAATTTGCGGCCCAGCTTTTCAATCAGATATGCCGCAGTAAAATATCCTGGCAATTGCGCCAGCGTCATGATCAGGACATACTCAAAGCTTTTAACCAGTTCAAAACCCTTCATAAACATAATGCTTGGCAGCCACAGAAACATTCCGTAATAGGAAAATACAACCGTAAACCATAAAATCCACAGCATGAGCGTGGACTTGCGGTTCGGCCCTGACCAAATGGAAGCCAGTCTTTCACGCAGTGGAAGCTTGACACTCTGCTGCTTGTATCGTGGTGAATCCTCTACCGCTTTGCGTAAATAAAGGGCGTACAGGGCTGGTACTGCGCCGAGAATAAAGGCCATCTGCCAGCCGTACTTTGGAATAACAAAATAGGCAATAAGCGCAGAAAGAATCCATCCCGCGGCCCAGAAGCTTTCCAACAAAACGACCGCTTTTCCCCGTTCCTGAACCGGCACCGATTCCGACACCAGCGTCGAAGCTACAGGCAATTCCCCTCCCAAGCCTACGCCTGCAATAAAGCGCAGCACCAACAGTACACCGAGCCCGGTCGCCAAAGCTGACAAGCCGCTTGCAATAGAAAAGATCAACAGCGTCCACACTAATATCGCACGCCTGCCGTAGCGATCAGCCAAAATCCCCGCTAAAGCGGCCCCAAACACCATCCCTATCGAATTCATCGCAGTCAACAGACCAATCTGCTCTGATCCCAAATGCCACTCCTTAGCCAGCGCTGCGGCTATGAACGAAAGCAGCCCAACGTCCATGGCATCAAACAGCCAACTGAGTCCTGCGCTAAACAGCAGCTTTCGCTTTTGGGATGGTGGTAATGAAGTCAATTCACTCATGATTCGCTCTCCCTTAAAAATGCATTATATATAGCCGTATATTCAGGTGTCTTGTCACCTGTAGCTTAGCATCTATTGTACCGCAAGCTCCCTCCATCTGCGAGCATTTTAAAGTAATAACATCTCTTGTTGCTGCTGTTGAAAGGAAAACGAAAAAAAGCGGAAGATTGCCTAGGGCAATTCTCCCGCCTTCTGGAACCTGCCACTTACCGGTTTTGGACCAGACCGATGATCGTCACCATGAGCACCAGCAGTTGGATGAGTGTATCGTTGCTCATTCCAATCGCCTCCATCCCATATGAGATACTCCTTCGGCCGTTTCCCCTCTCCCCGGATCATGACGCTTGTTCCCCAATACATACCTATGCAGGCGGCGGGAAGCTTATGATCTGTAGTGAATGAAAATTCTCCATATTCATTTAAGGCTTGATCCAGGACCATTGCAAATCCATTTCCTGAATGCATTCGCGGTTATCGTGTTCATCATTGGCGACCAGCGGGGTCACCGGATAGATGCTCATATCGCCCTGTTCATACGTGCACAGCAACGGTAGCAACTCATCTATGTTCTTAATGGACGGGTCCAGCCATGAATCCATATTCGAGGGTTCCAAAATGGCGGGCATACGTCCGTCAAATTCACGAATATCCGCATTGGCCTGCACCGTCATCATCGTACAGGTACGTAGCGGCTCCTTACGGCTATCCTGCCATACCTCATACAATCCCGCGACCGCAAACATTTTCTGTCCTGGCAACACCACCCGCACCGCACACATACGTTTACCAAGCTTTCGCCAATAATAAAAGCCGTTGCAAGGAATGACACAACGTCGGGTTTCGGCCATTTTGCGGTAACTCGGATTCACTCGTACCGTATTCAAATCGGCGTTGACACAATCCTTGCCCCAGTAGGGGATAAATCCCCAGCGAAATTCATCTAGCACCCGTTCCCCCTCCTGATGCAGCACGATGGGAACATGCTGGGTAGGGCTCATATTGTAACGTGTTTTATAATAATACATCACCCGTTGTATGCCAAAATGATCCCTTACCTCGTCCAAATCAGCCGATAACGAAAACCTTTTGCACATATGCTATTCATCCTTCCGCCTTCTTTTTCATCTATTGTGCGGTTATACAAGGAAAAATATGCATATAGCAAAAAAGCGCACGGCAAGAACATATAGTAATATCCCCGCAGTTTTGAAGCTACGGGGATCGATGCTAAGCTATATCGTTACTATTTCTTTTCTACTGCATGACCGCCAAATTCATTGCGCAGCGCGGCAACGACTTTCCCGTTGAACGTATCTGCATCCAGAGAACGGTAACGCATCAGCAGGGACAACGCAATAACCGGAGTAGCCGCCTGAATGTCCAATGCCTCCTCAACCGTCCATTTGCCTTCGCCGGAAGAGTGCATAACCCCGCGAATTTCATCCAGATTTGCATCCTTGGAAAATGCACGTTCGGTCAAGCCCATCAACCAGGAGCGAATAACGGAACCGTTGTTCCAAACGCGTGCCACTTGCTCATAATCGAAGTCAAAGCTGCTTTTCTCCAGCACTTCAAAGCCTTCACCAATGGAGGCCATCATACCATATTCCACACCGTTGTGAACCATTTTGAGAAAATGTCCGCTACCGGATTTACCTGCATACAGATAACCATTTTCAACTGCTGTATCGCGGAAAATAGGCTCAACAAACGCCCATGCTTCCGGGTCGCCGCCAATCATGTAACAAGCGCCACTACGTGCACCTTCCATACCACCGGAGGTTCCGGCATCCATGAAGCTGATACCGTATTCCTTCAGACGGGCATGACGAGCAATCGACTCTTTGTAATGAGAGTTACCGCCTTCAATAATAATGTCCCCTTTGGACAAAATCGGTTGAAGCTGATCCAGCACGGAATCAACAATTTGATGGGGAACCATAATCCACAGTACTCTTGGGGATTGGGTCGCCTGCACAAGCTCTTCCAGTGTGGAAGCACCTGTAGCACCGTAATCCTTCATTTCTTGAATCGCTGCTGCATTGACGTCGTAAGCGACAACTTCATGCTTGTGATCGATCAAGTTTTTTCCGAGATTCAAGCCCATTTTTCCCAAACCGATTAATCCAACTTGCATTGTAAAGGCCTCCTGCCGTAGCAAAAATATATTCTCAATGTAGTGATGTGTACATGCTTACGAACGAACAACCGCTTTTTCAGAACGTTCTGACTTTTGATCCAGCCACCATGTAAAGCCCTGTTCCTCCAACAATTGGTCAGAAGCCTCTGGACCGTAGGAGCCTGCCGCATACGTATGAAGCGGAACTTCGCCGCGAGCAAAAGCTTCCAGCACTGGCTGTACCCACATCCATGAAAGCTCAACTTCATTCCAGTGAGCGAAATAGGTGGAGTCGCCGCGCAGCGCATCAAAGATGAGGCGCTCATAAGCTTCCGGTACATCCTTGGCCTCTGATGTGTAATTCATCAGCACCGTCTCCAGTTGACCATTATTCAGTGGGTCCTTACTGTTCAGACGCAGTGTTACCTTTTCATCCGGATTCACATGAATCGTAAGCAAGTTCGGCTCGGAAGGCTGTCCTTGAGCCGCATACGGGTCTGTGCTATCCTTTTTAAATTCCACGACGATACGTGTAGATTTTTCCTTCATGCGTTTGCCTGTGCGAATATAGAACGGCACACCTGACCATTGCTCATTGTCAATCCACAGACGAGCTGAAATGAAAGTATCATTTTGTGAGTCCGGTCCAATGTCCGGCTCTTCTTTATAGGAAGGAACTGTTTTTCCGTTAATCTCACCGTTCGTGTATTGGCCTCTCACCACGCTGGAAGCAATATCGGAAGGATCGAGCGCACGCAACGCCTCCATAACCTTGCTTTTTTCGTCACGCACCTGATCTGCCGTTACATGTCCCGGCTTATTCATAGCCGCCATCATCAGCACTTGCAGCATGTGATTCTGCACCATGTCCCGAATAGCTCCGGAGTGATCATAATATCCTGCGCGTTCCTCGACGCCTACAGTTTCGGAAGCGGTAATTTGCACATTGGCAATGTATTGATTGTTCCACACACCCTGAAGCAAGGGATTAGCAAATTTCAAGGCTTCCAGGTTTTGCACCATCGGCTTACCGAGGTAATGGTCAATACGATAAATTTCATCCTCAGCAAACGTTCTGCTTAAGCGATCATTCAGCTCACGTGCAGATTCCAGATCATGTCCGAATGGTTTTTCGATAATAAGCCGTTTCCAGCCCTTCGTTTCAGCCAAACCGCTTTCCCGGATGTTGAGGGCAATCACATCAAAAAATTCCGGTGCCACCGATAAGTAAAACATGCGGTTCCCCGGAATTCCCAAGTCATTTTCACGTTGCTCAGCAAGCTGTAACAGCTTTTTATAATCTTCCGGGTGATTGACGTTCAATGCACTGTAGCGGAAAGCGCTCAGGAACTGATCCATCTGTGCACGGTCATTATTCACGTATCTGGAAAAATCCTTAATGGATTGTTCTACGTTACTTTGAAACTGTTCGTCAGCCACTTCACGACGCCCCATACCAATTACAGAAAAGGAAGCCGGAATTTTACCTTCTACAAACAAATTATACAAGGCAGGGTAGATTTTACGTTTAGCCAAATCCCCTGTCGCTCCAAATAAGACAAAAGTCATTGAATCCATAAATTATTCCTTCTTCCCATTATAAAAGATGAGGTTATTAAAAGTTACCTGAGGAATTAACGTAACCTATAATACACCCAAAATAAGGGGCAAGTCAATCAAATTTTAGCGAAATCGTGAACATTCGATATTTCCTGTAATGATAACGTTTTCTGTGGTATGATTGACGCAAGGAATGAGGAAAAACTGTTAAAAATGTCACAGTTGACACAAACCAAGATAGTTACTATTGGTATACAGAGTTACTTTTAGTATACTGTTTAAAACAACCAATGAAATTGAGGGGATTCAGATGAGCGACGACAGGCAGCCTAAGCTTTTGTGCGGCAAGGTGGAACAGTCCTTTCAGATCATCAGCAAAAAATGGACCGCTCTCATCATCCATACTTTGATGGAACATCCCAAACGATTCAGTGAGATTCATGTTTCCATACCTGATCTTAGCAAACGTATGCTGAATGAACGTATTAAGGAGTTGGAGCATAGCGGCCTGATCCTTCGCAATGTCATTACAGAGCGGCCCGTGCGTACCGAGTATTCGCTGACACGCAAGGGTAAGGAGCTCGGTGATGCATTGAATGGCGTAGAGAGCTGGGCCGAAAGATGGCTCTAACCGCTAACAGGAGATCGTCATACACGGTCTTCTGTTATTGTGTTACCCTTTAGGAATCGTAATACAGGCTATAATGTGAAAATAATGGTACGCCTACCCGGCAGCTCATGATTTCGGAGCGAACCAAGAAAGGATGAGACCGATGGCATTTGGCATTACCCGGCAGGAGCTTTCAGCTTGGAAAAGAGAGGTCAGTCGCGGTGAAATTGCTTTTCTGACGCATTACTGGCTGGATGACCGCTTTCCAGGTATTACAACCGTAACCAAGGTGGGGTGTTCCAATTTGGACAAGTTGCGTTTATGGTGCAGCAATAATGGATTGGATCCCCAATATATTCACCAGCGTCAGCCCTATCCCCATTTTGACCTGATCGGCAACAAACAAACGGAAATTTTGCGCAAGTATGGCATGAACGAGCAATTGGAGCGCTTCGGCCTTCATCTTCACACAGGTATATGTCCACCATTTTAAACCGCAGTTCCTAGAGCTGCGGTACTTTTGTTTTCATACCAGATAATACTTTGTGTATCCAGATCGCTGACATCGCTCCTTCTCCCATCGCGACAGTCGCTTGCTCGGCATGGGCCCCCAAATCTCCGGCTACCCATACATTCTCTACATTGGTCATTTTGCTGCGGGGGTGAGTCTCAATATGCTTGTTATCCAGCAAGTGCACGCCCAACTGCTCGGCCAGCTCTGAATGGACTTGGTTGCCTCCAAAGGCCAAAAAGCCCCGCTCCGCCCGAACAACCTCTCCATTAGCCAGCCGAACTCCTTCAAAATGTCCCGGTTCCCCGATCATGATCCTGGAAATGGCTTCCTCCTTGTATCCTATTCCTTTCTCGCGCAGCTTCATCATCAGCTCGTCCGGCACCTCTGAACGCTCATGGTTTACATAAACCAGGTGGTCGGTACGCGCCGATAAAATCAGAGCCATGGAAGCTCCGGCTTTTCCCGCCCCCATCACGACCGTACTGCGATCCTGAACCTCGTATCCGTCACAGTCCGGGCAGACATACACGCTATTGCCCAAGCAGGCCAGAAGCCCCTCCAGCTTTGGAAAGCGATCGGTCAGCCCCGTTGCCAGCAGCAGCGTCTTTGAGGAATACACCGTTCCCTCTTCCACTTGAATGGCAAAAAGCTCATCTCTCTTGGCAGCTTTCACCGCCTTACCTTCAACAAATTCAGTGCCTAGCTTCGTGGCCTTATTACGTCCAAGCCGTCGCAGCTCCTCACCTGAAATCCCATCAGGAAAGCCCAAAATATTATGATACTGATGGCACAACGTGGAACGACCATAGCCCGAATCTATCACCAGAACCCGATGGCTGCTATATCTTCCCAATTGAATGGCTGCTTGCAGCCCGGCAATCCCTCCGCCAACAATAATGCAATCGTATGGCATATATTTTTCCTCCCTCATCAATAACACCTATGTAACCCTCTCATACAAATTTAAACGTAGCATCACCCGCTTCCGCCTGAATTAACCCCTGAATCATCCCGTTCACAAAAAAGTACATATCCAGAAGCTCACTCCTTAAAAATGGAATGTCAAAAAGCACTGTGGGTATCCACAGTGCTTTGATCAGGCGAGCATGAATCGTCGTTGCATTGTCTGGCTTATTTAAACGTTTTTACGCGTTCTTCAACAGGTTGGAATTCTTTTTCACCTGGTTGGAATGTCGGTTTACCGAATGGCAATTCAGCAATCAGTTTCCAATGCTCAGGAATGTTCCATTCATTTTTCACTTTTTCGTCGATCAAAGGATTGTAATGCTGAAGGGATGCGCCCAGTCCTTCTTGCTCCAGAGCTGTCCATACCACCAATTGCAGCATACCGCTGGATTGGTTAGACCAGATTGGGAAGTTGTCCGCATAAGCTTCAAATTGTTGTTGCAAACCAGCCACTACATTGTTGTCTTCAAAGAACAATACAGTGCCATAGCCGCTACGGAAGCCGTTCATTTTCTCAGCAGTAGATTTAAATTGCTCTTCATTGCCTACAACTTCGCGCAAAATATTTTCTGTAATATTCCACAATTTGTCGTGATGCTCTCCGAGCAGTACAACTGCACGTGAAGTTTGGGAGTTGAAAGAGGTAGGTGTATATTTAACAGCTTCCTCTACAATCTCTTGAATCCGTTGGTCGGAAATTACTTGTTCTTTGCTAATACCGTAATAGGAGCGTCTTTCTTTCAGAGCTGCGAAGAAATCTTTAGCCATTTTTGTTACCTCCTGAGAAAAATTAATTACTTTTCGTAACTAAATATATATTGTATTTGTCTTAAAGTCAAGAGATTTCTTTTTAAATATTACCAGTTCCTTGATTCATGATGGGCCAGCATTGTATTTTTTCTCACTGGAAGAGGTATGCTTGGTGACATCCTTATCTTTTTCCTCCTGACGTTCCATCTTAAATCCTCTACGGGAATGGCCTCTACCGTCTGTTCACTTTCAAATCGGTCGAACAAGCTCTCCTGCTCCTTCGGATACTGCTCAGGGTGATCCCGATTTTCGCTTCCCTCCCTATCGGATTGGTGTCCACAGTATACTTTTACCTTTCAGGTCAGGGATTAAACGCAAAAAAAGAAAATCTCCGCAAAGATTTTCTCTACTCACGTTCTTGTTTATAGTTTATTGTTGAATTATTGTGAACTGGATTCCCCTGTACACTCATGAAAAAGATGTGGTTTCAGCTTCTCTCCTGCAACAAGCTTCTGCACCAGTTCTGTGCCCGCAGCAGGCGTCATCTGACCATACCAGTCCCCTTGAGGGTATACGATAACAACCGCAGCATCGTGACAACGGCCATTACAACGAGTTCTGGTCGTATGAATATAAGCTTCTGCGTTTTGTTCACGGATTTCATCCCGAATTGCTTGTGTAACTTCTTCACCTTCATGCCGCATACACGTGCCTCCATTACAGATCAACACATGATGCTTCATCGGTTCCAATTCAAAAATAGCCATAGCTTCCCCTTTAATCAACGGTTGTTGGTTTATTCATGCTTATCTGGATAAAGTACAAGCTGTGCTTCCATCTGCCCGGCTTCAATCGTCAGCACGATAAATGAATATTCGTCCTCGCCGCGCTTGTCTGTCGGAGATCCGGGATTGAGGACAAGCAGGCCGTCCAACTTTTTGACAACCGGAATATGCGAATGTCCGTAAATCAGGCAATCCAGTGTTTCTCCCTTAAACGTATTCAACGCGATATTCTCTGTCGAGCCGCGCCAGCCGTGACCGTGAACCATACCGATCCGTTTACCCTCGACTTCAACGATTCTTTGATAGCCCAGACGCTCTACGATGTCTACTCCATCATTGTTTCCGGCAATCCCTTGCACAGGTGCAAATTCGGACAGCCTTTCAAATACGAACCAGTCCGTCCAGTCTCCGGCATGGAGAATGAGGTCACTGTCTTTTAGCTCCTGTACAAGCCGACCAGGAAGCGCTTTGCCTCGGTGCGGCATATGAGTATCTGAAAGTACGATGATTTTCATTGCAATTCTCCTTACCGGCGTCTTTACACGGATGAACTCTGCTGCCCAACCCGCTGCTGAAGCGCCTGCTCCAGATCCCGCAGCGTTACTGTCTCGAAAAACGCTTGTATTTTCTGCTCTGCCAAGGTATATAATCCGTCCAGCAAAGCGTCGATGTTCTTGCCTACCTCGCAATTATGATTGCTGTCACCATGGATAGCGAACAGCGGGCCGTCGTCTTTGGTCGCTTCATATATCATTTTAAGATTAATATTGGAACTGGACATGCTCAGACGAAAGCCGCGTGCTCCTGGTGAGGAATCAACCAGACCGGCTTGCTTGAGTCGGCTCATGATTCTTCTCACAACCACCGGATTCGTATTGATACTGGAAGCGACAAGTGTCGAAGTCATCCGCTCCGGCGCTCCTTCAGCCAGAAGAAGCAGACAATGGATACTAACGGAAAAATGGGTACTCATGTTAACCACCTTTATATGTGTGCCTCATTAAATGTTTGTGTACACATGCATAGTCCCATCATACCACAATGAGAGGCACCGACACAGCGCTTACTGCGCCTTACTCCGGAAAATAGTCATTTTCAGGGCGTACTCGCACCTTTAGCTGGCGGACGCTATACTCCAGTTGCTTAACGATGTCCTCCAGTTGGCGTCGGTCAAGTGCGTTATAATCGGCGGCAGGCTTGGGTGCGTTTTTCAAATCACGTATGGTTGCCTGCTGCTCCTGCCACTTGTCCATCAGATCGGCTATGTTCGCATAGAAGCGTTCATAATCCTTTATCACTTCATCCAGAAAGGCGTCCACCTCATCAGGATCATAGCCACGCATTTTATTTTTAAACTGTTTTTCATGAATGGAGAGCGCGTCCAGCTGAATCCCCAGTTGCTTAAACAACTGCTTTTGCTTTTCCAGACGACGCTTCATATGTTCATCCATCGGTTATTCCCTCCTTAACACACTATTCTTTTTATATCACATTCTAGGCTGGGAATAAAAGTCTCTGCTGATTGCCCAGTCCTGTGAGCGGGTATAGAAAAGTATAAAGAAGCGATTAATGCGCCACTAAATCCAACCTTCAGCCTATACTTAGAACACCTCAAGTGAATTTGATATTATTCTTCCATTCTCAATTCACTGTGTCATTATCTAGTTTTTACAAAGTCCCTAGACCAAAACATGAGCGATGCAGAGTACTCGATAGAAGGTGGAATCAACTATAGAGCACTCCCTTTCAAGCATTTCCTCGAATAATGTCGCCCAACAGAAACGCCCGCACCCGCTCAGAGGGTACGGCAATGATAAGATTTTCTTAACATTACTCCAACGTGTCTCTAGTCCTGCACCAAAGAGAGCTTCAAGACATTGCTTTCTGTACGGAAGAACTGGTAGGGCATATAACCCAGTTATTGGATAATCTTGAGGCTGGAATCCTGGGATAACCCGTCCGCCTTTAAATAAGAACAGAACGCCTGCAAGGCTTCTCTTACCGATTCTACCACCGCGTCCGTTACCTCATACCCTTCCTCCCACCACCAATTCTTGATCCGCAGTGGCTCGGTCCCCCGATGCATATCCGGTTCAAATCGGGCGACAAGTTGATTTCCATAAAGAACAGGAAGAACATAGTACCCGTATTTTCGCATGGAGACTGGCCTGTATACTTCCCAGCTATATTCGAAATGAAAGAGATCTTTGATTAATTTCCGATCCCATAACAGATTGTCGAGCGGAGCAAGGAAATGGACCGTCTTGTTAAAATCCGATTTCATATGGTTGTAAAATGTAACATCCTCAGTTTTCATATAAAAAGTTTCCTTTATACCTGCCACCTTGACCTTGCTCAGTTCACCCTCTTCAAACAATTCGTGTAAAATTTTAGTTCTCAAAGGCTTATCCGAGACGAAATGGCCCAGCCAGCCTCCTCCGTTCCGATCCCAATAGGCTCCAATACCTCCAATCCTTCTCTTGAAATACCATTTATAAAAATCATGATCATTCTCGAACGGATCTATTTGGTCCAGAATTTCTTTGGGCAAAAGCTTCTCGGTTAAATCGTATATTTTCTGGGTGTTTTTTTTCTCTTTAACCGATAAAGTTCCTGCGTTCCACATGTAATCCATCGCTGCGCTGGACAGTTTGCCATGCCCCCATCGTCCATTCTTCGCATTTCCTAAATCCAACTTCAGAGGTGAGGCGGGACCGTGACTCTCTATAAACATTTTGACCTCGTCCACATATTGAATAGCTTCCAGCGACTGTCGATATGCCAATATTCCTTCCATCTCTCTCACCTTACTAGCCCTGAGTCTTTGGAAAAATGGCCAGTCTTCTACCGAATAGATCGACATCATTTTATCCCAGCCATCAATCAATTTTTGTTTGCCGTACAACAGATGTTCCAGTATCACAGGATCGTAATTGCTAAATCGGGATTGCAGCATAAGATCCGGATTACGGCCGACCATGTTAAGAGGATCATATTGGATACACCCTACTTTTTTGATAAAATCGACAATAACCACTTCGTCCGCTAGGGGCTTCAGTGACGTCAATCCTTGATAGGCGAGCAGATACGCTCGCATCTCTTCCTGGGATACTTGAATCTCCTCCATGACCTTTCCTTCCTTCTCTTCTTGTCTCTCATACTGATCGAGTCGCGACGGCGGTCCTAGAATACAGTACGTCCAATTAGCCTGCCACAGCCGCCAAATGTTATGTCAAAGATTACGTTGAACATATGTAATTTGTTGAATAATTTACACTTACCTGTAGCGTATGTATTCGTTCATCTAAAAAAGCAGCTTGTCCCTGTGACAGGCTGCTTTTTTACGCTTTCTGAGGACTGTTTATCCGGTTTATCCGATCTCTACCCGTTTCCGGCTGCGGGACGACTCGATACAAGCGTCGATCACCTTCATATTGCTTACAGCGTCTTCGGGTTCATACGGCAACGGAACACCGTCAAGCACCGCTTTGGCAAAAGCATCCGCTTGTAGCTCAAAGGAATTGTAACCTTTAAGTCTTTCCTCGCGTGTAACCGAACCGACATGGACGAAAATTTGCGGGACGACAGATGATCTTTCCCAGCCGAACATTTTAGGCATCGCAATCGTCCCTTTGCTACCCAGAACCTCCATATTGGAACGGTTTGCTGCCCACATGCCACAATCGAAGGTAAGGTTCACCCCGCCCGGAAATTCCAGCAGGCCGGATGCCATCATATCCACATTGTCATGCTCTGGTGAAAATAAAGCATGTACTGTCACCGCCTCCGGCTCCCGATCCAAATACATACGGGCCGCCGAAATCGGATATACGCCTGCATCGTACAACGATCCACCGCCCATGCTTTTATTGAAGCGTACATTATCTGCCTGATCGGCATTGTTAAACGTAAATGTGCAATGCATGCCGCGAATGTCACCAATTTCCCCGCTATTGATAATTTCCTTAATTCTTCGATGCTTCGGATGATAGCGATACATAAAAGCTTCTGCAAAAATGACTCCTGCACTTTTACAGGCTTCAATCATGCGGCTTGTCCCGGCTGAGCTAAGAGAGGATGGTTTTTCGCACAAAACGTGCTTCCCCGCTTCCGCGGCCCGGATCGTCCACTCTTCATGCAGATGGTTCGGCAACGGGATGTACACCGCCCCGATTTCAGGATCAACCAACAATTCCTCATAGCTTCCATAGCTTTTAGGAATATCGAACTCCTGGGCGGCCTCAGCGGCTTTATCCGCATTGCGACTAGCAATCCCAAGTACTTCTCCGCGTTCGGATTGCTGAATTGCCGGAATTACAGCAATTTTGGCAATCTCCGCAGTGCCTAAAATTCCCCATTTCAGCTTTCTACCCATCATTCTCATCCTTTCGTGGTCAGGAATAGTTGTCTTGTTCCGCTTTGTGCAGCATACCTAAGCAACGGTCCAAATCGGTTTTGACCTGCTTCTTGTACAGTCGCGCTTTCTCCTCCCCATCATCTGTAAAATGATAAAGTACAATTTCCTGAAAATCTACGCGGGGATCTGTTCCTTTTAACCGTTTGGTACGGTAAAAAACGCCCTCCTGCACCAGCTCGTGCAGCGCCCGATAGACCTCACTCTGAGGCGGAACATATCCAAAGCCACTAAACTCATCCTTCATCGATTCGAGCATCTGATATCCATAACCGCGATGCTTCTCCACCATTGTGATCAGATAAATTTTGATAAAAGCCCGCTGGGATATCATAAACGCCATTTCACGGCCTCCTCTTCACACCATTCTCTTATATCTTACCTTCCATTATAAACCACTCAGCGCCTATACACTAATGATAGGGGGATTTTCAAGCTCTTCCTTGTGACCTGTTTGAAGTTGGCGGGAGATATAAAATAAAGCGTTGTGAGATAGTCGGCGAAGTGGCGGTCTGTGATCTATCTTTTTCTATTATGAATTTTTCATATATTGAAATAATATAATTAAGACTAAAAAAATAGAGTTACAGATTACGATGACTTACTTAATTTCTTTAAGGCATCCGTATCGTTACTTGTCAAAACAGGAATACATTCTGTTATTTTTTGGATATCCCAGTTCCACCATTCTAGTGTATTGAGTAGTTCAATCGTTTCCTCGTCAAACCGATAACGAATTAATTTTGCCGGATTTCCACCTACAATAGAATAAGGCAAGACATCTTTAGTCACCACGGCATTGGATGCAATGATCGCTCCATTTCCTATATGGACTCCAGGCATAATGGTAGCATTGTAGCCTATCCAAACATCGTTCCCAACCACGGTATCCCCTTTGAAACCTCCACTTAAATTGGGTAAACCAACTTCCCACTCTCCACCAAACGCTCCAAAAGGAAAAGTGGTAAATGCATTTGTATTGTGATTTGCACCATTCATAATAAATTTGGCCCGGGTTGCAATTGAGCAAAACTTACCGATTTTTAATTTATCCCCTATAAAATCAAAATGGTAAAGGACGTTTTTTTCAAAATCCAGAGGATTATGTTGGTCGTCATAATAGGTATAATCCCCGATTTCGATATGTGGATTAACCACTACATTTTTCAAAAAACACAGACTTCTAATACTTTTCATCGGGAAAACGCTTCCTGGATCTGGACCACTCATTTAGCAACACCCCTATAATGTTATAGATTCACCTTAAATGAAAAGGCACGTCCAAGTCTAACAGTATGCATACCATTAAACAAATGGAGAAAATAAAAGATATCCCTTGGCCTAGTTACATGGGCTTCGGGATACTTTTTGAGAAAATATGTGATTGGGATTACCCAATCAGGCTTGCTTATGCAAGGCTGGCGGACCTCCGGCCGGGCGTGGACGAATCCGAAGCCCCACAATCCATTTTCCCAGAGGCAGACGTGCCAACAGCCACGTGCCCACAACGGAAAAGACCATACAAAGGACAAACGAAGCCAGTGTGCGAAGAATCAGGCTCCAGTCTGCAAACAACGCCTCGTCAAAAGAGTACGTGACACGCAGCATAAAGGCGTGCATCAGATACGCTCCATAGGACAACGTCCCGATGGCAGTCAGCAACCCCGCCACACGCCCGCCCTTATGAGCGATCCACGTCGCCACACGGTAAGCAACAAAAATAGACGTGACACAATATACAGCCATGACCGGACGCAGCAGAGACAAGTAGTTAAAGGAAAGAACCGTGCCTCTCGGCGTCTGAAACAGACCGATCATCTCATACAGCAAGTAGCCTGTAATTACAATAAACAACGGCCAGTATATGATTTGAGCCTTGGTTACCCAAGCATTCCAGCGCCGGACATTCATCCCGGCTGCCGCGCCTAGCACAAAATAAAAGAAAAAGTAAATCACATTACGGTCAGCATAGATGGTGAACCAGGAAGTAACCACCGAAAGCTGGAGCCCATCCATCAATCGGTACATCGGCCCCACTGCGAACATGAGCATGATGTACAGCACGCCGACTCCAGCCAATGCAGCGGGTCGCCATGCTGACGGCAATAACGCTGACAAACGGCGGACAGCATAACGAAACACTGGAAATAGCACATAACACTGGATAATCATCACGATATACCACAGATGATAGCTGCTTTTCCCATTCAAAAGCTTCTGGAAAAAATCTAGCGGGTGAAGATGCCCTCCGCTTTGAACAAGCTGATTTCCCAATTCGTATAAAAGAGACCATATGATATAAGGCACGATGATGTCCATGAACCTTTTACGTAAAAAAGTTCCGTACTTTAAAGCTCCATCATAATTGTAAAATAACACCATCCCGGTGATAAACACAAACACGGGAACCGCAAATTTGGAACACAGCAGTAAAAGTGTCATCAAAACTCCGTCCTGGATGCGCGCCCCCTGCGCAACCGCAAAATGTGCGACGGAATGCTGAAGAACAACGGCGGCAAACGCCAGCCCTCTTAGCAAAGCGACTTCGGAAATTCTCTCTTTTTGACTCATGTCACTCTCCTGTTACATCTAGCAATATATAAGTCTATTATAACGACAATTCTGTAAAAATACACAGAAGGATAAACGTGCCAATGCAAGCAAGCTTCATTTATCTCTGGTTTATCAACGAGCATACATATGGAAAAGCAGCAGCCTTCCCTTTCGGGGAGACTGCTGCTGTAAAAATAACCTATAAAGTTACAGGTTCCTTCTGGTATCTGTGTACGCATCTGTCCGGGTATCCGCTACCGTAGCATCATACGTTCTGTAACGATCCGCATTCAGAGAACGGTTGGTGCGGAAAATATCATACACATCCCTGCGATGATCAGCGGAGTCCACCAGCACTAAAATCTTGCCCTGATCGACGTAGGTCTCGTATTGACGCGCATCATCTTCAGGGATGCCCAGCCCGACCAGTCCACCGACCAAGCCACCTGCTCCCGCTCCGACAGCCGCTCCGGTAAGGGTAGCCGCGATAGGTCCAGCAGCGACAATAGGTCCGATGCCCGGAATAGCCAAGGCCCCGATGCCTGCCAGCAAGCCAGCGACCCCGCCTACAACACCGCCTGTAGCCGCGCCTGTCGCCGCGCCTGTCGCTACACCCTCCGGTGCTTTGGTGCCTGTCTCTTCACTAATCGTCCTCAGCTCGTCACGGTCACGTGTGATGACGGAAATTTCACTGCTTGAAATTCCTCTGCTCTGCAATTGTCCAATCGCACGAGATGCTTCCTGCTCTGTATCAAAAACGCCGACAATTTTCTTTTCGTTATAATTGTTTAAGTTATTAGCCATGGTAGTTACCTCCCAATATTTTGGTCTTGAGTGGTTCGTCTTTCATTACCCGGCTGTCCTGACGTTTAAACGATTTTACGAAAATTCAAAAAGCCGATGAACGAAAACAGAGCTTCATTTCAAACCAAAAATTCGCATAAAAAAGCTGCTGTTCAACGCTTGGGCTTCGTTCTGTTGGTCGCCACAGCTTCCAGTGGATCATCCGGCCAATAATGCTTGGGATATCTGCCCTTTAGATCCTTTTTGACTTCAAAATAAGCCTCGCTCCAGAAGCTGGACAAGTCGGAAGTTACCTGTACAGGTCGTTGCGCAGGTGACAGCAGATGCAGCACGATCGGCACGCGTCCGCGTCCAATACGCGGCGTATCTCGCATACCGAACAACTCTTGTAGCCGCACTGCCAGCGCGGGCGCCTCGGGATTCGAATAATCGACAGGAATACGGGAGCCGCTGGGCACACGGATATGCGTCGGCGCTTCCTGCTCAAGCTGCTGCCTTTGTTCCCAATCCAGTCTGCCCAACAGCAAGGCGACACCGTCCAGCCGTTGCAGATCGGATACATTTTTGGCTCCAAGGGCGAAGGGCAGCAGCCACGAGTCCAGTGAATCCAGTAACGCTGGTTCCGTGCTGTCTGGCCAATCCTCGGGCGATGAGAAATGCATAAAAATCAAACGCGCCTGCAACTGGAGGGTTTGCCGATTCCAGGACAGCAGCTTTAGACCCCGTTCACGCACACCCTGCATCAAGGCGGCAGCGATTTCCTCTGTCGGAGAACGCTCATAGGACGTTTCCTTTAAAACGAGTGCGCCGAGCTGTAATACCTTACGGGCTCTTACTGCTGACGCTGCACTGTCCCAGTATACGTTGGCTTTCTCCAGCAGCAATACGCTGCAATGCTCGATCAGCTCTTGCAGTTCAATCGGGGCCGCGAGCTGAATGGCACCGTCTGCCCCCTCGTCGTCCACTTCGGCGGCGACGAGATAGGACGAACGCGACATCCACTCCACTTGTCGGAGTCGCGCACCCCGGCCGCCGCTCAGCAAAAAGCGGCCATCCCCCCGGCCCTGCGCGATTCGGTCCGGATACGCAAAGGCCAGTAGCAGCCCGCAGGCCCCGGAGCCGTCAGGCTCGTCCTGCCCTGCGGCTGCTTTCGGCAGCGTGGCTAATAGCTGCCGACTCTCCTGCACGATACGGCGAATCACCGTATCGTCTGCCGCCCGCAGCAGGCTGTGCGTGCTGCGGGCGTGAGCCGCCTCGCGCAGTGCGTCCAGCCGCGGGCGCAAATCCGTTCCGCCATGGGTGCGGAACGGGTCCCGCTCTTGCAGCAGCGCAGCAAGGCGACTGGCGGTCGGCGCCAGGCCGAGGTTGGCCGCGCGCAGCAGCATGTGCCCGAGGCGCGGATGCGCGCCCAGGGCGGACACCTCGCGGCCGTGTGCGGTGATGCCGCCTGCCGTGCTATCGGCTGCGGCATCCAGGCAGCCGAGCTGGCGCAGCAGGCCCGTGGCCTGGCGGTACGCCGCCTCAGGCGGAGCATCCAGCCAGGCCAGCTCGGCGGGCTCGCGGACGCCCCAGGCGGCCAGCTCCAGCGCGAGCGGGGCCAGATCCGCCGCTGCGATTTCCGGTCGGCTGGCATCGGGGAGCGCGGCATGTTCCTGCGCGCTCCACAGCCGGTAGCACACGCCCGGCTGAAGGCGGCCCGCCCGGCCGCGCCGCTGATCGGCGGAGGCTTTGGACACCTTAACGGTGGTCAAACGGCTCATGCCGGTTCGCGCGGAGAAAACGGATTCCCGCGACAGCCCGCTGTCTATCACTACCGTAATTCCGGCTATCGTCAAGCTGGACTCGGCAATCGAGGTTGCCAATACGACTTTTCGGCTGCCCGAAGCCGACGGGCGTATCGCTTCATCCTGCTGCTCCAGCTTCATACTGCCGTACAGCGGAATCACCTTGACATGTACAGGAAGATTCCTTGAAGCCAGCTCACGTTCCGTTCTATGAATTTCTCTGGCCCCTGGGAGAAATACCAGCAGATCGCCTTCATGAGCATGAAGGGCCTTGTCTACCGTCTCTGCCGTAAAGGACTCTAATGGGTTCGATGAAGGCTTGGACAAATGAAACGTCTCTACCGGAAATACCATGCCGGGACATTCCAGCAATGGAGCGTCCCCCAATAGACGGCATACAGGCTCAGCCTCCAGTGTCGCGGACATGATCAATATTTTTAAATCAGGCCGCAACAATGCCTGACTTTGCAGCGCAAGCGCCAAGCCCAAATCTGCATGGAGGCTACGTTCATGAAACTCATCAAAAATGATCAGACCGATCCCCTCCAACGCCTGATCATTTTGCAGCATCCGGGTCAGCACGCCCTCCGTAACCACTTCAATCCGCGTATTCGGCCCTACTTTTGTATCCATGCGAACCCGGTAGCCCACCGTCTGCCCGGTTTGTTCTCCCAGCGCTTTCGCCATTTGCGCCGCTGCTGCACGTGCCGCCAAGCGCCTTGGCTCCAGCATCAATATTTTTTGCCCCGCCAGCCACGGCTCGTGCAGCAATTCAAGTGGCGTAACTGTCGTCTTGCCTGCGCCCGGCTGTGCAATCAATACCGCAGCCGAATGGGATTGCAGCGCATTTTTAAGCTCGGGTATAATTTGAATGATGGGCAGTTGTTTATCTGTATCTGTCAATGAAATCTCTCCAATGATACGCAGATGCGTAGAATCTAAGTGTTGTTTCTATATGAACAACGAATTTGCTTTTATTATTGTGAATTTTTCACTACCTGTAGTTATTATGGTTTGAATGACGAAGCTCCGCTTCTATCCCTCCAACCGCTTACGCACAGCCAGCTCATATTCATAAAATACAGACGAAGTATTCAGCCCTCTTTCCTCCAGCAGCATACGTAGACGAAGCGATTTTTCAGTCAGCTTGCGACGAATGCGCTGTTGCTCTCCCGACTCACGACAAGCGTGGAGCAAATCGCGTAGCTGGACGCACTCCTTTTGCAGTTGAAGCTCCTCTGGTAAAATGCCTGCATTTTTCAGCAGCTTGTACGACATACGCAGCTCCTCTGGCACATGTGATAAATCCTCAATAACCAGCGGCTTGCCCGCCCCTGACAGATTATCAAACTCGCCTTTTGCCATGGCTTCGGTAATTTTTTGCTCGGCCATTCTGGAGAACATTCCCATAGGTCAACTCAACTCCTGTATAAACATATGTACAACCATATTGGATCATAAAAATGGGGTCTTTCGTCACTGTAGCATAAATCTCCAGAAGATGTCCTGCATTCATGGGAAAAAGGGAAAGAGGGGAGGGATTACTCTTCTATTCCAAGCAATTGGGATACTTGTGTTCTATGTTTCTTGGCCCTACGTGTTCCGTGAATGAGATTGGACAATCGGCTAGGGGGGATATGATATGTCTCACAAAATGTTTTCTGGTCAATTTGTTTCTCAACCAGCTTTTGTTTGATTTTCCACCCAAAAGGGGTTACAGCATTGCGTTTATTCAACTTTATGACCTCCAGGTTAAGTTTTACTCTAATTATAAGTTCGTTAAGATTTTAATTTGCACGTTTGGTATTGATTCAAAAGATCATCCAGTTTCTTGGATTGTTCAATCACTTTGGGATGCGTTAAAAATCCGTATTTTTTCTGGACTTGGTACAGTCTTTTTCTGGCTCTCTCGACACGAAGTAAAGTCACACCTTGATTCATCATCAGCATGATTCCCCCTTCTGTGTCATATCCTAATGCAAAACGTCAACTTTTGGATTTTTTAATCATACGCTCAACAAAAAAAGTGCTTCTGGAACACTCCAGAGGCACTTTATGTGGATCTATGTTCATTTTGTAAAGGTTACGAAACTCCCTCAACAAACAAACCCGCCAGCCGTAAGGTTAGCGGGTGTTGTTTGTTATTTTTCCGTTTAATAACCTCCATGTTGGTCATTAGGCTGAATACTGAGGTAGTGGTTATGAGCTTGATCCGGCACAATCAGAATAAACAAAAAGCTAGTTATGACGATCAAAAGGAGCATTTTTTTCAACATTGTCTAACCACACCTTTTCAATAAAATTTAGGAATTGTGTCTTCCCTTCAGGAGCTAAGTTCATTCTGAAATGCAAGAACAGACCCATGCAGTTTATAATATAAGTCTCATTATTTAGTGTATGACACTTTAGAATGGAATACCACAAATGTTTAAGTCCATCATTATACATACCCCGATACAAAAAATAATAGGCCAACTCATAGCTCAAACGTGCGGACTGCTCTGGGATTACTTGTTGAGTATACATATCAGCAGATGACGGTTGCTGTGAAATAGAGTCAATCTCGATTTCGAAACGCTGGAGTATGTCATCCACATCGACCTGATATCGGTTAGCCACCATCATAATGTTCAGTAGTTGGGTAACCCTATCTTCAGCAGTTGTATTTGACGACGCACCCATATATTCAACATAATCATTTAATACATTGATATCTCCGGATAAAAGCTTATTCACTCTAGCATTGGCTTGTGACCAATGCTTGAACAAGTTAACCCAGTGTTGAGTACCCTCGTCCGTCTCTATGACCCAATCCAAATCTGCGTAGGCGTATGTAAATTGTAGAGCTTGTTGGTAATCGCCTTGAGCTTCACAGACACTGGCACACAATAAATCCGCATAAGCAATGTATCCGAATAGCGGGTTTCTTGCTTTCTTTTTAGACTCCTCACGTTTTGTTTCTTCTGCCGATGCTTCATCTTATATTGAATTTCCGCTTTATCTCTCATTTTTCGAGCTGTTGCATCCAGCCTGTCCCACTGACGCAAAGAACGATACACATTCGCCAAATCCTTCAATGCATCAAGCTGAACTATTTCATCCAACCGTTCAATAAAGGGTTCAAATAGCGTAGCTGCCTTGAGATTTCGGTTCTGATCGTCTCCAACCTGAATTGTGAATATACGATATTGACAGATTGCCAAGCGTTCAGAATGTTGATATTTTTCCACTTCTGCTACATTCTCATAGAGCAGCAACGCAGCAGCATGTCGTCCCTGTGCAAATAGCGCTTCCGCAATGTCATATAGTCTGGGCGAATACAACGGACTGTCCATAATATGTCCAACCATTCGACGGATCGCATCCAGCTTGTCCAGCTCTCCACAACGATATAATAGTGGCTCGATTCGCCGCCAATTCGGGGGAAGGTCGATGATGTAATTTTCTATGTATAGTTCGTAAAAATAGCCCTCCGGTAATCCCATAGCCAACGTGATTCGGTCAAGCTGTTGTACTGAAACAGGACGATGTTGAGTAATCCAATTACTAAGTGTTCTTTGATGAACACCTGAAAATTCCGCAAATTGAGCCAATGTCAAGTTGTTTTGTTTTAGATACTCTTCAAACTCCGCTAAAATCGTAGGTGTATGCTTCAAGTCATAACCACCCTTCACATAAAAATTCCATAATTTTAAAGATAAATTTCTATTTTTGTCCAAAAATTAACAACTGTCAACATTTTTTTTGCAACTCATATGAAAAAACTACTTTTGGCATAAGTTGTCCAAAAAGGACATGGTGACACGAACGAGAGGAGTGGAATTTAATAGACCATGGAAAAATTTCACACGGGTTTTGAATACTATACAAACAACCCCCGCATTCCTTGGCCAGGCTCGCGAGGGTCAATGGTGAGAGGAAAGCGATAATGGGGAAGAGAAGAAAAAACAACTTACAACTGACTTTTAACATTCTGCCGATTGATGAGAAAGCCACCCGCCTTGCGGTGGAGGAATATCTGGAGATAGTTCGGCAGTATCGACAGATTAATTTTGTGCGGCGCGAGGCGGCAATTACGCAAGCCTATTCATATAGAGAACATCAGTCTACCAATGCAATCAGTAAGCAGACGGAGGACATCGCCATTTACAACGTGGATAGAGATGCAAAGCTTCAGGCTAAAGATCGGCTGTTGGAGCTTGCAATGAGCAAATTGTCCAGTATACAAAGAGAGGTTATTCAGCGGAGCTATTTAGACAATGAGGCTGAATTTGATTATATAAGTTGCGGGGAGATGGGAATGAGCGAGAGTACGTTTAGGAGGATCAAGATCGAGGCATTAAGCATTTTAGCTGCTGCATTGAGACTGGAAGTGATTAAAGAACAAACAAACTATGGAAGTGAAGTTGTTTGTTAAGCCAGGTTACCATAACAAACAAGGGTGGAGTTGATAAAATATATCAACTCCACCCTTGTTCTATGTTTGATGATTTCAGTCTTTTTTCTTGGTACCGCTTTTTACTACAAAAAACAACAATGATAAGAAAAATAGAGCCTGTGAAGTTTTAACCATCAACCTGATTCCTTCACCTGAATCTTTTATATCGAACAGAATATCAGCAATGGATACCAAACCTGTAGTAATAAGTATAATCAATGCGAGTATGTACACGTTTAGTCCCCCTTTTGTTCGGTTTTACAGCAGGAAGAAGACAATTGCTCTCGATGCGGGTTCGGCCAACCATGCAGGCAATCCAACATATTTTAAGGCGTAAGCAAGACCATCCTCTGCTGTGCCTGTGAAATCTACCATGATATCCAAAGCTTGCATTATTACTTGATAGCCAAGATAATATTTCAAAGTTTCTTTTGCACCGTCGGTCAAAAGCGGTATCTTATCTACATAAATTTTTATCTGTTCATTCCAAGCACGTGATCCAATATTCTTTAGTTTAGAAATTAATTCTAACGCTACTTCTTTTGCGAACTTTGATCTCCAGCCTTGTGTACTTACTTCTCCAGATGGACGTTGAGTATCGACCAGTCCAAGATTAGTGCCTACAGTTTTGAAAAGGTCATCATAATCAACTTGTCTTAATTCTTGCTCTACTCTTTCATCAACAATTCCATTTTCCAAGTCAATCTTAGTCTCTGAAGTTATAGAAGATTCTACGTTGTTTGCAGCTTGAGCATTGGCGAAAGCAGGAAGTGTAAACGATGACAACATAAGAGCTGATAATGACGCGATACCCAATTGCTTAAACTTTTGCATAAAATCAATCCTCTCTTCATAAATTTGGTATATTCATCAATATATTAACATGAATTATATGTTTTTGTAAAATAGAGGGATATAGTAGATGATTTTTGTTGTAAGAATAGCTATTTATAGCATTTGAATAATAAATGGTTATTATAGTCTATGAAAAGTGACTGTTTATTGAATGACTTATGACCGAATGATGGCCGTTCGTTAGACTTTAGCTGTGGTAAATTTGTATCATGGAAAATCAAATAAGGAACACACCGCATCTTTCGAGCCTTGGTGATCAGGTCGGCCAATGTGCCGGCCTTTTTGATTTTTCGAAATACCATATTAGGAGGACATGAACCATGTCTACTACACTACCACCTTTCGCATTTTTGGATTCAGAAGGCATCCTGCATCTTCACGATGAGAAACATGCCAAGCAGCACTGGCAAACATGTACAAACTTCACTAACTGATGACATGAGCGGCTATCCAGTTGTTGAGGGTCAAGGCGTCGTTTACTATACCCGCGAGGTCAAGGCTTATGTTAAAGGCAACAGGTCGAAAGGCCCGCTCATCGCTACGCCCCCAGTGCTCAAGTAGCTCGCAGCAGCAGAGCTTCTGTAACCAAGCTTCACCAGAGTCATTCCACACTCTCATATAGAGTGCGACGATTCTGCTACTAATTTTTTATAACCCAATATGAAATTTCAATCCACGCACTCCATACAGAGTGCGACTTCACCTGAAAGGATGATGAATATGAATACTTAATTTCAATCCACGCACTCCATACAGAGTGCGACCGACACCAACAAGCCAGATATACTGGATGAGGTATTTCAATCCACGCACTCCATACAGAGTGCGACATGCTATTCTCCGATTTCTTGCCAATCAGCTAGAACATTTCAATCCACGCACTCCATACAGAGTGCGACTCCAGAAAAAAAGAACGTGAAAAGTACAACTCAATGATTTCAATCCACGCACTCCATACAGAGTGCGACTGGCGCCAACTAGCCGAGACTACTGCCACCTACCTATTTCAATCCACGCACTCCATACAGAGTGCGACTGTAATTGTAAAGAAAACACCATCGCCAATCCGATTTCAATCCACGCACTCCATACAGAGTGCGACAACTTTGACCATTACTGACATTCAAAACCCGGTTATTTCAATCCACGCACTCCATACAGAGTGCGACTATCTGAAATGACTCAGGACTACCCGGAGGGAGGTATTTCAATCCACGCACTCCATACAGAGTGCGACTTAAATGGGGATTTGAATCGGGGCCGTGGAACGTGATTTCAATCCACGCACTCCATACAGAGTGCGACAAGTGCAACTCATGACATTCTAGCCGCTGTTCAAGCTATTTCAATCCACGCACTCCATACAGAGTGCGACGTATAACAATTAGCATTACTGATCCAGTATCGCAATTTCAATCCACGCACTCCATACAGAGTGCGACATTTCGCGTCTTGCTTCAATCCGTTCATTAGGACATTTCAATCCACGCACTCCATACAGAGTGCGACCGCAAGCCTAAACATCAACCATCAACTATTACAACCATTTCAATCCACGCACTCCATACAGAGTGCGACAGGGGTACAGAGAAGTTGCTTTTGTGCCATTAGAAATTTCAATCCACGCACTCCATACAGAGTGCGACCTTTCTATCCCTTAATACAGGTGAGGATGATGATGGGATTTCAATCCACGCACTCCATACAGAGTGCGACGCTTGTCAGTAGCTTGCTCTTAACAAACTCGCGATATTTCAATCCACGCACTCCATACAGAGTGCGACTAAATACAAATTTCAATACATCAAATGTTACGGTTGTATTTCAATCCACGCACTCCATACAGAGTGCGACCGGTTGTCCATCACTATTATCGCTCCTACACGAGTCCCTATTTCAATCCACGCACTCCATACAGAGTGCGACGTTAAATTACTGCTGGATAAATATCATTTAGTTATTATTTCAATCCACGCACTCCATACAGAGTGCGACGCAACGCTCTACATGATATGGATATACCACAGCGATTTCAATCCACGCACTCCATACAGAGTGCGACGCAACGATTGAAGAAGTCCCTGAGACCATTTGGAAATTTCAATCCACGCACTCCATATAGAGTGCGACTTGGTATCCGTACTAAAGACGGTTCCAAAAGCTCACTAATTTCAATCCACGCACTCCATACAGAGTGCGACGATACGCAAATTATTGTAAAAAATATGTTTGATATTATTTCAATCCACGCACTCCATACAGAGTGCGACTTATATGTTCTTGTTGATTCGTTGCCAATTACAATGATTTCAATCCACGCACTCCATACAGAGTGCGACACGCCATCTTTATACAGCTTGTAATTGTCTGCATTTCAATCCACGCACTCCATACAGAGTGCGACGTAAATCCAACACCGCCGCGACGACCGCCAGCTATATTTCAATCCACGCACTCCATACAGAGTGCGACTCGACAAGAACCTCGACCCGCTCCCCCTTATAGGATTTCAATCCACGCACTCCATACAGAGTGCGACAGCGAAAATGCAGCAATTCATACCTTATTGATATCAATTTCACACATTTCCGCAAAAAACGATGTCAAAAAAGCTTGAATCCACCCTTGACTTTTACCGAATTGAACTGATTACATTTCTTTTCGACAAATTTCGAGGTGCGAAGGATCCGGGGTTTTTATGTGAGCTTCACATTCGCACCTTACAGAATCAGCAGGCTTTCCATATCGAAAGACTCTTTTTCCCTCACATACTCTACTTTCTTTTTTTTAGTTATCTCCTAAATTGCGGTATCGAAGGCTGACTTCTTTTGAATCGATCAACTCTTCTAATTTATACGTAATTAAAATTACAAGATCATGGTTCATATCGACCCTATTTAAGCATTATTTAGCGTACCTCAATCGACATGTTTTCGACAAATCTGGGGTACGAAGCTCGCAGGATTTTCATGTGAGCTTCACATTCTCACCTCGAAATATATTGACTATCTCCTAGTATTATAGTCGTTTTTACTACGTTTTGTCTTTTATTTTACCTTTATCTTTTTTAGCCAATTAGATGCTTCATTAGCCGACATTTCTTCTTGTATAGTGGGTAGAACTTTCTTATCACGCTTCGCGTTCTCAGTAAACCATCTATGTGAAGCCTCTTCATTTACATTGTTTTGCTGTTCTCTAGGCTCTGTCGTTCTCTCCAATCTTATTTGTGGATACGAAATTGTAGCCGTGGGTTTGCTCTCCCAACCTGTAATAAGCTTCAAATCTTTCATAGCATCACTTTCAGGCAACTCCTCACGACATGTATCAGGGAATTGTTTCATGAACCATTCTCCTGTTTGTAAATCAATAGTTCGTTGCATGACTTGTTCAATTTTTAACTGTATACTTCCAAAACCCAAGGGTTTACCTCGCCCAATCTTGTGTGAACAAGCCGAATCATTAAAATCAAGGCTCCACTTTAATTGATTCAATTCATCCCATGTCAGATGTTCATAGTACACCTTAAATTGAAAAGCTGGACACTTTTCATGATTAAGAGGGCGAACGCCGACAGTCATATTTGTATTTATATTTTCTTTCAGAAATTCAGTCGATATACCATGTAATTTGTCTTTGTACTGTTTCCAATTCTCACTATGCCAATAGAATTTCCGTCCGCGAATACCAAATGCTGAATCTTTTATTGGTGTCCTTGTTTTCCCTTCCTTCTTAACCCAATAATCATATGTCCAAAATAGCGCTCCCTCTTGATAATCCGACGGTTTTTTTGTATAAAACTCCACGGCCCCAGGTTTGGGTTCTCCCATCGCTGGCAAACGAATATCCCCGCGATAGTAATCTTTTCTTTCTTTCAACAGACTCGACTCCAATAGGGTTGCATCTGTAAATCTAACTCTTGAGCCTAGAGCCTGCCTAGCCGTACGGCTCCTTGTGTTCTGCTCATCTGGAGGGATCATACCGAACAGCGCACAAGCCGGACACACACAATGACGATCTTCACACGGTTCATAACCACCATTTTTAGTCAGCATTTCTTTGATTTTTGTATAATATACTTGTTGTGAGATCATAGAGGGTGATAGATATTGAGCTTGATTTCCATTTGCTGCTGAATAGAACACAAGGATATCTTCTTTATTCTTTATTTTGGATAACGTTTGCTTTTTATAGGCTGCATATCCGGTATGAGGTGAACCCTCTTTTTTTTCTTTATTATTTTCCTCATAAAGATTCAGGACAGCCAGAAAATTGTCTAATGTCTTCTCATCCACCGTCAGCCTCTTGCTAATATTCTTTGTTTCAAAATAAAACACGGACTCGTGATGCTTTTTCGTTCCAAAAGGTTCACCCTTGTGTAAATATCCCTCCTGCCATAAATTATCCATGTCCTGGGTGGGTTCCCCTACAAAAAAATCATCAACTACATAAGGCATATAATATTTATTGTCATACTCATTATCAGACTTTTTAAAATAAATTTTTTGACCTTCATCATAACCATTATATTCCTCATTGCTCATAAATTTGCCGTGTTTATGTTTATCTTTTTTGTCGAGTTTATCAAACCGCCTGTTCAACATGATTCGATCACACGAATAAACGAACCATTTTTCTTGATCTGTGTCATATCTTAATATACCAGGCTTTTTAACATCATTTGCCGCTGAACGCCGGTGCAGGACTCGCCCAGTATCTATGGTAGATAGACACCCATTAAACGCTGCCTCAAATACGCTTCTCACCACACCACGAATCTCTGAACCAGGAATGACAGGTACGCTATATACTTCCTTTCGATCTCCTGGCTTACAATGGCTTAAATCATCATAAGAAAAGAAATCATAGCTCTTTTCATATTTATCATCATTTTTGCTCTTCATATTACTTAAGACACATTCTCCTGAAGAATTTGGAATGAATATAGGCGTTTTCAGATGCATTGAGCAATCTATATAACCCGAGTAAAGTTCCTTTCCCTCTTTGTAGGCATTTATAGGTTGTCGCTCACATTGAGCTTCTAAAGGAACAAAATTATAGGGATTAATAAATCGCTCTTCTGGAGCTACTCCCTGATACTGATTTGACTTCATTTCACTTCTCTCCTCTCAATCACAATCAACGAAATCAACAAAACGTTCATCTACGAACCGATAAATTGGCGTATAGGCTCCAAGCTTATTAGCAACCGGATTAAAATCAATGTAATTCCGAATCTGAACTGCTTTTTGTGCACCTTGCTTAAGTTCTCCTGGAAAATACAGCCTGGTTCCCCGCGCGGCAACCAAAGGTGTCCATTTGTGTTCTTGTATGTCGTTGAGCTTTGATTTGGAAACATCCGCCGAACCCCAAAGTTTATGTTTTTCGTCGAGGCTACTCCAAATCCGTGGGCCTGACTGTTCAAAATCACCTGATAACTCGACCTGATCTGATAGATTTACTTGATCATCCTGATCGTCAGAAGCAGAAGCGTGACTATGATTGTCTTGTAGCAACCGCAAACGGAATTGTTGACCCACACGAAGGGCTCGAAGCTCCTGATCCACATTGAAAATTCTCAACTCACGTAATTGCTTCACATCTTCTATTGATTTTAACTCCTTAACGTCCCAAGACTGAGCATGACCCATCCATAGTTGCTGATTATAATACCGACCTATAGCTACCTGATCATTCATGACCCCATATACATAAGTTTCTGAGGTATCGCTTGGCATGACAAACCACTGCTTTAACAATTCAAGAAGATTACTTTCTTCTACTGTCTTGTAAGATACAAAGGTTCTTTGTTCCATGATGGTTAATGTACTCATGTATTCGCTCCTTGCTCTATATGTTCAGCTTGACACCACTTCAAGGCAGCAAGATAGTAAGGGCTATATGCTGATTCTAGTAAAGGCTGTCCGTCCAGGGTAATCGGTTTAGTGCTATCTTTTGAAAATAATCCACGTCCAATTGCTGTTTCCCCACCGACTGCAAGCAAGCCTTCTTCCAAGTCACGCACAATCCACAGTAGTAATCCACAAATAGCCGCATCTGAAATCAGGTAGCTTGCTCTTTCCCAACGTAGCACTAGCTCTGTAGCTCCACCCACCCAAGGTATAGACGTGAACAAAGCACCTTCAACCGTTCCTCCGGTGAATCGATCAATTTTGTTCCTCGTCATGGTCAGTGGGTGCCCACCCGCTACGACGGATTCCTCTACTCGAATGAGTGATGCGATAAGAGAGTTGGAATGGGTTCTACCATTGTCATTTCTTTCAGCACCGATACGAGTCCCAAATAATTTCTCCAGCTTCCCTCGTCTCATTTGCCCATCTGTCACACCCACTTCTTCGAGCAGAACATTAAGGCGTTCTCTGATGGCACCCATCCAACTGGTTCCGGGGATCACTGCTGGATTCTCCTGTCCGTTCCCTGCTTGGCTACTCTTACGAAGTTGCTCAAAAACTGGAACCCCATTTTCCTGAAAGCCTTTTGTCAAATAACTGCGAATCATAAGGGTATGACGAATTCGCAATGGCACCACCAGCTTGCAGTACCTTGAAATATCGTGATCTCCCACACGTACAAAACCTGGAAGCTTACTGCTACCTGCTTGCCACTGCTTGATTTCCGTTTGTTTGTCAAAAGCATCCTTATGTCGCCAATTCCATACAAGCCATTTCGTTGCTTGGCTTCGGTCGGTGTAATCAAATCGGCGCATATGTACCTGGTTAATCTGTAATTTACCAAACCCCCGGCGACCTTTGGCTCCAATTGTAAGATCACCGCTTACCAAACCATCTATTAATTTCATTAAAAGATTGGCCACTGATACAGCAATATCTACATGTCCGGACTGTTGTCCAAGATGAAGGCTGTCGGTATCTCGTCGCAGCCATTCCAATCGCAATATAAAGCCTGCGCCCGCTTCAACCATTTGTACTTCGTATTTCCCTTCATCTTCTGCTGACTTATAGGAATCAAGCTTAACTCCATCACGGATTCCTATCACTGCGCTCTCATCTTCCAAAGACATATCATAAATGATCAACCGGCTTTGTTGTCCAGCATCCGTAAGACCCGTTGGAGTGGATATTGCTGAAGATCCGCCGAATAGAAAATGAAGAACCTGCTGAACAACAGATTTGTTGTCTGCCCCTTGTACATTCTCTTGCAAAAAATGACGGAATGCGCCCGCTAATGCACTTCCAGGTACGAAAGGACGACCCGTATAATCGACAATGACGTCACTATCTGTATTCCGGTCATCACCCGAGCCTGCAAGTAAGGGGGACCCCAGACGACCTGTTAATTGGATGCAATATCGCTCGGTAATCTTACCCGTTAGTTTGAGATGCTCTGTAGGCTTTGATTGCTTATTCATTCTTTTCTCCCCTCACCTTCCATATCAGCGTTCTAAAGTACCCCTCTTTAAAGGCTTTGCTATTCAAATTCCCTTTTTGAAAAATTTCAACGACCCCCTTATACCGGGACTTCACTTCTTCAACAGTCATTTTTTGGAGTTCTTTCTCTAAGGTTTCTTTAGTGGTCAAGCTTTGGAATAAGTCCCGTAGCTGATGAAGCTTGGTCAATCCAAGCCCCTCGGTTTTCACTTTTCCAGCACATTCCCGTCCTTTTGCATAATCGCGATCATACGTGCTGATTCGCTTTTCCAGCTTTTCATACGCAGAATCTGATTGAAGCTCGTCTTGTATGGAAAGACCTTCACCTTGTTGATGATCATCAGCATAAATAGTAGTGACATTCCATGCTTCTGCTGCTGTTGGAGCAGCTATTACCTTAACTTGCCCACAGCCTTCCTCGGTCAACTCTCCCCAGCGTATTTGCTCAATTTGTTCAGGCCCTACCGTTAGTGTATCTTCCAGTGTGATCGTGAACACCGAACCGACGTCCAGCATTGGACGTTGCGGTTTGGGCATACGCCATTTCGAGTTGTAACCCGAGACTGTACCAAATTTCAGTTGGAGTTCTGTAGTCTTAATGTCAAGAGCAAGCCTTGTCTTCAATTCTTCCAGGAAGAAAGCAGGATTCGCCTCCACGCGCCCACTTGCATCAGCCAGAACTAGTGGTGTGAGCAGGCTAATTGTAAAACAATTCAAAGGATTCCGCTGCCCACCCACGGACATCAATAGATTAGGCTGTGAAGCTACAGAATCTGCCTTAAAAGTGACATTCCCATACTCTGCTGTACGAGAGCGCCCTAGCCGAAGCTGGTTACCGTTTTGCTTAATACATGATAATAGTTTATTTAAATCTGCTATATTTCCACGAAGCGTCCCTGAGAAGGATTGATCCTTTTTCAGTGCTACATACTGATAGAATTGCCCCATATTAGGGCCATGATCAGAACCCAGTGCATGTCCATATGACCGATCAAGTGGTCGTGCATGATGCATACGCACTTCTTTTTCCGGCTCGTATTTCAGTAGTTGTGTAGTTTCTGAACTTCCTTCTGTTGAAAGTTGATCCAGATAGACATAGGAGTTAATGCCTCTAAACTCCATATTATTCAAATTTTCATTACTAGAGTTCCAGTTCGCTATATTTGCCTTATCGTAAGCTGCTTCTTCGTTTTTAACACCTTGCCAGCTAACTGGACAAGGAATGAATACTCTGTCAGCTACGGTTGGAAAAGCATATCCGAACTGCACGCCTCCATTCAGAAAGATTCGAGCAAAATCTTCATTCGTATGGGCTTTTCCACCCAGCCCCTGCTGGTTTATATACATCCCTGCCAGTGCCCCCAACATAGCCGAGCCTGGAATGCAATTCGCACTACTGTAATATAGCCCGCCTTGACCAGGGATTAATACCGGCTGGTCCAGGTGCAATGTATACGGCAGTTCCGTGATTTTCTCTGGAGGACCGGAAAGAATGGGGGTTATTTGCTGTTCTTGTTGCATCTCATCCTCTGATTCATTGATCCAGATTAGCTGACAACTGACCTCACCTAGCCCTCTTGTATTCCCTAGCCCTATTCCACGTAAGCCATTGACACAATCTGTTAGTAATTTTACATAGTTTTTAGTTTTATTCGACCGATTTTTCTTGTCGCTCTCTTTACCGTTACCAAGACTTTCTTGAATGATAACTTGACTTCTGAGAACTATCCCCTTATGCAACACACGTATTGTACGTAATGAATGGGGTTGTGCGGTTCCGCTAATCGGGTCCATTGCAGTGCGAGTACGTAATTCCGTTAGTTCATTGAGAATATTCTGCTGTTCCTGTTGGGACCTACTTTGAGCCTGACTTAAAAATCGGTCATAATCTTCAATCCGGACGACGTTACCTCCTGAATCTTTGTCGGGGATTTCGTAGAGATGAGCGTCATGAACTTGTAGTAATCCACCATGCTGTTGCCCAATTGTTCCAAAAAGAGCGTTCATCTCAGAAGAACCAGCTATCCCCCAATCGAGCAAATTCTGCCCAACGGCGCGTAGACAGCCTTTAATTCGCTTGGATGGAATGATAGGCAATCCCGCTTCAGTCGCTATATCTGTATCCACCATCCCAGCGATACTATCACCTGTAGCCGCACATAATTCACTATGAAGTGTAATTTCTAACCATGCTTGTATCATTGAGTCTCCCCCGCTCCGTCCAAACTAAACACCGCTGACTTATACAAATCTATCAACTCAAGTGCATCAAAAATAGTCGCATGTGGGTGGTCAGACAGTTTCTCTTCAGCATAGTCCAATTGCCCAACATTATTTTGCTCCTTAGTTTGATAAAGCTGCTTAAGATGCAGGTTTCGAGAACGCAATTCGTCGATTAAAATATCCAGTTTCTCCCCATTAGCAAGATACTCACGATAGAGTCTGTTCAACCACGTACTCGGCCAAGTACTCTCCTGATCGCTATGCCCCTGAATATGTTCCAAGCATGTATGCAGCAAGTTAAATGAATCGGCTGCCATTGGATCTGTTGATAATTTTGGAGCCGACACGAGATACGGGCGACCGTACTGTTCATCTTTTTTAAAGGTGAGATTGTTACGAATGTCCTTCAACTGTTGTACATAGCTTCCCCGAACCAAATGAAAGTCCAAATAGCTATCACTTTCCCGGTGACAGTCCTTCTCTTTGTGTCTCTTCTTTTTTGCTTCTTTACAGCATTCTTCGGCAATATCATAGGCAATGCTGAACGGAAAGTGACTATGTACTATCGCAATTCCAGCACAGGCAGACAACGAAATGCGTTTATCTTGTTTATCCAACTTAAGCTTCGTTGATTCCAAATCCTGTAGAAACGCCGCCGCCATCGGAACCGCCAAATCAGCTCGGCAAATAAATGTTAAATCGTCACCATCCATAATCAAGGGTCGAATGGGTAACATATTTTCCTTTAAGATTGAATCAACACATGCAATATGTTTGATGACTCGGTAGAAATTCTCACGGTACCCCTCGGATATCTCCAACGAAAGTTTCCTCATTTCTACAACAGCTTGTGCATACGAAACATTATCATTTTGCAATACTTCCATCTTATTCTTAAGCTGCTGCCCCATCCCATTACCATCAATATGTACAACGGCTACATAACCATCCTCTCCAGTTGAGCGAACCATATCTTTCATTTCAAAACCCCACTTCAAACCCTTCAATTCTTTAGGCAAAGGGAATATTTCATTGAAGTGGCTGCTAGCTTCACCCACTTTTAGACGTTCATCATCCGCCGCCTGACGTTTTAGAGTCTGGACTGTCGAAATCCCTTCTCCGCTCTTCCTGTCATGAGAGGTGACCGGTAATCCGCCAAAGCTCTCTTGCTCGGATATGGGAAAAGCACCCGCCGGACGTTGACGCAGCATACCCGCTTTAACCCGCTCCAACTCCCCCTCCAGTCGCATTCGGTCAGTACCGAACTGATCAGATTTACCAAAGTTAGTCTCGATATGCGCCACTGCCATGGAAAGTGTGTATGTTGTCTCAATGATCCGCTTCGCAAACTCAATATTCACCTGTTGAAAGTAATTCCGATCTCTGTATGCAACAATGGCACTCCCCCCACCGATATATACAATTTCAGCCGCTAATATAGAATCCTTATGTGCAATATCAAAAGATTCCTCGGCTTCTCGTTTACTTTCTCCTACCCTCTGATACCATTCGAGTTTCACTTGGGCTTGGGTTTGGTCAGCAACAGCTTGCATGACTTCCGGCAAGTCATTTTTCAGGATTTCCCCTACAATACGAGATGCCCCAACATTCTCGCGCAGTCGATTGGAGGCAAAAATATATTCCTGAATACCACTGATGTCATAGATCGCAAGCAGTCCTTGTGTGGAGGCTGTCATCGTTTCGTTTCACCCTTTTCTTTATTTTTTTGTTCCTTCTTTTGTTCTTTTTCCTGTACTATTTTTTTGTACTTGGCATAGTTTTCGTTGAACATTGTCGCATAAGCTTGATGTGGAAACGGGATGGGATTGTTGATCAACATAAGTAGTTGGTTCAGCTGGAAGGTTAGAGACAGAAGAACGTTTTCTACTTTTTCATCAGTGTCACTCACTTTTAATGAGGATAATTTCTTGCCCATCGGCTTGATCGCGTTCTCATTCACAAGTTTTTTATATTTTTCCTCATCCACTTCCCCATAGCGATCAAGACCGTAATGATTCAAATCTTTATACCACTCGCTGTAGTCTTTATCTTCGTTTTTTATTGTTTTTTGTAGGGCATTCTTCTCACCCACATTTAACACGATGTCAAATTTCTCATAAGTAGCTTTAGTAATATTTGCACCTTCTACAGATGTACAGAGAATCAGGATTGGGCGTGTCGAGGTCTGCCCCTTAGGTGGTGTTGATTGCTCCAGTCCATTGTCACACAAGCCACCGATTATGCGATAGACAGAGTCAAGGGATGTTTTCAGTGGCTTTATCGTCCCTGCCCAGTCACTAGCATTGCTAGTAGATTTACTCTTACATTGAATTGCTACCGCAACTGCCTCAATGGGGATAAACTTTATATTTCCAAAACAAAAAATATACGGGGTGTACTGTTCATCAAAAATAGCTAAATCTACTTCCGCCGAAATGTTGCCAAATGAATCAATAATAAACACACCCTGGTCAATACAAAACTTTTTGGGGATCATAGATCTAAACAATTCGCCCCATACTAGTTCACGAGTAGTCCCAGTGGTTAGATTATGATTAGGGATTTTGAGCTTTAATTGTCTAACAATCGCTGCCTCCTGATCAGTATAATTTTCTGTAATAGCTTGAATTGTTTCTACAGGTGATACATGCGATTCAGTTGAATCTTTTTGATCTGTTGTTTGTGTTAGCTTACTCATTTTCAGCTTCCCTCTTCCTAATTATAATTCACCTGATAGTGCCCGAATCCAATCGTGGCGTTTTTCCCAATATGAAGTTGTTCGCCAGCTTTAAGAATTGGTGTAAAAGGTGTTAAATCCCCCTCGTACTGCGCCCAGCCTTTGATGGCTGGAAGAGGCAGTTTTCCCCCTCTGGTCATAGAATAACGTTCAAAATCCACCTGTTTCCAATCTGCTGCAACGGTTCTAATTTTGTTCGCTTCATTCAACATCGCCTGCTCATCCCATTGCAGGATGTGACCTGTATAGGCGTGCGAAAGCAACGCAATCCTCCGCGTAAGAGAATGAATCATCTCCGCAAAAGTTAATTGCCTGCGCAATTGCTTACTTACCAATATGCGAACCGGGCTATCAAAGCGGACGACGGCAGTATGAGCACGACGTTGCTCACAACTTAGTGGACGTGGTAGACAATTCCTCATCCATAATTTACTTGAACTCCAAATCAGAGCCTGACGTTCAGGGTCTATGATCTGCTGAAGTCGAAAGGGTAGTCTAGCCGATCCCCAACCTTTATTTTCCATTTCTAGTAGTGCATCAATAAAAAGACCTGCATGTTCCGTTGCATCACCAATTAGCGTGATATCGAATTGGCACTCATCCTGTGGTTCCCATCGTAGCTTGTCTCTGGTAAGTGAGTGAATCACATAAGGATTTACAGCACCTGCTTCATTTCCTGGTGAACAAAAGTTTTTAGCATAAGCACAGTCTGGCGACAGTTCACATTTATGACATTGTACATTAGGTCGCGTGCACACAAATTCCCGGATACAATGACCCATAATCCCACGTAACGTAGAACCCAGGTAGAGAGGTAATTCTCCTTTGCCCTCAGCGGTAAAAACCACTCGAAGTGTTAAAGTATTGATGTGTTCAAACATGTTGATCTCCCAACTGTATTTTTTTCAGAGAAATTCTTCGTACCCTTTTGATCCCTTGAAATGCCTCTGCATAAGCATAGTGAGAGAATAACATGGGATTATTAAGCAGCATTAGGAGCTGGCTCATAGACTTAGTAGATTTGTTCTCCTACCCTTGCTTCTTCAACAAATAATATCCCACTAAGAAATACGACTTCAAACCTAGTTCCATACAAATCCTATTAGATGAATATACAAGCCTAAAGTACCAGTAATATGAAATATTATACCTTCAAAAGACAATAATAGACATATTATTCTTCGTAATTCTACATTTTCATATTTACTAGATTTTCATCAATCATAAAAAGCCCATTCCAACCGTATTTTCGTACAGTCTCGAATGAGCTCTTCATATAATTCTTATAATTTCTCTACTAATGCTTGGACTTCATCGTGGCAAGATAAATCACTATGTTTATTATGAAAAAATTGGTTCCACAATCGACAGCCTGTGAAATAGCGTAAGGTACCACACGATATGTTCATGTCAATACTTGAGACACTACACTGATTATACCAATGCTGAACTGACAGTAATTTCAATCCACGCACTCCATACAGAGTGCGACATGCATGAAACTGGGAACGGCACATCTGCTGCCGTATTTCAATCCACGCACTCCATACAGAGTGCGACCCCTGCTGGATCGGCGTTTGCTCGGTCTATTGATTTATTTCAATCCACGCACTCCATACAGAGTGCGACTCATAATTGCTCTTATTTTATTTAAGTGAGGTGAGTCATTTCAATCCACGCACTCCATACAGAGTGCGACGAATTGGCCAACATTTTTCACCTGGGCCGTAAGCGTAATTTCAATCCACGCACTCCATACAGAGTGCGACGTTGACGAGGATATATGGGTGCGGAAGTGTTTAGCAATTTCAATCCACGCACTCCATACAGAGTGCGACCAAGCATAATTTGCTTGTCTACTGGATCAGGGAAGGATTTCAATCCACGCACTCCATACAGAGTGCGACATTAGCACCCCGGAAAACCAGTATTCGCGTATTTTTATTTCAATCCACGCACTCCATACAGAGTGCGACCCTCATTGCAAGCATTGGGTTGATCTGAGAATGAGAATTTCAATCCACGCACTCCATACAGAGTGCGACTTTCATTCGCCTGGTGGCCGATATAGCCCAATGGATTTCAATCCACGCACTCCATACAGAGTGCGACGATGCACGAACTTTATGATTATTACATAATTAAAATTTCAATCCACGCACTCCATACAGAGTGCGACATTTAAGACTGCAAGCACCATTGCCTACGCAAATCGTCATATTTCAATCCACGCACTCCATACAGAGTGCGACGATGATTTAAGTAAATACTTGAAGGATGCAATCATTTGATTTCAATCCACGCACTCCATACAGAGTGCGACTTTATCTGTCATTGTTGTTCCTCCTTACTTCTCCATATTTCAATCCACGCACTCCATACAGAGTGCGACCTAAGTAGTCACCTCCTGCATTATTGTCGTCACTGCGATTTCAATCCACGCACTCCATACAGAGTGCGACGATGGGTACAAAGATTCCGATGAGTTGATTAATATTTCAATCCACGCACTCCATACAGAGTGCGACTTGTTTTAAATCTTCAATACCTGGGGCAGCTAAAACAATTTCAATCCACGCACTCCATACAGAGTGCGACTTGGGATTGGCGGATACAACCTCATGGTTCTGAATATTTCAATCCACGCACTCCATACAGAGTGCGACCGAGCTGTCATAATGACCTCTTTTTTGCCTTGAAATTTCAATCCACGCACTCCATACAGAGTGCGACCATGCTGTGCGTTTGCCCTCCCGGTCTTCTGGATGATTTCAATCCACGCACTCCATACAGAGTGCGACGGGAGGGTGTTTATGAGATTGGATTTATTAAACATATTTCAATCCACGCACTCCATACAGAGTGCGACTTGAAGGCTGCCGACTTACATAAATACCTGTTGTTGTAATTTCAATCCACGCACTCCATACAGAGTGCGACCTCCATGCTCTGACTTTTTGGTCTTGTCCAGTTCATATTTCAATCCACGCACTCCATACAGAGTGCGACCCGATCAGTCCCAACGCGGTATTTATTTTGAGGACGATTTCAATCCACGCACTCCATACAGAGTGCGACGCACACATTACCACAGCTCGGGGAAATTCATAAATTTCAATCCACGCACTCCATACAGAGTGCGACTTAAACAACATAGTTAAGAACGGGGAATATGTAGGTGAATTTCAATCCACGCACTCCATACAGAGTGCGACGTTGCTCCCGTTCGGCTGATTGGGATGGCTGAACAGGATTTCAATCCACGCACTCCATACAGAGTGCGACGCATCAGGATGCTTTTGATGGACGTTCCTGATGGTCTATTTCAATCCACGCACTCCATACAGAGTGCGACAGCGAAAATACAGAAATTGATACCCTTATGATATCAATTCCATACATTTTCGCAAAAAACGATGCTAAAAAAGTTTGAATCCACCCTTGACTTCTATTATAGAAAGTGGATTCTAATCCTTTTCGACAAATTTCGAGGTGCGAAGGATCCGGGGTTTTTATGTGAGCTTCACATTCGCACCTTACAGAATCAGCGGGCTTTCCATATCGTAAGCTTCTTTTGCACCCATATGCTCTACCTTCTTTTTATAGTTATCTCCTAAATTGTAGAAACGCAGGCTGTCTTCTTTTTTGTCTATCAATTCTTCTAATTCATACTTCAAACGGCGAAACTGGGTCGAATCCAAAATGCACTCAAACACGGAATTTTGTACCCTTTGTCCGTGATCTACACACTTTTTTGCAACCTTGGCCAATCTTTTTCTGCCTTCCCTGTCTACTGTGCTTACATCATACGTAATTAGAATTAACAAGATCACACCTACTTCCACAAAAATGGAGGGTACTCGTCCAGATCTCCCCGAATATGTCTAGCCAAGAGCAAAGCCTGTGAATAGGGCACAAGCCCCCAAGACATTTTCTCATTCAAATAAGGATGAATAATCTTTTCCTGTTTGCGTTCCTGCCATGCCTTCAATACTATCTTTCTCGTGTCATCGTCCATAATCACAGCGCCATTTTCTTTCCTGTAAAATCCTTTGCCATGAATCAACTTTTTGTTAATCAATGTAAGGACAAAACGATCTGCATATACTCCACGAAGCTCTTCCATAACATCCAGTGCCAATGAAGCTCGCCCCGGACGATCTCTATGCAGAAAACCTACATAAGCATCCAAACCGACAGCTTCCAGTGCAGATTTCATATCGTTGGACAGAAGTGTGTAGGCAAAAGATAATAAAGCATTGACATTATCCAACGGCGGGCGTTTATTGCGTCCATGGAAGTAAAAATCCTTCTTTTGCTGCAAAATCAGTTCATCAAAAACCGAATTGTACTGTACAGCCGCCGCACCCTCCAAACCACGCAAAATGTCCAGATCCTCCACTTCACGGACTTGCTGCATGGCCCCTGCTAAAGAAGCAGTCACCTTTTTCATTCGATCAGCGTCAATACGTAGGGGATAGTCCCTTGTCGCTCGCTCCAAAATCCATTTATTATTATATATCTTGCCTATAATCATATTTCTGGCTACAAGAGCACTTCTTTTGTCATCATCGGAAATCCGATACTGTTCTTTTCGGAGTACCACATTTCCACGACTCTCTCCGATCACACGTGCCAGGAAACGTCCAGTTCGCGTCATAAAGGTTAAATCTATATTGCGTGATGCACAAGCACCCATCAGACCCGGACTTATCCCTGCATAGCCAAAAGTACATACAGCTTCCAGGTTATGCAAAGGGTAGCGTGCAAGAATGGCCTCTTCTTGTTTGATAACGATATTTTCCCCATCCAGTGACAAGTACGTATCCGGCAAGGTAACAAACAACGTATTTAGTAATTTTTTCATTCAGCTATCCTGCTTTCAATGAAACTGGAAACAGACCTTTTATTCAAAATTTCCGGCACACATATGTGCTGAAGCGAGCAGCTTTGGCAATGTGGCCCTGCTTTGGCTTTAGGTGTATGGTTTCGCTCAAAATAATGCCGCATTTCCTGCAAGCTTGTTCGCACACGTTCACGGTCAGCAGCAGTGATCATAACCTCTACTCGATGCTTGATCTCATCGTAATAAAAGTAACCTTTTGCAATATCACACACGAGCATTTCTTCAAGACACATCACTTGCGCGACTAGCTGAGAATGATCTGAATCATTGCGTTTGGGTTTGCCGCGCTTGTACTCAACAGGAAAAGGAAGGTATGTACCTTCCTCCCCTGCCAGCGGAACCCCATGAGGATCGCGTATAAACTCTACCACGTCACAGATTCCAGTAATACCAAGCTCTCTGGAGTGTATAGGTAGCGCCCGTACGACGAGCTTATCCCCTCTTTTTTCACGAATCATGGGCTGATCGGCTTTTCGGTGTAAATGATCCCCCTCAATCGTCCGCACGTTTTCTTCCCATTGCTGCTCAATGTGAATAAGCGCCCACTGTCTTCTACAAAAATTAAAATGCTGTATACCGGATAATAGCAAATAATCTTCTTCGTTATAACCCTGCATACTCTTGGACCTCTAAGCCTTCGAGCGGTGTTACTATACATTCATAATGGGTGTCAAAAGATTTGTCGATTGCACTTACATCTTCTTTCGGTTTCACTTCCAAAGAACGATGTACTTTAGCAGATGAGTATTTTCCAAGCTTGGAAGGATGCTCCCACCAATAGACCTTATGAACCTCCATACTGCCGTCAGGACGGGCCGATGATACGTCATTTTCAAACAAGCTAATCAGCGCTTCCCTGATCTTCGCCGCGTCTTCGTGTGTAAATCCTGTTTTTTCAGCTAGCTGTGTATTGATGCTTCCCTTAAAAACGTACACACCAAAATCCACCCGATGCTTCATCCCCATCGTATCGGAGCCTCTTTCTTTGCCGGGTTCGGAGTTTACACTTTTGGTAATTTGCATACTTGTAATATCAATAGGATCTATACTGGTTGCTGTATGTATAGATACAGGCCCTCTTACCCCAACAGACACTCCTGCTCCCTTACTTGCCGCCTTGAACGCAAACACTTGACCGAAGCTACGAACATCTATCCATTCCTGACAAGCAATTCTAGCAAATTCATCACTTGAGCTTTCCTTGCCCTTAAAGAATTTTTCCAATTCAGGGTTGGCATCTGCACGTTCTCTTAAACTATGAAAAGCATCTGACTTCCGATCATTCGATTGAACAAAAATAGACTCGCCCATATCTTGCAGACGATTTCTTATTTTCCGTTTCAGAGCCACATCTGAAATTTCGCCATAACCATCGTAATTTTGCCGTGGGCGATTGCCATTCAACGGATCGCCATTGGGATTGGCTTTTGTGACAGACATTACAACCGCAAAATCAATTTTATGATCCAAAATAGACATGTTAGGATTCTCCTTTTAATGTTGCTCTGTATTTATAACGATTGCTATGATTACTGCTATTCATTCACATACCTGAGCTACTGTCTTCCTTATGGTCTTCATCTCCTGCATGATTACCCTCATCCTGCTTTTTCTCCGTCTTCTGATAGAGCTTGTAGCGCTGGCTGTAGAATCCAAGCAAATATTTCCCGGTCAGCGGCTCGTTATTAAATTCATCAAACGGGATTTGTGAAGCAACCTCATCAATCATACTGGAATAATAGTTTAGTTGTTTGCCGAATTTGGCTTGATACGGCTGCAAAGCATTCTGAATGGTTCTCCAGGTTCTTTCCGGATGCTGTGAAAATACACTCATATATCGAATTGCATTCGTAGATCGCTTCTCATCCTTGTCTAATGCGTTTCGTTCCATCACATCAGCTATCGCCAACAATCTGCCAAATAAATAACTGCGATCCGTATTTTCTTTATCTAATGCCACATCGTATCCCTCCCGTTCGTTAATCAATGCACATGTTATACTCAGTGTCTTTTCCCATTCCCATTTATCCATAGCTACCGGATTAGAGGCACGGTGAGTAGCACTCCTTACAATATCCTGCGGAATTCTTCGACCATCTACAATACAGGGAAGCATTCGTTCCATCAGCCCTTTAACAAGCTTGTCATTCGCCTTCGAACCGTAGGCCGCAAAAGCAATGTCCTTCGTCGCCGGCGCTCCCCAAAATTGTAGCAGATCACCTTGCCCGTCCTTTTGATAACGGTGCAGCCAGGCACATTTAGAATGCCAGTCTATTAGCTTGTCAAAATACAATTTTTTATCCAAGTTTCGATAATACAGAACCGCCATGCGTCCCGTTGTCGCTGAGTCAAGCACAAGAATATTGACGTTTGCTTTGGACGCCGATTTGATAGCCAATTTATTACGATAACCCGATAGCGCTTTGGCCAGATCAAAAGCAAACTCTTGGTTAGTATGGGCTTTGAGGGTTATCGGCCGCGATGATTCAGAACCAAATTCCATTGCAAAGATGTTGTCATTGTCCGTAAGGCATGGCACTTCCGGGGAATCATTCCCCCAGACGAGAAAGACACGATTTTCCATGATTTTTCCTTGACGTTGAATCAGCCACTTTAAGGCATTATGAGCTTTTTGAGATACCTCGTAGCTGATGGTTGCTGCTTCATGACTGTGAGTAAACCTTCCCCTGAACGTGAAGCCGCTCGTATCATTGGCGGAAATCAGCTTGGCTTTATCTCCGGAATTTCTGATTTTATTCGCGTGTTTATCTGTACCGGGAAGCTTCTCCCCGGTTACATAACATATGTCTTCCTCGCCCAATAGCTGGCTGTAGTAACCAATAAATGAATCATATAGTTCTGTATCCTTCCAGACTTTAGTTAACGCTTTATCTGGTGAATACACGTTAAAACGAATAAATACGCTATCCACTTCACCGGGAACTGCCGTAAATATACGTGGTTTTTCTCCATGTAAAGGTTCGTACTTCTTGTCCCATGTAGTTATTAATTTCTGATCCGCATCCAGATATAAAACAGGCTCTCCAACTACCAAGTCTTGAATCAGTCGGCGCTTGCTCAAGTAACGATAGATGCTTTTCAGCTTGGGCGTAGCAAACTCCGAATTAGCCCAACCCTCTAACTGTTGGATATAAGCCGCAAAAGGCTCTTCTTTTTTGATCTTTCCACCATAAGCGACAAAATCTCCGGCTACATAACTTAATTTATCATGCAGTGGATAAGGTGCTACGACAGAGCCAGCCCGGCTGGCCGACTTTTCTGTACAAGGAATTAATGTACTAAACTCGGTTTTGTCCAACACTCTGGCTGAATGAAAATCACCTTGTTCGGTAATTTCCACTTCAATTTGTGCATTTTGGGTTGTATGAGCGATGGGTAGGAGCGTGTATTCGCGATCATTATACTTTTTTTCAATCACGCCGACACATTTGTCGTTGGAATTATATGTTTCATATAGATTTAACAGCCAGCTCATTTCATGCCCCACCCCTCCCACTCTGCAAGCAGCTCATCAGCGGCCTGAACGTTATTTTCATCAAACCGTTTGGGCTGCATCTCTGCTATGACGCGAACCTTGGTGCATTCCTCTGGTTTAATAAATTCTATGACTCCATCCTTCATCACAGGCTCCCACAAGCGTACCTCCAACTGATTCCTGCCTGTCTCATCCGGGTAGTTAATCCCATGTACCATGTTTCCCAAATGAATGTCGCCATAGTTATCATAGAACCCGGGTGCCTCACCAAAAACACATGGCTCTATATAAGCCTGACATTCACGTGTACCCAGAAAAATATCTCGGCGTCCACCCGCAAGCAGCGAGCGTTTAAGAATGTTATGATGTTTATTCTCATTACGATCATATTCCATCTCGGGACGATGCGGATTAAAAATAAAATGAGCCTGAACCTCATAGCAAGGGTCTTTGAGATAGGTATAATTAGCAAGCGTATTACCGCCGCTATATTCAATGGGCCGAATCCCCTTCGATTCCATTCGTATAGCATTTAGGACACGAACCTTGTCTATTACCATCGTAATGGTAGGCTTCCAATAAATACTTTCTACGATCCCTTTTAATGCCTGATAGGTGGGGACACTGTAGGTTAGTTTCTCACCACCCAGCTTGGTTAGCGGGTCAGTGAACAGTGCATAATCTCCATACACTCTAAATTCGATTGCGTTTCTCAACTGGAATCTTCCTCCTTTCTAGGTCTTTTTATCTAAACATAGTACCAGAATATTACTTTTGGCATGGTCAGTCAATGCAAAATATAGGCTCTTTATCTCCCATAAAGGCATTCTTAGAGAATAAAACCATCATGCAAACTATCATTGTGAAGATTCAGCCCAAATAAATCATCATAGGCCCCCTCAGTCAAAGCCCATATCTTTCCATCCAAATAAGGAATCAGCGCCTTATTGTGATCCAGTTCTTCTTTCTCATGGTGCAATATATTAATGGTGAATTGCTGTGCTTTGCGCAGCAGACTACTGAGATCCTCTATGCTTTGCTGTCCGTTGAGATCAGCAATAATCTCTTTTCCTTCCTTCTCTCCATCTCCATATGGAACGATAACTGCTGTTGTATGATCTTTAATGACCTGAAAGTATTCTGCTGCGGTCTTATAGCTATTCGCTAAAAATAAAGGAAGAATCGTACCCTTTTCATCGTAATAAGAGCGATAGTACGTATTTTCACTGCGACTAACAGTTAACAGCTCAGTCATGTTTTTTCTTAGCTTAGGTATAAAATAGTTCAAGTCGGTTGCCAGCTCGGTATAATATTTTTGGAAATATATTTCCATAGCCTGTGCGGATAATACGTTACCACCGTAGCAGGTTTTGTCACGTTTTAAGTCAATGAGCATTTTTCTGGTAATTTCTTTGCCGATTTTAATTTCTTTGAGCCGCTTGAGATTCTCTTCTTCATGATCAATGACATACACCTGCTTTGTTTCATCTCTTCCGTGGCGATTACATCGGCCTGCCGCTTGTGCAATCGAATCCAGACCAGCCAAGGATCGAATGACACAGGTAAAGCTAATATCCACTCCTGCCTCGATGAGTTGTGTGCTGATACAAACGACAGGTTCCTTATCATTTAAATGTTGTTTTACTTTCTCCAATATGCGATTGCGATGAGCCGGACACATGGAAGTACTTAGGTGGTAAACCGGGATTGCACTGTTTCCTTCTGTTAGTCGAAGATATAAATTTTTGACCACCGCTTTTGTATTGAGAATAACGAGTACGCTTGGCTCATCAGCGAGCTTTTGCTCAACAAAATCGGCAAGCTTTTCCGTATTTACAGTGCCGTTCGTCGCCTTGTCAACAATTTCAACCCGCTTAAACTTCTCTATGACATGATCGAGATCATGCACTATTTCCGCATCCGGCTCGATGTCCAGCTTGTTATGTACAAAATCCAATTCCGGTTGGGTAGCAGTGCAAAGAACAATACTTGAACTGGCATACGTTTTCAAAAAATTCAGCGCTTGATTAAACAATGAAATGCAGTGAGTAGGGACTTTTTGGACCTCATCAAAAATGATGACAGACTCACTCAAATTGTGAAGTCTGCGGACATTTCTGCTGCCATCTGCGTAAAGTACATTTAAAAATTGCACCATGGTCGTGAAAATGATGGGCGAATCCCAATTATCCTTAGCCAGCTTTAATTTTTGATGTGTATTCACAACAACATCTTCAAGCTCATGCTCCTGCCGATCTATATCTTCTACCTCGTTCATGACCACATTCGAGTGATGCTCCAGAATGTTGGCGTCATCCCGTATAATTTTGCGAACCTCCTGAGCGTTTTGTTCAATAATCGTCGTGAATGGAACGACGTAGATGATATGCTTTTTTTCAAATGTAACTGCATGTTTTAGGGCATAACGCAAACTTGCCAGCGTTTTTCCACCCCCAGTGGGTATGGAGAGTGTATGTATCCCGGAAGGCTTGTCTGCAAATTGCTCACATTGCTCGGACATTTGTTTTCTAAGCAGATTAATGGTTGTCTCGGCGTTCTCTCCTGATTGCAGAGCGCTAATACGCTCCATTAATCTTTCGTAATACGTTTGAAATAGCTGTTGGCGATTCATCGGTTCATTGTCATTCTTTTCGCCTTTAATATTAATTTCTTCAAAACAACGGGTATTCGTGCGATCCGCATCAATCAAAGCGCTAAAAACAAACTTGGATAAGAACATCATTTTGAGTTCAACGTCTGGATTATGATCCCGTTTCATATAATGAGCCAACTCGGCCCCTGCTAGATTCACATAATGGTAAAATGTAGATTTCTCCATCACCTGCTCATAAAAAAGACCGACTGCATGATCAAATCCTTCCAGCTCTCGATCACGCACCCGATCCAAAAATTTTGATTCCAGGTCGGGGTCTAAAAAATCCTGCAGATATGCATGGTGTGAAATAATCGCATTCCCTACAACTTCGGATAATAAAGCTTTGTTCATGAAATCCTGCTTATCAAATGTCCCTTGAGGTTGAATGTGAAAAAGATTGTACAATAACTTTCCACCAGCGGTAGAATGATCTACGCTTCCTCGTTTCGGTGGATTGTCAGGATTTTGCACCGCCAAACGTATGTAATCTTGAAAATTTTCTGTGTATTTGCCCAAATCATGCAGCATACCAGCGAGTCCAGTAATATGTCGGATACCTATTTTGTCTCCATAAGATTCTGCTAGCTGTTGAGTTTCCAACAGGTGGTCTGCTACCGTCTGAATCTCTTGGTCACTTTCCCGTATGTGGGCAATATATTGCATGTTTTCACTCCTTTAATTTTTCTTCGAGAATAACCTTTTCCAAGTAATCACTAGCCACATCGGAAGCCAAAAAAGAATAAATAAGATGTATATGATAGCGATAACTCCTTTTTGACCTATTACCAGATAAAGATTATGTAGGGATTGATAAAGATCCTCTCTAGCTGTTGACAGTTCCTCATCTTTTTCCGCTGGGTCCTGTTCCTGCATTTCCTGCTGTACACGCTCTGTTAATTCCTTTGATATAAACCAATATCCTACTATAAGGCCTATAACTAGATAGACATAAAAATACAGACCAGGAATATATAATAAATTCATTCGTTTTCCTCTCCTAACAACCAGATGCTGTTACTGAATAAATGGAAATATATTGAATCCTTCTTCTCCATCAATTCTTGTTCTCCGTGTCCTCCAATATGGTAAGCTTAGCAACCAAATATCGCTCGTTGTTTATGGTGACTTCAACAGCAGACTTCCATTCCTCTTATCTTTCAACTGGGGCTACACATATAAAATAAACCCTGTTCCTCTGCCTTCATTTATTATTGGTGTAAATGAGCTTATAAGGTCTGGTTCTGAATATATATCGGCGTCAATTCACATTTTTCAAGCATCCGATAATCGATATTCCAAGATTGGCAGTGAATAGAGATGATGATTCCGAAAAGACGAATGGCTTTATTAATTATGGTAAAACTCTTCTTACTATGTAAACATCTATATTATTTATCGTCATTTGATAATTGATTTTTCAGATTGAACTGATCTAACAGAAATAAAATTTTCTTTTACATCAGTGTACAAGATAAATATTCACCGAATAAATAAAATCTCATAATCCGCTTGTGTATTTTAGTGAAGTGTAGGGTGCAGTTGGGGAAGTTTACACGAGGATAGGACGCTGTAGATGTTTCAATCCACGCACTCATATAGAGTGCGACGTTTGATCCTCGTACATTACACCGTCACCTCCATCGATTTCAATCCACGCACTCATATAGAGTGCGACCACACATTAGGCCCCACAGCGTTCCTCCGTGCGAATTTCAATCCACGCACTCATATAGAGTGCGACTTGATGTATAAAGGCGTCAGTCTAAATAGAAAAGTATTTCAATCCACGCACTCATATAGAGTGCGACTATCAGATAGGTATAGTGATGTTAAAGTCGCTCAAGATTTCAATCCACGCACTCATATAGAGTGCGACTTCCTCACAATAATCTCGGAGGTGTTTCGTTAAATATTTCAATCCACGCACTCATATAGAGTGCGACTTGGGATGCGGATAAACACGCGGCAGTCATCGAATTTCAATCCACGCACTCATATAGAGTGCGACTCAACGGCATGGAGGCGGTTGTTTCAACTGGTGGATTTCAATCCACGCACTCATATAGAGTGCGACTGCATCATACCCCGTGATCATCGACGATCCTCAATTTCAATCCACGCACTCATATAGAGTGCGACCGCGTGGCTTGAATGGTTTGGCTGTATCTCCAATGCTATTTCAATCCACGCACTCATATAGAGTGCGACTTGGGATACTACAATACCTTGACTGGAAAGGGTAAGTATTTCAATCCACGCACTCATATAGAGTGCGACCCAAGCACTCCCCATTCACCAAGCGCATACACCTGATAATTTCAATCCACGCACTCATATAGAGTGCGACCATTAGACATGTTAAACCGAGCTTTATACATCGGCTATATTTCAATCCACGCACTCATATAGAGTGCGACCCTATGTTGTACCACCAGTCTTCCTCTGCTCTTTCTATTTCAATCCACGCACTCATATAGAGTGCGACTTATGATGTATCTGTCTATATGCTTTATCAATTTTGATTTCAATCCACGCACTCATATAGAGTGCGACTTTTCGCTTTATGATGGAGGGAGAGGTATATAAAAATTTCAATCCACGCACTCATATAGAGTGCGACCTCACCAAATCTGGAACATTGTGGGGGTGGGGGAGATTTCAATCCACGCACTCATATAGAGTGCGACCTAAGCCAGTTCAAGTTTTAAATTTGAATAATGTGAATTTCAATCCACGCACTCATATAGAGTGCGACCACCAAGCGGTTTAATCATTTCTTCTTTCTTCTTAATTTCAATCCACGCACTCATATAGAGTGCGACTAAGGCTTCTACCAATTCGGGATATTCTTTCTTGTAAATTTCAATCCACGCACTCATATAGAGTGCGACTTTTAGAGGTTCAAGCAATCCTGCTTCCTCTAAAACGATTTCAATCCACGCACTCATATAGAGTGCGACGTCTTGACCGATGAGCATTTGGATTACTTAGCTCAGATTTCAATCCACGCACTCATATAGAGTGCGACCGAAACATCGACAACATCACCCACACGAACAAGAATATTTCAATCCACGCACTCATATAGAGTGCGACTCAACTAGCCAGTTACACAAAGACCATTTACCCGATGATTTCAATCCACGCACTCATATAGAGTGCGACTATCCCGGATCAACTCAGCGCATTACAGGCCGAGATCCATTTCAATCCACGCACTCATATAGAGTGCGACGTGGACGTCACGGGGGAAATGAGAGCAAGCGCCATCATTTCAATCCACGCACTCATATAGAGTGCGACAGCGAAAATACAGCAATTGATACTCTAATGATATCAATTCCATACATTTTCGCAAAAAACGATGCTAAAAAAGCTTGAATCCACCCTTGACTTTTATTATAGAAAGTGTATTCTAATCCTTTTCGACAAATTTCGAGGTGCGAAGGATCCGGGGTTTTTATGTGAGCTTCACATTCGCACCTTAACCAAGACGTTACACTCAGGATACCACAAAATATTTTTCCCTCACAGAGAATTCTTTAGCACTAAAACAACAAGGACTCTGCCCCGTCAATCACAATTTGCGCACCAGTAATATGACGCGAATGATCGGAGGCCAGGAACGTTACCAAATCAGCTACCTGCTCGGGTTGACCAGGCCCATCAGCCAACGGCTGCCCTCCTTCGGGAAACTGGACAGGGATAGTAATCTGCTTTAACCTTTCGGACTTCTCCGTTGTTTCATCAATATTCGTCGAAATCGCTCCGGGATAGATGACATTGACACGAATACGAAACTTGGCTAGCTCCAGCGCAGCCATTTTAGCAAAACCGGTTTGACCTGCCTTGGACGTACTGTAGGCTGACATTCCAAAGCTGGTAAAGCGTTGATTTCCATTAATAGAGCTGGTAATGATAATGCTGCCGCCACCGTTTTTTTTCAAATGCGGTACAGTATACTTCACCGTCAGGAAAGTACCATCCAGATTCGTAGACAGTGTCTGCCGCCAATCCTCAATGCTCAAATCTTCAATCGGTCCGACCACTCCATTAATCCCGGCATTGGCAAAAATGATATGCAGTCCGCCAAACAGTTCAACTGCTTCCAAAACTGCTTTTTCCACACGCACCGGATCGGCAATATCCACGTCAAAAGCCCGAGCGGCACCTTCACGTATAGCATTAATCTCTCTCTCCGTCTCTACAATCCGTTCATTACTGACATCAAAAAGAGCAACATTTGCTCCCTCTCTGGCCATTTGAATAGCTGTTGCCTTGCCAATACCAGAACCAGCCCCCGTGATCAGAGCCGTTTTGCCATCAAAGCGTGCGCCTCCTGCCAGTGTATAGCTCATATGTATCGCTCCCTTTCAGTATCCTGTATAATCACAAGATTACCCAAAAAGGTATACTTTATAATCACCATTTTTGCGCATTTTTTGTTATTCCTTTGCGATATTCGAGAAAAGGACTAATCATACATCAATTATCGCAGCATTTCTTCTGCTTTCTTGTTGACCGTTAGTTTCTTTCTATCTATTCATCAAAAAAGGACGTTATGCAGCCATCAGTATGGATGCATACGTCCTTTTCTTATTCCATTTACCACTGCAATTCAATAAATGCAGCATCATCATCAAGCCCTCCGGTATGGGAGGCGTCCAGCAAAACCTGTATCTGCTCATCAGGGACAGGCTCACGAATAGGGTCCAAATCGGATAATCCGTCACTATATACCTGTAATCTCATCGGCATATCTGCGGGTATGCTTCTTTCGTACCAATGAGGCTTACCTCCAATCGGCCCACGGCTTGTGGACCAGCGTTCCGCTGTAGAGAAGGTATGATCAAATAATTGGCTGATCTCCTCCGAACCGTTCCATAGCCGCAATCGTGAATCTCCTTGCCAGGCAAGTCTGAGACGCCCGCGAGTACCGCGCTTCGGTAGCTCGATTTTACCGCAAATATACATCGACTGGCTTCCCTGACGACGTTTATCCTCTAGCACCGAACGCATCAACCCCGATTCATGATGCAGAGGCTGCCGATCCAGTTCCTCCGCAGCCGTGCCTGCCAAACGTTCGAGGTACAGCCCCAGCTTATCGGCAGACAGATCCTGCCCCTGTTCCATCCAATCCAGCAAAGAGGAACCCAAATAGCGGGCTGCAAAATCTCCCTGGTAACTAAGCCCGACACCATCACACAGAACAAAACAACAGACGGATTTATGAATACGCACTGCGGCGAAATCCTGTCCGCTTTCACCCATACTGGCAGATTCAGCAGATCTTCCGTAACCATAACGGCACATAAATCGGCTATGATGCGTCGATAGTGGCTGATCGCCCGTCTGAGAGCTTGTGTAGGCAAAATGCTGCCCCAGCCGTGCATTCATTCCCTTCCTTTTGCTCGTAGGGAGCAGAGACAGCAGTGGATTCATGCGTTTACCTCCTTACCGTACAGGCGTTGCGGCCGACATTTGAAAACCGATGGACACCAGTTCCGGACAGGTTCCGGGCAGCATCATAACTGCTCCCTCACCTAGCTGATAATCTGCCTCAAACAGCATTTCCCGATAGCTTTCAGGAAGTACAGAAGACATATTACGCAATTTCACAGCATGTTCATCCTGTAACGGCGTATTATGCGTAAGACCTTTCCAGCGGCGGGGGTCCTGAATAGGCGTTTCCAGTAATCTGTCCGATAAAAATATGTTTTCCACCAGTACATTGCCGTCCGGTACGCTCATGCTCATAATACGCTTCGCAATCGGTTCCGGATCATCACCTGTGGAAACACCATCTGTCATATGACAAACCAAAGGCGCAGGGCAATCCTGCATCCCCGGCAGCTCCGCCTGTAAAATACGTTCGGCTTGCAAGAAAGCCTTTGCCGAATCTGAAAACCGTTTGGGCGTCAAATCGGGCAACGAGCCAATCGCTGCGATTTCATCAATCCCCTTCACACCGTTGAGCAGATCATATACGTCGTCACTATAAGCCAAGATCGCAATCCGGTAGCGTGCAGTCAGCCGATTCCCTTTCGTAGAACGGAAAACCATCTGCCGGATCGCTAGTGATATAGCTTCATATACGACATCAATTCGCCGCCGCCCCTCCATGAGCATGTTCATTGACGCGCTAATGTCAATCAGGTAAATGATCAAGGCGGGGGTACGTTGTGAGGCCTGTATCGTATAATTCATCGTTTGCACACGCTCCCCTCAGTTACCTTTTATCATCTTGTGGCACTTCATCCAAGATATGAAAATATGAAAAAAATTAAATTTTAGGCAGTCTAAAATTCGTATCGCTTAAAAAGTTATAGATAGAGGAAGCCCGGTACCCGACTTCACCTACCGAACGATAATAGGAAGAATTACTTTCGTACAACGCTCTAAAACGATTGGCAAAACCCTTCGCCTTCGCCGTGCTTCCGCCCTCCTGAGAAGCATAAGCCTTGTTATACAGGGAAATAAGCTGGAGAACATTTTGTTTGTTACTTGCATGAATTGATGCTTTTTGCTTTTGCTTCGCCTCTGCCGCCGCCTTACGTGCTGCCTCTTCCTGCGCTGCGCGGGCAGCCTCGTTCTTTTTCCAGGCTAAATATTTTTCGTATTTCGCCTGCTGATCATACGCTTTCTGCTTTGCCAGCTTGGCGGCCGCCTGCTTGTTTTGTTCCTTTTGAGCAAGGTAGGCTTCATATTTAACTTGCTGAGCTACAAGGGCCTGTTGTTTTTTCTGCTCTTCCTGCTGCTTTTGGGCAGCAAGAGCCTGTTGTTTGGCCTGCTGCTCAGCTTCCTGCCGCTGCTTCTCCGTCAGTGCCTTTTGAGAGGCCTCCTGCTCGGCAGCCAGCTTCGCTTTCGCCGCCTTTGCGGCTTCTTCCTGCTTGGTTGCCTCGATTTGCCGCTGATTGGACTGATCAGCCAGAATATTCACGGCTGGAATGCCAACAGCCAGCAGAACGACAGCCGCCGCCGTTGTCACAATGAACGTTTTGGAGCGGTACCAGGCTGCTGATTTTTCAGGCTGCTCAGGCGGCTTGGGGTTCAACTGCTCCTCCAGCCCCATAATGGCAGCCGATACCTCCACATGCAGAGGGCTGCCGTCTTCTACAAAATGATACAACGACCGATATACCTCTAGGGCCGCAGCAGGCTTGTTTTGCTTCTCCAGTTCACGCGCCTGTCGGAACAGCTTGTCCGTCACCCCACGCTCCCCTTGCTCCTCAATCGCCTGGTTCAGTATCGCAGCTTGTTCCGCTTGGAGCGGTGCAACCAAGGAGGATGCAGCTTCCCCGGACTCGCCAGTAGCTAATGCTGCTGCCTCTGTCGCCTCGGTTTCCACCGTCTCTACTTCAACAGGAATCTCTTGCTCAGTAAGTGCATTGAGAACAACCAGCCATTCACCAAAGGTAGGGCAACTGCTCAGATCCTGGCTGTCCCAGGCACGGCTAAACAGCTCCACCACTTTGCTTCCCCAACGGGCTTCCAGCGACTTGCGTAAAATATAATAACGTTCGCAAGGCGTCTGCATTTCATGCTGGTCAAAATAACTTTCGCCCCACGCTTTATCGACCACCACACGGTCTGACCATCCCAGCATTTCGCCGATAATAACGGCCCCTGCAAAACGATCCGCATACGCGCTCCATAATCCGCTGTGAACGGTACGGTGCGCAGCATACCCCGGCGAACCCGCTAATAGAGCATCCGGACGATCCATTTTGGTACTGTACATTTGTTCCACATCGACCAATTCTACAGCTGATGTGCCTTCAGGCAGTTCCACTTCAGAAAAAAACGGAAGCATGACATTCGGCGCAGATAAATCACAGTGTGCCAGTCCTTTTTGCTCCATAGCTGAGCCGATCCCTGCCAGCGCTCTGGCCAAAGCCAGACTATCGGAAGCCTCAAGCTGCTGCTGAGCTGTGAGGCAATCGAACCATGTTGTCCCATGAATCCATGGCATCAGCACTGCATATAGCAAATCAGGCTGCTCGGCAATCAGACTTCCGTTTCTTTCTGGAGTGAGCACATCACGCTTGCATACCTGCAACCCGGGGATATCCCCGTACGCTTCCATATGCTCTGATTGATAAACCATAGCCGGGATACGGAACTTTGGAAAAAACACTTTAAGGGCTTTAGCCTCATGCGGCGCTCCGCTTTTGGCATTCAGCTGGTATACGATCCCCTGCCGCCCTGCTTGAGCATAAGCCAAACCGGGTGCAGCAGGATGTCGCCCAACCACATAGGCTGTGCCGTTTATGATCAATTCGTCTCCCGGATTCGGTTGAAAAGACATGGAACATCCCTCTCCTTACATCGTTCAGTATGCTAGTTTCCACACCCTATTATATACAATCTGTGGATGGCAAGAAAACCGGGTGTCCGAAGATCGCCCGGTTTCTCCTGATAACCACTATACCAAATGTACAAACCACAAGAAATGGTTCATATATATTGCTTCCTCATAGAGTGGTATATTATAAGGTGATGCCTATCTCGCATCTTACTTCGTTTGGTCAACAGTACGGAATTTATTAGCGATAGCCGTCAGTTCCTGGCTGATGCTGTTCAAAGTCGTTACGAAAGCTTGCATTTGTTTGCTGGCTTCCTGAAACTCTTGAAAGAAACGTTGTTTGGTCATACCTTCCCATTGACCTTCCATGCCTGAGATGGATTGTGTCAAGCTGGAAACGATCTGCTGGCTTTGTTCACCGCTTTGTTTAAATTGGTTGGCTACCTGATCGACCTGTTCCGGGGTAATTAAAATACGTCCTGCCATATTATGAGTCCTCCTTGATGATATTAAATGTTTTGTTTAACTGGTTCAAATTGTACTATGTTTATTTAATTTCCTACAAAAGGCGAAGGTCCTAATTGTAATAACCCCACTTTTTGACTATAAAACAGCATCTAACAATATAATATCAATAGAATTAGTACCTAATAAGTCCCAAAAAATCAGGATTCCATGAACTGAATTTATATGGCCTCATGTGACCAGGCAGGAGAGTCCCGAGAATCTACTAAGCGACAGGCTGATCCCTAACTATAGCCGGGTCAACAAAATACCATTCCTGCGGATTGCTGGAGGACGCCTGCTTCAAAATATCCTGATTCAGCGTACCTGCATCCGACGACTGTACACCAGCAATAGCATTCACGACAGACTGCGGGTCCGAAATCGGACCGCTTCCTTCTGAAGGTTGCCCGGGCAAAATAGACGATGACTGCTGATTCGACCAATCCAGCATTGTAACTGGTCGTCCTAATGGTTGGCTGGCAGATGACAGAATCGTATGATAGTTGTGGTCAACAGACTGGAACTGTTCTGCCTTTTGATTCAATTGTGCACCTGATGTATGGAGGTAAGCATGAATTTGCTCCGACATTCGCTTGGCCTGCATCCAATGATTCAAGACAGTCTCACGTGTAGATACATCCCAATCCATCGATTGTAACGCCTGCTCCAACCCTGCTGTTAACTGTTGAATTTGCTCCGCCGCATGCTGTAGCTGCCCGCTAAGCCCCCGAAGCACATCCGGTTCAACTCGAATGCGCATATCCATCACCCTTCTTCTGTCGCTTCTTCAGTTTCTGCCGACTGTCGCAGCCAATTTAATAATAAATCCACAAACTGATCTCTTGATGCCATGGCTGCAATAAGCCAATCTCCGTTGCCATTAGAGCTCATACGAAATATCCAGTTCATCGTTGGACACAGGACAAACGCAACCCGCTGTGATTCCCACTCCCTGCCGTTCCAGACCAGCAATTGCAGTTCTCCTTCAGCTATACGGGAACTCAATGACCGGGCAAGTCTCGCAGACCCCTCTGCATCTCCGCTAGCCTCGGTCAGTTTACTGCTGATTAGAGACACACTCTCTCCTGCTGATTGCTCGTAAATTTTATTAAATGCCTGCTTGGAGAACATGAGCGCAGGAGATTCAGGCACAAGCCGATCTACCCAGCCCATTTTATCAATCAATGTCTCGCAAGCCTTCTCCACATTACCCAGATCATACAGACGGTACTCATCGGGTTCATCAACGGATTTTACTAGCTCCACGACACGCTCGTTCGTGCAATGGAGGTAACCTTCGAACTGCTTACCGCCCCGCGAATAGCGTATGCGGCAAGCCCGGCTAGATAATCCCGCGATAGCAACCCTCGAAAAAACGGTAGGGGGCATTGCCAACTCAGTACCCTCATCTACCCGCTTTAAATACCCCTTTTCCAGAAGAGAGGCTTTTACCTGCTCCCACTCTTCCGCCAACTCTTCTGCCAGATAGCCCTTAAACGGATCTTCCACCCCAAGCAGTCTGTCAGAACCCAGAACGCCTGCCAGGAAAAACAATTCCTTCGACTTGAGGGTTATTAACTTCTGCTTGGAAGCTTGAAACGTTAACATTATGAGCCACCTCCCTTCAAACTACAACATGCCATCGGTCACGAATTTCCGTTATCCAATCCTCACAGCTCACTTGCTCTGAGAAGGGAATTGCCGCTTTTATCCTGGTAAATTTGCGTCGTACGTAGTATCCCTGCCCAGGGGGCAGGACTTTTAGGCCACCAGCGGCGGCATTCGCTTCTGAATAGGGGATACGAAAGAACGATAAATCATTCGAATCCAGTGTTCCGAAAAGCATACCGCTTTGACTCGCCTTAACATCATTAAACCAGTCTACGCCAAAGGTTGGGAAATCAGATGGCACGCCCGACAGCACGACATGCACATTGCGATCACGCCCCAACCGTACAATGGCGGAGAGCTGATCCTTTATCGTAAAATCGTTCAATTGCTTGCTTAGCATATCCGCATCATCAATGACCAGCAGCAATTCGGGATCATTCCCCTCCTTGTTCCGCTGTTGAACGATATCATACATTTGCTGTACCAATGGACCAAGCTCTTCCTCGCTTTCAGCAGCAGCCTTGACATGAGGAAGATGCCGCAATCGTGATAGTCCCCCGCCTCCATAGCGGGTATCGACCGTATAGACTTCCAATTGACTCGGCGATGTGTAATAAGCCAGCGATATGATCCAGCTCATCAGGAAAGAGGTTTTTCCTCCCTCCATAGGACTACCAACGATAAAATTAGGACCTTCCTTGAGGTTCAGTAAGAAAGGCTCCAGATCGTCACTCTGTAGCCCTACAGGCACCTCATAAGGAAGCGCGCTCGAAGGCCTGCTCGTCCGGTCCCATTGCTGAAGCAGTTCCGCCAACGGGATTCGCTCGGGTAACGGAAGAATAGCTGGGGCGTTTTTGCCCTTCCATTCCTGTACGATACCAGCTATGTTGCGGCGCAACCGTGCTGAACGCTCCGTTTCATCTTCTCCGGGTGAAGGCAACGCCGTCTGGAACTCCAGCGGCGGGATATGCCCTTTGACCAAAGCCCGACCCGGAATTAAAGGCCCCGGTGTTTTGGCTGGTCGTCCTACCGCATAATAATAATCACTCGGGTCAGACATTTCAAAAGAAACAGCGTTCGCAATATTACTGCGGAACTTCTCAAACACATCGGTAATCCGATTCGCTGTAATGATAAATGTAATACCGAGACTGCCACCTTCACGCAAAAGAGATTCCAGCAGCTCATTTTCATCTGGATAAGCATTACGGAAATTAAGGTAGCCATCAATGACTACGATTATTTGTGGCACATCCTCAACAGCAGAACGTCGATAAGAGCTTATCGTTTTGACACCAGCTTCGGAAATCATTTCCTTACGTACAGCCACCTGCTTGAACAGATAACGGAACAACCGCTTGATCCGGTCGTCCTCCTCTACCATCATAACAGCACCGATCTGGGGAAGTTCCCCAAAGTCGCGCATCGTTCGACCCATATCAATGATGTAACCGTTCCAACGGTTCGCATGAAAGCGCTGAGCCACCGACATTAGCATTGTTTGCAAAAAGGTCGTTTTACCCATGCCCGGCATACCGTACACTGCCCAATGACCATGATCCAGTGATGCATAAATCGGCTCCTGTCGCTGGTTCGGCAAATCATCAACCAGACCCATGACCGCCTTCAGCTCTTGAGGAGATGCTGGACTGCCCGTTTCGGCGCATGGAGGCAGCAAGTCAGTTAAATCCAGCAAGTCAGGCAGCGGCGGAAGCCACGGTCCCTGAAGCCGTTCGATCCCTGCCTTGGCAGCTTCTTCTGCAATATAATCAATGAATATCTGAAGCTGTTTGGGAGCTTCTTCCCCTTTTAAGCCTGAGTTTGCCCGTTCGCCGCCAGTCAGCAGCGCTTCACGCTTGCCGTTCAGTCTCACCTCATGAACAGGCAGTGCGGAAGAAATATCTCTGTTGCCTACATACGGGGCACCGCTCCAGGCAAACTGCATTTCTTCAAACACCTCATCACTGCCGACCTGAAAATACCCTCGTCCCGGCTTCGTGATCCACGCAGCATTCGGTATTTTCAACATATCACGGCTGTCGCCTTCGCTCTGCACCCGTAAGCAGATACGGAACCGGGAGTTACTCCAGATTTTATCGTCCACAACGCCAGCAGGCTTTTGGGTCGCCAAAATCAGATGGACACCCAATGTCCGTCCAATGGCGGCAATACTGATTAGCTCATCCATGAACTCGGGTTGATCCCGTTTTAATTGTGCAAATTCATCAATAATAATAACCAGATGAGGCAGCGGTTGTGCGTGCCGCTGCCGGAGCAATCTGTAATATTCATCAATATGCTGCAAATTGCCCGCATCGTTTAATATTTTTTGTCGGCGGACCAGTTCTGCTTTTAGTGATATTTTGGCGCGTTCGATCAGGTTATTGTCCAAATTCGTAATCGTGCCCACCACATGCGGCAAATTGACGAACGTATTGGACATGCCGCCACCCTTGTAGTCAATCAGCATAAACGCAAGATCATGCGGGTGAAACTCAGCAGCAAGGGAAGCTACGATGGACTGAATAACCTCACTCTTCCCTGAACCTGTCGTACCGGCGATCAAACCGTGGGGGCCGTGTCCCTGGCGCTCGATTTTATCATGCAGATTAATCATGATCTTCTTGCCACCTGCCCGGACACCCATAGGTACAGGTAATGTATCAGGATAGCGGTTGCGCCGCCACCGTTCTGACACGTCCAGTTCTTCCACACCCGCTACACTCATCATATCGAACAGTGGCAGCACAGAGGGAATATCCGAAGCCGAGGAACGCTTCAAGCGAATAGGAGCCATATACCGCGCCAATGCATCTGCTTCCTCTCTCGACAGACGATCCGGTTTAAAACTTTGCTGTTCAACCTCCGATGACTCCGATTTGCGGGCATATACGCCCTGCTCCTTGGAAGCCTCCACGATAAGCTGACATTGCATCGGCAAAGCTTCCTTTCGGGAAGCCAGAACGATGGTACACGCATCAATTGCCCGTCCGTCCTCCAACAGCAACGGAAGCAGCGGTTCTTCCTCAATTAGCTGGCTATCTGATAAAACAACCACATAACACGGGACCTCCATCCCTTTTCCATGACGTTCGTTACGGTTGTTTTTACGGCGGTTCAATCTGGCAAACAGAAAGTCGGCCAATTGATGGGCGCTACTGCTGCGGTCTGACATCATCCGCCCAGTTCTGTCATCGTCCCACACATGCGGAAGCCAACGCATCCAATTCCATTCACTTTCCTCACGCTCATCATAAAAGGAAGCGATTTTCACTTCATCCGGCGAGTGACGGACAGTCACCTGTGCCAGAATCACTCTTAATGCTGCAAGAGTATGCTCTCGCTCTCCAACCAGTCCAACCACCTTGGATTGAAACAGCGGCAAGGCAATGGAAGCAGCATCCACCAGACGAAACTCTTCCCCCAATTCATCCGCAGCTCCCAGCAACGGGTCTCGGTCATAGCCGTCCGGGCGTGGGATTTGCAGCTTGATATGAAACGGAACTTGTCCGGTTCCAATACGCACTTGCAAAAAATCCTCATCCTCTGGCGAACGCTCCCAGAGAGAGCTGTTACGGTTTTTGACGATTTGAGCGCAGATTTGCGGGTCACCGTGAATTTCATATAGCGTGCGAATTTGCTCTTCGCGTTTCAATTCAAGCTCTTCCCGATGCTTCTGGAGCTGTTCCCGATACATCCGGTCACGTTCCTCCAGCTTGCGCTTGTAGTCCTTCTTATTGTTCAAATACACGAAAAAAGGAATGGTATAGGATGTAAGCATCATGACCACAGTAACCATCTGGAACATCAGGTAGTTACTGTTGCCCATCTTGCCTGTTTTGCTCATATATACGTAAAAACCAATAGTTACCAACGTCATCATTAACGGAATAAGTATAGATATAATGGAAAAAGACGGCTTGCTCGGCTCAGCCGGAGGCCGTAAAATCTCCAGCTTCTCCTCTCGGAGCGCCGGTCTTAATCTCGGGGAGCGCTGGTATAATACATTCAAGACAAAAGTCCCCCTTTTTGCTTACTATTTCATTTTACCAAGGTTTCATATAATTTCATGTGTGTATTTACCCATTTTTTTCACTTTGAAACAGCGAACGCCGTCCATATACAGGAGCTTCGTCCCGGGTTGTCGAAAAAGCACGCTGAATACGCACCGTACAGCCTTCCCGCAGACCCGCTCCTATCAGCAGTTGGTCGTCATCCACTCTGAACCAAAGCCCCTCCGGGAATTTTGCTTCCATAATATATTGCATTCCTTCCGCCGGAGGCTCACCAAAAATACGCACACCCAACATCAGCTTCAAATGATCTACCGAGTATTCATCAGCCACCTCGATGTCAAACCACTCTGTTTCCTGTCGTCCCGAAAGCACGGTCAGGATCATCTGTCATCCCTCCCGATCCTTAATATATACAGTAAAACTCACACAAAGAGCCTATTTTCTATGAAAATATGGCTATCGTAACTGTAGCATCCGCCTATTAGACTGTCAATTTGTTACAAACTACCCACTCGCACTATAAAATCATGACTTTAGTTGTATTTTTATATCTTAAAAGAGTCATATGAATCAATAAACTATATTTTCAAAGTTTTGTAGAATTCGCATATACGTCATTTTGTCGATGGGTTAAACTAAATTTGATTGTTTACCAGAGTATTGTGAACACTTTGTAAATTTTTCAGACCTTTATGTTTTTATAAGGTGTTTTTAAGGTAATTTTAAGAAACGGGCTCTACAATAAAGTCATGAAATAACTCAAGCGAGGTGATTTTTGTGAGAACATTAATTACATTTCAAAACAAACGTATTCCCGTATACTTCAACCAAGAAAACAAACAACCTGTACAAAAAACATTAAAACTTCTAAGCAACACTTTGGAGAACAAAATCTCCAGAGGCAAGCGTGCCCTTCAAAAATGTCTTAACTCTTTGATCAGTATAGAAATTGTCGGTTGTGAAGCCATCCTGCATAGCGTTAGTGAAAATGATTCATTGGCACTGTCCCTCTACTAAGAGGGACTTTTTTTTGTTCCGAAATCATAGCAAAAAAGAGAGAGTGACTATGCACCCTCTCCGTATCAGCGGCCTTGAAACATGATACATGTAACTAGCCGAACCTATCATTTTATAGCAAACTGCTTATAGTATTCTTTTGCGATAACCTTTTTTTCCGCCTCGTTCCAACTTCTGCGCCTTCTCAATTCGTATTCTAAACAGCTCCACTAAATTAGCGCGTGTATGCTCTTCCCGGCAGTTGTCCAGCTTTTTCAGGATAAAACGGTCAATGGACATATGGCTCAGGCTCCTTTACAACATGCTGCCCCTGCATTCCAAGGGGATGACCAGACTATCCATTTTTAACCATTCCGCTTGTGGTTTAAACATGTAAGCAACCTGTTGGATAAAGTAGGCTGGATATTTTTATACACTTTGTTGTTACTGACAATTCTGTCTGCATGCAGCAGGGAAAAAGCCTCTACCCGCAGTATGGCCCAACATGAGGCTGAGGCCCGCGCCTACACCGTTACCGGCAACCCGAATCAGAATACGTCCTCCCTGGATGAACGAGCTGCCAATCGCACCCCTGTACATCAACAAGGCAGCAGTTATGTCGAAATATCAGGCAATGTAAATATAGACAGAAAAACCGTAAAGGTCACAGGGCGCTCCAACCTCCCCGCCGGAGCGCGGATTAAGGGTAATCTCGCGGTCAAAAACTCCCTGCTCACCGGGTACACGGACGAAGCAACTGTTCAAAAGGACGGAAGCTTTGTACTTCGTGTGCAACGGCCAGGCATACAGGGCAGCATGGATCTGACGGTTTTGTTCCGTCCGGCTGACCAAGACGACCCGATACGCAATCTTTACAGCAGCGGTGGTGAGAAATTGGAAGGGCCCTATGTATATCAATACGAAGAAAAGGAGCAGCTTCGGCAAGAAGTCCGAATTGGCGCCGAGTTTGATCCTGAGCAGGAACAAAGCACCCCGCTGGTTAAGCCTGTCTGGAACAAACCAAAGGATTACGGTAGCCCCAAAGTGTGGATCAAGCCGGATGTGAAGCAGGAAGGCAACTATTATCATGTGTATGCGCGCAGTAATTTACTGGAAGGATCAGATGTCAAGCTTACCATTGATTTCCCGGGACGCTGGCAGTTTGGCTATGACGATCAAACCAAAGTCATGCCTGACGGCTCTATCAGTATGAGGGTCAAAAAACCGAGCCTGGCTAATCGTTACACCATGGTTATAAGCTTCGAACCTAACGAAGACATATGGGCGAATGCGAAACGAGTGTATGGAGCAGGCGGAGAGCATCTTTCCGGCACACTAGTTAAATCCGCGGACGACAAAGAGGGCTCCAAACGGGTTGAAGCCCGTATCCCTATTCAACCCAAATCATAATTGGACAGCACATGGCTTGCAGGGTATTGTAACTTGTCGGTCACTAAGGCTGTATGGTGACCGGCGTGCCAATGCTCACCTTTTCCTGAAGCTCCAGCACATCCTTGTTCTGCATACGTATGCAACCATGCGACACCAGCTTGCCAATGGACCAAGGCGCATTGGTGCCGTGGATGCCATAATGCGGCTTGGACAGCCCCATCCAGAACGCTCCGAAGGGGCCGCCGGGATTGGGCTGTTTGTTGATGATGGTAAATTGTCCGTACGGCGTCTGTGTAGCAATTTTACCAATACCGACCGGATAACTAAGTACAGTCTGATCTCCATCTTTTAAATACAGACGACGATCCGACAAACTCACCACAATACTATAATTCGGCATATACTCACCCCTCTACAGGATATGCCGACCACACCGCAGATTCTCTTGTGATTTTTACAAATAACCTTTCTTCATCTCACCACTCCACATCACGTCTCCAGCCCCTTCGATTACCGACTCGGCCCTGATTTGTGCTTGAACGTTGATCCTTTTTCCGCCGATCTGCTTCTTTACGTGCCTGATACTCCAGCTCCCGCTGCATTTTGCGATAGTTGTTCACTCTGGATTCAGATAGCTCACCACGCTGCACAGCTTCCTCTACCGCACATCCCGCTTCTCCCTGATGCTTGCAGTCTGCAAAACGGCAATTTTGTGCCATTTCCGTAATATCCGCGAAGGTATTGGCGACCCCAGTGGAATCATCCCACAGATTCAGTTCACGCATTCCCGGCGTATCCAGCAGAACGGCTTGCCTCAATATGGGGAACAACTGTCGGTGAGTTGTCGTATGGCGACCCCGGCTGTCCTCTTCCCTCACATCCTGTGTAAGCTGAACTTCGGCCCCGGACAGCCAGTTCACAATTGTTGATTTGCCGCTGCCGGAGGAGCCTGTCAAGGCAACTGTGCGTCCGGGTTGAAGAAACGCCTCCAACTGCTCTCTCCCTTCATTCTGCAAAGCGGAAATAACGATGACAGGCACACCGGGGGCAACCCCCTCCGCTTCTGCCACCCGCTCTTCCACATCGAAACAAAGATCGCTTTTGCTCAACACAACGACCGGATCGACCCCACTGTTCCACGCCATAATTAGATACCGTTCCAGCCTGCGCACATTAAAATCGTGATTCAGTGCATTGACGAGAAAGAGCGTATCTACATTTGTCGCAATCAGCTGCTCCTTCGTCTCAAAGCCGGCAGCCTGCCGGGATATCCGACTTTTACGTGGCAGCACGGCATGAATGACTGCATCCGAGGTTCCATCTGGCACGGTGACAGCCACCCAATCCCCCACAGCCGGCATTTCTGCCGGATCGACAATAGCATGTCTCAGCTTGCCGGAAGCAGCTCCCCAGCGTTCTCCATCCATAGTCATAAGCTTTACTTTTTGACCATAATCGGCAATCAGACGGGCAGGGCGTACCTGTGTATTTTCTGCTCGTTCTTCAAAGCTTTGTTTCCATTGATCCCAAAAGCCGTTCCAGTAATCAGACCAGCCGTATTCATGTATACTCATTGTTTTCCTCCTGTGAATCATCGTTTATTGCTGATGTTTAAAGTTGATGTTTTTTTATTTCCGTGTTACTCGGTGCTTGTAAATGTTCTCTCCCGCGAGCAAAAAACGCAAAAAATCCGCAGGGAAAACCCCTGCGGAGGGTGTATGATTCAGGCCGAGGCTATCCCAAGACCCTAATCATAAAAAAATCCGCAGGGAATCACTCCCTGCGGATTTCATCGGTTCTACTGCTCAACCGAATGCCATGTAAAAACTATACTTATTTCATATAGTCTTCAACTATGCATCATCCGTGCGGGAGACAACGTCATACTGCTGCTGAACCAATCCATTCATGTTCGTACGCATATAACATCGCCTCCTCCTAAAATTTCCTTAATCATACAAGTCCTGAAATCGTCTGTCAAGTCTGCTGCAAACCTTTTTTTAAATCTTTTTCAAGTTGCTTTTAGCGCACTTGATCCCAGCGTGTCCACATCTCACGTGGATTCAATTCATACATTTCACGTTCCCTGTACATAAACTGATGCATAATCAGCTCACGCCGAATCGTCGCAAAGTCCTCATGGTACTGCTTAATCCACTCGTTTAGCTCACGTTCAGGATACACGCGACCCGGCTCCAGCTTTTCTGCCAGCAATTGAAGCACGATCAGCTTCTTCTTGTATTGCGAGGGAATTTGACGCAACTTGCCGTCCTTGGAAAAAAAATTACGCAAGACTGTCGCTTCCAGCGTTTCATTAACCTCTGACATTTCTTCCTCCCCCTCTCCTTTTTCAAAAATAAACCGCACTGTCGCCTCGGCATGCTGCCGGATCAGTTCAGGATTCAGTGTGAAATATACCGTATTCTTATCACGTCGCTCCTTGATTAACCCCGCCTCACGAAGCTTGGAAGCATGATGCGTGACAGTCGGTTGGGATAAATTCAGTTTTTCTGCCAAAGCCTGACCATGCATCTCTCCACGTGACAAGAGCAGCAATATACGCATACGCGTTGGATCAGCAAGCGCTTTATGATAATTGACCATTTTATCCAGTTGCATCGTTAACCCCTCTTTTCATCACTACATACTTTCCGTATATTTACCGTAAAAAATAAACACATCATAATAGATACACATCTAATTATATGTACGTTAAAAATGTATGTCAATCGTATCATTCTTTTACTTCTTTCTGAAAACGGCTGGATATTGTGTACGCATTGCGGTAGGATGATATTACTTGACTTTTGTGCAGAGATTGCATATATTCAATTGTTTCGCCTTTTCAATTTTTTGTGAATTAGCGCATTGAAACTTCTTACATACTACTGCAAAACTGGCGCAACAGACCAATACAACGGGAGGTTCATCGAGATGCACGACGTAGTCATTATCGGAGGCGGGCCTTGCGGGCTGTCCGCTGCAATCGAATGCAGTCGCAGAGGCTTGCAAACCGTCATTATCGAAAAAAGTAACATTGTTCACTCCATTTTTCTGTACCCGACAAACATGCAGTTTTTCAGCACGGCTGAACTGCTGGAAATTGGCGATGTTCCGTTCAGTACGCCTAATGACAAACCTTACCGTCATGAAGCACTGGCGTATTACCGCAAGGTAGCGACACATTATAACCTGAACGTCCGTCATTACGAGGAAGCAAAAACAATCACACGACAGGATGACGCTACATTTACTGTACATACAGTGAGCAAGCAGGGAATAGCCAAAACGTATTCGTCACGCTATGTCGTCGTGGCTACAGGATATTTTGATCATCCGAACTATTTGGGCATTCCCGGGGAACAATTAGATAAAGTTACTCATTATTTCAGTGAAGCCCATCCCTATACCGGTACGCGGGTCGCAATCATCGGCGGCAGCAACTCTGCGGTGGATGCAGCGATGGAACTCGTACGTGTCGGAGCTACAATTGACATGGTGTATCGCAGAACCGAACTGTCTGAATACATTAAGCCGTGGGTTCGTCCACTGTTCGACAGTATGGTGCAAAAAGGGAAAATCACGCTCCATCTGGGCGCCCGCATCACTGAGATTCATCCGGATTATGTAGTGGTCACCCCGTTGGAGACAGCAGCTTTCCGACTCGAAAATGATTTTGTACTGGCACTCACCGGGTTTCACCCGGAACGGAAGCTGCTGGAGTCTGTGGGTGTCCACATGGCCGAGGATCTGGACAAACCGGAATATGATCCTTCCACGATGGAGACCAATATACCGGGTATATATGTGGCGGGTGTCATCGCTTCAGGCAGCAACGCCAATGAGGTGTTCATTGAAACAGGCCGCTGGCACGGTCGCCAAATCGCTGAGCATATTCAAAGCTAAATGAACTAAGGAGAACGCATATATGGATTACAGTTCACTCATACTGCTGGTACTGGCTGGTCTTGGAATTGTCAGCGGCAATTCCACCGTCACCATTGCCATGGTAGTACTACTGCTACTTCGGGTAACCCATTTTCATACTGCTTTCCCCTGGCTTGAAAAGTATGGATTGACGATCGGGATCATCATTCTAACCATTGGTGTGATGACCCCACTGGCCAGCGGTAAAATCAGCATTAGCCAGGTGATGGAGTCCTTCCTTCACTGGAAGTCGCTGCTCGCTATTGCCATTGGCATCCTGGTAGCCTACCTTGGCGGCCGCGGAGTAACCCTGATGTCCGGGCAGCCCATCATTGTGACGGGTTTGCTTATCGGAACTGTAATTGGTGTCGCCTTCTTCAAAGGCGTTCCTGTAGGACCGCTCATCGCCGCTGGGCTGCTGTCGCTGTTAATTGGACGCACTTAGGCTTTCCCACGTATCCTTTGTCTGGCCGCTGGCAGATGCTATCTATAAAAAAACGTATTTGACCAGCGGCAGACATAAGATTGAAAAAGGCAGTCAACGTAAAAAACGAATGAACCGGAGCAATCTGCATGAAGGGCTGAATTCAGTCCCGCTTTGTGTTATACTCTTATCGCATAATTTGGTAAATGCAGGAGGCTTGACCGATGTCCCGACAATTTGTAACGGAAGCTGTAATGGTTGCCATATATGGCCAACTGCTTACAACTCCCGCCCCTGTGGAATATATAGTGCCTTACACATCGTTGCTGGAGCTATACGAATTTCAGGATAGCACGGAACCGCTCATGGAAAATGCTGTTGACGATCAGCATGTGAAGCGAAAGGTAAGCGAACTGATCAGCTATTTTGAGGAGCCTTTGAATCAGAAAAAAATTCGGCGCGCGCTTCAGATGCCTTGGGCCAAAAGCTTGCCCATCCTGTTCGACGCCAACACCTCGCTGATCGTCATTAATGCCGTCGATACTGCGCATTACGGAGAATATTTTGATCCAATCGAGACTGAATTGGTACTAACAGCCCAGCGTGAAGAATTACCCATTTTGACTGATCAACTGGACTGGATTCACCGCATTATTGAAGCTTCCGTTCCTGTACATGTGTACGACATAGATGATTTTGATTTTGCAGTGGATGGTCCGATGCCTAACAACCCTTAACATGCAGCACGCGCGCCCCAAGGACAACAAAACGGCGGAGTATCACATACAGGTTAATCCCCTGTAATGCGATACTCCGCCGCTTTTTCATGTCCCTAAACGGTTAACCTGCACGCTATTTCTAACGTTAGAGCTTTAAGACTGCTCTTCCTCGGCATACGTGTAAATAATGTCGTCATGTTCCTCCAGATACTTCACTTCCAGATGATGACCCTTCAAATACCAGTAATCCTGATCCTCCATATAAAACGTAATGCCAGCCGCTTCATGTTGTAATACGGGGTGCTGCGGAGGCTCTACGGCAATTCCCAGAGAAAAGCCCGGATGTAACCCACCGCCGGAACTATAGCGGGCAAAAAAACGGATCGTATCTCCACGGTTCAGACCAAGCTCCTTGATGTACCACTGTGCCGCTGGTTCAGTTACCTGTATGCTCATGCGTTAGCTCATCTCCTTGTACAATTACATCCTGTTAACTATATCATAGCATGATTTAGAATGACCACCAACCGCCCCTTACTCAAGTGAAAATCTCCAGCGAGCGATATACATTTTTTTGAAAAAGGTTTGACAATTCGCAAAAGACGGTGTTAAGATTCAACCATACGAGATCCATTTTGAAATTAATTACCAAATTGAACGATTACTCATGTTCAGAATGAATCCAATTCGAAGAAGAAAGGAGTGTTACCGGTGCTAAACATTCATCTCGCCTTTTACCCAACTTTACAAACACAACAACTTCATACCGGAGCATCTCCCCTGACGCATCCTTCAGAATTGGGCCATTCACGTTGTATGGTTTAATACGAGTGGCTGCCTGCGTTTGAGCAGTTTTTCAGTGGTGAGTGTGCTGAAAACATCTGCGCGCCATATGATATTGAGATTTAAGGCATATCGTCTGCGGACGGTATGCCTTTTTTGCGCCTGTTACCGGATTGAAGCTAGTGGTAGCAAGCCTTATTGTTTATTCAAAATGGCACAACAACTCTCGCATGAGCTTTTCATGAAAGGATGGGATTCCTCTTGTTTTCGGTACTCAAAAATTTAAGCTGGTTTTTTAAAAGAGAACGAAGCCGGTACTCGATTGGGCTGTTTTTGCTGATCGCCGTTGGCGTGCTGGAGCTTGCTCCGCCTCGGCTGCTAGGTAGCGCTATTGATGAGATCGTACGCGGTTCAATTTCATGGTCCTCGCTCTGGCATTATATTTTTTATATTTTAGGCATTCTTGCCGTCATCTACTACATTACGTACATATGGATGCACAAGCTGTTTGGGGGTGCCAATCTGGTGGAGCGCCTGTTGCGCACACGCTTTATGAACCATCTGCTGCGGATGACACCTCCATTTTTTGAACGCAATCGTACTGGTGACCTGATGGCTCGTGCTACGAACGACCTTCGCTCTGTCGCTAGTACTGCGGGCTTTGGCATGCTGACGCTAACTGACTCTACAGTTTACCTGAGCGTCGTGCTGGTCGCCATGGGTACCCTGATTAGCTGGAAGCTGACACTGGCGGCGGTCCTGCCGCTGCCATTCATCGCACTGGCAATGAGCATTTATGGCAAAGCCGTTCACGAGCGCTACACGCTGGCACAGGATGCATTTGGCGATATGAACGACCAGGTGCTGGAATCCGTGGCAGGTATCCGGGTTATTCGCGCCTATGTACAGGAAAGGATGGATGAAAAACGGTTCGCCGATATTACCGATGACGTATTTCGCAAAAATCTGGCGGTCGCCCGGATGGACGCTCTCTTCGAACCGACGATTCGCTTATGCGTAGGACTTAGCTATGTTATCGGGCTCGGATATGGTATTTATCTGGTATTTCATAACGATATCACACTGGGCGAGCTGGTATCCTTTAACATGTATCTGGGGATGATGATTTGGCCGATGTTTGCCATTGGCGAACTGATCAACATTATGCAGCGCGGTAGCGCTTCCCTCGATCGGGTAAACGAAACTCTCCATGTGGAGCCGGACGTACAAGATGCAGCTCAGCCTGTAACGGTTAACCACCCCGAGTCCATTACGATGAAAGATGTTACCTTCCGTTATCCAACCTCATCTGTTGACAATCTGTTACATGTGAATTTGGAGCTGAAACGTGGAGAAACGCTAGGTGTCGTCGGCCGAACAGGCAGCGGGAAATCCACCCTGCTCAAACAGCTACTGCATGAATACCCGACGGGTAGCGGTGACATTTTAATCTCTGGCACTCGGCTGGAGGACATTGCTGTTGAACAACTGCACAGCTGGATCGGCTACGTGCCACAGGAGCAAATTCTGTTCTCCAAATCAGTGCGTGAGAACATTCAGTTCGGTAAACCGCGTGCAGATGATGACGATATCATGGAAGCGATCCGTACCGCAGCTTTCGATCAGGATTTAGGCACCCTGTCCGATGGACTGGACACACTCGTCGGAGAAAAAGGCATAGCCCTGTCCGGCGGGCAGAAGCAACGTGTTTCGCTGGCACGCGCCTTTATCGGCGATCCGGATATTCTGGTGCTAGACGATGCACTGTCCGCGGTTGATGCTCGAACAGAAGCACGTATTATTGATAATATCCGGCGTAAACGCTCGGGTAAAACAACTCTGATCTCCACTCACCGTCTCTCGGCTGTAGAACATGCAGACCGGATCGTCGTGCTGGAGCAAGGACGCATTATTGAGGAAGGAACCCACAACGAGCTGCTTCAGGCGGATGGATGGTACCGTCAACAATATGAACGGCAGCAAGTGGAATCTGTTCTGACCTCAGGGGAGGTTTCCTAATGAAATCCAACATCGGCAAAAGGCTATTCCAGTATGCCCTGACGAGCAAAGCTGGCTTTATCGCGGCACTCATCGCATTGACTATCGGGGTAGCCGCCGAGCTGGCCGGACCCTTCATCGCCAAAACGATGATCGACGACCATATGCTCGCTATTGAAAAACCATTTTACGAGACAACTAGCGTGGACAGCACCGTAAGCTATGCCGGAACCCATTTCAAGCGTAAAGACCGCTTTGAGGCCGGGGAGGCCAAAGGGCGTGAAGCGAGGATTTTACAAGTCGGCAAATCCTTCGTATTTATTGATGGTACGGTGCGGGTGGCTGACGGTAACCGCTCCTTTGCGAACGGCACGCTGACGGTGACACGCGGCTCCGACACCTTTCGCTATGATGCCAAGGCTTTGACAGCCGATGAGCTGTATAGCTTTTACAAACCGGAAATGCCCGGTATCTTTCAACTGATTGGCTGGTATTGCTTCTTTCTGGTCATTTCGATCTTTGCCGAATTTGGCAAAACGTACTGGCTGCAATCCTCGGCCAACAAGGTCATTCAAAAGCTTCGGCTTGACCTCTACGCACACATTCAACGATTGCCAGTTTACTTTTTTGACAATCTGCCCGCAGGTAAGGTCGTATCCCGTGTTACGAATGACACAGAAGCGGTAAAAGATTTATTCGTGGCCGTACTGTCGAACTTCACTTCAGGTATTGTGACGATGGCCGGTGTATATGTCGCACTCTTTTTGCTGGACTTCAGACTGGGTCTGATCTCTCTGTTCATTGTACCGCTGCTGATCTTGTGGATTGTGCTGTACCGCAAGGTCGCCACCCGCTTTAATACGATCATTCGGTCCCGGCTCAGTGAGATTAATGCGATTATCAATGAATCTATTCAAGGGATGTCCATTATTCGTGTGTTCCGGCACCAGAAACAAACGCAACATGAGTTTGAAGAACTGAACGATGATTATATGAAGCATCAGAATAAAATGCTGAATTTGAACGCCTTCACTTCACACAATCTGGTCAATGTGCTGAGAAATCTTGCCTTTGCCGTCGTGTTGTGGTATTTCGGAGCAGAGGCGCTTGGCACGACAGGCAGTGCTGTATCACTAGGCGTACTATACGCCTTCGTCGATGTACTGGGACGACTGTTCCAACCGATGACTGGTATGGTCAACCAGCTTGCGGTGCTGGATACATCAATCGTATCCTCTGGACGGGTATTTGAACTGATGGATGAAACCGGAGAACAGGTAACAGACGGCACGATGCCGCGTTACAAAGGTCTGGTGAAGTTCGACGACGTAACCTTTGCCTACAAAAAGGATGCTGTCCTTAAGCATATTTCCTTTACTGCACATCCCGGCCAAACGGTTGCACTCGTCGGACATACCGGATCCGGAAAAAGCTCAATTATTAACCTGCTGTTCCGGTTTTATGATCCGCAAAAAGGAACGATCACCATTGACGGAACCTCTGTCAAGGACATTCCAAAGCAGTGGCTACGCCATCATATGGGTATCGTTCTTCAAGATCCATATTTGTTTACAGGTACAGTAGCCTCCAATGTCAGTCTGGGAGACAGCCGGATTACCAGAGAACAGGTGAACAAAGCACTGTGTGATGTCGGGGCTGACAAACTGCTGGCCCATTTGCCGCAAGGCTTTGACGAGCCAGTGATCGAAAAAGGAAGTACTTTATCAGCCGGGCAGCGTCAGCTCATTTCCTTCGCCCGTGCGTTGGCCTTTGATCCGGCGATTCTGATTCTCGATGAAGCTACCGCCAATATTGATACCGAAACCGAGGCGCTTATCCAATCTGCGCTGGAGGTGCTCAAGAAAGGGCGTACTACCTTCATCATTGCTCACCGTTTGTCGACCATCCGCAGTGCGGACCAAATTCTGGTGCTGCATCGGGGCGAGATTGTCGAACGCGGTAACCATGACGAACTCATGGCTCAGGGCGGTCGTTACTTCCAGATGTATCAGCTCCAGTCAGGAACGGCGGGAACAGATACAAATCCATCCTCTAGTGCATCGTCGGAACAAGAAACTTTACTTGCAGAGAAAACTGCTGTAGCAGCAGGAGCTGCCACTTCTGGAAAAGCCGATACCCGAGCAGGTACCAGCTCCTTGCAGAAACCGGGCACAGGTCAAAACGGACCCGGCTTGGCTGGAGGAAGCGCATAAAGTAAGCACACAAAGCATGCATAAAAAAACAGCAAGTCTCCGGATAAATACAATGGAGACTTGCTGTTTTTCTTTTTCTAAATATATGTTTCGTGTGTACGCTACAAGTATTATTGGGCTACCGAGGTGCCTGATCCTGTAGGAGGAAAAACAGTTCCCTCTACCGCCTTAATCGTAACTTTATACTTGCTGTCCACCAGTGTACTTGTGTGGGTATCCGTAATGACCTGGATATTCATTTCCCCCGGCTTTGGACTTGTCAACTTGTAGTAAATCACTGCAGTGGCGTCATCTACGTAGTCGATATGATCCACTTCAATGCCGTAACCGGGATTGGGTGCCTGCAAACGGGTTAATGTTACCTTGTTCTGCTGGTCATTCACCTTCTCTACACTCATACTAATACCATTTTGCTGGCCCGGATCTGAAGGCTCAGCCGGATTTTCTGGAGTGGATTCAATCGGTTTATGATTTTGCACAAATTCGGATGCATTATAGACCATCTCTGCTGCCTCCATTCGGGTTACTTTACGTTCCGGATTAAAGTTGCTCTTTTCATCTAATTTAGCAATTTTGGTCAACAACAGGAACTGAACCCCTTCGCTTGAATCTTGGTCCAGCTTCTTGCCATCCGCAACATTAATGTACATGCGGACTGTTGGATATTCTCCGGTTGCACTAACCGCTTTGTACAGTATATTCGCGAATTGTTCTCTTGTCATCTGAGTACTTGGATCAATATCCGGTGACAAAGGAATTTGGTGTTGAGCCGCAATCCGGTAAGACTTGGCATACCATGCCGAAGACGGAATATTGGCGAATGAACCCGTCGTGAAATCCGGCATAACTTGAAGATCCATCGCATTAACGACCATATGCACCCCTTGTGCATACGTAAGTGATTGATCAGGCGCAAACTTATCCTTCGTGATGCCCTGAATAATACCTTTGTTCTGAAGCGAACTTACAATCTTCTCCTGCTCTGTTCCTTTTATATCACGAAATGCCGAAGCTGACGTAGCCACTGCCAACGAACAGATCACCAGCAAAGCTGCTGTCACACTTTTGTTTTTTTTCATGAGATGCACCTCCATATTTACTATGTTTCTTCTATACTTATCGACGCAATACTATCAACAAATGTTTCAGATACTCAAAAATTGATTGTAAAAAAAGCCTACGATACTTACAGTTAGTGTAACCCGTTTAACTCTTTTCTGCTCACGTCCTAGGCTATATTCTAAGGATACTCACTTTGCGGGCACTCTTCCTCAGGCCATTTGGCTACATCCGATAGGGTGCTTTCAGGCCAAGAAGATGCAGCGTATGTGCCAAAATATCAGCAGTTTGTCCAGCCAACTGAATGCGCCACGGCCCACCATCGACAATCCGCTCCTTGGCGTAAAAGCGGTTGAACGCCTGCGCCGTATCCAGCGCAAACCTCGCGATAACCGAAGGTTCCAGTTGCCGAGCCGCACGTTCCAGTTGTCCCTGATAACGAACCAGTTGCTTAAGCAGTGCCCAGCCTGCATCCCCCAGCATTTCATCCGATGCATCGGTGAAATCAGATACTGGATGTTCCCTCATAGGAACGTCGATACCAGAACCATCCACCGTACCGGCGCCAGCATAAGCTTTTTCCAAAAGACTGCGTATACGTGCATGTGTGTATTGTACATAAGGACCTGTCTCACCTTCAAAGGTTAACGCGTCTTCCAGTGAGAAATCCACTTCGTTCAGGCGGTTATTTTTTAAGTCGCCAAAAATGATCGCCCCGATGCCGACGTCCTCGGCTATTTCCTGTTGATCCTGTAAATTGGGATTCTTCTGGGTGATGATAGTTAGAGCGCGGGCCACCGCTTCATCCAGCCCTCCTCCAGCTTCACGACCTTGCCGCGTCTTGTGGACATTTTTTTACCTGCAAAACGCATCAGACCAAACGGCACGTGCTCACACTGCTCCGCCCACGTCTCCCCTGCACGCTTTAGCACCTCAAACACCTGCCGGAAATGCAACTGCTGCTCTCCACCTACCACGTACAGCAACCGATCAGCTTTCATCACCTCATGACGGTAGAACGCCGTAGCCAAATCACGGGTCGGATAGATGGTAGTCCCATCCTTTTTCAAAATCAGACAAGGCGGCAGCCCTTCATCCTCCAGACGCACCACAAGCGCACCGTCACTTTCTTCCAGCAAACCTTTCGTCCTTAATCGGGCAACAACCGCCTGCATTTTATTATTGTAAAAGCTCTCTCCCAGTACATGATCAAATGTAAGGTTCAGACGCTGGTACATGCGATCAAATTCACGCAGGCTGACTTCAACAAAAAACTCCCATAGCTGCTGAGCCTCGGTATCTCCATGCTCCAGACGGCGGAACCATTCTCGACCTTCGTCCTCCAAAGATGGGTCATGCTCGGCTTCCTCATGAAAACGCACGTACAGCTTAAGTGACTCTCCAATCGGATCTTGCTGTAGCTGCTCTTCATTTCCCCATCTTTTATAAGCCGCAATTTGCTTACCAAACTGTGTTCCCCAATCCCCCAAATGATTCACACTAACCGGAACATACCCCGTTTCCCCGAGAATGCGGTACAGTGCAGCACCGATGACAGTAGAACGAAGATGGCCGATACCAAACGGTTTGGCAATATTGGGCGAAGACATATCAATCACTACCCGCTGTCCGTGTCCGAGATCTGGCTTGAAAAATTCGGGTTTGCTCAATTCAGCCAGCATCAGTGGAATATGAATGGAACGCCCCAGTGTTATATTGACATAGGCTCCTGATGCCGAAGCAGTCAGTCCTTCCTTACGGGTTATGGCCTCCGCCAGTTCCAACGCAATTTGCTGCGGAGCCTTCCTAAACTTTTTAGCCAGCAAAAAACAGGGAAACGCTACATCCCCCCATTCCGGTTGTGGCGGTACCTCCAATAAAGAGGAAATCTCCTTTTCCTCCAAGCCCGTATGGGCAGAAATAGCCTGAGTAGCGATCGATAACAGCATGGCTTTCTCTCCTTTTTTTCATTAGAATCTAACAAAAAAAGCTCCCGCCTCTTGAATTATTCAAGAGACGAGAACTTCAATATCCCCGCGGTACCACTCTTCGTAAATCGGATTGTGCAATGAACTATGCATAATCGCCGATTTCACTCCAATGACAAATAACGGTGTCTGCCGGGCTGAACTACTAACGGAACTCCGTGTTGGAACAACCGTCTCCCGGGTGCGCTTCACGTTGGGCCTCATACCGGCTTCCACCTTTTCCGGCTCGCTGTAATGATATGGCTCCCCTGCTACTCTCCCGTTCCAAGACGTTAATTCCCATCATTATACAAACCTATCCTGTAGAAAGCAATGTTTTATTTTCTGTTCAGGCGCTGGCTCGATTATATGTAATTACACAGCCACCATTTGGCGGCATGCCTGAACACAACGGCGGCAGGCTGCTGCACATTGCTTGCAATGCTCATGAGCGTGCTTACCGCATTCAGCAGCACATACTTCACAAGCTTTGGCACACAGCTCACAAATTTGCTCGGCAAATTCCGTTCCGCGTTCCAACATTTGAGCAGCAAACCCGCATATTTCTGCACATTCCCGGCTCACTCGAATACACTCGCGCAGCATAGCCAAATCATATTCCTTCAAGCTCGCCACGTAACAGACGTTGCAAGCGTTCATACATTCCAGGCAAGCATCCACGCATTGTTGGTATGAATGTTTCATAATACATTACCTCCCTGTTGTTGACCCTGCTGTATTATTACCCGTCGACAATTGAGATTAATCAACCGTTGTTCACGCTTTCAACTTGACCAAACAAAAAATCCCGGCTTATGTAAGGAAGTGTACTATATTCCATCCCATCCGTGCAAGGGGATAAATCACACAACTCCCTAATGCCTGCTCCTGACTTGCACACCGACAATCATTCCTCTATTGTAAAAAGAGTATGTCTAACCATAGATCGAGGAGTGAGCATTGCAAATGAATATATCTTCTGTAGAGGAGCATCGACGGGAGGCCCCACAGCAGGTTAGCTGCATGGTTGTAACCGTCTCCGACACCCGCACCGTGGAAACAGATACCGGAGGACGTCTACTGGTGGATCTGTTGGAAACGAACGGCTATCAGGTGGCCCGATATGTTATCGTCAAAGACGACTATGATGGCATCCGGCAACTGGTATCCGAAGCCGCGGAACGCGATGACATTGAGGCTGTTCTTCTGACAGGCGGCACCGGTATTTCCCCGCGTGATACAACGTATGAAGCCGTATCCTCTCTGCTGGATAAGGAACTGCCCGGATTCGGGGAAATCTTCCGTTATTTAAGCTTTGCCGAGGATATTGGTTCTGCAGCGATATTGAGTCGTGCTGTAGCTGGCACTGTCGACCGGACAGCCGTATTTTCTATGCCAGGCTCACGTGGAGCCGTCCGTTTGGCGGTGGAGCGCATTATTATACCTGAGCTGCGGCATGTCATGAGGGAAATTTACAAATAACACACAGATTTTCCTCTTATGCTCTGAAACACAAAGAGGCACCCCATTATTTGCAGGGTGCCTCTTAAAACTATTCCTTTTCTTCCACTTCTGGCTGCATATAGCTGTCGATCAGCTTTTGTTTCAGCCCCCATACCTTTTCACTGAGATTTACACGGTAAATTTCCGGGTTCATTTTCCGCAAATATTCCGGCCAGAACAGTTGCAGCTGGGAAGTATGGTATGCGCGAATTTCATCCAGCCCGGGAAGTTCATACACTTTCTGCCCATTTACGAAAATAGGCTCCAGCATCGGAACTGCCTCGTAATTTTCCACATACTTCTTCATGTACGGATGCAACGGGTTAAAGAGTTTCAGCCGCTTTCCATTGCGCGGACGGTCTTCGTCCGGAAAAGAAATATAATCGGCGACAGCTCTCCCTTTCTTCTTATCTATAATACGATATACATCCTTCTTACCCGGTGTGGATACCTTTTCCGGGTTGCCCGAAATTTTAATCGTCGGCAGCATTTCTCCTTCTACTTCCCGTTCGACTAGCTTGTAAACCCCGCCCAATGAAGGTTGATCCGAAGCTGTAATGAGCTGTGTCCCCACACCCCATACATCGATACGCGCGCCTTGGGCCTTTAAGTTAAAAATTGTATTTTCATCCAAATCATTAGAGGCTACAATTTGTACGTAATCCAGCCCTTCGGCATCTAGCATTTCCCGAGCCTGAATGGATAAATAAGCCAAGTCACCACTATCCAGCCGGATCGAATTCATCCGTTTACCCTGACTCTCCAGCATCTTCGCTGTCCGAATCGCATGGGGAACGCCGCTCTCCAGCGTATCAAAGGTATCTACCAGCAGTGTGACCTGATCCGGTAAAACCTTCGCATACACGTCAAAAGCCTCCTGCTCGCTCATAAAGGTCTGCACCCATGAATGAGCATGTGTTCCCTTCGTCGGAATACCAAAATGCTCACCTGCCAGCATATTAGATGTCGCGTCAAAGCCCGCTACATAAGCAGCCCGTGCTCCCCAAATCGCCGCATCTGCTTCCTGCGCCCGTCGTGTGCCAAATTCCAGCAGCGTATCGCCGCTTGCCACCTGCTTGATGCGAGACGCCTTTGTCGCAATCAGTGTCTGGTAGTTCATAAAATTCAGCAATGCTGTCTCGACCAGCTGTGTTTCCATAATCGTTCCTTCGACACGTACCAGAGGCTCATTCGGGAAAACAAGTGCCCCTTCTTTCATTGAATGAACGGTTCCACCAAACCTAAACTGGCGCAATGCCTCCAGAAACATAGGATCATACTTCTCCTCTTGCTCTGAAAGGTAACGGATATCCTCTTCTGTAAAGCGCAGATTTGCAATGTAATTCACAATGCGTTCCAGACCTGCAAACACCGCATATCCGTTGCCAAAGGGCAACTTGCGAAAATATGCCTCAAACACAGCTTTTCGCTGGTGACTTCCGTTCACCCAATGGGCATACATCATATTAATCTGATATTTATCTGTATGTAATGCGAGGCTCGTTGACTGCATCATAATCATCCTCTCTGACTGTCCCCGGTTTTGCAGCGACGTACCGCCTCATCCATCTGGATTCAGCAATATCCGACTCCATTCTGTTATCGGATATGGGTGCACAATCGTTAAGTTATTTACTTCTTCTGGCGTAAAATCGTATCCTCAGCCGACCATACGGCGGCTCCAAGACTGCCCTGAAAATGACCCAAAGCCCAATCATGTCCGGCCTGATTAAAGCTGGCCACAGCGTCCTTGTATACCGTAATCGCAAATCCTTTGTTATAAGCGTCTACAGCCGTATGCAGTACACAAATATCCGTGCATACACCGATCAAATGAACTTCTGTAATACTACGTTCGCGCAGCCTGAGTTCCAGGTCCGTGCCAGCGAAGGCGCTGTATCGTGTTTTATCCATCCAATAGATGGAATCACTCTGATTGGCATAGAGGTTATGGAGCTTGCCATACAAATCTCGTCCCCCGGTTCCACGAATATTATGCGGAGGAAACAGTTTGCTTTCCGGGTGATAAAGATCATTTTCCTCATGCCGATCCACTGCCATTACGACAAAGTCCCCTTGATCCACATACGCCTGCGTAATGGCTGCCATCCGTTCATCCAGCTCTATTGCCGGTGGTCCAACAGGCAGATTGCCGTCCACAAAATCATTCGTGTAATCAATAACAATCAATGCCTCCATCGTTCAGTCAGCTCCTTCATCCTCAAGTTGGGGAGTGTGCGTTCTTTACGTGACCTACTACAATACATTAGGTGTAGATAGACAACCGCGGCACCCTGTCACTAAAGCGATAAAGCTGTGCCGGTCTCTGTGAATACTGGTTGGAGCTGAGCGGTTTGCCATTCTCGTCCCGTACCTCTTCCAATATTCCCTGTCTGCTGCGAGTCGACGTTATTTTGCGAATAAAGTTCGGCTCTTCGAAATCCGGTACGACACTTTGAATGACCTGATACAGCTCGCCCAATGTAAAATGCAGAGGTAAAAACTGCTTGGCTATCGTCGTCTGGAGCATTTGCAACTGAATCTTCCGGTAGGCATCCACAATAATGTCCCGATGGTCAAACGCCAGCTCCAATTCCTCCAGCGCTTCACGGATCGTGAACAGCCCAACCTCGGAAGCATCATCCGCCGCTTGCCGCTGCTCCAGCATCCATTCCTCTACCAGTGCAAAAAACGCATGCGATATAATCCACCCGCGCGGATCACGCCCAGGTCCACTATACACACCTAGGTACTCCAGATGACCGCCGTCCACGCCGGTTTCCTCTAACAGCTCGCGCTTGGCAGCTCCGTAAATGGATTCATCTTCCTGACAAAAGCCCCCCGGCAACGCCCAACGTCCGGCAAACGGCCAACTACGACGCTTGATAAGCATTACCTTCAGCTCACGGATCGGCAACGTCTTTGTCACCGTCTTGCGCTCCCGCTTGGTTAAGGTGAACATGACGATATCTGCCGGAGCACCATCCGGGGTGCGATATTTCTTAATGTTATACGACGCCTTCTGCGTCTCTTCGTTTATACGTTCGTTATCCATTGGCATCACCACATTATATCGTTTTGATAAATTCATTATGACATAATAAAAAGTTTTGTCAAGCGTCAGGCCTTATCCAAATGATCTGGTTGTTTACGCAATACCCGGAATGTCGCTGTAGCCATGCAGCCGAGTATCCCTTCACTATCCTTTACTTCCGCCTCAGTCGTTATGGTACGCCCCCCTTGATGGAGAATTCGTGCCTTAACCTCCAATCGCCCTTGTTTCATCGCTGACAGAAAATGAACGTTCAGATTCGTCGTCACACATAATTCCATATTGCGTGAAACCATACTAACCATCCCCATCGCCTGATCCATCAATGTTGTGAGCACGCCCCCATGAACAATTCCCACCACATTGGTATGCTGCGGTCCAGCCTGTAAAGCGATATGTACCTCATTTGCATCAGCTTCGATTAATTCACATCCTAAATACTCCCAAAATGTGTTTACTTCACCCTCTACCAAACTACGCAAGATATCCATTCCTTGTTTTCATCCTTTCTATGATGCCCCATTTCCTCTTGAGGTCTGATACAGTACATATGATTACAAGTTGCTCCTGAAAAAAAGGCGTGGAGGCTGAGCCTCCACACCATACATCATTCTAGTCACTGCAATTGGAGGAAGAAGTACTTTTTCCCTCTTCTACATTCACCTTTTCGGCAACTGTATCACGAATTGCCATGATAACCATTTGCAGCAGCTCATTAATTTCTACCTGGCTTTGCTGAAACTCCGTTACAATCGGAATACCGTCAAGCTCTTCCTGAAGCTCCTGCAGCTCTGCCTCTATTTTGGAAATCATCGTCTGATTCTTCAAGGATTCGAAAGCCACAATTTCCTTTTGCTTTTTCTTCATTGCTGCAATCAGAAGCTGGATGCGCTCATGATCGCGGATTTTATCTTCTGCTTTCCGAAATACCTGCACTTCTTCACTGTTGCCCAAAATACCCGCCAACTCTTGGGCTTTCGCCAATATCATATCGCGATTGACCAAATGATCATGCTGGCGCGCCGCCGGTTGAAGCTCTGACTGTTGCAACCGCTCCTCTGTCACTGTCCATCGCTCCTTTGCTCACTTAATAAGGTCGTACATACAGTTCATATTTGATCCACATGCAAACCTTGCTATGATATTTTGTTAACCGTTAACCGCCACAGCGGTTTGAACCAAATCGCCCTTGATGTAAAAGGTCATAGGCTCCGTAATTTTCACCTGCACAAAGGTCCCGATCAGATCCTTGGAGCCTTCAAAATGCACCAGCTTATTGGAACGGGTCCGGCCGGCAAGCACCTCACTGTTATTTTTGCTCTCGCCTTCTACCAGCACTTCAACCACCTCGCCACGCAGTCTACCGTTAAAACGAAGGCTGTTTTGGTTCACCACATTGTTCAGACGCTGTAGACGCTCTTTTTTGACTGACATAGGCACATTATCTTCCATAGACGCGGCTGGCGTACCTTCACGTGGTGAATAAATAAAGGTGTAGGCAAAGTCATAACCGACCTCGCGCACGAGAGAAATGGTATCTTCAAACTGTTCGTCCGTTTCGCCCGGGAAACCTACGATAATATCCGTTGTGAGCGAAGCATGCGGAACAGCCGCTTTGATCTTCGCCGCCAGTTCCAGAACGCGCTCACGTGTATATTTTCGGTTCATTTTCTTCAATATATCCGTATTGCCGGATTGAACAGGCAGATGGATATGCTCCACCAAATTGCCGCCCTTACCAAGCACTTCAACCAAGTGGTCATCAAAATCACGCGGATGTGATGTTGTAAAACGTATACGCGGGATATCTATCTTACGCATATCGTCCATCAGATCCCCGAATCTATAATTCATATCCTTCAAATCCTTGCCATAGGCATTGACATTCTGACCGAGCAAGGTAATTTCCTTAAAGCCCTGACGTGCCAAATCCCGTACCTCAGCAATAACATCCTCGGGACGACGGCTTCTTTCCTTACCGCGTGTGAAGGGAACAATGCAATAGGTGCAAAATTTATCGCAGCCGTACATAATGTTCACCCAAGCCCGCATACCCTCGCGCTTCTTCGGCAGGTTCTCGATAATGTCGCCTTCCTTGGACCACACCTCGACCACCATTTCTTTGCTGAAGAGTGCTTCCTTGACAAGCTGCGGCAGGCGGTGGATATTATGGGTACCAAAAATCATGTCGACAAAACCGTGCTTTTGCAAAATCCGGTTGACGACACTCTCTTCCTGCGACATGCAACCACATACGCCAAGTAGCATGCCCGGCTTCTCTGTCTTGAGATGCTTGAGGTGACCCAGCTCACCAAATACTTTGTCCTCCGCATTTTCACGGATCGCACATGTATTCAGCAAGATAATGTCCGCTTCCTTACGATCCTCTGTCGCCTGATAACCCATTTGCTCCAGCAATCCTTTAATCGTTTCGGAATCATGCTCGTTCATCTGGCAACCGAATGTGTACACGATGTAATACTTTCCCTCGCCGATATGCTTCAGCTCATCCGGAACTGCATTATCGTACAATACCTGTACGTCTTCTTTACCGCGTTGCTTTTCTTTTCTATGATTCGGCTCCGCCATAATATTGATTTCACGTCCGCGAATGCGGATCTTCTTGCTATGCTCATCCTGAGAAATGATCTTTGCATCCGAGAAATCAAAATATTTGGAGTAATCTTTCGTTTCCTTGGCCATTCCTTTGGTCACTCCTTACACCATCTATTTCACGCCAATTACGCTTTTACTATATCTTTGCATATGGGTACATCTCTTTTTAGCCCGTAAAAACTCCTTTGAAAAAGGCATTACACTAAATTATAGCATGATTTATAAGCCATCGCCATATATCCCCGTGAACGCAAAAGGGGTACACTGAGAATCTAATGTCCATATTTTTATAGATGACCATTTTGAGAATCCTTAGTATGTAAAAAAGCCCGACTCTTTAGCAAGAATCGGACCCTTTGCCTTTCGGCATTATATACGTATATTAGTCAACGATTTCAGCGTTGTCACCGTTTTTCACGCCGGCTCCGTTCGCTTCATCTGTATCAATGTGCATATCCAAAGCAAAAGAATCGGACACACGCGCAAGAACATTTTCAAATACAAGACCACGTTCGCCGCCGACACGTACTTTCAGCAACTGCTTGTCCTTAATGTCCCATTTCGCTGCATCAGACGTATGGAAATGAATATGACGGGCAGCTACGATTACACCCTCTTGCAGTTCCACTTCTCCAGCTGGTCCTTTTACTGTGATTCCTGGTGTTCCGTCAATGCTGCCAGATTCGCGTACAGGCGCTTTTACACCGATGGCAAAGGAATCTGTGCGAGAGATTTCAAGCTGGGAAGCTGGACGAGCTGGTCCCAAAATACGAACCTTATCAAATTGGCCCTTAGAACCAATTACAGCTACCGTTTCATTTGCGGCGAATTGTCCTGGTTGGGACAATGGTTTAAATTCAGTCAGTTGATATCCTGCTCCAAACAAAATTTCAATATGCTCTTGAGTCAGGTGAATATGGCGTGCGGAAACGCCGACAGGTACGATTTTACTCATCGTATGGTCACTCCTTTTTCTCTATACAATACTTTACACATCTATACTATTATACTCCTACTTTGCCAAGAAAGAAAAGGAAAGCGGGACAAAGTTCCGTTTTTCGCCCTATTCAGCCTTTAATATCGTGAACTGTCATTTTAGCGAACAGGATAAAGAACAGCATGATTTCAGCTACGATAAGATGAGAGGGAACAACAATAAATATGTTAAGGATAAACAAGACACAGAGGACTCCAGTTAAGAAAAAAATGACTCTAAGGCTTGGTTTAAGATGACTTAATCTGTAGCGATGGAATACCAGCAAAACCGACAAAAAGTAAATAAGTACAGAAGCAAAGGTAAAGCAAAGAACAAAGATATAGGCTACTTGTCCCAAAAACAAGAGCTGTATCGAAGCTGCTAGCATGCTAAGTGAAAGATAAATAAACAAATGACCATAAATAATAGTCTGTCCTGCTGTTTGTTTTGATTTATCTACGTGCTTCTCCATATTCTCAAAGTATTGCCACCAGATTGCGATGACTAATACAAAAGCCAAGGCAGCAAATACAACGGAAGAGACCGTAAAATGATCAGATTGTAAAACAGAAAGCATACTTATCACCGATTCGCCAAGCAGGATTAAGGTGAACTGTGCAAAGCGCTCTAATAAATGCTCCGTATGGATAGGTGTGATCACCAATTTTTTACGACCCATCAAAGGAACGAGGATATCAACAGCAATGCCGACATATAAAATCAAATATCGAACCCAGGACTCAAAAAAGAGGGAGAAACTGGAGATGACTATTCCGATCCAAAAATAGGTACCGAAAAAACGAGCTGTTTCCTGTTTATGACCCGCTTCTTTGGGTGCCGAAAGTAAATATTGAACGGCAGTCAAGCCTCTTAAACCAATATAGCCAGCAAAAAAGGATACATAATACGCGTCAAAATCTATATTCAGGCTGGCGGTCATAATTAACACGAAAAACAATTGCAGGATCATAAAGATTCGATGCGTCATACTGTCTTGACCAAAACGGTTGTTGTAGACAGTTTGTCCCACCCAAGCCCACCATATCGGAATAAAAATCAAAATAAACTTTTCCAGATTCTCCAAAGAAATACTATCATGTTCAACATGTAGTAAAACATGAGTGGCCTTGGAGACAGCGGCTACGAACAATAAGTCATAAAAGAGTTCAAGCCAGGTAACCTTTTTTATCAACATTATGTAATGGAGCTCCCCTCTGATATGGCGGTACAGCATGGTAACTCGTCAAGCTCGCTCCAAATGTCTGTCATATTTCAGCAAGCGTTATTTTAGCACCATACCATTCTAGGATGCTCCAATTATTTCGTAATATATCTCGCATTGTCAAGGGTATTAAGTAACCAAAAATAACTGCTATTAAATAGCTATTTAAGAAGACATTTTGGAAGGCAGATTCGTTTGCAGATATTCCAGCGCATGTCCTCCCAGCCACCCCTTGACCAGTTCCTCAGGATAATGCTTCATCAGCAGTTCCGCAAAACGTGGATATTTCCCTGAATGCTCCAGCCCCTGCACATGATGCTCAATACCGTCAAAATCAGATCCGAACATCAAATGACGTTCGCCACCTAGTGAACAAATATGTTCAATGTGTGGCAACAAATCCTCAGCGGTCACCGTACCCTGCTCTTTGAGAAACATCGTGACGAAAGTCAAACCAATCCGTCCGTTACGCGCGATCAACGCACGAATCTGTTCATCCCGAAGATTACGTGGGTGAGGACATACCGCGAAGGCGTTGGAGTGCGAAGCAATCGGCGGTTGAGCTGCCTCCTCCAGCACCTCCCAGAAGCCTTGTTCAGACAAATGCGATACATCTAGTAGCAAACCTAATTCATTACAGCGCTTGACCAACTCATGCCCCTTGCGAGTCAGCCCGCCACCCCTCTGCTCCATAATGCCGTCAGCCGCCCAATTTGCATAATTCCACGTCAGCCCGATCAATCGGATTCCCAAGGCATAGCACAGTTCAGCATAAAACGGATTTCCTTCCAGCGCTTCCACTCCCTCCAGCGATAGCAGAGCCCACGGTGATCCTTGATGTTGTTTTATTTCATTCCCTTCCAGATGTCCCACTGATGTATCCTTACGTTCTTCCAAGTCTTCTCTCCACAATAGCGACTTCAACCCGACAGATGGGGATATCATATGCTGTCTGAAGAGTTCAACCTGACGAATTACATGCTCAAATCTTGGCGTACCCAGCACCTGGGAAATATATATTGCGAATGTCTGCAAGTTCACATGGCCTTCTAACAAACGCTCTCTTGTAACATCAAGCGAGGGATGACTGAAATCCACCTGCGGGTTAAGCTGCATCTTACACAACACATCACAATGCAAATCGGCAACCGACCATTTCATGTGTGGTTTACTGTTCATGCATCTTACCTCCATTCATAGATTACAGCGTGATGAAGTTATCTTACAATCTATGTAATAAAGGGCGACTTCCATGCAAAAAAGCCCGTTTACACCATCGTAAACAGGCTCAACAACTAACATTTATTATCTTGGCTCTACAATCAACTTGATTGCAGTCCGATCTTCTCCGTCAATAACAATATCCGTAAAAGCAGGAATACAAATCAAATCCACTCCGCTTGGTGCGACAAATCCCCGGGCAATGGCTACAGCTTTAATGGCTTGGTTCAGTGCACCCGCTCCAATCGCCTGCAATTCGGCATTTCCGCGTTCACGCAGTACTCCTGCGAGTGCGCCTGCAACTGAATTAGGATTGGATTTTGCTGATACTTTTAATACATCCATAGTAAGTACCTCCCCTGGGAATGATGATGGTTTGATTCCACTATTAGATGTTATTCGAGGGTCAGCAAAAAATTCCTGCTTTTTGGTGACAGTTTTCCTTATTCTTTCCTTAAGCAGTTTCCAAAAAGGTTAATCCATCCGCCATTCATCTTCTTTGAGTCTAATTTTCTGAATTTTACGTGCCATACCGTCGTTGTCATTCAACTCTACGCTAACTGCGTGAAAATGCCATTTTCCGTTGTCCGGTTGAAAACGTACCGGAAGCTGAGTCTGAAATTTCTGCAACACGGCTTCTCTCTGCATGCCAAGTACTCCTTCATAGGGACCTACCATGCCCACATCTGTCTGATACGCAGTTCCTTGCGGTAAAATCGTATCATCGTTGCTCTGCACGTGGGTGTGTGTACCAACAACAATTGAAGCACGGCCATCTAGATGCCAACCCATAGCGATTTTTTCCGATGTCGCTTCGGCATGAAAATCAACCAGAATGTGCTTATGCTTCTTGCGCAATTCATCTACGATCTCATCTGCTGCGCGGAACGGGCAATCGATGGGTGGCAGAAAGGTTCTGCCCTGCAAGTTAACGATCGCCAGCTCCTTGCCTCCACCTTTCACCACGGTATAGCCTCGCCCCGGCGTTCCTGGCGGGAAGTTTGCCGGACGTATGATACGCGGCTCATCATCTATAAAATCAAATATATCCTTATTGTCCCAAGTATGATTACCCATTGTAATACCATGTACGCCCCAATCAAAAAATTCTCTGGCGATGGCTGGAGTAATGCCTCTTCCTGAAGCTGAATTTTCCCCGTTCACGATAATGATATGCGGGTTGTATTTTGATTTTAGCGAAGGGAGATTTTCCCTTAATGCCTTTCTGCCTACACTACCGAAAATATCTCCAATAAATAGTACGTTGATAGAAAACCCTCCCTGGTATGCCTTACATAATGAAAAGTGGCCCTACAAACAGCGGCCACTTTTCGTTAAATTACTTTATTTTGCGTATTCTACCGCGCGGGTCTCACGAATGACGGTAACCTTGATATGTCCCGGATAATCCAGTTCATTCTCAATCGTTTTCGTTATATCACGAGCCAGTCGGAATGCTTCCGCATCATCAATTTTCTCTGGCTGCACCATGACGCGGACTTCGCGTCCAGCTTGAATAGCGTACGATTTTTCCACGCCTTCAAAAGACTCGGAAATGCGTTCCAGCTTCTCAAGACGACGGATGTACGTCTCCAGTGTTTCACGCCGCGCTCCTGGTCTTGCTGCCGACAGGGCGTCTGCCGCCCCAACCAGCATAGCAATCACTGAAGTCGCTTCGCAGTCGCCGTGATGTGAAGCAATACTGTTGATGACGACCGGGTGTTCCTTGTACTTCTTCGCCAGTTCCACGCCAATTTCAACGTGTGATCCTTCCACTTCGTGATCCAGCGCCTTCCCGATGTCATGCAGCAACCCTGCCCGTCTTGCCAGTGTAACGTCCTCGCCCAGTTCTCCGGCCATCAGACCTGTCAAGTATGCAACTTCCATCGAGTGCTTCAATACGTTCTGTCCGTAGCTTGTACGGAACTTGAGACGTCCCAGGATCTTGATTAAATCCGGATGCAGGCTATGCACGCCCACCTCGAAGGTGGCTTGTTCGCCATACTCGCGGATTCGTTCATCCACTTCTTTACGGGATTTTTCCACCATTTCTTCAATACGAGCCGGATGTATCCGTCCGTCCGCTACGAGCTTCTCAAGCGCAGTACGCGCTATCTCTCTGCGAATCGGATCAAATCCGGACAAAATAACCGCTTCCGGCGTATCATCAATAATGAGGTCAATTCCCGTAAGGGTTTCAAGCGCACGGATATTACGGCCTTCACGTCCGATAATCCGGCCTTTCATTTCTTCGTTCGGCAACGTGACAACGGAAACCGTCGTTTCCGCCACATGGTCCGCCGCACAGCGTTGGATGGCCAGTGTGATAATTTCACGAGACTTTTTGTCCGCTTCCTCTTTGGCCTGTTGCTCAATTTCCTTAATCATCTGAGCGGTTTCATGACGAACTTCCTGCTCTACGTTGGACAGAATAATACTTCTGGCATCTTCCGTCGTCAGATTGGAAATACGCTCCAGCTCAGTTACCTGACTCTTGTAAATCAAATCAATCTGCTGCTGGGTTTCATCGATTCGTTTCTCTTTGTTGGCCACTTGTTCTTCTTTACGTTCCAGCGATTCCAATTTTTTATCCAGCGATTCTTCTTTTTGCAGCAATCTTCGTTCCTGTCGTTGAATTTCATTCCGACGCTCACGAGTTTCTTTTTCAGCTTCGGCACGGATGCGGTGAATTTCATCTTTCGCTTCCAATACCGTTTCCTTCTTCAGCGCTTCTGCCTCTTTTTTCGCGTTCTCCACGATTTGCGCGGCAGCTTCTTCCGCACTGGAGATTTTAGCTTCTGCAATAGATTTGCGAATAAAATAACCAATCCCGAACCCAAAGAATAACGCGGCTACAGCAACGAGAACGAACCAGATCGCAGTCATCATCATACTGTTCACCTCCCCGTTGGTTCCTCCAAGGCATTCCTTGGGACTTTTTGCAATTGTCACATTAGCTTTGATCGTCAAACTAAGATAACGGCACGCGGCCGTTTCATTTCATATGCACATGCTTTCACATGTACAATTCCGCCTGGCATAGCGGCATCACTTGTTATTTGGCGATGAGAACGTACCCATGGACTCCACTTTTTTGGAAGGAAAAAGGGTGTTCCACAAGCATCGTTTCATATATATTTTATTATTTGACAAATGGCATTGTCAAGGGAATGCAAACTTTAGTAGATTACCATGTGGCTTTCCATGTGATAACCAGCTCATCCTGTTCGCTTATGCCAGCTAATGGATGCCCGGCTGTTTAACAGCTATTCATCCCACAGCGATAATTCCTCGTCATCGGAAGCCCCGTCTTGCTCGGCCATCGTGAGATGATTGACTACGCGGCGTGTCATATCCCCCGAATATCCGCGTCTCATGAGAAAGGGGTACGTTTTCCGTTTCTTCTCCATTATATCTCCACGCACCTGATTCCATTTCCTGCGTCCGACTATCAAAGCGCTCTCCCATTCCTCCTGATCGCTGACCTCACCTAAAGCTTCCCCGATAGAGGCTTTAGAGATGCCCTTTTGACGCAGTTCCTGCCTTACCCACATCTTCCCCTTCCGCTGGCTCGTTATGCGCTGCCTTGCCCACTGACGGGCGTATAGATCGTCATCCACAAGTTGCTCCCGCTCCAGACGGTTCAACACTTCATCAATAACAGCTTGACCCATTTCCTTTTGCGTCAAACGCTGCTCAATCTCCTGACGTGTACGTGGCTTTAGTCCCAAATAACGAAGCGCGTGCACGTATGCCTGTTGCTTTTCGTCCGCCAGAACGATTTCTTCCAGTTCCCTTTTGACGAAAGTCGTTCCTTTGAACATATTGTACTTGATCATTACATCTTCCAGTACGGACAATGAATACAGGCCAAAATGAATCGTGTATCTTCCGCGTTGCCTACCCTGCCCCTGTTCCACCCTCGTAACCATCAATTCCTCATGATCAGGAAAAAGGGAAATTCCTTGCTGCTCATTTTCCTTCGAAGTGTGTTCACCTTCATCTTCCAATTGCAATGTGCTTCCCTCACTTTGATATTCACGAAAGCAAGCTGAAAACGCCCGCCACGCAAAAGTAAAATGTAGCCGACACGCAGGCCACATTCGATGCAAAAATACCCTGCACAACTGTGCAGGGCATCAGAATCATGCTATTCAAACGGCTGTGCCATAACCCCTGGCTCCAGTTCACGAACCAGGATTCACCAAGCTTTATTCAAGCTCCAGCAATTCCTGTTCTTCCTTGGCTTGCTGTGCCAACTCTTCTTCTGTCGGCGGAGCTACCGTCGTAATCAAATTGCTGGCCACCCGAATTTTTTGTTCGATCGTACTAGCAATGTTCGGATTTTCCTTCAAAAATTGCTTCGCATTTTCACGTCCCTGACCTAGTCGTTCACCTTCATAGGAATACCAGGCTCCGCTCTTATCGACAATGTCATACTCCGTACCAATGTCGATCAAACTGCCTTCCTTGGAGATGCCTTCGCCGTACATAATGTCCACTTCCGCCTGACGGAAAGGAGGTGCGACTTTGTTCTTCACCACTTTAATACGTGTGCGGTTACCTACAACGTCATTACCGCTTTTCAAGCTTTCAATGCGGCGGACATCCAAACGAACTGTAGAATAAAATTTCAGAGCACGTCCACCTGGTGTAGTTTCAGGGTTACCGAACATAACACCTATTTTTTCACGTAATTGGTTAATAAAGATAGCAATGGTATTCGACTTGTTAATAGCACCGGACAGCTTACGCAATGCCTGCGACATTAAACGGGCTTGAAGACCAACATGGGAATCCCCCATTTCACCTTCAATCTCCGCTTTTGGCACAAGTGCCGCTACAGAGTCAACAACAACAATGTCTACCGCTCCACTACGTACAAGCGCTTCGGCAATCTCAAGTGCTTGCTCTCCTGTATCTGGCTGCGATAGCAACAACTCATCAATATTGACACCCAGCTTGCTGGCATACGATGGATCAAGCGCATGCTCGGCGTCGATAAAAGCGGCTTGTCCGCCTGTTTTTTGTACCTCTGCTATAGCGTGAAGAGCTACTGTTGTTTTACCAGATGATTCTGGTCCATATACTTCAATAATTCGGCCTCTCGGGAAGCCGCCCGTTCCTAACGCAATATCCAAAGCAATCGAACCACTGGGAATCGTTTCCACTTGCATGTGGGTGGACTCACCCAACTTCATAATGGAACCTTTACCGAATTGCTTTTCTATTTGACGGAGCGCCATATCCAGCGCAGCACGACGATCTGACAATAAACTCACATCCTTCGTTGTTTGTACTTTAATAATACCTTGTTTTGACACGCTTGCCAAGCATTTTTTCGAACATACATTCGTTTTTTTTGTTTAGACAGTTCTCTTCTATACTTCCATCTGTCTCTTAAATCAAAAAAGAACCGCAGGCAAAAAGGCTTTTGCAACGGTTCTTCCGATAGTATGATTATATCATTAATCGTTTACCTAAAACAACTCTATGAAAACTCGCGTCGGATACAGATCATTAAGAGAGCTTCTCATTTTCCACCAGTCTGCGCCATAATCTGTACAGGATTGCTTTAACAGACCGCAGACGAATCGCTTCACGATTCCCGCTCAGCTTCAGCTCGTATACCTCAGTCTCCTTATCACGCTCAGCAATACCGATATAAACCAGACCAACCGGCTTCCGCTCAGAATATCCGGGTCCAGCTACACCTGTAACCGAGAGTCCGAAATCACTGTCCGTGACCATTCTCGCCTGCTCTGCAAGCACAAGGGCTACTTCCTCGCTTACTGCGCCGGGCGCATTGTCCCCCTCCAAATAATCATGAGGCACGTTGAGCAGCTTCTTCTTCATTTCATTGGAATAACACACGATACCGCCCTGAAACATAACTGAGCTGCCCGGAACGGAAGTGATGTGCTCCATCAGCATTCCACCTGTGCAGCTTTCTGCCGCGCTAACAGTCAGTCCGCGATTGGACATCAAATCCACAATAACCTTCTCCAGCGTGACGTCCTCGCTCGCATACATGTATTCCGAAAGACGCTGCTGAATTTCTGCTTCCGTAGCCCCCAGCTTGACCAGTGCCTCGCTCTCGCTGGCCGCCTTGGTGGATATACGGATTGTGACCTCTCCCTCCTTGGCATAAGGAGCAATGGTCGGGTCTGTCTGTGATTTTATCAGATCCAATAAGCGGGTTTCGAGAGCTGACTCGCCGATTCCTGCAAACTTTAGCATTTTCGAATAAATCGGCAGTTCCTCACCACTCAGTGCTTGCTGGAGCAACCAAGGTTTCGCCTGATTCTCAAACATCGGTTTGAGTTCCTTCGGCGGTCCAGGCAAAACTACATAATATTTACCATCCTGTGCAATCGCATCGCCCACAGCCAGACCTGTCTCATTTTCAAGAGGAGTAGCCCCTTCAATGGAAAGCGCCTGACGCCGATTATTTTCGGTCATTTCCACCCCGCGATTATGGAAAAACTGTTCCAGCTTATCCATAGCGAGACGGTCTATATGTAATTTACGCCCCAGCACAGCGGCGATTGCATCTTTCGTCAAATCATCCTGAGTCGGTCCCAGACCACCGGAGAACAAAATAATATCCGCACGCTTCTGAGCCAGACGTACCGCTTCCTGAAGTCGATCCATGTTATCGCCAACAACCGTCTGAAAATATACATCAATCCCAACCGTAGCCAACTCTTGTGACAAATATTGGGCATTTGTATTCACAATTTGTCCGAGCAATAATTCAGTTCCTACTGCGATGATTTCAGCTTTCATCGTTTCTGCCTCCTGTAGAGCGAATGTTGTGGGAATTATGCAAAGAAACAGCAATAAGCAAACTCCCTATCGCTGTTCCCATGAAACTTATCCTGTTAAACCTTGGAGGAGCGAAGTAAATGGCTGTTCTTTACAAAATAGTCAATTCCCGAGTAAATAGTAATAAACGCAGCCGCCCATATCGTTATTAAATCAAACGGAATACCCAGAAAGACAAACGGAAAATTATTAATGAGCAACGCTACAATGGCAACGATCTGGATGATGGTCTTTAATTTGCCCCAGTTGCTTGCAGCGACCACAGAGCCATCCAATAAAGCAATCTGACGCAGACCAGTAACCGCAAACTCACGGCTAACAATGACAACAACAATCCACGAATCAATCTTGCCCATTTCCACCAAAGAAACCAAAATAGCAGTTACCAGAAGCTTATCCGCAAGAGGGTCCAGTAATTTCCCCAAGTTGGTGACCATGTTATTTTTACGGGCCAAGTATCCGTCAAGACCATCCGTGCTGGCGGCTATGAGGAAAATGATAGCCGCCATCAACTGATTATACGGCAGCTCGAAAGCTCCAATCTCAATCGGCGGCGGATAGAAATCAAAATCCACCAGCAAGGCCAGCATCATCACCGGGATGAGGCAAATCCGCGTTATTGTAATTCTGTTGGGTAAATTCACAACACACTCTCCCCTGATTATCGTACTTGATTAAAAATGGCAGTTTTCGGATTGAATTCAATCCTATGTAAATCGTTTTGACTACCGCTATACACCTGATCATCTGCATTTTCGTTACAAGTATAATATGGTGCAAAACGCATGTCAAAATAACCTGCCGCGCATCAAGCATCATTTTTTCTTACAATCTGCATGAGGGAAAACGGCTTTATTTCATATTCGTAAATTGAAGTTCCAATGGTAGATCAGCTTTGCGCAATAACTGAATGACTGCTTGTAAATCATCCCTGTTTTTTCCGGTCACGCGGATCTGATCACCTTGAATCTGACTTTTAACTTTCAGCTTGGAGTCCCGGATAAGAATGTTAATTTTTTTGGCATTATCCTGATCAATTCCCTGCTTGAGAGCAAGACGCTGGCGTACTGAACCCAAAGACGCTGGCTCCAGCTTCCCGTATTCTACGTTTTTAAGGGATAAACCACGCTTGGCCATTTTAGATTGCAAAATATCAATTACCGCGTTGAGCTTGTATTCGTCCTCCGATGCAATTGTAAGAGCTTCCTTTTCAAGCTTAAGGCTGCTTTTGCTCCCCTTAAAATCAAACCGTGTTTCAATTTCACGCTCCGTCTGATGAACCGCATTGGTCAATTCCTGCATATCCATTTTGGAGACGATATCAAATGAATTTTCTGAAGCCATCGTTTCACTTTCCTTTCCACAACAAAGTTCAATAACTAATTATAGGCTAGTCATTTACAAAAATCCAATAATCCGATCACTAAAAAGGCGCTCTTGCCAGTTAATGACAAAAACGCCTTTATTTCATTCCACGGTCAACATATCTAACTGTGGCTGCGGGTCGGATTCCGGAACATATCCAGAAGTCCCAGCACAATGTGAGCAAGACCAAAGCCCAGTATGCCATAGCCCCATGCACTTGGGGTCAGATAATAGCCAAGCAGGCTGACAATTATACCAAGCCCTGTCACAATCCAGCTGACAGTCATAATGTATACACCTCACTTTGCGGAAAATGAAATGGGCTTCCCATGAATTACAGTCATTAGTATTTCCGCGCAATAGAGGGTTTATTCACCGCCAGTAGTTGAAGAATCTGTACCGCTCTGTGTTGAATCCGTACTGCCAGTAGTCGAATCCGTAGTAGTACCACTCACCCCGGCACTCGTTCCGGTCGAGGAAGCTTCTCCTTGCTGTATCAAAACACGAGTCGTCGATTTATTATCAGTTATCGGTTGACCTGCTACGGAAATATCCGTGGCAGAAGAACGTCCTGATTTGATATACAAGCCTTCCGGACCGATGTCAAAGGACACGGAATCTCCACTTTTGGTCATGCCATAACTCAGCTTTTCACCACGTGAGTTTTGCCCCTTGTACACCTCAAGCCAGCTTTCCCCCGTTGCCTTAATATCCACCTTGACTGTAGCTCCGGTTGCACTGGAAACTTTGAAAATCGTCGTTTTGCCTTGCTTGCCATCCTGAGCCACGGTTACACCTTGTTGCGGCGTAGTGGTACTCGGCTGCTGGCTACTGTCAGGAGTGGTCATATCCGTTCCTGTACCTGTTCCTTCCGGTGGTTGGGTTTGCCCCGTTTGCCCAGCATCAGGAGTGGTTTGTCCGCCGCCACCATTTGGAGCTGCCGTCTGACCGTTATTCGGCGTTGTTGTCTGAGCGCTTTCCTGAGGAGGGGTTGTCGTCGTATTTTGCGGTGGTGTCGTAGTTCCCTCCTTGGTGCTGTTAGGAATGGACGTACTCGGTGTCGTAATCGGCGTTGTATTCTCGGCTGTTTTTGGAGCTGTATGATTGTTACTCACCCAATATGCATAAATAACCCCAACAATGAGAACCAGAAAAAGCCACATTAAAGCTGTCGGCAACCATTTGAGATTCCCAATCGTAGCCGGACGGCTGGAGCGTTTCTGTGTCACAGGCTCCATGACAGCTTCCGGCTCTGGTTCAGGTACATTGCTTTTATGTCCTTCCAGAATCTCGTCGGGGTTTAAACCGACCGTTTCAGCGTAAGTTTTAATAAAAGCTCTGACATAAAAGCTTCCCGGCAGCACTTTGTAATCGCCCGTCTCAATGGCTTCCAGATAACGTTTGCGTATCTTCGTCATTTCCTGAACATCGTCAAGGCTCAATCCTTTTTGCAGCCGGGCCTCCTTTAATTGCTGACCCAGTTCTGACATGTCATCATCTCCTTGTATAATTACGCTTATTTAAAGATCTTCTGTATAACTGGCTGTAAAGGTATCATAAATAATTTCCTCAGCCGGATTATTGCGAAGTTCAATAATGAAATTGAAATCGTCGAAGCTGTATCCCGATTCACGTACAAAAACGTCAGGATGCTCAATAACCTTCGTACTCGGCATGCTCATTATTTCCTGAAGCAGGTGATAATGTCTTTCATTTGACCGAATTGTACTCACAATGCCGTCAATAATAAATACATTGTTAGGGTTCATTTCCTCTTCGGAGAGCTGACTGCGCACCGTCTGCCGTAATAACGTTGAAGACACAAAAGTCCAGCGCTTCATGGCGCATACGCTGCTGGCAATGATGGATTCGGTTTTTCCCACACGAGGCATTCCGCGAAGTCCAATCACCTGATTTCCATCCCTCTTTAATACTTCACCCAAAAAATCGACCAGTAACCCAAGCTCGTCGCGTGTAAAGCGGAATGTTTTGCGGTCATCCGAATCCCGATCAATGTAACGTCCGTGCCTTACTGCCAATATATCGACCAGCCTTGGAGCGCGTAAGGCGGTAACTGTAATATTGCTGGCCTTTTTTAAAGTATCTCCGAGAATGCGTATCTTCTCGTCATCGTCCGTTTCCAGCAACATCCCCCGTCTTTCGCCTTCAACACCGTTGATCGTCAGTATATTAACCCCCAGAATACCAAGCATGGAAGCAATGTCTCCCAGCAATCCGGGACGATTTTTATGTATCTTGTACTCCATGTACCACTGTTTCAATTCTTCCGTCACATTAGCACCTCATTCACATTCAAAACCGTCAACATTTCCAAATCAAAGCCTTATTGTATCATAAAATAACACCAATCGACAAAATCAATTATTGAGACCACAAAGGCTTCTTGTATTCAACACAATTGCATAAGCCTCGATCACGTTTATGATATATAAATTACAAAGGAATTACAAGAACAGCTCTGTAACCATTACAGAAAAGCCCCCAAAAGGGAGCTTTTCATGTTGGTTCCTGCTTATGCGTTGCTTTTGGCTAATTTGACCATCAGCCGGGCGATAGTGTGACGCTCGTCCTCATCGGCAACTCCCCACAGTTCTTTCAGTGCGCGGTTGGAGTGGTTGGCCGGATCGACCTTCTCATCCAGAAAATCACCGATTTCATAAGCAAGCTCTGAAATGGTATCCTGGCTGATTCCAAGCTTCTCCGCCTGTTCCACACGCTGACCAAGGAACTTCTTCCAGGTATCGAAATTCTGAACAACTGTTGACATACTTAAATCCTCCTTAGATGATTCAGATTTAAAATCAACAGTTATAATATGTTCTTCTCAGGTGCTCTCTATACTGGTGGTTTCCTCCAAACGCTGTACTTCTCGTCAAGTCACCCATCCTCCGTTAGGACTAATGACCTGCCCGTTAATATAACCGGATTCAGGAAGCGCCAGAAAATAAACCAGTGATGAAATTTCATCAGGCCGAGCCAATCGACCGGCAGGAATTTCTTCTTCGAGACTGGAAATTTCCCCTTCGTCCAGATGATCCAGCATAGACGTACCCACTGCACCCGGAGCTACCGCATTTACCGTTACTCCAGAAGGTGCAACTTCTTGAGCCAGTGCTTTAGTGAATGCGTTGATCCCGCCTTTGGTGGTGGAATACAGCACCTCGCACGAAGCGCCGCATATTCCCCATACAGAAGACACATTCACGATACGGCCATAGCGTTGGGAAATCATATGCGGCATAAAAACCTGCGTACACAGAAAGGTTCCCTTCACATTGACGGCCATCACATCATCCCATTCCTCTTCCGACACATCCGTCAGCAATCCGTAATGAGATAATCCAGCGTTATTCACAAGAATATCTGGCTTCATTCCGTGATTCTCCAGCTTCTCACGCATGCGTTCAATCTGCTCCTTGCTCCGCAGGTCCGCTGAGACGGTCATCACCTTGCCTGAATAAGCCATACAACGGCGGGCAACTTCATTCGCTTTTTCATGGGACTTCATGTAGTGAATGACCACATTCATCCCAACAGCCGCAAAACGCTCCGCAATAGCCGCTCCAATCCCGCCGCTTGCTCCTGTGATCAGCACAGTCGTATCGCCAATGGCTTTTAATTCCCCATCCTTGGTGGTTATCGTTTCCCTCTCCCTGGACATTACGGACTCACCACCAGCGATATGCCCATCTGATCCCACTGAATATGATCCTTCAGACGACGGTTAACATCCTCAAGTGTAATACTTTCATAGACCGGAAGCAATTGGAAAAAATCGCCGTCCCGGAAGCGATGTCTCGTAAACTCATGCGCTATATTTTCGGGCGAATTGAGCATACGCAGGTAACCGCCGATTTTCTTTTTACGTGCCCGTTCAAAATGTTCTGCCTTGAAGCCCTGTTTTTGAATGGACCCCACCTCTTCACGTATCCGCGCCAACAGCCCATCCGGGTCCTTTGTATCTCCACCGATAGCAGAGAACGCATACTGCGGTGTACTGTTGTACTCATGGCCGAAGCTATCTGAAATGAGGTCCTCATCGTAGAGCTTTTGATACAGCTGCGTACTGGAGCCAAACAAAAGATCAAGCATCAACTTGGTTTCCAGATCATGACGAAGCAGTTTCTCACCCGTGAGACCTACCTTGGCTTCCTTGAATCCGAACAACAGCTTAGGGAGAGAAACCGCCAGCTTTACCTCACGACGCTTCTCTGCCACAGTAGTAGGCTCTTCGTCAAAAATACGCTCAATCTCCCCTTGAGGCTTGTAATCCTTTTTCGCCTGATTGTTACGCACCAGTTCTATTACTTCCGCGGGGTCCACCCCGCCTACCACAAAAAGAATCATATTGCTCGGGTGGTAAAAAGCCTCATAACAGCTATACAGCGTTTCTTTCGTAATCGTGCTGATGGATTGAACGGTACCCGCAATATCAATATGCACCGGATGGACCTTGTATAGCGCTTCGATCAGGCCAAAGTAACTCCGCCAGTCCGGATTATCCTCATACATATTGATTTCCTGACCGATAATGCCTTTTTCCTTCTCCACATTTTCATCTGTAAAGTAAGGGTGCTGTACAAAATTGACCAATGTGGTCAAATTCTCCTGAATATGCTCGGTTGCGGAAAATAAATATACCGTTTGATCAAAGCTCGTAAATGCATTGGCCGATGCCCCATTGGAGGAAAAAGTAGCGAAAATATCACCTTGAGGCTCTTCAAACATTTTATGCTCCAAAAAATGGGCGATGCCATCCGGAACCTTAACCGGCTGCTGACCTTCCACACGAAAATGATTATCGACCGAGCCGTATTTGGTCGAAAATGTAGCGTATGTCTTCTGAAAGCCCGGTTTGGGCAACACATAAACGTGTAATCCGTTATCCATCACTTCATAGTACAGCGTTTCCTGCAAATGCTCATAAGGTATGTGCTCCACCCGCTATTCCCCCTTCTGGTCTCTCAAGAAATAAATGGTGTCCAGTCGGAACGTCCGGGCGGCATCCTGAACATCCTTCACCTTGACAGCCTCCACCTGGCTCAGCAGCTCATCTACCGTACGCTCTTTGCCGGAAAGCTGTCTGTTAAAATCGTAAGCGATCATTTCAAAAGCGGAATCCTGCATTTCCTTCAATAAATTGCGGATCATCGCCTGTGTCTGGGTCATTTCCAGCTCGGTAATCGCCCCATTTTGCGTATCTTCTAGTTGCTTGCGGATAATGGTAACCGCTTTTTCATAATTGGGTATTTCAATACCGGATTGAATCGTCCCTATGCCCTTGTGCCCGTCATACCGTGATGAGGCGTAATACGCCAAGCTTTCCTTCTCCCGCACGTTGACGAACAGCTTGGAGTGAGGATAACCGCCTAAAATCCCGTTGTACATCAGGGCGGAGGCATATCGATCGTCACCATACGTAATTGGAGTGCGCAATCCCATGTTCAGCTTCCCCTGATTTACATCAAGACGCTCCACCACCGTTTGTACATCACGCTCCACCGCTTTTGGTTGTTCAGGAGCATATCCCTTTTCTTCCGAACGGTTCAGTTGGAAATAGCGGTCTACGAACTTCTCCACTTCCTCCAGCGTCGTATCTCCAACCACATACAAATCCATGCTGGCGTTATCCAGCCATTCTCCATAAGCCTGATACAGGCCTTGCGCATCTATACTATCCAGATCAGACCGCTGACCGAGGGGATGCAGACGATAAGGCTCATTTTTGCACATTTCCTCCATGCAGCGCTCTCCAGCATAACGAATTTTATCATTGACTATAGATTCCAGCTTCTTGCGTACGTTTTCCCGTTCCTGCTGGACGTATCCGGTCTGAAATGCTCCATTCTCCAATGCAGGCTTCGTCAACACCTCTCCGAGAAAAGCAAATGAACGATCCAGCAAGCTGTCCGAGCTGTTTACAAAGCTGTCATTAATCGTATCCATTCGAAATTGCACGATTTGATAATCTCCGCGTTTATATACATCAAATCCAAAGCCCGCGCCATACAATTGCTCTAATTGTTCTCTGAATTGTGTAGTCTGCGGATATGATTCTGTACCCCGTCGTAGTACGAATGGTGTCAGTCCCACTCGGGTTACCGTTTCCTCTCGTAGTGGAGTACCTACATACAATGATATGGCAAACGTCTTGAAGCGTTTGGTTGGCAGTACATGAATCCTTAATTGTCTGCGCGTCCCACGCTCGAAACCTGTTTTGTTCAAGTCCAAAACTCCTTTGTGACGTCAATTTCGTCTAGCCTTTTTAGCATGAGCCGCTGTGAATCATTATCCTGTAAAGAGGTAAAGTGTGCCAATCTTTATTCTAACGATGCAAAAGCCAAGAAGCAACCGGAGACAAGCTCCCGGCTGCTTCGGCGGTTTACATGCAGAAAATATGCTGACCAATCGTCTTCACCTGCGGGCGGCTCCAAATCCATTTGGAGGTGGCTGTTTTTGGATTAAAATAATAGAGGCAGCCTCCGCTTGGGTCCCAGCCGTTCAGTGCCTGGCGAACTGCCTTTGTTGCAGTTTCATTTGGCGTGAGCCAGATTTGACCATCAGCTACAGCTGTAAAGGCCCCCGGCTGAAAAATCACTCCAGACGGTGTGTTTGGAAAGCTGGGGGATTTGACCCGGTTCAAAATAACTGCCGCCACGGCTACCTGTCCTTCAAACGGCTCGCCACGGGATTCACCGTAGACTGCGTTAGCCATAATTTTGAGATCGTTGTCAGACAGTCCCATCGCGTTAGCTGATCCCATTGTTTCATCTTTTTGATCTGTTTTATTATTATCCGCTGTCTTCCCCTGAGCAGAAGCCTCATTTTTACGATGTAAAGGCGTTTCCGTCGGTTTCCAATTAGGGGTTGCATTCACCAGCTTTAGCTTTGTTTTTGCTCCAACCACTCCGTCAGGGGTGATGCCAAACTCTTTTTGAAAGCCCTTAACAGCCTTCAATGTACTACTGCCAAAATGACTGTCCACTTCTGCACCGAAAAAGCCCAACAGCTTCAAACGGGATTGCAGTTCATATACATCCTGACCGTAGGAGCCGTAATTAACCGCCTCTGTGCTAAATGTTGCTTGGGAAGGCTGTGTTGCTTGTACTTCCTGCTGCGTGCTCAGCGGCTCTGCATGCTGCGCAGAGACGTTCGCAATAAGTCCTGTGTACGTGATAGCCGAGGCTGCGAGAATACCCGTGCAAATCCAGACCATTGTCTTTTTCATATGCTGCGCTCTACCTTTCTTTTGTGGGATTAACAGGATGGCTACGTTTATTATGACAAGCTCTGCTTAAAGCTATTCACCCTTTTAATCTTCTTTCATTCGGCTACTCCTCTATTCCTGAAAAAAAGCAAAAAAAAATCGCTGTCTGTACGCATAGTGTTGTCGAATTTAAACAAACACCACACTTACAAACAGCGATTTTGGATGCGATTTCCGGTAAAGCCTATGGTCAGGAACTGACTTTGTTTTGCTGATATTGCTCCATTGAAATAAGCACCTCACGGGGCTTGCTTCCCTCGTAAGGGCCGATGACGCCACGAGCCTCCATAGAGTCAATCAACCGGGCCGCACGTGTATAGCCGATCCTCATTCGGCGCTGAAGCAGAGATACAGATGCTTGCTTGGCCTCTAAAATGATGTTGACAGCCTGATCGTACAGCTCATCCAGCATTTCATCGGCATCAGCAGATACTTCCTCTACCTCCGGTACAAGCGTTTCATCATATTGTGCTTCACCCTGCTCACGCACATAGTTAACGATGTTCTCCACTTCCTGATCGCTCATGAACGCTCCCTGAACGCGAACCGGCTTGGAAGCGCCCATCGGCATGAACAGCATATCCCCGCGTCCAAGCAGCTTCTCGGCTCCGCCCATATCCAGTATTGTACGGGAATCCACCTGCGAGGACACACCAAAGGCAATACGCGAAGGAATATTGGCTTTGATAACCCCGGTAATTACGTCAACCGACGGTCTCTGCGTTGCAATGATAAGATGAATCCCTGCGGCACGCGCCATTTGGGCCAATCGTGCAATCGCATCCTCCACATCCCCCGCAGCTACCATCATCAGATCCGCCAACTCGTCCACAATAACGACGATATAAGGCAGGAACGCAGCAGGATTGTCTTTCATCAAATTATTATAGCCTTCTATGTTACGGGTTCCTGATTTGGAAAATAATTCGTAACGCTTTTCCATTTCTACTACAATTTTTTTCAAAGCGAGTGAAGCGCGCTTCGGATCGGTAACGACCGGTGCCAACAAATGCGGAATACCGTTGTACACGTTTAACTCCACCATTTTGGGATCGACCATGAGAAATTTAACCTCATCTGGCTTCGCCTTGTACAAAATACTCGTAATAATACCGTTAATACACACCGATTTACCTGAACCGGTTGCTCCGGCTACAAGCAAGTGGGGCATTTTGGCCAAATTACCAACAATCGTCTGGCCTGCAATATCACGTCCGAACGCAATGGACAAATTGGATACAGACTCCTGGAAAATGGTCGTCTCCATAACCTCACGCATCGTTACAATAGAAACCTCGTTGTTCGGAACCTCAATACCGATAGCCGATTTGCCTGGAATTGGAGCCTCCATACGAATATCCTTCGCAGCGAGCGCAAGCGCAATGTCATCCGTCAGGCTTACAATACGGCTGACCTTCACACCAATGTCCGGCTGAATTTCATAACGCGTCACCGCAGGTCCACGGACAACCTCCAGTACCTTTGCCCGTACGCCAAAGCTTTCCAATGTGGCCTCCAGCTTGCGTGCCGTTTGCATGTAATCCTTTTGCCCAAGGCCTTTGCCCACGTTTTGTGGCTTGGCAAGCAAACGGAACGACGGGAGCTTGTAAGGCTTGGGTGGCGGTGGAGCAGGAATGGCCGCAGTTGTGCCTGCAGTCTCTTCGCCTGACGTCCCCGTTGCATTCGCTTGGGCCTGTCCATCTGCACTGTCCGGTGTATTATGAACTGTTGTTGCCATACCGTCCGTATCTGTGTTTACAGCGGCATCCATAAAGTTGTCATCCAGCGACTCATCATAAGCTGAATCCGTCTGCTCTGACCCGGCCAAGGATGCCTCTGATTCATCCTCAGGTCTTCTTTCCTCATGCTTCACCTGCTCGAAGAAATCCCGAATGATCGGTGACCTTTTTACCGAAACAGAAGCTTCCTCCTCTATGTGTTCAGCAGTATCGGACAATTCTTCTGCTTGCTTGGCGTTTCTCCACAAGGGCTGTCCTTCCTCAGCTTCATAAGCATGCTCTTGATCATCCTCATCAGCATGAACAGAACGATCATCCTTGTCCTCTCCAGCCGATTTTTTCAGGCCAAACAGCTGAAAGAAAATCGGCTGCTTACGCGCCGGAGGCTGCATTTCATCGAAATCATCATCCATATCTTCCTCATAAGCAGGAATCGACTCGGACTTGATTTTTTTATTCCCGGTACCTCTGCCAGATGCCGAAAGTGGAGTGGCTTTACCAATCCATTTTTTCCGAACGCTACCCCCTGCTGCCAGCATCTTCGTCCGAACAATTCGCACCAGATCCACATAAGACAGCTGGGTCAGCAGCATAAAACAAATCACAAACATTACAATCATAATCAGCTTGGCACCCGTAAGACCAAACAGCCACAACAGCACAGTAAGCTGCAATGCGCCGATGTATCCCCCGCTAATATCCTTGTTCAGCATTGAGATATGGCCTTCCTTGTCAGGCGATAGCAACTGCTCACGCATATCTATATGTATCTGGCTCATCACCCCGCCTGGTTGAAGTGCATTAATCGGCCCCAAACGCTGCTCCATAGATGAAATAGAGCTCATAAGCGTAAAGGCAAATACCAGCAGCAACAGCCCTGTTTTACGTGAGTTCCACTGGTTTGGCCATTTGCGGTGAATCATCACCATCAGACCATAATAAATGCCGATCAGGGGTATGACAAAATAAAATTTCCCCAGTACCAGCCCAAACATCTTGGATAGCGACCGACCGACTGCCGCTTCACCCGACAGCGCAATGACCGCCAAAGTTATCAGCACAATGCCGTAAATTTCGAATTTTAGAACTCCGCCAAACGCGGCTTTCTTTTTCCTTTTCCTTCTTCTGGACATTCAAGGTCACCCCCCAGAAGAATATTATACCACGTCACCCGGTATCCGCACATATGTTCTTTTTCAACATCAAACGACCTATTTTCATCCTATTCGACACCTTCTACGACCATTCGATGACTTGTCCTGGTGCATAACGCGGATTCAGGTAAGTTTCCAGCGGACAATCTAGCAATCGCACGATAATCCCCCTGCGACTTTCGAGCGGCTGCACCTGCATAAGTAAACCGTCAACCCGAATCTCCGCAAACGTCTCCGCCTCCTTCCACATGCCCTCCCACACCATTTCCATTGGCATTACGGTATATAAGGTCATTGAGGCAACTCCCCACTATGCTCATTAGGAAGCGTTCCAGTCGAGGTATCTGTAGCATTTGGGGAAAAAGATACGAACGGAGCCTGCTGCTGAGTCCCTGTAATCCCGTTTTGCTGACGTCGAGATTCAATGATGGTGTTCAGTTGTTTCAATGCTTCTCCGATGCCACCAACCGCGTCCATCAAGCCGTATTTCACTGCATCGGCTCCCCCAACGGCAGTACCAATATCCCGATTCAGTTCACCGGTTTTAAACATAAGCTCCTTGAACCGCTCCTCGGTAATACGCGAATGGGAAACCACAAAACGTACAACACGCTCCTGCATTTTTTCCATATATTCAAACGTTTGTGGAACTCCGATAACCAAGCCATTCATACGAATCGGGTGAATGGTCATCGTCGCGCTCTCAGCAATATAAGAATAGGTGGACGAAACCGCGATAGGTACACCGATACTATGCCCGCCTCCAATGACAATGGTCACCGTCGGTTTACTCATTGAAGCGATCATTTCAGCAATAGCCAGCCCTGCCTCGACATCCCCACCTACTGTATTCAGCAGAATCATTAAGCCTTCAATACGGGGATTTTGCTCCGCTGCTACCAGTTGGGGAATAATGTGCTCGTATTTGGTCGTTTTGTTTTGCGGTGGCAGAATCAGATGCCCTTCAATCTGACCAATTATTGTCATGCAAAAAATATTGGATTCGCTTCCGGGCATGGAGGTTTGTCCCAGTTGCTGCAAGGCCTCCATAGCGGGGGAAATGGGTCTTTGCCCAACTTCAGGCATAGGTTGATCCGGTGCTTCCGTTTCTTGTCTGCCGGATGATAGGTTGCTGTATTGTTCCATGTGGGCGATCTTCCTTTCGCTTTACGCGTCTTTGTGACCCGTATTCACCCTATAGTATGGGATGGAAATGGAATATTTTATACCCGCCCCCCATGTTTTTCCTTCTTTCCTCACCCGAAAAAGCCAAAAAAGCCTCCCCTCCCGCGGAAACCGTCCAATATTTCCTGCGGGAAGAGAGGCGACTGTGTGCCTGTGACTTAAGTTTTTAATTCAGGTTTTTGAGCAAATTTCAATTGACTCACACTTCCATAATGATTGGCAAAATCATCGGTCTGCGACGAGTTTGCTCATACAAGAAGCGACCCAGCGCATCCTTGACATTTGTTTTAAGGGAAGCCCATTCATTTACATTCTCGCTCATGAGCTTATGCAGTGTGCTTGAGACAATACGATTCGCTTCATCCAGCAAACCTTCCGATTCGCGGACATATACGAAACCACGGGAAATGATATCCGGTCCAGACTTGATCGTGCCGTCCTGCTTGCTCAGGGTGACAACAACAACCAAAATACCGTCCTGTGACAGCAATTTGCGGTCGCGTAATACGATATTCCCTACATCTCCTACACCCAGTCCGTCGATTAACACGTTGCCCGCTGTAACCTTACCAGCTCTGCGTGCTCCGCCGTTCTGAATTTCAATAACTTCACCGATATCTGTGATGAAAATGTTGTCCGGCTCTACACCCACCGATTCGGCAAGGAGGGCATGACGACGTTGCATTCTGAACTCACCATGAATTGGCAAGAAGAATTTAGGTTTCATCAGATTCAGCATCAGTTTGAGTTCTTCTTGGCTTCCGTGTCCGGAAACGTGAATTCCCGGATTAGCTGCGCTGTAATAAACATTGGCACCTAAACGGAACAGTTCATCAATCGTGCGACCGACATATTTTTCATTACCCGGTACCGGTGTAGCTGCGATGATAACCGAATCTCCCGGAAGAATATCCACCTTACGATGTGTGGAACGCGCCATTCTTGTTAGAGCAGACATAGGCTCGCCTTGGCTACCTGTGCAGAGAATAACTACGCGATCCGCTGACATTTTGCCAACTTCCTCAGGCTCGATCAGCATTCCATCCGGAATTTCCAAATAGCCTAAATCGGAAGCAATCCCTACGACATTAACCATACTGCGACCGATAACCGTCACTTTGCGTCCTGTCGATTCAGCAGCATTAATAACCTGCTGAATACGGTGTACGTTGGAAGCAAAAGTAGCTACAACTACACGTTGTTTCGACTTACGGAAAATGTCTTCCAGCACGATGCCGACGCTTTTTTCCGATGGAGTAAAGCCTGGTTTTTCCGCATTGGTACTGTCTGACAAAAGAGCCAGTACGCCACGTGTGCCGATTTCAGCCATACGCTGCAAATCTGCATATTGTCCGTTTACCGGAGTATGATCAAACTTGAAGTCACCTGTATGAACAACAGCACCTTCAGGAGTATCAATGCATACACCTACAGAATCCGGAATACTGTGGTTTGTTCTGAAGAATGTTGCTTTCAGTGTGGAACCCAGCTTGATTTCGGAATCAGCATTGATCAAAATACGTTTGGTTTCGCCAAGCAGATTCGCTTCCTTCAGCTTGTTTTCCACCAGCCCCAACGTCAATTTGGTACCGTATACCGGTACATTCAAATGTTTCAGCACGTAAGGCAAACCGCCGATATGGTCCTCATGACCATGAGTCAGCACAATGCCTCTTACCTTGTCGCGGTTCTCCGTAAGGTAGGAAATATCAGGAATAACGATATCAATGCCAAGCATGTCCTCTTCCGGGAATTTCAGACCCGAATCCACCACGACAATGTCATTGCCGTATTGAACGACATACATATTTTTCCCGATTTCACCGACGCCGCCCAAAGCGAAAATCATCAATTTATCGTTGTTTGTTTTTTTAGACAAATGAATCTAAACCTCCTATGGTAGTTGGACGTCGTACCTTGATTTATTTATTTAATTTTCAAAAGAATACCGCACCCAGTCACTTGACCTCATTATACATGATTAAAATAAGAAAAAACAAGTCATCCTGTTCGTTGCGCATAGGTTTCCCACTGCCGTCTAAAACCATTACTCCCTGTTCAATTATCTTGATACATGGTTAAAAGGCACAGCAAAAAGGGCGCCCTATAAGAACGCCCTCATGCCGGAGTACCTTTTCAAGGCTATAAAATCCTCCGGCTTCTTTACTCCCGGCTGCCTTTAACAAGCGTACTCCCCGTATTCATTTAACATTTAAAATTCATTCTTCCCGATTAGCGGGCAAATAACTTCTTAATAAATTCCGCTTCCTCTTCGGTCGGAGGAATAAGCGGCAACCTAACAGAACCTACCGAAACATTCCGTAACTCCAATGCATATTTTACAGCCACCGGATTAGGCAGCGGATGAGGACAGCCGAACAAACCCTTGAAAACCGGAAACAACTGCTGATGCAATTTTGCTGCCTGCTGTGCGTGTCCCCCTACAAGTGCATCAATCATCTGCTTCATTTCTGCGCCTACTACATGACTCGCCACGCTGATAATACCATAAGCCCCTACAGCCATAGCAGGCAACCCGGAAGCGTCATCCCCCGAATAAATGAAGAATCCCTCCGGAGCTGCGGCTGCAATCTGTGTGACCTGCGCCAGCGACGCGCATTCTTTGGTTCCTACAATGTTAGAGATTTGCGCAAGACGCAGCGTCGTTTCCACGGTCAAGCTGGCTGCGGTACGGCTTGGTACATTATACAGTATGACTGGAAGGGATGTGGAATTTGCAATACTTTCAAAATGCTGATACATCCCTTCCTGATTCGGTTTATTGTAATAAGGCACTACCAGCAAAATACCGTCTACCCCCGCCTGCTCCGCAGCACGGGTCAGATGAATGGAGTGACGTGTATTGTTGCTACCGGTACCGGCAATGATTTTACATCGTCCGGCTGCTTTTTCTACAGTAAATGCAAACAACTTGATTTTTTCATCATCGCTCAGGGTAGGAGACTCGCCCGTCGTTCCTGATACGACAAGAGACTCCGAATGTTGTTCTTCTATTAAATAATCAATCAACGAGGACAATGCAGTCCAGTTAATCTCTCCTTGCTGATCAAAAGGTGTCACCATTGCGGTAATCAGTCTGCCGAAGTTCACCATGCTGCCTCCTTTTTTTGCAAGTCCGAGCACGGACATTGCGCCTATTGATGGAGTTCAAATTTATTATGCAATGCGCGTACAGCCTGCACCATATCTTCTTTTTTAACGAGTACCCAAATCGTCGTGTTGGAATCTGCCGATTGAAGAATCTGTACGTCTGATTCTGCCAATGCCTCTACAATCGTCGCCATAATGCCAGGTACCCCATTGATACCGCCGCCTATGACGGATACTTTAGCGCACCCTGCCAAAATTTTAGGCTCCAAGCCCAGACCGTTCAGTACTTCAACCGCTTTGCTTCCATCAGCATCGAACACGGTATAAACCGCTCCGGATGGAGTTACATTAATAAAATCGACGCTGATTCCATGCTCAGCCATGGATTTGAATACTTGTAATTGCAAATGCTCCGAGCCTGGCTTTAATTCTACGGTAATTTGTGTGACGTTGCCGACATACGCAATACCGGTCACGAAACGGTCAACGATGTCTGCCTGTACGTCCTTAAAGCCCTCCGGATGGGTGACCAGCGTTCCTTCCCCTTCGGAAAAGGTAGAGCGAACCCGAACCGGAATATTCGCCTGCATGGCAATTTCAACAGCACGGGGATGGATAACCTTTGCCCCCTGATGAGCCATATTACAAATCTCCGTATAGCTGACATGGGCAAGCGGTTTTGCATTTTCCACGATGCGCGGATCGGCGGTCAAGATGCCGTTCACATCCGTATAAATGTCTACCATGTCCGCTTGTAGAGCGGCACCCAGAGCGGTAGCGGAAGTATCGCTGCCACCACGACCCAAGGTAGTCATATCACCGCTTACAGTCTGACCCTGGAAGCCTGTCACAATGACGACACGGCCCTGGTTCAGCTCTTCCACGATACGGTCTGGCTTTATATCCAAAATACGAGCATTGCCGTATTGATCATCCGTAATAAAGCCCGCCTGTGCCCCAGTCAGCACCGTAGCAGGAATACCTTCATTTTCCATCAGGCTGCATAATGTAGCGGCAGAAATGATTTCACCACAGCACAGCAGTAAATCCCGTTCGCGCTTAGGAAGACTGTCGCCGTTAGACGCCGCCCAATCGAGCAGCGTGTCCGTAGCATAAGGCTCTCCTTTCCGCCCCATGGCCGACACAACGACAACCAGTTGAAAATGTTGTTCCAGCTCTCGCTTCACATGTCCTAGCACCAGTTGACGCGCTTCGGGTGTGGACAGCGAGGTTCCCCCAAATTTCTGTACTAAAATACTCATCGCTTTTCCCCCATCTTACTCCCTGCTTCAGGAACGTTATTCCGCATTTGCAGCAATAATCTCCGCGATTTGCACCGCGTTCCATGCTGCTCCCTTGAGCAGGTTGTCGGATACGACCCACAGATTCAATCCACGGCTGTTGCCCAAATCACGACGTACACGTCCAACGAATACGTCAGGTTTCCCTGCGGCTTCGGATGCCAGCGGATAGAGCTGCGCAGCAGGATTGTCTACCAGGGTTACTCCCGGTGCCGAAGCAAGCAGATTGCGGATTTCTTCCAAATCATAATCTTTTTTAAGCTCTACATAGACGGATTCCGAGTGTCCGTATACGACAGGAATACGTACACACGTTGCTGTTACGTCCACGGATTCATCATCCAATATTTTTTTCGTTTCAAGTACCATTTTCATTTCTTCCAGTGTATAGCCGTTGTCCTGGAATTTGTCGATTTGCGGGATAGCATTGAAAGCAATTTGATGCTTCACCGGCAATGAACCGACTGGCAGCAGATCAGGCTGAACTTCTTCACCGTTAAGGATCGCTGCACTTTGACGATTCAGTTCATCAATGGCACGGCTTCCAGCCCCGGACACCGCTTGATATGTGGATACGATGATACGGGAAATGCCATACTGATCATATAATGGTTTCAAAGCAGCTACCATCTGGATGGTGGAGCAGTTCGGGTTGGCAATGATCCCTTGATGCTTGGCAATTTTGTCGCTGTTCACCTCAGGAACGACAAGAGGAGCTGTAGGATCCATCCGGAAGGCGTTTGTGTTGTCAATGCATACTGCGCCATGACGAACAGCATGTGGTGCCAGTTCCTTACTTACGTCTCCGCCTGCGCTGAACAAGGCAATGTCGATTCCTTCAAAGCTGTCGGGGGTTGCAATCTCTACTGGAATTTGCTGACCTTTAAAGCTAATTAAAGTGCCGGCAGAACGAGGCGAAGAAAGAAATTTAATTTTATCCACAGGAAAATCCCGTTTTTCCAGCAGATTTACGATTTGTTCTCCTACGGCGCCTGTCGCTCCAACGACAGCTACATTAAACTTTCTATTGCTCATCTGGTGTATCTCCCCTTCTCGACTAAAAAACCATTTTTTTATTCTGAAAGCATCCACCGCCAACAAGAAATTAGACCCGATGCATCATCGAATCATCTTCTAGGCGAGGGATGCTCAGCAGTTAACTATAGTACTTCATGGAGTCTTGCGTTCCACAATCATCGGTTGAAGCTGTTTGCCCTGCATAGCAGCGTAAGCGGCTTCTGGAATCAGCTCCATGTCAGCCACAAGTGAATTGGGCTTTTTAACTGGATTGTCCTGTCCGAACGGCACAAAAAATATATTTTTGGCTACCAGTAACTTGGCGATATTCGCAGCATTCAAACCAAGCCCATCATTGGTTGATATGGCCAAAAGAAGTGGACGACCGTTGCGCAATTGGGCCTTGGCGGCCATCAGAACCGGACTGTCTGTCATGGCATTCGCCAGCTTACTCATCGAATTCCCCGTCAAGGGTGCAATCACCAGTACATCGAGTATTTGGGAGGGACCCAGTGGCTCAGCCTCCACAATTGTAGAAATGATATCATTCCCTGTTATATCTTTCAACTGTTTTTGCCAACTTTGCGAAGTACCGAAGCGGGTATCCGTTGTTAATACCGTATTGGATATAATGGGAACAACCTTCGCGCCCTCGTCAACAAAACGCTGTATAACAGGCATAACCTCTTCAAATGTGCAGTGTGAACCTGTAATTGCATAACCTACCGTTTTCCCTTGCCAACTCATTACGCATCACCCCGATCAGGATTATCTTCCATTAACAACTGCACCAGCGTATTCGCTATAATGGCACCAGCAGTTTTGGGAGCGACAATACCGGGAAGACCGGGGGCGAGCATGGCCGTAATTCCACGCTTTTCCGCAAAACGAAAATCACACCCGCCCGGGGCGGAAGCAAGGTCAATAATCACGGTAGCCTGTGGCAATTTAGACAGGATTTGCGCTGTGATAATCATAGAGGGTATCGTATTAAAAATCAAGTCAACTCCCTGAGTCTCATCCGCCAAATCCCTTGTCATAAAAGGCTTCCAGCCCATTTCTACCGCTCTCGCCGCATCTTCTGCCCTACGTACCCCGACCTTCACTCTGGCTCCCAATCCTTGTAGCGCCCTGGCCATGGTAAATCCAGTCCGTCCCATGCCCAGAACCATACAATTTGCACCATGAATCGTAAAATCCGTATGCTGAATCGCCATCATCAGTGCGCCTTCCGCCGTAGGTATCGAGTTATATATGGCCACATCGTCTCTTTCCAGCAACTCCACCAGCTTTAAATCATGTCTGGAACAAATTTCTTTTAAGTACGTCCGCGCCATCCCCGTATATACGACGCAGTGGGGCGGAAGAGCAGCGGCGTGCTCATTCAGAAACTGCAGCTTTTGCGATCCAAAAAGTGCGTTCACATTGCCTCCCTCATCACACCCCACAACTGGCAGCACAAGCGCATCTGCCGATTCAAGCAGCTTGACAGACAACGACTCCCGCGATGCTCCTCTGAGCGGCTCTTCAAGCTGGTCAAAGCCGACCACGCTGACGGTAGCATCCATGTCTACACATTTTCGGATTACCTCAAGCTGCCTCGCATCGCCACCCAATACAACGATGCGTATTCCTGTTAGCATCCGGATCACTCCTTTCCGAGACACGATATGTTTTTAGTCTATGCAGCCACCCATAGATAGGTGAAGAAACACAAAAAAACCGCCCCTTTTCGGGACGGCTTTTTATGTGTATCCATATTCATATGCTATTCATGCTCTAGCTTAAAATCGACAATTCAGTTACATTCTCCAAAATGCCGATTAAAGCCGTGACATTCAGTCGTTTGAAGGAAACTGTGGACTCAGCGTCCTGTATGACCGAAGCCTCCAGCACCACGCACAGTTTCAGACAAACGGTCTACCTGCTTCAACTCTACCTCAGGCACAGTCTGAAATACCATTTGTGCAATTCGCTCATTACGTGTAATGGTGAATGGTTCCTCGCCCAAATTGATAAGCAATACCTTAATCTCCCCACGATAATCCGCATCAATTGTGCCCGGTGTGTTGAGACAGGTAATACCATGCTTGAGAGCCAGTCCGCTGCGCGGACGGATTTGTGCCTCCAGCCCTGCCGGCATCGCTATAGCCAATCCGGTTGGAACAAGACAACGCTTGCCGGGTTCCAAAACTAAGTCTTCCTGTACCGCAGCATACAGGTCAAACCCGGATGCAAGCTCTGACATTTTACGGGGCAGCTCAATATCCTCATTGCCCCCAAGTCTGTTAATTTCCACGTAAGTTAACAAAATAGTCCCTCCTCATATCCTTAACCGCTGAATCGCTCGCTCCGACCATCGACAGGGCAAACGGCTCCGAGAACATCCGGTCCAGTACCTTGTTCACATCATCAGCTGTCACTTGCTCAATGTGCTCAATCATTTGATCCAGCGTGTAATGCTGACCTAGCATCAACTCATTTTTTCCAAGACGATTCATCCGACTTCCTGTGCCCTCAAGGCTTAATATCAAGCTTCCTTTTAACTGCTCCTTGCCTTTACGAAGCTCGTTATCATCCAGTCCCTTAACAGCCACATCCTGCAACAGTTCAAGCGCCAGATTCAGCACATCCTTCGTCTGCTTGGGAGCCGTACCGGCATAAATGGTGAACATACCACTGTCCGCATGGGAGCTATGGTAGGAATAGACCGAATAAGCCAGCCCACGCTTCTCCCGAATTTCCTGAAACAGACGTGAGCTCATACCGCCGCCGATCGCGTTGTTCAGCAATACCATAGCATACTGGAGATCGTCACCCGTTGCAAATCCAGGCAGAGACAAGCAAATATGATTCTGTTCCGTTGCCTTTTCATGATACAACAGCTCACCGTTAAACGCAGGAACCGTCAGGGGCGAAGCAGTTCCATGGTTATCAAAGTGCCCAAAGTGACGCTCCAGTAGCTCTACCAGACTATCATCAATATTACCAGCCACACTGATGACCGTATTGTCGATTGTATAGTGTTCTTTCATATAATTGCTGAGATGGGAGCTGTCCATAGCTAATAAATGCTTTTCGGTACCGAGAATAGGATAAGCCAGCGGATGGTCGCCATAAGCGGCCCGAGATAAGAGATCATGTACCATATCGTCTGGTGTGTCCTCGTACATGGAGATTTCCTCCAGAATCACGTTCTTCTCTTTTGCCAGCTCTTCATGATCTAATTTAGAATTAAAAAACATATCGGACAGTACATCAACCGCAATCGGCAGATGCTCATCCAGCACTTTTGCATAATAGCACGTGTATTCCTTCGAAGTGAATGCATTAACATTCCCTCCGATGGCGTCAAATTGCTCGGCAATTTCCTTCGCGTCGAAGCGCTCTGTTCCTTTGAAAAGCATGTGTTCAATAAAATGAGAAATACCGCTATTGTCCGGGGTTTCATTTCGGGAGCCGGTTTTAACCCAGATGCCGAAAGAAACGGAACGCACGGTTGGAATTTTTTCAATGACCACTCTTAGGCCGTTTTTGAGTTGAATTCTTTCCACGATTGGCCCTCCTAAACTGAATTGCAAACTTTGCCATAATGTTCAATCCTAACAGAAAAAAGACGTTCACTCAACCGGAGCAGGTAGCTGCCGATCAGGGGAAAGCGTCTGACTGACGGTTCCGGGCACCAGTCCCTTGCTGCGAATGGCATGAATCATGCCTTTGAGAGCCGCCGATGAAGAATCTGTCGGATGCATCAAAATCAGTGATCCCGATTCGACCTTGCTACTGATTTTAGCAATTACCGATTCCGGCGAAGGATGTCTCCAGTCCACTGTATCCAGTGTCCACAGCACTGTTTTAAGCCCAAGACCTGCTGCTAAATCAACTGTTTCCTGATTAAAATCGCCCGATGGTGGGGCAAACCAGCCGTTTTTCACACCTAAAATGTCCTGAAGAAGCACTTGTGTCTTCTCTATTTCCTGTGTAGCTCTTTCCCTGCTCAGACGGCTCATATTCGGATGGGAGTAAGCATGGTTCGAAAGCTCATGTCCTCTTTTTTGAATCTCTTTGGCGAGTTCAGGATTTTTTTTCAGCCAGCTACCATCGAAAAAAAACGTAGCCTTGACCTTTTCCTGATCCAGCGTATCCAGTATAGGCACGATATACTCGTTTCCCCAAGCTACATTGATCATGAAAGAAACCATCGGCTTTTCGGGATTTCCCCGGTAAATCGGGACATTGCCGAGCTGGTTCAAATGTATCTTGGGCGCAAGCTGTCGATACACATATTGTATGGGTTGGTCCGGAGCCGCAATTGCCTTACGATAAGTCGCGTCTAGGTCAACCTCCAAGCCGTTATAGCCGGGAATAGCCTTCCATACCCGGTCGATCTTGGCATCAACCGGCTCTCGTCTTTGTCGGGCAGCCTCTGATCGCAGTCGCTGCATGAGTGCATTATCTGGTAAAGCGGCTATCGCCATCGTTGTTGCAGCCTCGGGCTCACTCGTTTCCGTGCTGTGTCCGGCGCGTAGTTGACTCACATACTCTCGCACCCCACTAAACTGCCCAATCACCAGCGTAATGACCAGACTGGCTACAACCCACGCTGCTCTCTTTGCCTTTCTCATGATCCCTTCATCCTCCCGCCCGTTTGTCCACATTGTATGCGGGGAGGACAAGAACTATGACGCAGCAAGCCTCTGGAAGCCCACTTCGACACAGCTTGTGCATATGTATGAAAAAAGAGCCAGAAACGTAGCTCTGCCTCTTTCCAAAAGCTTAAAAGATGCTATTCCAATCCCGAGTCTTCTGTAAAAAACGAACAGCACTCCTTTTATAGTGATCCGCTGTACGCAGGTACTAGGACTTTGCAGGAGCTTCAGCCGTCAGAACAGCTTTGCGGGATAAATTGACACGACCTTGTTGATCAATTTCGGTAACTTTCACCGTAATCGTATCTCCAATAGCAACTACATCCTCAACTTTGGCTACACGTTCAGTAGACAGTTGGGAAATATGAACCAGACCGTCCTTGCCCGGTAAAATTTCGACGAATGCACCGAATTTTTCAATCCGCTTCACTGTGCCGATGTAAATCTCTCCAATCACGACTTCTTTCACGATACCTTCAATAATGGAACGCGCCTTTTCATTCATCTCTTGGTTTGTGGAAGCGATGAATACACGACCATCTTGTTCGATATCAATTTTTACGCCGGTTTCTTCGATGATTTTGTTAATGATTTTACCACCCGCACCAATAACATCACGGATTTTATCCGGGTTAATGTGCATCGTCATAATTTTCGGCGCATACGGAGACAATTGCTCACGCGGCGTCTGGATGGCTTCCATCATTTTGCTAAGAATGAACAAGCGTCCTTCTCTGGCTTGTTTGAGCGCATCCTGCAAAATGTTACGATCGATACCGTTAATCTTGATATCCATTTGAATAGCAGTTACGCCTTCTGCTGTACCAGCCACTTTAAAGTCCATGTCGCCCAAGTGATCTTCCATGCCCTGGATATCGGTCAACACGGAAACATGCTCCCCGTCCTTGATCAATCCCATCGCTACACCTGCAACCGGAGCCTTGATCGGTACACCCGCATCCATCATAGCCAGTGTGCTTGCGCAGATACTAGCCTGGGAAGTCGAGCCATTCGATTCCAGCACCTCGGAAACGAGACGAATCGTATATGGAAATTCAGTTTCAGAAGGAATGACTTTGGAAAGCGCACGCTCACCAAGAGCACCATGTCCAATTTCACGACGACCCGGTGCACGCAAAGGACGAGCCTCGCCTACACTGAATGGAGGGAAATTGTAATGATGCATGAAACGCTTCGTTTCTTCCAGATCAATGCCGTCCAAAATTTGCACATCACCCAATGCGCCAAGTGTACAAACGCTAAGCGCTTGCGTTTGACCGCGTGTGAACAAGCCCGAGCCATGCGTACGCGGCAAAATGCTCGTATCGCTTTCGATCGGACGAATCTCGTCAAGCTTACGACCGTCAGGACGCACTTTATCATGCGTAATCAGACGACGGACTTCTTCTTTAACGATATCATAGAGAACTTCGCTCACGTCTTTCAAAAGCTCAGGCGTCTCTATGTACTGTGCTTCAAAATGTGCAACCGTCTCTTCGTTGACTGCATCAATCGCCTCTTGACGGGCATGTTTTTCTATAATTTTGACGGCTTCCACCAAACGTTCAGCCGCATATGCACGAACTTCGCTGTTCACTTTTTCATCGACAGCATGCAGTTTAACCTGCATTTTCTCTTTACCTGCCACTTGAACCAGTTGCTCAATGACTGCCACAATGTTCTTGATCTCGTCATGGCCAAACATGATTGCTTCCAGCATGACTTCTTCCGGAATTTCGTTGCCTTCCGCTTCTACCATCATGATGGCATCTTTCGTCCCGGCTACAACCAGATACAAATCGCTTGCATTCTGTTGCGCAATGTCCGGGTTAATCACGAATTGTCCGTCCACACGGCCTACAGCAACTCCGCCAATCGGTCCGTTAAAAGGTACGTCCGAAATGCTAAGCGCTGCCGAGGTTCCGATCATCGCTGCAATTTCCGGCTCACAATCCTGATCGACACTCATCACCAGGTTTAATACCTGTACATCATTCCGGAAGCCTTCCGGGAACAATGGGCGAATCGGACGATCTGTCAGACGGCTGGACAAAATCGCTTTTTGACTTGGGCGTCCTTCCCGTTTAATAAATCCGCCTGGGATTTTCCCCACAGCATACAATCTTTCTTCATAGTTCACCGTCAGCGGAAAAAAGTCCAAATCTTTCGGCGCATTGGAAGCGGTCACGGTACAGAGAACAACCGTTTCGCCATAGCTTACTTTAACTGCGGCATTGGCCTGTTTCGCAAGACGTCCTGTTTCCAGCACCAGCTTTCTTCCGCCGAGCTGCATTTCCACACGTTGCTCCATGGTATCCCTCCATTTCATTCCATTGTAAAAGTTCTATACATATCCAGTATTTCCTAGACGGGCCTGATTCATAAGAAGCCCTATGCACAATAAGCACCAGAACCTTACTAGACTCGCACTTCTAAAGGATCTGTACGTCAAAAAAATTCCTTACTTCAAAAAAGAACCCGGCTGCTGTCCGCCGTCGCCTTAGCAGGGACAAGCGGTGAACAACCAGGCTTCTTTTCTCATTACATGTCTGAAAATTAACGACGCAGTCCGAGACGCTCGATCAACGCACTGTAACGTCTAACATCAGTCTTCTTCAGGTAAGCCAAAAGTTTACGACGCTGACCGACCATTTTCAACAACCCGCGGCGGGAGTGATGGTCTTTCTTATGCGAACGAAAGTGGCTTTGCAAGTTAACGATGTTTTCAGTAAGGATAGCGATTTGTACCTCTGCAGATCCTGTATCGGATTCATGAGTTTTGTACTCCTCGATCAATTGCTGTTTACGCTCTTGAGTCAATGCCATCCTGTTCACCTCCTTCATTATAATCGCCATTAGCCTCGTAGCCGCTGGTGAAAGCGGACAACCAAGCCAAGGTTCATCGTTGTTTACACAACATAAGTCAGTATAACACAGCGCCTGTCTTATGTAAATAAATTAGCCTAACAGCTTTTTAGCCGTTTGTGCGTCGTTGCCAATCTGGGTAATCAGCTCGTCCACCGAAGAGAATTTGCGTTCAGGACGGATGTAATGATGAAGCTCAACCAGCACAGGCTCACCATAAATCTGCTGATCAAAATCAAACAGATGAACCTCAAACGACGGATTCAGCACACCTTCATGAAAAGTAGGCTTAACCCCTACATTCATTACCCCGCTTTTCCAACGCTCACCCACCAGTGCCCGTACGGCATATACGCCCTTGACTGGAATTACGTAAGTATCATCCAGCTTGAGATTGGCTGTTGGGAAGCCGATGGTGCGTCCACGCTTCTCTCCATCCATTACGGTGCCCCGAATGTGGTAAGAGCGCCCCAGCCAGCGAGAGGCATGCGTTAAATCCCCTGTCTGCAAGGCACGGCGGATGCTGGAGCTGCTCACTTTTTCCCCATCCAGCTCGAATGGCGATACGGTGTGGACGGACATACGTTCTCCTCCCAGTTCCCGAAGTGTATGCTCATGTCCGGCTCCCCGGTAGCCAAACCGGAAATCAAAGCCCACTACTGCCGTTTGAATCTGCAATGGAAGCAAGATGTCCGTGATGAACGCCTCAGGGCTGACTTTGGAAAAGTCCTCGTCAAATCTCAAAATATAAAGCACGTCCACACCCATATCGGCCAAAATATCCTGCTTGTCCACAAGCGGGGTCAAATAGCCTTCATAGTCGCCTTTTTTCATGACTTCCTTCGGGTGAGGATGAAATGTCATAACAGATACCGGCACTTTCTGTTCCCGAGCCAGCTCGACAGCCTTGCGTATGACACTTGTGTGTCCGAGATGAAGACCGTCGAACTGACCGATCGCCGTGACCTGTGAACGTCCCCATTGGTGCAAAAGCTCATCGCTCAATGGATAAGATAACGATACGGTAATCATATTATTTCACCTGCATTTCACATCATTTGACTAACTTCGTCAAAATTATAGCACAATTCAAGGTAAAAAAACTTTAATTGGCGCGATAGCCCCTGATTCATCACGTCCATATACGCCCAAAAACGTTCGGTCCTCTTTATACAACCGGAAGGGCTGGCTGTCCGTCACAGGCGGAGAAATCATGCTCAGCGACAAGCGCTGACCTTGAAGAGCGGCAGCGGCCTTCACTTCGGCCACCGTATGATCAGGCATATAGTCAATGGCCTCATCAGTGGCAATAAGCCGCTCACCCAGGCTGCCATCCGCTACGTAGCGTTCAATTTCTTCGAATGTTAAACAACGATTCGCAGAAATCCCCGCAGACATGGTTCGTTCCAGCTTGACCATCGTCGAAGGATATCCCAATTCGCGGCCGATATCGACGCAGAGCGTACGGATATAAGTTCCTTTGGAGCATAATGCACGAAAAGAAATATCCACATATGATCCCGACTCCGCGAATCCCGTCATTTCCAGCTCGTAAATAGTCACTTCACGGCTTTTACGCTCCACGGTCTTGCCTTCTCGGGCCAGCTCGTATAGGCGTTTGCCATCCACTTTGAGGGCCGAGTACATTGGTGGCACTTGGGAAATCGTACCGACAAAACGCTCCAGAACCGCTTTGGCTTCCTCTTCCGTCACCTCTACTGGATGGTCACACTTCTCGGTAATCGTACCCGTAAGGTCCTCTGTATCAGTGGCAAGTCCCAAGCGTAATGTTGCATGGTATTCCTTAGGTAACTCCTGCATGTATTCAACTACCCGGGTAGCACGTCCCAGACACAACGGCAGCACGCCTGTCACCTGAGGATCAAGTGTTCCGGTATGTCCGATTCGCTTCATTCCCAGCAAACGGCGAGTCTTGGCCACCACATCATGAGAGGTGAATCCAGCGGGTTTGTAGACGGGTAGTACGCCTTCCCAAGTTGCTTGTTCCTGCTTCATCGGTTTCATAGCTCGGCCTTCACCCGCCCTACAACGACCTCAATAATGTCCTCCAGCTTACCCTCCAGACGACAACCTGCAGCACGTACGTGTCCCCCGCCCCCAAACGATTGGGCAAGCGCAGCTACGTTAACGTTACCTGCCGATCTCAGACTGGCTTTGACCGCTTGATCACTAATCACTTTAAAGAAAATGCCTACTTCAACGCCACGAATATTCCTCGGATAATTGACGATGCCTTCCAAATCCTCATTAACAGCTCCGCATTCCTTCATATCGTCAGGGGTTACAACCACCCAGGCGATTTTACCATCCTCCGAAATCTCGAGCGTTTGCAATGCTTTGGTCAGGACCTTCATTTGCGGGAATGTCATTTCTTCCAGCAGGCTCTCGGATAGATAGGGACCGTCTACACCATAGGCAAGCAGCTGTGACACTGTAGACATGACTTTAGGCGAAGTGTTCGAATACCTGAAGCCTCCTGTGTCCGTCAGCAGTCCGGTATATACAGCCGTCGCCACTTCAACGTCCCAGTTGATCGCAAACTTTTCCAGTAGATCAAAAAGAATTTCTGCCGTTGCCGCAGCATCCGACTTAATCACATTAACTGTTCCATACGCATCATTCGTCGGATGATGATCAATATTCAAAATGATGGCATCTTCCGCAAAAAACTGCTCTGTTAGACCAACACGACGAAAATCTGCACAATCTACACAAATAATCCGGTTGTATTTCCGTTCCGGCGGTTGCTGGCTCATATCCATAATCTCATCAGCATGCCATAAAAAATCCATGCGCTTGGGGATAGCCCCCTCATTCAGCATGGTAAATTTCTTCCCCAGACATGAGAGAAGCCAGCCCACCGTTACGGTGGAGCTGACTGCGTCTCCGTCCGGCTGTACATGCGATACGATCAGGTAATCATCATGCTCCAGAATAAATTCCTTCGCTTGTTGAAGCGCCTGTTCATAGGTATGCATTGCCGTCTCCTTTACATTCAGTTCATGGTTCCTTCGGATAAACTAGCTCTTGCTATTTCTCATCCTTGTCGATATCACTTAGCAGCTTTTCAATCCGGCTGCCATAAGCGATAGATTCGTCAATTTTGAAAATCAGCTCGGGAATATGGCGAAGCCGTATCCGTTTGCCAAGTTCAGAACGAAGATAACCGTTCGCTTTGTCCAATGCTTTCAGGGAAGAAGTTTTTTGCTCTTCATCCCCAAGCACGCTCAAGTATATTTTCGCTTGGGACAAATCGTTTGTCAGATCAACACCCGTTACCGTAATAAAACCGATACGGGGATCTTTTAATTCGGTCTGTATGAGTTGGCTTAGCTCTTTCTTAATCTGCTCGCCAACCCGACCTGTACGTATTTTAGCCATGGATGCTCACCTCTCTGCCGTTAGCGCTCCACTGTTTCCATGACGAACGCTTCAATAATGTCGAGTTCCTTAACATCATTATAGCCATCAAGGGTAATACCGCATTCGTAACCTTGGGCAACTTCTTTTGCGTCGTCCTTAAAGCGTTTCAGTGAGTCGATTTTACCTTCAAAAATAACAATGCCATCACGTATCAGGCGCGCTTCTGCTGAACGGGCAATTTTACCGGACGTCACCATACAACCGGCAATCGTACCGACCTTAGTGACCTTAAACACGTTACGAACTTCAGCATGCCCAATCACATTTTCTTTATATTCAGGATCCAGCATGCCTTTCATGGCTTGCTCGATTTCTTCAATGACATTGTAAATGACGCGGTGCAGACGAATGTCCACTTTTTCAGCTTCAGCTGTAGATTTCGCCTGATTATCAGGACGAACGTTAAAACCAATCACAATGGCATTGGAAGCCGCAGCCAAAATAATATCGGATTCGGTAATTGCACCTGCACCGCTGTGAAGAATTTTAACGCGTACACCTTCAACTTCAATCTTGTTCAAGGAACCTTTCAGCGCTTCGACGGAACCTTGCACATCACCCTTGATAATGACGTTCAGATCTTTCATCTCGCCATCCTTGATGTGCTGGAACAGGTCATCCAGCGTTACGCGGGTGTTGCTGCCCAGATCGGACTGACGTTGCGTAATCGAACGTCTGTCAGCGATAGCACGAGCTTTGCGCTCATCCTCGAACACCATGAACGGATCGCCAGCAAGTGGCACTTCTGTCAAACCAGTGATTTCAACTGGTGTGGAAGGACCAGCTTCCTTCAGACGGCGGCCTTTGTCATTGACCATGGCACGTACACGTCCGAAACAGTTACCTGCTACGAAAGCATCGCCAACTTTCAGTGTACCATTCTGAACGAGGATACGGGCTACGGAACCGCGGCCTTTGTCCAGCTCAGCTTCGATGATCGTACCACGTGCCCGTTTGTCCGGGTTCGCTTTGTACTCATTTACTTCAGCTACGAGCAGAATCATTTCGAGCAGATCTTCAAGACCCATTCTCTGTTTCGCGGAAACGTTGACAAAGATCGTATCGCCGCCCCACTCTTCAGGAACCAATTCATACTCAGTCAATTCTTGCTTTACTTTATCCGGATTCGCATCCGGCTTGTCGATCTTATTCACAGCCACGATGATCGGCAGACCAGCTGCCTTCGCATGGTTGATGGCTTCAACTGTCTGTGGCATAACACCGTCATCAGCTGCAACAACAATGATCGTCATATCCGTAACTTGAGCACCACGAGCACGCATTGCCGTAAACGCTTCGTGACCCGGTGTATCCAGGAAAGTTATTTTTTTGCTGTTGATTTCAACTTGATACGCACCGATATGCTGTGTAATACCACCAGCTTCGCCACCCGTTACATTAGTGGAGCGAATAGCATCCAGCAAAGTTGTTTTACCATGATCGACGTGACCCATAATCGTAACAACGGGAGGACGTGCTTTCAGAAGCTCTGGATCATCGTTTTCTTCCACTGTTTCAAAGCGATCCTCTTCGACCGGAATTTTCACTTCTACTTCTACACCGAAATCTCCGGCAAGCAGAAGGATAGTATCCATATCCAGTTCCTGGTTAATGGTCGCCATCGTTCCGAGCGTGATCAGCTTTTTGATAACTTCCGATGCATCCTTGTGGAGAAGCTTCGCTGTTTCGCCTACTGTCATCTCACCACGCACAATGATTTTCTTAGGCGTGTTGTCGATTTTCTCGCGGCGCTCCTGTTGTTGACCTCTGCCACGACTGTTGAATTTTCCACCACGATTGTTACCACCGCGGCTATTACCACCACGACCACCGTTACCACCGCGTCCTCCGCCTTGACGGTTATCGTCGAAACGGCCTTGACCGGAACGATTACCGCCGTTATTGGAGTTGCTGCCTGTACGGTTGCCACCACCGCTACGGTTCGCATTGCTACTTCCCGTGGACGATGCCGTTCTTACTGCCGTACTACCTTGACTGCTCCCTTGTGGACGTGAGTTGGTGCTTTGGCTACCTTGAGGACGTGAACCCGTGTTAGTGCTCGGGCGCTGTTGTCCTCCCTGTTGCTGGCCGCCACTACGGTTCTGGCTGCCTTGCTGTCCACTTGGTCTGCTTGTACTCTGTTGACTGCGGTTTTGACCGCCCTGCTGACTGCCTTGCGCTTTTGGAGCGCTGCTTCGGTTACTGTTTTGGTTGTTGTTTGTCCTATTCATACTTACCTGCTTTTCCTGTTGATTTTTGGTTTGCTCAGTTGAATGATTACTATTCTGGCTTGAACCGGCCTGGTTCGAGCTTACTTGCGCCGTGCCTGCTCCGCCTTGCTTGGCCGCAGCATTGGATTTAATATCCTTAAAAAAATTTTCCACTTTACCCACGGCATCGTGTTCCATGACGCTCATATGGTTGTTCACGGGAATATCCAGCCGTTTAAGAATGGTGATAATTTCTTTGCTGCTCATGTTCAACGATTTGGCGTATTCGTATACCCGCACTTTGTCTTTGCTTTCTTGTTTACTCAATATACTCCACCTCCGACATTATCCCCGCATGTTTCTTGATCAATTTCGCGAATCCTTGATCCGTCACAGCCAGCACAACCCGTTCAGGCTTGCCGATGCTGCTTCCCAAGCTTTCCCGGTCAAATCCTATCAATAAGGGGATTTTGTACGTCCCGCATTTGTCGCGGAATTTCTTTTGAGTATTCATTGAAGCATCTTTCGCAAGAATGACCAGCTTGGCTTCTGAAGACCTGATCGCTTTAAAAACGATCTCATCACCTGTTAGCAGCTTGCCAGCTCTCATGGCAAGGCCCAATCCAGACAGCGCCTTATTCATCATGCACGCTGCCTTGTGCCGCCAGGAATTCTTCCTCGACGGCAGCAAAATCACGACTTAGCTGCTCATAAATATCAGGATGAACCGAGTGCTTCAATGCCCGATCCAGTGCCTTGCTTTTTTGAGCAAGCTTGAAGCAGGCGGCTTTGCCGCACAAGTAAGCGCCGCGTCCCGACTTTTTGCCTGTCAAGTCAATCAGCACTTCGTCTTCAGGGGTTTTGACGACACGGATCAACTGCTTCTTAGGCATCATTTCATGACAGGCCACACACTTGCGCAAAGGTACCTTTCTCTGTTTCATGCATTAACCCCCCTACACTCCGTTTAATCTACAGAAACGGAATCCTGATGCATTTCATCGGTGGATGTTCTCGGTCTGCCGAGTTCTTCCTCCGCCTGCGTTTCGCTCTTGATATCAATTTTCCAGCCAGTGAGCTTGGCAGCAAGGCGGGCATTTTGCCCTTTGATACCAATGGCCAGAGAAAGCTGGTAATCCGGCACGATGACACGCGCCATTTTTTCTTCTTCAAACACCTGCACCTCAAGCACCTTGGACGGGCTCAGCGCATTAGCCACATATTCGTCAACATTATCGGAATAACGCACAATGTCGATTTTTTCACCACGCAACTCATTCACAATCGTCTGCACCCGCGTTCCTCTCGGTCCTACACAAGAACCGACCGGATCTACCTCGGCATTGCGGGAATGAACTGCGATTTTAGAACGGAAGCCTGCTTCACGCGCTACAGAACGAATCTCAACGACACCGTCAAAAATTTCCGGCACCTCGAGTTCGAACAAACGCTTAAGCAGACCTGGATGTGAGCGGGACAACATGATTTGAGGCCCTTTGGTCGTATTCTCTACCTTGGTAATATAAGCCTTAATCCGGTCCAGATGACTGAATTTCTCATTAGGCATCAACTCGCCCAACGGGAGAACCGCCTCCACCTTACCCAGGTCAATATAAATATTACGCGGGTCCTGACGTTGTACGGTCCCTGTTACAATATCCTCTTCCTTGTCCACAAACTTGTTGTAGATCAATCCCCGCTCCGCTTCACGGATACGTTGGGTTACGACCTGCTTCGCTGTTTGTGCGGCAATCCGTCCAAAATCACGAGGAGTAACTTCAATCTCAGCAATATCCTCCAGCTGAAAATGCGGGTTAATCTCACGGGCTGCTGGCAACGAAATCTCGGTGCGAGGATCCAATACCTCCTCAACGATCAGCTTGCGGGCATATACCTTAATGACACCCGAGTTGCGGTTCATATCGACACGCACGTTTTGTGCGGTGTTGAAATTCCGTTTGTAGCTGGAAATCAAGGCTGCTTCAATGGCCTCAAACAGCACATCCTTGCTGATCCCCTTTTCCCGTTCCAACTCGTTCATTGCTTCAATAAAATCCATACTCATGGATTACTGCTCCCCCTTTCAAATGATGCACCTGCGTCCTGGTCGGCACACGAGGCAAAAAAACATGAAGTACATGTCAAACAGCAACGGTCAAATCCGAATTAAAATATGATCGCGAGCCTAGCTCCAGCCACCTTGTCATAAGGTATGGCATGCTTCTTTTGTCCGCTCTGAACAGTAAGTTCCCCATCTTCAAAAGAAAGCAAACGACCTTCAAATTCCTTCAGGCCGTTGATCGGCTCGTATGTAGTAACGAATACATTTTTGCCTACCGCTTTGGTTACGTCTTCCGCTTTTTTCAGCGGTCTTTCAGCGCCTGGTGAAGACACTTCCAGAAAATACGCTGTAGAAACAGGGTCATTTTCGTCCAGCTTTTGACCCAGGTATTCACTGATCATACTACAGTCGTCCAGATCAATTCCCCCGTCTTTGTCTACAAAAACGCGAAGAAACCAATTGCTGCCCTCTTTGACATACTCGACATCGACCAGTTCAAAACCATGCTCATCGAGGTAAGGTTGGGCCATTTCTTCTACTACTGACTTGATCTTTGGTGTGCTCAAAGATTATAACCTCCAAAAGTAAACTTTCCTGTGGTGAAAAAGAGACGCCCCATTGCCATGGACAATGCTTCTCCATCACCGGCATTTTCCATTTTCATTTGATGTAATGTTCATTTTGGGCTCACTGCAAATAAACCGGCGTACCGGTTCCTGCCCAAAAATCGTCTTTTCACGTTGTAACTGTATATCAAACAGTAAAGAGTGGGTTTCCCCACTCTTTAAGCAACGGTTTTATCTCCATGATTACCAAAAAAATTATAACATAACCGTAGTTATGTGACAAGTGCCAGAGCTTGACTACTGGGATTCCAATTAAAACAGAGACAGCTGATTACTCTCCGGCAGTCCACGGAAACAGCCCATCTGGGACAGCATTTCGACAATCGTTTTACTAGCCTTCGATTTTTGCTGAAAATCCTCGACAGACAAAAATTCACCCTGTTCACGGGAGGCTGCGATGTTACGTGCCGCGTTTTCCCCAATCCCCTGAAGCGCTCCGAACGGCGGAATGAGTGAATCTCCGTCTACCTTGAAGCGAGTGCCCTCGGAACGGTACAAATCAATCGTCTTGAAACTGAAGCCGCGAGCCGTCATTTCCAGCGCCATTTCCAGGATCGGAAGCATTCCTTTTTCCTTTGGTGGAGCCTGAAAACCGAGCTGCTCGATTTCGACAATTTTTCGCGCGATGGCATCATACCCCTGACAACACAGTTCAATATCAAAATCGGCTGCGCGTACCGAGAAATAGGTCGCATAATATTCAATCGGATGATACAGCTTGAAATAGGCGGTCCGCACTGCTGAAATAACATAGGCTGCGGCATGGGCCTTTGGAAACATGTACTGGATCTTGAGGCAGGAATCAATGTACCATTGTGGCACCTTGCATTTTTTCATTTCCTCGATCCATTCCGCACTAAGCCCCTTACCTTTACGCACGCTCTCCGTAATTTTAAAGGCCAGACCTGCATCCATCCCCGCCTTATAAATCAGGAATAGCATGATATCATCCCGGCAACCGATTACGGTCTTGATGTTGCAGGTATTGTTTTTGATCAAATCCTGCGCGTTCCCCAACCATACGCCCGTACCATGGGACAGACCCGATATTTGTAGCAAATCGGCAAAAGAACTCGGCTGTGATTCCACTAGCATCTGACGTACAAACTTGGTTCCCATCTCGGGTACACCGTAGGTTGCGACAGGAGTACGGATCTGCTGCGGCGATACGCCAAGCGCCTCCGTGGAATTGAACATACTCATAACCTTCGGATCATTCATCGGAATCGTCGTTGGGTCGACTCCAGTCAAATCCTGAAGCATTCTCATCATGGTCGGATCATCATGGCCCAGAATATCGAGCTTGAGTAAGTTCGCATCAAAAGCATGATAATCAAAATGCGTCGTTTTCCATTCCGAGCTTGTATCATCAGCCGGGAATTGTACCGGCGTAATGTCCTCGACCTCAATATAATCCGGAACGACGACGATCCCGCCCGGATGCTGTCCGGTGCTGCGTTTAACGCCCGTACAGCCGGAAGCCAGCCTGTTTAATTCGGCCCCACGCCATTTTTTATGATGCGCCTCTTCATATTTCTTCGCAAAGCCGAAGGCCGTTTTTTCTGCAACCGTACCGATGGTTCCAGCACGGAATACGCTTTTCTCACCAAACAGTACTTTCGTATAGTTATGTGCGACTGGCTGATATTCCCCTGAGAAGTTCAAGTCAATATCGGGAACTTTATCTCCCTTAAACCCCAGGAACGTTTCAAACGGAATATCCTGTCCCTCACCCTTCAGCTTGCCACCGCATTTCGGACAGTTTTTGTCAGGCAAGTCAAATCCGCTCGGCACACTGCCATCCAAAATCCATTCGCTATGTCTACATTCAGGATTACCACAAATATAATGTGCAGGTAGTGGATTAACCTCGGAAATACCAAGGAAGGTAGCGACCACAGAAGATCCAACAGAACCCCGCGAACCTACCAGGTATCCATCCTGATTGGACTTTTTAACCAGTCGCTCGGAAATGAGATAGTTGGCAGAGAAACCGTATTTAATAATCGGCTCCAGTTCTTTTTCAAGACGGGCTACGACCACCTCGGGTAATTCCTCACCATAAATGGATTTAGCCGTTTCGTAGCAAGTATTGCGGATTTCCTCGTCTGCCCCATCCAGCAAAGGCGTGAACAGCTTGTCAGGGAACAGCTCCAGTTCCTCAAACCGCTCCGCCAACTCGCTGGTATTCCTCACAACGACTTCATAGGCTTTCTCCTCGCCCAAAAACTCGAATTCTGCCACCATTTCGTCTGTCGTGCGCAAATGCGCATCCGGCTTTCGGATATCCTTTAACGGGCTAAAGCCAGTAATTCCATGTATCGTGATATCACGGTACAGCTTATCACGTGTTTCCAAATAGTGAACATTGCCTGTAGCAATAACGGGCTTATCGAGCCGCCGCCCAATTTCGCATACTTTACGAACTGCCGTTTTCAGAGCATCAGGGCCACTTACCAGTTGTTTTTCCACCAGATGCATGTACATGGTTAAAGGTTGGATCTCCAGCACATCATAAAACTGTGCAATTTCCTCTGCTTCCTCCTCCGACTTGTTCAGCACTGCCTCGAAAAACTCACCCTTTTCACAACCTGAAATAATAAGCAGCCCTTCTCTCATCTCGGACAATTTCGATTTAGGAATACAAGGGACACGCTTAAAATACTCGGTATGTGACATTGAAACCAGCTTGTACAGATTTTTTTTGCCAATCGGATTCAGCGCATAAATACAGCAATGGAAAGGACGAACGGTCGATAAATCCTTACCAACATAGTCATTCAAGCGGTCGAGCACTTTCATACCTTTAATTTGTTCCGCATCATTCAAAAGTCCATTCAACACTTCTGTTAGCGCAACTGTATCATCAATGGCCCGGTGATGGCTTTCGAGCGCAACCTTGTATTTGGTAGTCAATGTGTTCAGACGATGATTTTTCATCGTAGGAAACAGCAAGCGGGCCAATTCCAGTGTATCCAGTACCGGGTTCGTCATCTCAGGCAATCCCATATTCCTAAGCGTAGCCTGGATAAAACCGACATCAAATCGCGCATTATGGGCAACCAGTACAGCATCGCCAGCAAAAGCCACAAACTCCTTCATAACGGGCTCCACATCCGGTGCATCCTTGACCATTTCATCGTTAATGTTGGTCAGTTGCTGGATATTGTATGGTATACGCTCATGCGGATTTACAAAGGTAGCATAACGGTCTACCTCTTTACCCTCATGCATTTTGACAGCAGCAATCTCAATAATTCTGTTTTGTGTGACTGACAGACCAGTGGTTTCAATATCAAAAACGACATAAGTCGCTGTTTTCAAATTAAGTGGCTGTGCCTGCATCACAACCTCAACCGCATCGTTGACCACATTGGCCTCGATACCATAAATCATTTTAATTCCGTTTTTCTTGGCGGCCTTAGCGGCATCGGGATAACATTGCACTCCACCATGATCAGTGACCGCAATCGCCTTGTGCCCCCACTTGGCGGCTGTTTTAACATACTGGTCAATAGAGCTAACAGCATCCATCGCGCTCATCTTTGTGTGAAGGTGAAACTCAACCCGTTTTTCCTCTGCATTATCTTTACGGGAAGGAGGAGCCTGCACCTCTACCAGATCAGAAGGAATCATAACCAGCTCAGGAATTTGCATAAACCGATCATATTCGACGCGGCCACGGACCTTAACCCATTTTCCGTTAGCCAGCAAGCTGAGAATTTTTAGATCTTCTTTTGTTTTGGCAAACATTTTCATTTGCAGCGAATCACTAAAATCGGTCAAATAATAGGTGAACAATGTACTTCCATTGCGCAGCTCTTTACTATCGAGACCGAAAATCGTTCCCTGCAACGTGACTTTCTTCTCTTCATCCTGAATTTCTTGCATCGGAACAGGCGGCTCCTTGATGTCATAGCCAAATTGAAGTCGTACATCTCCTTCCTCTTCATCCAGAGGCGGCATTTCTGATTCCATGCTTTCCATCATCTGCTGAATAACTTCACGTTCTTCCTGCATCTTTTTCTCTTGGAACTGCTGCAAAGCCTCTTGGTTACTTTCTCCCACCTGGATTTTAATGCGCATCGAGAGACCAAAATATTTATCGTAGAATTTGATGATTGCTTGGTCAATCTGCTTTTTGCGTGCCAGCTCCAGTGACATGCTATCGCTCATCGTCAGCAATAACAGGCCGTCTTCCCACTCATGTACAGCCCGGTTCATCCAGCCGTTCACGGATGGGATTTCACGGTGCACCCATTCCAGAAAAAGCTTCCAGTATTCACTGATGATATCCGCAGACTGAACCTGCTCACTATACCGAAACCGAAAGGTAATTTTAGCGATGTGGTTCATTTTCTCCTGCACCTGAATACAGAAGGCCCGATATACCTGAGCGGGAACCAGTGTTTCCTTGGCGATGATAATATTCCAATCCTTATTGGTACGGCTTATTTCCACCTGCTCAATCCAACCGTCCAAGAAATAAGGTTCCACCACTCCCGCCGGCATCACTACCTGCTTCATCAGCAGTTCCAGCCGTTTTCTCTTTTCTTCAGCTCCGCCCATGGCTCTCCCCCCGTTTTCCATTGACTTAACTACTCTAATCGTACCCCGGATTCCAAATCTACAATTCTGAAAACATGAAAAGCTTCTGCGTCTAAAACATCTCCGACCGCAAAAGCTTTTCGTAGCCCCCCTCAATCCTCCACCATAGCAACCTCTTACAATTATGCTCGTTAGCGGAGAGAATGAAGTGAGTATAGTGGTATAGCTTTACTTCTTTATTAGTACGCCCGTGCGAACACTACAGTATGCTTGGCTGGTTTGCCGCAGCACAGACATGTGGTCTTTTGCTCGGTAGTTTTGAAAGGTATATTACGGCTTGTAGCGCCTGTCTCTTCTTTGACTTTGTCTTCACATTCTACAGATCCGCACCAGCCTGCCAAAGTAAAGCCACGTTTTTCTTCCATGAGCGCCTTCATTTCATCCAGCGTATCTACGGAATAGAAGTTTTCATCCATAAAGCTCTTGGCACGATCAAACATTTCCTGCTGTACCTGTGCCAGCATCGCATGGACTTCCTCAACAAGGTTATCCTGCTGTACAATCTTTTTCTCGCCACTGATACGGGATACGAGCACGCAAACACCGTTTTCCATATCACGAGGTCCGATTTCAAGACGCACCGGTACACCACGCATTTCGTATTCATTAAACTTCCAACCTGGACTCACATCGCTGCGGTCGTCCATTTTCACACGTACACCCGCTTGTTTCAGTGCAGCGAACAGTTCATCTGCACGGGCAATAACTGCGTCACGCTTCTTAGGCGGCCCGATAGGCACCATAATGACCTGCGTAGGTGCAACTTTAGGAGGCAAGGCCAAACCCCGGTCATCCCCATGGACCATAATCAGTGCACCAATCAGACGCGTACTTGTTCCCCATGAAGTGGTATGAGCGTATTCCAGGTTATTGTCTCGGCTCAAGTATTTAATATCAAAAGCAACGGCAAAATTGGTTCCCATATAGTGAGAAGTCCCCGCTTGCACCGCACGTCCATCCTTCATCATCGCTTCCAGTGAGAATGTATCCTTCGCACCTGCAAATTTTTCAGAAGGCGTTTTTTGTCCGGTAATAACTGGGATAGCCAGTACTTCCTCGATAACCTCGCGGTATACTTCCAGCATTTTCATCGTTTCTTCGCGTGCTTCTTCCTCATTTTCATGAGCAGTATGACCTTCCTGCCACAAAAACTCACTTGTACGCAAGAACGGTAGCGTGCGTTTTTCCCAACGAACCACGTTGGCCCATTGGTTGATAAGCACTGGCAGATCACGATAGGATTGAATCCATTTGGAGTACATATGACCGATCATTGTCTCTGAAGTAGGACGGATCGCAAGGCGCTCCTCCAGCTTTTCCCCGCCAGCCTCGGTTACCCAAGGAAGCTCAGGGTTAAACCCTTCGACATGCTCTTTTTCCTTTTGGAAAAAGCTCTCGGGAATGAACATCGGAAAATAGGCATTGCGATGACCTGTTTCTTTGAAACGCACATCCATGGCTTCCTTGATATGCTCCCAAATTTCAAAACCGTCGGGACGGAACACAATACACCCGCGAACCGGGGAGTAATCCATCAGCTCTGCCTTTTTAATAACATCAATGTACCATCGGGAAAAATCTTCGCTCTGTGGCGTAATTTCCTCGACAAACTGTTTATCGTTCGACATAGAAACGCATGTCCTCCCATACAGACCCTTTTATATAAGTCCGTCTCTAATTAACCGTTAATTAATCGTAAAATATCATTGTACGTGACCGCAATCATGAGCAGGAATAACATAGCAAAACCAACGAAATGGACCATACCTTCCCTGCTCGGATCAACCGGACGTCCTCTTACCGCCTCTACGCCGAGGAAAACAAGTCTGCTTCCATCCAGCGCCGGAATTGGCAATAGATTAAATATCCCCAAATAAAGACTCATTATAGCAGTCCAATACGTAAGCTGCTCAATGCCCTGTTTGGCAATTTGTCCTGTCACTTCAAAGGTACGTACCGGACCTCCCAGATCATTAATGGAGAAGCGTTGGATAAGCTGACTAAACCCCTGGAAAATAATATCGGTCGTTCGTACCATGGATTGTCCAGCAAATTTAAATGTTTCCCCGACTCCGGCTGGCCGTGTCGGAAGTTCAGGCACGATGCCCACTTTACCACCCTTTTGTCCTTCCATTGCACGAGGTGTAATCGTCAGATCAAAAGTTTTGTTATCACGACGAACAACCCATTTCATCGGCTTGTCTTGGGAATCGGCAATCAGTTTGATCATATTTTCAACGTTCGCACCAATCGCAACCCCGTTCACGGATTCAATGATATCGCCCTTATGCAAATCAGCTTCAGCAGCTGGCATACCCGCTGTAATGTCATTAATCTGAACATAAGTCGGGTTGTCCACTTGTACGCCGACCATCTGGATATGCAGACCAAACAGAACAAAGGCAAGGATAAAATTCATCAGCGGTCCAGCAAAAATAGCCATCGCACGCTGTCCTACTGTTTTGCTGCCATACTGTCGATCCTTAGGCGCAATCTGGATGGATTGCCCTTTGGTTACCATCATCGCTTGCGGGTGTACAGTATATTGCTGATCCTCGCCATCCACATCCAATTTTACAGTTAGTGCCTGCTCCAGATCAATGTGCTGCACTTCGCCGCGCACCACATTTTTGCGGTTATCCAATTGGTCCAAATAAATGGTTTTGACGATACCGTCCGTTACACGTACAGCAATTGTTTGTCCGGCTTCAATTTCATTGATTTCCGGATCTTCTCCTGCCATGCGGGCAAAACCACCGAACGGCAGCAAACGTAGTGTAAATCGCGTCTCGTTTCTTTTATAAGAAAACAGTTTCGGACCGAAACCGATCGCAAACTCCCGTACCAGAATCCCGGCGCGTTTGGCAAAATAATAATGCCCCCATTCATGCACCGTCACTATGACGAAAAACATGAGCACCGTCATCAAAACTATTCGAATCGTTTCCAATCGTTTCCGTTCCCCTTTCAATGAGATCGAGTTTGTCTTCCTAGATTATCATTATTCTCCGATCCCACACAAGAGAATCACAATTCGCTTCTCGAACCCAAATTCAGCTTATATCCTGGCAGCTACGCTGCGAACCTCACGGTCACAGGCTTCAATCGCAGCCAGATCAGGGTTAGTGACATTGACATGCCGTTCCAGTACTCGCTCAATAACGGCTTCGATATGCAGAAAAGGAATTTCTCCACGCAGAAAACGGGCAACAGCAATCTCATTAGCCGCATTAAATGCAGTTGGTGCTGTACCACCCATTTTACCACATTCAAAGGCAAGCCTTAAACAAGGAAAACGATTAAAGTCCATTTTCTTAAAATGGAGCTTACCCACCTCAGCCAGTGACAGCGGCTTGGCCGGAGACTTCATCCGTTTAGGATAGGTTAAAGCGTATTGAATAGGCACTCTCATATCAGGGTTGCCCAGTTGGGCGACAATACTGGTATCCACAAATTCTACATAGGAATGAATGATGCTTTCAGGATGCAATAGTACGTGAATCTGCTCATAATCAAGTCCGAACAACCAGTGCGCCTCAATGACCTCTAGCCCTTTGTTTACCATCGTTGCCGAATCAATCGTAATTTTGGCACCCATCGACCAATTGGGGTGCTTCAATGCATCTTCTACCGTAACCTCCAGAAGCTGTTCCCTTGTCAAATCACGAAAAGAACCACCCGATGCCGTGAGAGTAATATGTGCCACATCTTTCATACCCTCACCATTCAAGCATTGGAAAATAGCCGAATGCTCACTGTCAATCGGCAGCAACGGCACTCCTTTCGCCCGTGCCCGTTCTGTGACCAGATGACCGGCGGTAACCAGTGTTTCCTTATTGGCCAAACCGATCTGTTTTCCAGCCTCAATCGCGGCCAGCGTGGAGTGCAATCCGACACTGCCCATTACAGCTGTCACAACCATATCTGCATCTGTATTCGCAGCCAGCTCGACGAGTCCTTCATCCCCCCAATGCAGTTCCATTCCGGAAGGCAACAAAGGACGGATTTCCTCCGCCAGTTGCTTGGTGCCGACGGATACCTTCTTGGGTTGGTATAGATGCGCCTGCTCGGCAAGCAACTTTATATTTGAGCCACCTGCTAAAGCCTCTACGGCAAACTGATCCGGGTGCATAGATACGACATCCAGCGTCTGTGTTCCAATAGACCCGGTTGAACCGAGTACCGTAATTCTTTTCATGAAGCACCTTCCTATCTTGAAAATAACCGTTACTCTGCGGCTAACTTTGACCTGAGCATAAACTGTAAGCACCAGGTAAGGGTCATGGAAGCAGCAGCATCATATGTACAATTGGAAAAACGACAATCCAGCTGTCGCAGCGGTCTAATATACCACCGTGCCCTGGCAGCAGATTACCGGAATCTTTAATGTCGTACACCCGCTTGTACGCAGATTGCACTAAATCGCCGAGTTGACCCACAACTGCACAAGATAAACCGATAGCGAAAGCTTTATCCCACGGCAGCAGCCCTTCTGACAATCCGGCAAACACCAGTGCTGTAGCTAACGCTAAAACAATCCCGCCAATAGACCCTTCGACTGTTTTGTTTGGACTGATCGCAGGCCATAGCTTTCTCTTCCCCGCCATTTTGCCTACAAAATAAGCCCCTGCATCACTTGCCCAAATGCAAGCCAGCAACAAAAAGGTCCATAAAAGCCCATGTTCCATATGGCGTGATTCCGCCATATAGGAAAATCCAAAGCCTATATAAACGGTACCGAGAAATAGTATGGACACCGTTTGAATTGTGATTTTATTTTTCGTTCCCACCGTAATGATCATAAAAATAATCATCAGCAGCCAAAGCAGACTTATAGACGGTAATGGTGAGTGCAGACCCAAGGGCTGATAAGGAAATACAAAAGCTAATATTCCTGCATAGCCAACTAACGCTGTACCGCCGAAAGGAGATACCCTGGTCATTCGCGCGAATTCATAGAATCCAATTAAGGCCATAGCCAAAATGAGCAAATGGTAGGCTAAGCCGCCCCACAGGACCATCGCCAAAAAAAATACGCCTGCTACAATACCGGTAATCAATCTCTGTCTCAACGGCTTTCATCCTCCATTTACTTCAGTCCGCCGTACCGCCGTGATCTTCGCTGATATTCGACTACTGCTTCGTATAAATGCTCTTTCTTAAACTCAGGCCAATAAATATCAGTAAACCATAGCTCACTGTAAGCAAGTTGCCATAGCATAAAATTGCTGATTCTTAGCTCACCACTTGTTCGAATCAGCAGGTCAGGGTCCGGCATACCACTTGAGAGCAAAGAATTCTCAATCAGTTCAGGCGTAATATCTCCGGATTTAAGCTTTCCATCCTCAATTTCACGACCCAACGCTTGCATACATTCAGTGATTTCCAGCCGGCTTCCATAATTTAATGCAAAATTAAGAACAAGTCCGGTATTATTTTCGGTTCGCCGAGTCGCTTCAGTCAACGCATCAACGGTATGAGATGGCAAATGCTCCTTATTTCCCATCATACGCACTTGTACATTTTTTTCAATCAGCTCATCAAGCTCAATAGCCAGAAACTCTTGCGGCAGCCGCATCAAAAAATCGACTTCATCCTTGGGACGCGACCAATTTTCAGTTGAAAAAGCAAATAAGGTCAAATATTTAATGCCTAGTTCATCCGCAGCAATCGCTGTGCGCTTCACTGCCTTCATTCCATTTTGATGCCCTACAATACGCGGCATTCCAATCCGTTTGGCCCATCTGCCGTTCCCATCCATAATAACAGCAACATGCTGCGGAATATTGTCTTTTGAAATGGCCGGTGTTTGCTGTTTTTGTTCCCCGTTCCACCAAGACCGAACCCGTTTGATCATTCCAGTTCCTCCAGCATTCTCTGAAAATGTGCCTCTGGCTTGAAAAGAGACAAACCCCACCGTAAGGGAGGGGCTACCAGTCTCTTATACTTCCATAATTTCTTTTTCTTTTGCAGCCAAAACTCTATCCACTTCGGCGATAAATTTATCTGTCGTTTTCTGGATTTCTTCCTGATATTTACGGGATTCATCCTCGGATATATCAGTTTTCTCCATTTTTTTAATATCATCGTTCGCATCGCGACGAATGTTACGAATGGCGACCTTCGCTTCTTCGCCGTTCTTTTTCGTCAGCTTCACTAGATCCGTTCTGCGTTCTTCTGTCAATGCAGGAATACTCAGGCGAATGGTGTTTCCGTCATTGGAAGGGGTCAAACCCAGATCGGATTTTTGGATAGCACGCTCAATGTCGGCCAGGGAGGATTTATCCCAAGGCTGAATCATTAGAGTCCGGCTGTCCGGTGTATTTACATTAGCCAACTGATTGACTGGAGTCATTGCACCGTAATACTCAACCTGAACGCGATCCAGTAGAGCTGGTGTCGCTCGACCAGCGCGCAAAGATGCAAGGTCACGTTGCAACGACTGAATTGCTTTATGCATGCGCTCTTCAGCGCTCTTTTTCACAGATTGTGGCATTATTTTACACTCCCTTTGACGATCGTGCCAATTTTCTCACCCAACACGACACGTTTAATGTTACCTTGCTCTGTAATAGCAAAGACAATCAACGGAATATTGTTATCCATGCACAGCGAGGAAGCTGTGGAGTCCATGACACCGAGATTTTTGTTGAGCACATCCAAATACGTAAGTTGCTCATACTTCTCGGCTGTGCTGTCTTTAAATGGATCAGCTGAATACACGCCGTCCACTTTATTTTTAGCCATCAGAATCACTTCAGCCTCAATTTCGGCAGCACGCAGGGCAGCCGTAGTATCGGTCGAGAAGAACGGATTCCCTGTACCTGCTGCAAAAATAACAACCCGGCCTTTTTCCAGATGGCGGATAGCTCTACGACGAATGTAAGGCTCAGCAATTTGCTGCATTGCGATAGATGTCTGTACACGCGTAGGAACTTCAATTTGTTCCAAAGCATCCTGCAGTGCCAGTGAGTTCATCACCGTTGCCAGCATACCCATGTAATCGGCTGTTGCCCGGTCAATTCCGTTGGCGCTTCCGGCAATACCCCGCCAAATGTTGCCGCCTCCGCACACGATAGCAACTTCTACTCCCAGTTCGACAACGTCCTTGACCTGCTCAGCGATCGACGCAATTGTATCCGCATCAATACCGTAACCGTTCGGGCCTGACAGCGACTCTCCGCTGACTTTCAGAACAACACGCTTAAACACAGGTTTTTCCAAATGATCACCCTCCAATATCGACTATATATTATGTACAGGATAGATGTCCTGTTGCAAGAAAAGGAACACTGATGTGTTCCAATTCTTTGCTCTTTCCGTATGCAATTACCGTTCGTTGGTAATTATTGTTTCACTTGAGACATAACTTCTTCGTAGAAGTTATCTTCTTTTTTCTCCAAACCTTCGCCCAGTTCAAAGCGAACAAAACGACGCAGGGAAATGTTCTCACCAATGGTACTGATTTTCTCGTTGATGAGTGTAGAGATTGTTTTGTCCGGATCTTTAATGAAAGATTGCTCCAACAGGCAGAACTCTTCATAGAATTTACCGATGCGGCCTTCAACCATTTTCTCAACGATTTTTTCTGGTTTGCCTTCGTTCAAAGCTTGTGCTTTCAGGATTTCTTTTTCTTTTTCGATCTCTTCCTGTGGCACTTCTTCGCGACGAACATAACGAGGGTTCGATGCAGCGATATGCATAGCGATGTCACGCACAAAATCTCTGAACTGGTCTGTTTTAGCTACGAAGTCTGTTTCGCAGTTTACTTCTACCAGTACGCCGATACGGCCGCCAGCATGGATGTAGGATTCAACAACGCCTTCAGTAGCGATACGGCCTGCTTTGTTCGCTGCAGCTGCAAGTCCTTTTTCACGCAGCACTTCAACTGCTTTTGTCAAATCACCGTTTGCTTCTTCAAGCGCTTTTTTACAATCCAGCATTCCTGCGCCTGTTTTTTCACGAAGCTCTTTTACCGCGCTAGCATTAACTGCCATATTATTTCCCTCCAAATTTGATTTTCAGTGGTGTACACAAGCTTTATTCCTTAAAAAAAGGGTAGTGAGAGGTTATACACCTGCCAACCACCCTTTTCATTTAATTCTTATAGGTATTTCCGTAAGGAAATATTATGCTGTAGTTTCTTCGCCTTGGTTTGCTTCCATAACTGCATCAGCCATTTTACCTGTCAGCAATTTAACAGCGCGGATCGCGTCGTCATTACCTGGGATAACATAGTCAATTTCGTCTGGATCGCAGTTTGTATCAACGATACCCACGATTGGGATACCCAATTTGCGAGCTTCAGCAACCGCGATGCGTTCTTTGCGTGGATCAATGATGAACAGAGCGCTTGGAAGGCCCTTCATGTTTTTGATACCGCCCAAGAATTTTTCAAGACGATCTTTCTCTTTACGGAGAATGATAACTTCTTTTTTAGGAAGTACAGCGAATGTACCGTCTTCTTCCCAAGCTTCCAGTTGTTTCAAACGATCAATACGTTTTTGAATGGTTTGGAAGTTAGTCAGCGTACCGCCCAACCAACGTTGGTTGATATAGAATTGACCAGCGCGTGCTGCTTCTTCTTTAACGGAATCTTGTGCTTGTTTCTTCGTGCCTACGAACAGAATTGTACCATTCTCAGCTGCAATGCTTTTTACGAAGTTGTAAGCTTCCTCAACCTTTTTCACTGTCTTTTGCAAGTCAATGATGTAAATACCGTTTCTTTCAGTGAAGATATAACGATCCATTTTCGGGTTCCAGCGACGTGTTTGGTGACCAAAGTGAACCCCAGCTTCCAAAAGCTGTTTCATGGAGATTACTGCCATCTTCACACACCTCCTAAGTTTGGTTTTTTGTGTGTCCTCCGCCGACATCATTTCTCGCAAAGACTTTCCATTTGGAAAGCACCCTTTACAAAATTAATCGACGTGCGTTTTTAACACCGTCAATTAATATACCATAACACCCGCAGCGTTGCAACCAACTTTTCGACAATAGCAGGATAAGCGCGAAATGTGACTGATTATTCCCGCCTATAGAGCTTTCTAGCGAAAAATAAAAGCCGCCCACTCTCCCGATCACGGTCAGTTGGACGGCTTCTTTGTAATTTTAGTAATGATAGAACCAAAATCCTCACCCTTGGCAAACTCATAGGTACCGGTACGGATTTTGGTATTGATTTTTTGAGCCTTAGCCTCAGCCTCAAACGCACTGGCATCCGATACGATGCCTGCCTTCTGCAAACCAGATGCCACACTCCTCAGATTGCTTCCCGATGCAATGCTATATTGCACTTGCGGAGTGGCCGGCTGTTTAGGGGTATCTGGAGTAGTCGTAACACTCGAACCTTTAGTTTGCGGCTTATCCGGACTTTGGAGTGCAGACATGCTTGCTGAAGGCTTAGCAGTAGCCGAAGGCGTTCTGCTGGCAGGTGTCTTTGGTGTCGACGGAATTTGCGCCGCTTCTGCCTTTTTGGGGGCAACCGGTGTTTTATTGCCTTCCTTGATCACCTTGTTCCGCCATTCCTCTTCTGTCATCTTCGGATCAGAACTCTCACTGATTTGAAGATTCAGTCTGGCTGCCGCCTCCTCCAATTGCTCACGAGTCATGTTTTTCGGGTCCGCTGAAGACGGCTGCGATTGACCCTGACCGATCATCGCCAATTGCAGCAGTAGTGCGCCTGTAACAAGCCCGGTGCCCATGCCCAGCATGAATGAACGATTTTTGATCACGTCAGGTCCTCCCTTTCCGCCAATTGTAATATGAGCTGTACCTCGCCCCGTTGGATGCCTGATTGCTTAGCAATGTAATCCACCGATTTGCCCTGCTCATACAGCTCGAACAGTTCCTGATAACGCTCACGGATAGATTCCTGATGAGCTTCAGGCTCAGCCTCTTGCAACAGGGTCTGGTCTTCCACAGCTACAATAGAGGCGTCAGACTGCTCTGCCTGTATGGGAATAACAGTCTGCGTATTGCGGAACTGAGCATAAGCTGCCACCGCCTGATGCGGGGTACCTGTATGTAGCAGTACCTCAGATCCAGGCACTGTCTGTGTAGAAACTGAAGCAATCGCAGCCTGGCGTTCAAGCTCTACAATCCGGTTCCGAAGCTCAGCCACTTGCTCCTGCAATGAGGCCTGTTTAACCGCATGTTCCTGCTTTATGCCGGATACGAGCTCAATCAGCTCATCATTGCCGTTTTCAATATCGGCCATATATTGCTCCAAGGTGGCCTCGACCTTTTGGACGACGGCCTCTTCTGTTCCCCGGCCTGCCTGCCGCTTCGGCAGCAGCCAGGCGTAGACAACAGCTGCGGCGCCCAGCAGAACAATATATATCCATGGTTGATCCACTGCCCATCGTCTCCTTTTATAACGCTTCTCCACCTGTCGGATCAGAGCGAAAAATCTATATGATGTCCCTTGTATGGATGCTCTGCAGGATGCTCCTTTGGCAGTATATTCTCACCGGACCGAGATCGGCTCTGGCCGGAAGTATCACTGCCTTGCCCTCCATTTTCCCTCTCACTGACGAATGTTTCCGCAGATTCATCCACCGCACTGCTTCGCTGGCGAATCTTTTCCGTCTCCTGCTCGGTCTTTTGCCCTAACAGCGCTTGCTCATTCATCGGACGTTGCTGGTATTCGCTTTGATACTTACCCGCTTCACTGGTACGAGGTACGGCGATTTGTAATTCAACAGCTTTCAGGCTCATTGGACCACACCCTTTCCGATTGGGCATCCGTATCTGTTTTCCGAGGAATAAGGAAACTCGTTATCCCTGTGCCAGATTACACGGAGGAGGACATACTGATATCACCCTCATGATAATAAAACGCCATTCTTTCCACCGAATCTTTAATAAATTTTGTATATCTGCCGATAACTATTTTAGAGCCGCCGTAAATAACGTTTTTGACTTCTACCCGTGCGCGGCTAGTATCTTCCAAGGTTCGTTCGATCTCAAGCATTCTTGATTTGGTTTCCAGAAGCTCGTTGTCATTTGATTTTTTGGTAGATGTCAACTTGATTCGCATCGCCATTCTATCAGAGGCAAGCTGTCCGGCAGCAGCAAGCTGGTCCAATATGGTGAGGGCCTTATTGGTCTTATCCTGGCTGTCTGTCTGTTGCTTCAAACGTGCCCGGAGTTCAGTCAACTCATCGCGCAGCTCTGGCAGTACACCTACTTCGATTATAGTGGCTGTGGACATCGTATTACCGATTGTACGTGCCACTACCTTTTCACCAGCTTGTACACTACCACCTACGATGAGTCCTTTAGCCCCTCCGCAAAGTACATTCTTACTGGCTTTGATCTGGGAATGCATGATGCTTTGGGATACAAGTATATCGCCCCCCGCAATCACGTTACCATCCTGTATAAAAGAGCATTTCACATTTTGTGCAGCTTTCACATACCCCTTATGGTATCCGATAATACCACCACTGATGTCAACTGAGCCTTCCGCATCCAATTCAGCACCTTCCACACCGCCGATGACACGAATGTCGCCAGCCGCCCGAATACGAAAACCTGTCAGGACATTACCACGAATGACGACGGTTCCAACAAAATCAATGTTGCCGACGCTATAATCCACATCCCCGTTCACTTCATATACGGGAAACACATTGAGCTTACCCTTTTCAGTCGTAGTCACCAGTCCATCGATAGCTGCGTACATTGCAACGCCTTCTGGATGAACAACTACGTTTTTCCCTACTTTAAAACGTGCCTCTTTGCCTGGAAGATAAGGAATTTCCTCTCCCGTGACGGCAATACCAGGTACACCCGGCAACGGATCAATCCGCTCGGCAATCAGTTGTCCACGCTTTACATTTTTTAAACGGGTTAATTCTTTATAGTCCACTCGTCCGTCCAAGGTTTCGAGCGGCTTACGTGCATCTTCACCAGTCACAACTTCAGCCAAATTAATTTTTCCGTCCGTACCATGAATCGGCGGTGTTCCCTTAGCAATCAGCAATTTGGTGAAGAAATAATCTTCCGATCTTGCCACAAACGTATAAATCTCATCAGTAATCAAACCATGGCTTATTTTTTGGTTACTCAGGAAACGCTCCAATTCTTCCACAGAACAGGAAAAGCCTTCTTCACGTTTGGCAAACTCCAAATAAGCGCTAAGTTTATCGGGTGAGACGACCACTTTTAAATACTGGTCCAAAGCATATTGCTTCTCCACAGGGGTGCTCCTTCCGTCTAACTGTTACTGTAACCTCCCGTACGTTTAATCTTTACGCATTAGCAGATCCCGCTGTTTGTCCAGTGTCGCCCTCAGCCGCAATATGGCTTTGGAATGTAGTTGTGAAATACGCGAAGGGGAAAGCGACATGACCTCAGCAATTTCACTGAGAGACAAATCCTCGTAATACAATAAAGAAACAACGATACGTTCTTTTTCAGTCAATTTGTCAATGCCTTGTGCAAGGGCATCACGAAGTGTAAATTCATTGACTTTGTGATCCGGATTTTTCGCCTTTTCATCCACTAAAAGGGAAAGTCGTGTCTCCGATTCTTCTTCGCGGATCGGGTCCTCCAGTGAAACGATCGACATAACAGCGACCTCCTGGATCATATTTTGAAACTCTTTTTCGGAGACGTCCAAATAATGGCTCATCTCTTCGTCACTTACCGTGCGTAAGTATCTCTGCTCCAGATGCTGGTAGGCATCCTCAATTTTTTTCGCTTTTTCCCTGACCGAACGTGGAACCCAATCTCCTTGGCGAAGACCATCCAAAATCGCTCCTCGAACGCGCCAGGAAGCATAAGTCTCAAACTGCAAACCACGTTCATAGTCAAACTTTTCAAGAGCATCAATCAAGCCCATGACACCGTTGCTGGCCAGGTCATCCTTAGATACATTTTTAGGCAAACCTACTGCAAGGCGTCCCGACACATATTCCACAATATGGAGGTACTTTTCAATTAGCTGCTTTTTTGCTTCCTTGTCACCGTGTTCTTTCCATTGCTCCCACAGTTCGGAATGGTTTAAATGAGCGGCTTTTCGCTCGTTCATCGGCTTCACCCTCCTTGTTTGTCTGTCAGGTGACGAACGGCCTTGGCCAATTCTTCAGGGTCCTTGTTTGAAACCAGCTTAGGCGGGTTTAAAGGCGCAAAACCGGTGTTTTTCCCGTCCGTCTGCTCTGGTTTCGGCTTCAACAATTCATTCAGGTTTTCATCTTCGTCTGGTGTCGTCAGGTCCAGATTCCCCCCTACGCCATCCACCTGAGAGCTTGCCCGGCTTTGGGCATTACCCAGATCTGGCCGCGCTACGACACCCAGTGTCCAGCGCAGCACAAATGCAAGCAGGAACCAAAAAACGAAAGCGACCAAGCCACGAATTAAGCTCGTGGTCAGCAGATTGCTGCCAGTGGACAACACAAAAGTCAGAATAAATCCGACTACTCCAGACCAAAGATTAATGCGTAAGCTGCCAAATAACATGATTATAATTCCTTTACACCTTTTTGTACGCTTCGAATATTCAAAACGCCAGTTTCACAGTCCAGCTCAATCGTTCGGCCATAACTACCACCTGTATCCTCCGCAAGCAAAGGAATACCGAGATCTACGAGCATTTCCTTGCATGACTCCACATTGCGCGGACCAATTCGCATGGTGTCCCCGCTGCCGGCAAAGGCGAACATTTGCGCTCCCCCTGCCATTTTGGCGACCAGTCTGCGGCGTTCGGCTCCCAATTTCAGCATCCGCTCAAATAGCTCCGGCAACGCGGTATCGGCATATTTTGCGATGTTAAGCTGCCCTTCACGCGCAATGTCTGAGGATGGTAGCATTACATGTGCCATACCAGCCAGTTTTAAATGAGGATCGTAGAGGGTCAATCCGACGCAGGAACCAAGTCCTGTCGTGCGAATCGAGTTTGGATTGCTGGTTACGTTCAAGTCTGCCATGCCCACTTTGATGATGCTTTTATCCTCAATCATCGTTCATCGGGACTCCTAACGACCTGAATATTTTACCAAACGATTCCGGATCCGGAATCAGGAAAAATTGACCCTCAATCTGATTCTGCCCCTCCAGAAACGATGTGTCAATCAACAGGGCTGCATCCCCCATCTGCCCAAACTGCAACAATCCGTAGCTGAGAATGGCCCCAGCCATATCCAAAGCTAGTGCGGGAACAGTCGGATACATGGACAACCGGGTGAAATCGGCCAACGAGGACAAGTATGAACCCGCTAAAATATTTCCGATTTCAGACAGAGCCGAATGCTCCATTTCGTTAAAGCTGTCCTCATCATCCGAGGGAATATTCGCAAGCCGGGAAAGCAGACTTTTTGCCGCATGGGGTTGCAATATGAAAAAGAGATTACCTGGAGCTTCGCCCTCGACTCTGAAAAAGATAGCAACGACAAGTTGCTCATTCCCACCGACCTTTTCGGCAATTTCCTCAAAAGGCAGCATCTGTACTTTAGGTACGCCCATATCAACTGGTTTATTCAGAAGTCGGGAGAGCGCTGTAGCAGCGTTCCCCGAACCAATGTTACCGACTTCCTTCAAAACATCCAACTTGAAATCTTCGAGATTTTCAAGATTTTCCATAAATTAATCCTCTAAGCCTTCCAGTTGGTTCATTTCACTCCGATTCAGCACCTCAGACAAATTCAGCATGATGAGCAAGCGCTCTTCACCGATTTTAGCGACTCCACGCAAATATTTAGCCTTGACTCCGCCAACGACTTCTGGTGGTGTCTCAATGTTGTCGGTATTCAGGTCGATTACGTCGTTCGCCGAATCAACGATAAAGCCTACTTGCATCTCACCCACTGCAACGATGATAATTCGGGTTTGATCGGTATACTCCGCCTCAGACAATCCAAAACGACCACGCAGATCAATAACGGGAATGACCACGCCTCTCATATTGAATACGCCTTTGACAAAATCGTATGTTCTTGGAACACGTGTAATCGGCACCATGCGCTCAATGGATTGGACTTTTTCTACTTCTACACCGTATTCCTCTTCACCAAGTTTAAATACGATAACTTTAATTTCTTCTCCCATGTCTAAAAACCCTCCTTATGGATGTCAGCAATTTCACATTTCTTTCATTTTTAATGAAGACATTATTTAATGAAGACATTAGGGTCAATGATCAAAGCAACCTGACCGTCACCCAGAATCGTGGCGCCTGAAATTCCTTGGATGTTAGGAAGGTATTTGCCCAGGTTTTTAAGGACAATTTCACTTTGTCCCAAAAAGTCCTGAACAGAAAGAGCTGCCAGACGGTCACCCTTGCGGATAACAACAACCTCTGTCTCTTCTTCTTCATCCTCATTGAAGTCTGGTACTTCAAACAGCTGACTCAAGGAGATAAGCGGAATATGGGATTCGCGGAAAGCGATCATTTTGTTGCCGTGAACAGAACGAATTTGTGTCCGTTTGACGATTGCAGTCTCCACAATAGAAGACAACGGAATGGCATATTTTTCGGAACCGATCTGTATCATCATGGCCGCAATAATGGATAGTGTCAGTGGCAACTGCACAGAAAAATTGGTACCTTTGCCCAGAACGGAATGAATCGTAACGTTACCACCAAGGGAAGTGATTTTAGATTTAACTACATCGAGTCCAACGCCGCGTCCTGAAACGTCCGAAATGACCTCAGCTGTACTGAATCCGGGAGCGAAAAGTACCTGATGGGCCTCTTCATCGCTCATTGCAGCTGCTTGTTCCTCAGTCATAATCCCTTTGGAAATGGCACTTTTCAGTACCTTCTCACGATTAATGCCGCTTCCATCGTCTTCAATCTCAATGAACACGTTGTTGCCACTGTGGAAAGCACGTAAATGAACTGTTCCTGTCTCCGGTTTGCCTGCCGCAATACGGGTCGCTACTGGCTCAATGCCGTGATCCACAGAGTTGCGCAGTAAATGCACTAGCGGATCGCCGATTTCGTCGATAACGGTACGGTCCATTTCAGTGTCCGCGCCAGTAATGACCAAATCCAGCTTTTTATCCAGCGATTTGGCTAGATCACGCACCATACGCGGGAAACGATTGAAAACCGTGTCCACGGGTACCATCCGCAATTTAAGCACAACATTTTGCAGGTCACTGCTTACGCGGCTCATATGTTCTACCGTTTCAGTCAGCGCCGGATTAGAAGCCTCACTCGCCAGCTGCTCCAACCGTACACGGTCAATAAGCAATTCACTGAACAAGTTCATCAATACGTCCAGGCGTTCAATGTCTACACGAATCGTACGGTTGTGCGTAGGTGCTGCAGGCTTGGCTACTTGAGCTTTACCATCAGCTGGCTTCGCACCGGGGGCCGCAGTTGGAGACTGCGGCTGGGATGCAGCGGACTGTTGTTGTACAGCTACCAGGGCTTCCTGCACCGCAGCAGTCTCTGCCAGCCCAGCCTTGACTTCGCTCATTTGCTTAAGCGATTCCTGATCCAGCTGTACAACGGAGACGGATTCGATTTCGGAAATACCAGCGATTTCCTTCTCCAGCTCTCCTACCTCTTTCTGCGTTATGTAATATAACGAGAAATTTTGTTCGAATTTCTCCTGCTCAATATCCTGTACAGACGGATAAGCTTTTACGATTTCACCGGAGTTCTCCAGCGTATTAAATACCATAAAGGCACGTGCAGCTTTCAACTGGCTTTCTGAGCTAATCGTTACCTGTATATAGTGAACCCGATGCCCTTCAGAAATAGATTGCTCCAGTACAGAATACTGGAATTGATCCAGCACAAGACCCGCGCTTTCGCTATCCGCCGCTTTTTTCGGCGTAACCGCCTCAGTAACAGCATCTGTGCCAGATTTTTGGAAATCGCCACGCACGATGGATTGCAGTGAAGCTACAATAGAGGATACATCCGCTTTTCCATCGCCACCCTCTGTAATGTTCTGTACCATGGACTCCAACGCATCCAACCCTTTAAAAAAGGTATCGAATATAAATTCCTGCATCGCAAGCTTGTTGTTACGTACCAGATCAAGAACGTTTTCCATTTGGTGAGTGAGCGATGCCAGGTCTTCAAAACCCATTGTAGCAGCCATTCCTTTGAGGGTATGGGCAGACCGGAAAATCACCTGAACGATGCCCAGATCGGTAGGACTACTTTCCAGTTGAAGCATTTTTTCGTTAAGAGATTGCAGATGATCATTCGACTCATCAATAAACATGTTTAAATATTGGTTCATGTCCATTGTGAGACACCTCCTCCATGAGTTACACTCCGATTATTTCACAACTTGTACAAGCTTGGGGGCGATCTCCTGCATCGGCAGAAGGTGGCGCACACATTTTAACTCTACAGCCGAGCGGGGCATTCCGTACACTACGCAAGTTTCCTCATTTTCAGCAAATGTGGATTGTACCCCTGCATCATAAAGCTTTTTCATCATCTTAGCCCCGTCGCTTCCCATGCCAGTCAGCAACACCAGATGCCGTTCCAGAGAGCTTAACGGGAGTAACGATTCGAACATCGTGTCAACAGAAGGACGGTGACCGTTACGAGCTTCTTCCGTCTTCAGTGATACGGTGTATTTACCACTGGCTCCCGGCACAATTCTCAATTGATATCCTCCCGGAGCAATATAAGCTGTTCCGGTCTCCAACGTCATCCCCTGCTCAGCTTCAACCACCCGGAGCGGACTCAACGTATTCAGACGCTGTGCCAGCGAACGGGTAAAGTTTGGCGGCATATGCTGCACGATGACAATCGGAGCGGGAAAATCCCCGGGAATGTGTTCCAGCAACATCTTGAGCGCACGCGGCCCCCCCGTAGAACATCCGACCGCCACCAGCTTGCGAAAGTTGGGCGAATATACTCCGCCTTTTTTAAGAGAGAACCCCTTAGGCGCTGCTGGAACTATTGGTGCCGTCACTGGGGGCGTAGCAGCCATAGAAGCAACTGGAGCCGAAGGAACCGGCGTAGACACCGTTTTTCGAGGCTCCGGCTTGATTAGCCCTCCCTTATCCGTGGCGTGCAGCGATTTGGCTGCAGCCGTATCGGAAATATTCAGTTGCCCTGGCGTACGTTCAGCTGCCTTAGGTGGCTCCTCCTTCTTCTGCGTAGCAGGTGCTTGCGCCGTCTTCCGTGGCTGGGCGACCGGCTTACTTAAACGGCTGTCAGGCACAGAGCTGCCCGTCTGCGGCCGTTTCTGTTCCGGCTTGGCTGCCGGAGCAGACTTGCCAGTATCCCGCTTCGGCGGAACCGGTGCAGCAGTTGCAGAAGCAATCGGTGCAATAAGAGCCTTACCTTCCGCTCCCTTGTCAGCCACAGCTTGTCCTTCTGGAGTCTGCTCTAGCGGCGTTTTTTTCGCTTGTTCCAGCGCCGCTTTTCGTTCGTTAGCTTCCTTGCGCTCCAATCGGCTGCGGACTGCTTGCATAGCAGTGTGCATCTGCTCCAATAGCGCCTTGCCCACCTGCTGGATATCCTGAGCATGGGAGACGGAGGGCTTCCGTATAAAATCGAAAGCTCCTGCTTCCAGAGCCATAATGGTCTCCTTCATACCTTGTTCATTAATACCAGAGAGCATAATGACCGGAAGCGGATGGGCCGCCATAATCAGAGGGAGCGCTTCAAGACCATTCATTTCAGGCATCTCGACATCCATTGTGACCAGGTCAGGCTGTAGCTCCTTCACTTTCTCTACAGCCTCTTTGCCGTTGGCGGCTGTACCTGCGATGTCAAACGAATCATCCCTTACAATTAAATCTGAAACAATTTTGCGCATAAAGGCCGAATCATCCACAACCAGCACCCGGTAAGCACACATGTTAAACACCTCTGTTTCCTTCATCAAAATCATTGCGCCGAACGCCGCAACCATTTTTGCATAAACCCTTTGATTCCGCTTAAAGCACCTGAATGTGGAGCCTGTGGCATCGCTGCAAAACGGTGCGCCAGATTCAACACATCTCTGGATGCCGTACATCCCGGATAAGCAATTGAAAAAGGCACCTGCCTTTTGACTGCCTGCATGACATGAGTGTCATCACTGATATGTCCCAGCAACGGAATGTCGATCTCCAAAAAGCGTCGCGCAACCAGCGCTATCTTATCGGCAACTTGACGGGCCTCATTATCGTTATCGGCACGATTGACTATAATTTTGAATACTGTATCCTTTTGCAATCCACTGACGACTTTGATCAGCGCATAAGCATCCGTTAAAGACGTAGGCTCTGGCGTAGTTACGACCATACATTCGTCAGCGGATGTGATAAATTTAAGGTTTTCTTTAGATAACCCCGCACCGGTGTCAAACAAAACATAATCCATATCTGCGGCAATTTTCTCCACCTCATCGGCAAAATAGTTCAAATCGTCATCGGATAACGTAAACAGCTCGCTCAAGCCAGATCCTCCAGCAATATAAGGCAAGCCTCCTACGCCCGTTTGAACAATTTCGGCCATTGATTTTTCACGTTTTAACAGGTGAAGAAGATTGTATCTTGAAGTGGCACCCATCAACACATCAATATTGGCCATACCGATATCTGCATCAAATACGAGTACCTTTCGGCCAAGCGATTGCAAGGCCAAAGCAAAATTAAGGGTGAAATTAGATTTGCCCACACCACCCTTACCACTGGTGACTGTCACTATTTTCGCATGACGATTACGTGCAGGCAGTCGATACTTATCTAGGGCTGAAGCCATTTGCCTAAGAGATTGGGCTTGGTCACTCATACAGAATCCTCAGTATCTCCTGACGATTCTGTGGTTCCGAACAGCAGGTTTGTCACCATTTCTGTATCTGGATGCAGTAGATCGTCAGGTACATTTTGACCGTTCGTAATATAGGCCAGTTGCATAGGAAACTGGTGCAACAGATTAAACATACCACCACAACTACCTGTCTCATCCATTTTGGTAAATACAACCTTACCAAGTCCAAACTTACTGAAATGTCCGGTTATGTTGAGCATATCCTTGCTTTTGGACGTTAGGCTAAGCACCAGATACGTCTCACTTTCCTTAATAGGTGAAAGCAGACTTTGCAATTCCGAAACGAGCAGCTCATTACGGTAATTTCGTCCTGCAGTATCCATCAGGATCAAGTCACAATGCTCCAGACGTTGAATAGCTCTGTGAACATCTCCGGGAGATTGCACGACTTCAAGCGGCACATTCAAAATCGTAGCGTATGTACGCAGCTGTTCGACAGCCGAGATACGGTACGTGTCAGAGGTAATAAATCCGACTTTGCGGTGATGCTTAAACAGCTGTTCTGCTGCTAGCTTGGCAATGGTCGTCGTTTTTCCCACTCCGGTTGGACCTGCCACATACACAATTTTGGTATCTTTCGAGATGCCCTTGTCCAGCCTTTCCCGAATAAATCCGGCCACTTCTGCACGAAGAGCATGTTCCCAATCAAAAGATTCAGGATCAGACGGATGCTCACTTCGGCGCTCATATACCCGTTCAAGCCAATGCTCCAGCAAATCGCGTTCCACTTCCTGCTCCAGCATACGCTCACAAATCTTTTGTAACGGTTCCGGCCAAGTATTTTCCATCACAGAATTGCGGGAAAATCGAGTCATCATAGCTTTCATTTCCCGTAATTCATTAAGCAGGGCTTGATTTTCCTCTGCCCCTATCTTGTCTGGAACGCTTGCCTCCGAAGGTAGCTTAAACAATTCGTCGGATGTTTCCTTTTTCGGAACCGCTGCTTTGTTGTTCAAAGCTTCATTTTCTGTTTCCACACTATAACCAGCCCCGTATGAAGAACGCTCCATGCTTGAGGCAGCTTGTTCGGAGCCAGCCAGCAAATCAGCCAATCCCTCTTTGGAACCGTTTGTCATCTGCGTTACCCGTCGATAGGCTTCAGGAGCGGCTTGTCTGGGAACCACTGGTGACGATGGTACTTCCTGCTGCTCAGGAGCACTCATGGATGGAAAAGCCTCAACTGACTGCTGCTGTGACGGTTGAACCCGTCGTGGTTTTTGAAGCTGCTGCTCCTCTACCGCAGCGACGACTTCGATTTTCTTTTTTCCGAACATACCCATGAATCCGCCGATCTTCATTTCCTTGGTGCTCAAAATGACGGCATCCGTTCCGAAGTCACCTCTGATTTGCATCATGGCCTCCGGCATTGTATCCACTACATATCGTTTCACTCTCATAAGTTCACCACCCCGACACTTTGAATTTCAACGTTCGGCTCCAGCTCACTATACGACAGTACCGGGACATCCTGCATCGTCCGTTCCATCACTTGCCGCAAATACATACGAATCGTCGGTGATGTTAATACGATAGGCTGCTGCCCGGATTGAATGAGACGATTGATTTGCTCCATCATCCTTTGATACACCGTCTGCGTTGATACCGGATCAAGTGCCAGATAGCTGCCCTGCTCCGACTGTTGCACGCTTTCGGCAATTTTCTTCTCCAGCCCTGGTCCCACGGTAATGACACGTAGCGTCTCTCCCTGCTGGGCGAACTGTTGTGTAATCTGGCGAGATAACGCCTGGCGAACATATTCAGTCAGCACGTCCGGATCTTTTGTATAAGTGCCGTAATCAGCCAGCGTTTCGAAAATGGTCACCATATCGCGGATGGAGATTTTTTCTTTTAACAACTTGGCCAGCACTTTTTGTACATCTCCAATCGCCAACACGGAAGGAATAAGATCGTCCACAAGCACCGGATAATTTTCCTTGAGATTGTCGACCAGCGACCGCGTTTCCTGTCTACCAAGCAACTCGTGGGCATGTTTCTTGATCGTTTCCGTCAAATGAGTAGCTACAACCGAAGGAGGGTCCACAACCGTATAACCGGACAGCTCCGCAACATCCTTGGTATTCTCATCAATCCAGAGCGCAGGCAATCCGAAGGCTGGTTCTGTCGTTTCGATGCCTGTAATGGAATCGTCGTCGTATCCCGGGCTCATTGCCAGATAATGGTTTAACAGCAATTCCCCGCCGCCTACCGTATTGCCTTTAATCTTGATTACATACTCGTTCGGCTTGAGCTGGATATTGTCCCGTATACGAATGACCGGCACAACCAAGCCCAGTTCCAGCGCACATTGACGGCGGATCATAATAATCCGGTCTAGCAAATCCCCGCCCTGCTGCGTATCAGCCAGCGGAATCAGCCCGTATCCAAACTCGAATTCGATCGGATCGACCTGAAGCAAATTAATGACACTTTCCGGACTGCGCACCTCTTCAATCTGCTGCTCTTCTTCCATCTGTTCATCAGCAATCTGCTTACGTTCCATATTGCCCTGCATTCTTCGGGCCGCAAAAAACAGCAGAACCGCCAGTGGAAGGGTCGTAATGATATGAATAGGAGTAAACAAGCCCAACAAAGCAATCGTGGCAGCCACGATGTAAATCAGTTTTGGATATGAAAAGAGCTGCTCCGTCAAATCATCCGCCAAGTTTCCATCAGATGTAGCTCGTGTAACGATCAGACCTGACGCTGTGGATATGAGCAACGCGGGGATCTGGCTAACCAGTCCATCACCAATGGTCAGAACGGAGTAAGTCGACAGCGCCTCCTGAAACCCTTTACCCTGAACAGCCATACCGATAATAAAACCGCCGACCAGGTTGATAATCAAAATGATAATACTGGCAATGGCGTCACCTTTAACAAATTTGCTGGCACCATCCATTGCTCCGTAAAAATCCGCTTCTCGTTCGATTTTACTGCGCCGTTCACGGGCTTGCTGTTCGTTGATCAGACCTGCATTCAGGTCGGCATCAATACTCATTTGTTTACCCGGCATCGCGTCCAGTGTAAACCGTGCGCCTACCTCAGCAACTCGCTCGGAGCCCTTGGTGATCACGATAAACTGCACAACCACGAGAATTAGGAAGACAACAAAACCGACCGCAATTTGTCCACCTGCAATCCAACTACCAAACGTAGCCACTACTTCCCCGGCATGTCCCTCACCTAAAATGAGCTTGGTCGTAGAAATATTAAGCGCCAGACGAAATAACGTTGTGATGAGCAGTAATGAAGGAAAAATAGAGAACTGTAAAGCTTCCTTTGTGTTCATGGACACAAGTAGAATCATCAAAGCAATCGATATGTTGATCACGAGCAAAATGTCGAGCAACCATGAAGGGATCGGTAGAATCATCATAAGGACGATGCCGATGACGCCTGCAAGGACGGTTATTTCTTTTATTTTCACGGGTCTCTTGGCCTCCGATCCCTTTATTTCACTTTACCTTTTAATTTATATACATACGCCAGCACTTCGGCAACAGCCTGGAACAGATCAGCTGGAATGGCATCCCCGATTTCGGCTCTTTGAAACAGCGCCCGTGCCAGCGGCTTGTTTTCCATCGTTATAACGCCGTTTTGCTTGGCAATTTCCTTAATTCGGAGCGCTACGTAATCTTGCCCTTTCGCAATAATCTGCGGCGCATCCATCTCCGAACCGTCATATTTCAAAGCCACAGCAAAGTGCGTAGGGTTGGTAATGATGACATCTGCATTGGGAACTTCCTGCATCATGCGCTGCATAGCCATTCGGCGCTGTCGTTCACGAATTTTCCCTTTGATCAGCGGGTCACCCTCCATTTTCTTATATTCATCCTTGATGTCCTGTTTGGACATTTTCAGATTTTTCTCATGCTCATAGCGTTGATACATATAATCCAATATTGCTAAAACGAACAGCACCACACCAATTTTGAGTCCCAGCTCCATGGTTAATGATGCCGTAAAGCTCAACATCTGGTCACCGGACATTTCGGCCAGCTTGGGTAAGTCTGCTTTTGTTTTCCAGAGCACGCCGTACACCAGATAGCCGATCACGGACATTTTTAAAACAGATTTGAGGAATTCGACCAGTGACCGCATGGAAAAAATATTTTTAAATCCTTTAATCGGGTCAATCTTGCTAAACTTGGGCGTAATCCCCTCTCCAGTTAACAAGAAACCGATCTGCATGTAATTTGCCACGATCCCGATGACAATGGCCCCAACAAAAATAGGAGCCAGCATAATCATGATTTGCACGCCATACTCACCCATCATCAGCATTGTAGTGTTCGGCGTTACTTCCATCGTTAACCGATTTACAAAAATATCCCGAAACAAGCGAACCGCATGATCCTTGAAATACCCGCCGAAAATCATAAGGCAGAAAAACGTTACCAGCAGGACGCCCGCCCCGGGCAACTCCATACTTTTGGCAACCTGCCCCTTTTGCCTAGCATCCTGTTTCTTTTTGGGTGTGGCTTTTTCCGTTTTTTCCCCTGAGAACAACTGCAGGTTCATAGCATATTTAAATGACAAACTACGTTCCTCCAAACCAGATATTAAGGACGGTTGCCCATAATATCCAACAAGTTGCGCATGGATTCGAACATCACAGTAAACAATTTTTCGAAGATAAAAGCAAAACTCGGCATCAGAAGCAGTAACATGAACAGCCCGACAATAATTTTGAGCGGCACGCCAATAACAAAAATGTTAAACTGCGGAGCCGTTTTAGCCAAAAATCCGAGTCCCACATCCGTTAAAAAAGTAGCTACTACTATAGGAGCCGCAATTTGAAAAGCCAGCAAAAAGGATTCAGCAAAGGAACGTACCAGAAACTCTGTAACACTACCTCCATACAGCTTTACAAAAAAATCATTTGTCAGCGGCACCCAATCATAACTGTATAAAATAGCGGTTATCAGGTGGTGATGCCCATTTAAACTTAAAAAGAGCAACACGGCTATGGCAAACTTGAAATTCCCCGTTAGAGGCGACGAAGCTCCTGTCATCGGGTCGAACACACTTGCCATCCCGAAACCCACCTGAAGATCAATAAAGGAACCTGCGGTTTGGATCGCTGTCATGAATAAATAAGCGGTGAAACCCAGCAACAATCCAATCAGCACCTCGCGACCTACCAACAGCACATACGCTGCATCCGTCGGTACTTGCTGATGCGTACCATAAGTGAGATACACAATCAATGCGAGAAATCCGGAAATCCCGACCTTAAAGGTACTAGGTACTCCTCGGGTTGAAAATATAGGCGCTACTACAAAAAACGAGGTAATCCGACAAAAAATCAGCAAAAAAACAGGAAAACTCTGTAACAACATGTCCATAACTTCAGCCTAACCTATATATTTGTACAGATTGTCCAGAATGTTAAACGTAAAATCCACTAATGTCGTCAATATCCAAGGTCCGAACAAGAGCAATGCCAGTAATACGGCGACAATCTTCGGAACAAATGCCAAAGTCTGCTCCTGAATTTGGGTTGTCGCCTGAAAAATACTGATAATCAAACCGACGACCAGTCCCAAAATCAGCATCGGAGCGCTAACTTTAAGCACTGTGTACACCGCTTGTCCGGCAAGGGAAATAATAAACTCCGAAGTCATTGCCGTCCTCCTTGATTGCTGTCCCTGCGGGAAAAATTCATGTGTTAAAGCTCAGAAGCAATGATTTGACGACCAGATACCAACCATCTACGAGCACAAACAGCAGTATTTTAAAAGGAAGCGAAATCATCACCGGCGGCAGCATCATCATCCCCATAGCCATGAGCGTACTCGCCACCACAATGTCAATAACCAAAAATGGTATAAAGATCATGAAGCCCATCTGAAATGCTGTCTTTAACTCACTAATGGCATAAGCCGGAACCATCACCGTTAATGGAATATCCTGGTAGTTTTTCGGTTTTTCCATCTTGGTGTATTTCATAAAGAGCAGTAGATCCTTCTCCCGTGTATGAGAGAACATAAAGGTCTTGATGGGTACCGCAGCCTTGTCCAGCGCCTGAGACTGTGTCAAATCCCCCTTGAGATACGGCTGGAGGGCAGTTTCGTTCATAGCTGAGAACGTCGGTGCCATAATGAATAAGGTAAGAAACAGAGCCAGCCCGACAAGCACCTGGTTAGGCGGCATCTGCTGAGTCCCCAGCGAGGTGCGAACAAAGCCCAGCACGATCACAATTCGCGTAAAGCTCGTCATAAGCACAAGCAACGCGGGCGCTACACTGATGACAGTAATAAGTAAAATAATAGACAGCGAGGTGGCACCGGGCTGTCCTTTATCCGAGTTGCCGACTTGAATATCAATGTTCGGAATCGGTTCCGCAGAGGCCGCCGTCACCGAAATGAAGCTGAACAAGACAAGCAGCAAACATGCAAGTATAATCTTTTTTCTCATGAATCTCCCGACCGATCTGTAGTATTCTCCTCATTGCGCAGCTTTTCGAGTTTATCCTTACGATTCGGCATCTGCCGAAGCTTGGATTCGAACATCTCGTGAAAAGACGTTTCCTCTTCAGACTGCTGCTGTGCCGCGGTGTTCCGGCGAAGCTTATCCGCAATTTTAGCGAATAGCGGGGCAATCGGGCCGCGCTGCAGAGAAGCTTCCTGCTCCAGTGCGGCCAAAATTTGCTCCACTTCTTCAGGATCGGATACTTTGTCAACAAGCCGGATATCTTCTCCCACACCAATGAGGTACACACTGCTGCCAACTTCAACAAGCTGAAGGGATTTGTTAGGGCCCAGCCCCACGCCTCCCAGTATGCGAACGGAGCGGTTGCTGAACCAGCTCTGATTTCTTTTACTCAAAAACCGTATCAAGTACACGATCAGTACGATGATAAAGATCAGCACGAAAAGGACCCAGGCAATGTTGCCTATATTGCTAGATGTACTCAATGCGTCAGAGGCACCCTGTTGTGTATCCATACCGGATGCGCCTTACACACCCAGTGTTTTGTTGATGGCTTCGATAACCCGATCCGATTGGAAAGGCTTAACAATAAAATCTTTTGCGCCTGCTTGGATAGCATCAATAACCATCGCTTGCTGACCCATCGCGGAACACATAATGACCTTTGCGTTCGCGTCAATTTTTTTGATTTCCTTCAGAGCGGCAATGCCGTCCATTTCGGGCATCGTAATATCCATCGTAATCAGGTCCGGACGAAGTTCCTTGAATTTTTCAATAGCCTGTGATCCATCCTGGGCCTCTCCTACTACTTCATATCCATTTTTGGACAGGATGTCCCGAATCATCATTCTCATAAATGCAGCATCGTCCACGATCAAAATACGGTTTGCCATCTGAAATAAATCCTCCCTAAATTATGCTATTATTGTAATTTTTGAATACGGTCCCATTGGCTTACAATATCCGTCACACGCACGCCGAAGTTCTCATCGATTACGACAACCTCGCCTTTGGCAATCAGTTTGTTGTTAACCAGAATGTCTACTGGCTCCCCAGCAAGCTTGTCCAGTTCAATAATTGAACCTTGTGAGAGCTCTAGAATATCTTTAATTTGCTTTTGGGTCCTTCCTAATTCTACGGTGACTCTAAGGGGAATGTCCATCAATAAATTTAAATTGTTTTCATCCACTTGCGCAAATGCACCGGACTGCAAGTTTGAAAATTGTACAGGCTGCACATTTACATTTCGTCCCGGTATCGAACCATAATGATGAGGCGCTCCATAAGGGGCCTGCGGTGGGACACCTCCAGGCATTCCATAACCTGGCGCTCCCTGCTGACCGTATCCAGGGTCTTGAGGGTACATAGGCGGTTGCTGTCCATAACCTGCATCTTGCGGCGTCTGGACAGGCACCTGTGCGGCTACAGGCGGCTGTTGATACGTTGGTGCGGGTTGCTGTTGCGGAATCTCGGTTTGTTGCGGCACTTCTGGAGCAGTCGTTGCAGCTACTTGCTGTGCCGACGCTTGCGGTTGCTCATCTTCCTCTCCGCCATTCATCAGAATGCTCACCATCTTTTTAGCGAAATGCACAGGCAACAGTTGCATCAATGTAGAGTCAATCAGGTCACCGATCAACAAACGGAAGGATACTGTAATCAACGTCTGTTCGTCTGGCAGGCTGGATACTCCATCACCATGCATGGGATCCAAAATATCAATTCCAGGTGGAGAAATATTAACAAATCGGTTAAACATAGTAGACATTGAGGTTGCCGACGAACCCATCATCTGGTTCATCGCTTCCTGCACAGCGCTGATGTGAATTTCATTCAATTCTTCATCTACCGGATTTCCTTCACCGCCAAGCATCAAATCCGCTATGACCTGCGCATCACGCTTTTTGATCACGAGCGAGTTAATACCCTCAAATCCATCTACATAATTCACATGTACCGCTACGTGCGGCTTAGGAAAAGTTGTTTCGAATTCAGAGCGGGTAATAATTGAAACTTTAGGGGTTGTAATATCAACCTTTTGACCAAGCAGTGTGGAAAGAGCTGTCGCTGCGCTGCCGAACGTAATATTACCGATCTCCCCGAGAGCATCCTGCTCCAGAGGAGTCAGAAAATCGTCAACGGTCTTGTTGGCGGGAGTAGAATCCGTGCCCGCTTCAGACTGTTTCAGCAGGGCATCAATTTCCTCCTGGGACAAATAGTCTTTACTCGTCAATTTCTTCAACTCCTTCGCTGACAATTTCATCAATCTGTACGGCAACACGATCTTTTACCATGCCGGGACTTCCCAAGAATTTCAGTTTTTCGCCCACCCGGATGGAGAGCCCTTCCTTGACGGGTTTGTTCAATGAAATGACATCCCCCACCGAAAGGCCCAAAAACTCGGCCACATTTATTCGGGATTCACCTAGCTCGGCAATAATGGGAAGTTGCGCTTTCGTGACCCGTAATCTCAAGGCGTCAATCTCTTCAGGCGCCCTTGATTTCTTTTCGGATGTAAACCACTGGTGCGTGGACAGTCTAGCCATAATCGGCTCCAATACCACGTGCGGGATACAAAGGTTAATCATCCCTGTGGTATCACCAATTTTGGTACTAAGTGAGATTAAGGCAATCGTTTCATTTGGTGAAACAATCTGCATAAACTGCGGATTGGTTTCCATTGCCTCCAAACGCGGTTCAATATCCAATACCGTTTTCCAAGCCTCTTGCAGGCTGTCAAAGGTACGACTAAAAATCCGCTCCATGATTGTCGTCTCAATTTCTGTCAACGCGTTAACCTTGGACGGCGCTGATCCGGTTCCTCCGAGAAGCCTGTCCAGCATTGCAAAAGCTACGTTCGGGTGAACCTCAAGCACCATGCGTCCTTCCAGCGGCTCGGCTTCAAAAATGTTCAAAATGGTCATTTTTGGAATGGAGCGAATGAATTCATCATAAGGAAGCTGCTCCACCTGAACGACATTAATTTGGACAAACGTCCGGAGCTGTGCTGAAAAATAAGTGGTCAGATACCGCGCAAAATTTTCGTGTATCCGCGTCAAACTCCGAATATGATCCTTGGAAAACCGAAGCGCTCTTTTGAAGTCATAAGCGCGAACTTTCTTTTGGGTATCTTCCTTTTTAAGTTCTTCCGCATCCATTTCACCGGACGATAGAGCTGCTAAAAGGGCATCAATTTCCCCTTGCGACATTACATCCACCAATGTTATTCACCCCCTTACATGTTCTGACAAGTTCACCTGGAATCAAATGGCTGCCAGCAAAAAGTCTGTAATTTTGGCGTTCCCCAGGTGACCTTCAGGGAGCGACTTGTTGATGAGATCCGTCAGCTTGTCACTGAATTGGTCCCGGCCTTTAGCTGTTCTGAGCTCATCAGGCTTGGTGTCTGCAAGTAATTGAATAACGATTGGCTTGATACTGATGTCCTTGATTTTTTCAAAAGATTCCTTTGCTTTAGCATCGTTTAATTGAAAGGAAAGGTTCATTTGGACAATATAATCAGCGTCTGCCAAATTTGTTTTGATACCAGTAATTTCAGAACTCACTTCCACTAATTCATCTGCTGACAGTCGGGGAAGCTGTTCTGCTTGAGCGGCTTGCGCATTTAGAGTGGCTTCCGACTTCTTCCCACTAAGCGCTGGTATAAGTACAAAGGCCGCACCTGCAATCAAAGTAATCGCGAGTAAAATTGTAATGAGCCATGGCAGCATCTTTTTCATTCGTCTTCCTCCATTTGTTGCACTTTTATCGTGGCGGCATGTATGCCGATTTCACGGCTGTAACCCTTGATCAAGGAGACGACATCTGCCGCTTTTTCCAATACAATCAACCGTTTCCCCGTCACTAAAGTGACGTATGTATCCGGCGTTTCCTCCACAGTCTCAATGAGCAGAGCATTAAGCCACATAGGCGAGCCGTTCAGCCGCGTTAACGGGATCATCGTTACACCAACCTCCTGATAGGAGCGGGGAAGCCCATACTTCCCCGCGTTTAGATGCGATTATCGTTTCAAGTTTACAACTTCCTGAAGCACTTCATCCGAGGTCGTAATGATACGCGAGTTCGCCTGGAAGCCGCGCTGCGCCACGATCATTTCGGTAAATTCACCTGTCAAATCGACGTTGGACATTTCCAGCTGGCCCGCAATGATAGCGCCCCGGCCCTCCGAATTAGCTACTCCAGGCTCAAGTGCATCAATGTTGGAGTTAACAGTGGTACGGTACAAGCTACCTCCGATTTTCTCCAAGCCTTCGGGGTTTGTCACTCTGGCTATACCAATTTGCGTGCCATTGTCCACGGTGCCATCATCCAATTGTTGTACAATCGTACCGTCCTGCGAGATAGAGAACGATGTAACATTGTCAGCAAGTGTGATCGGATCCCCACCCGCGTCTCCTACGAAAAAGCCATCTGAGGTAACCAAATTTCGGTTCGCATCCACGTGAAAATCACCCGCGCGAGTCAGATAAGGAACTTCCTGTGCATCATTCATTTTGACCAGGAAAAATCCGTCACCATTAATCCGCAAATCTGTCGGATTGTTCGTAGTCATAGCACTACCTGGAAGATGAAGTGTATCAATCGAACTGACCGATACCCCTAAACCGACCTGCTTGGCATTTTGTCCCGCAGTAGTCGTTCCGTCCGGCGCACTTGCACCCGAACTTGTTTGGCTCAAAATATCCTTGAACATGACACGGCTGGACTTGAAGCCTGTTGTATTTACGTTTGCAATGTTGTTACCGATAACGTCCAGCTTTGTTTGAAAGCCCTTCATACCCGATACACCCGAATACATTGATCTCAACATTGAGTATAAATCCTCCTCTGAATGCTTGCTCGATTAACCGCATCAGTCGATCCGCGGCTTCTTCATGGCTTTCCTGCTCGGGCCAGCCACTTCTTGCTAAATTTTCTATGAAATAATAACGGCACTATCAATTTGCGTAAATACGTTATCCTGCATGGATTGCTTATCCATCGCGGTAACTACTGTCCGGTTGGGCACACTTACAATCAACGCCATATCCTGCATTAAAATCAATGATTCTTTGGCGCCTTTGGCAGCTGCTTTATCCACAGCGGAGTTAATCTTCGCCATCTGGTCACTTCTCAGCTCTATCCCCCGCTGCTCCAAACGCTTTGCTGCATGGTTGCTCAGCTTGAGTACTTGATCCTGCAACACCTGTCCGAATGGTCTACCATCCTTAGGTACCGTATTTACCCGGTTCTGCGAGATTGCTGCCGGAGGGACATTGGCGGGAAAAAGACATCCGACCGTTATTCGGTCATTCACGTGTCTCACCACTTCCAGTAGAGGAAGAAGTTGTAGTATCCGTTGTCCCTGCCGAGGAAGCCGTTGTTTGAGCCTGGCTTACCGATGTCACATCTTTCAGGGCTACCTCTGACTTTCCGATTTTGGCATACTGTACACCGTCACGAATAACGATGGAATCCACGATTCCACTTTTCACCGCACCTGCACCCGTTTCACCCGTAAGCGAATCCTTTTTACCAGCCTCAATCCAACTGACTTCTTTTCCAATCAAACCGGAGGATATTCCTAAAGACTGTCCCAACGTATTCAACTGGGTAGAAATGTTCATCAACTGCTCCACGGAAGAAAATTGCGCCATTTGCGCGATAAATTCCTTATCTTCCAGAGGCTGCATTGGGTCCTGGTTTTGGAGCTGGGTAATCAAAATTTTCAAAAATTGATCCTTACCCATCGTTTTGGTATCCTTGGCGCTTGCCGTTTTGACGTTATTCACGTTGTAGTTTGGCCAGACGTTACTGGTGGATACATTATTGTCCGCAGTCGTCATTGTGTTCTCACCTCCATGCTACGCTTGTGCTGTAAAGGAGCCTGTCCGATTTACATCATCTGTGCGTTGTTCTGCTGTCCAATTGCGGAGTTCCTCCGCCATTTCAGCTACCTTTAGAGCATCCTCGGCTTCTTCTCTACTCCGCGACTTGGAACGTTGCTCGGATTGTTGCTGCTGATTTGCACCTGATCCACGGCCATCCTGATACATGTGGGAAGAGAGTGATTCATTTTGCGTCACTTCCACTTTATCTACCTGAATACCCTGGCTTTGAAGACTTGCACGCAGCTGTGACATTTGCTGTTCAAGCAAATCCTTAGCTCCACTGTGCTCAGTCATGAACTGGGCGACCAAGTGCCCATTCTGCATCGTCAGTTTAACTTCCAGCTGTCCCAAATGATCTGGGCGAAGCATGATAGTCGCTTCCGTTAACCCAGAATGTTTCACGATATCAAGCTTTTGCACTACAAATTCCGTCATTTCCTTAGCAAATTGTCGTACATGTACAACAGGCTGCGCCGGAGCGGAAGGAGTTGTGCCTTGCGTCTGCACCGAAAGCTGGCCTGCGGTCGTAATCACAGAAGTTTGACTGTCGGTCGCTGCCGGATCAGACTGCTCGGTTACGTCTACTACTGCACCAGTTTCATCCGTTGGAGTGGCTTTAACAGCGGCTTGAACATGAATATTAGCTGATGAACGTTGTCCTTCTGTACCTTGCTGGCTTGTCCCACCTTGACTCGTCTGCTGCTCAGTAGCAACAACCTGTTTGTCTGTAGAAACAGCCGTTAATGTCTGAGTGCCATTCGCCCGATTCGCGGAAGGCTGAACTGCTTGTGAATCTGCGCCATCAGCAAGCTCCACAGCTTTTAGTACGCCGGTCCACTGCTCATCGGAAATAGCTCCCGTACCAGCCGTCGTATTTTGAAGCGATTGTAACAGCTGTGTAATCTGGGACTTTTGGTCTCCCGTAGCCTGATTCGCTACATTTGCAAGCTGTGACAAAGCATCCTGTAATGCAAACCGAATGGTAGCCGGATGAGCTGCCAAAGCCGTTAAGCCTGTCGCCTCATTCGTTCCTGCCCCGTCTGTTTGCTGCTCCGCTCCACCGCCTAAAAGCTGCTGTACTTGCTGAACCCACGACTGGAGAGCTGCAAACAAGGCTGGATCAGCTGTTACCTGATCATCCAGCTTTTCAAGATTTTGCAGTAATGGAGCCAATGTCTCAACAAGCGGTTCTGCTGAAGCTTCTGTCGATTCTCCGGCAGCAATCAACGGCAGCACCATAACTAATGGAGATTTCCCAGCATCTGTGCTTGTAGAACCCGTTTGCCCGCCAGTCATCATTTGCGTAAGCGTCTGATTAAAAGCACCGCCTGTGGCTCCTGCTGCTGCCGTCCCTGCTGTTGAAGTTGTCGCTGTACTAGCTGTGCTACCAGCCGTCTGACTGGAACTGCTGAGAGATACACTTTGAGAAATAAGTGTCATTTATTTTTTCACCTCCCTTCATTCAAATCACTTGCTGCCCATCAGCTTGTTCAAAATTTTCGCCGTCTGTGCAGCATCCTTCGCAGACATATTTTGCAGTAAAGAGGCACGTGTCGAATCATCTACTGTATTTAATATGTTCAATGCCTTGTCCGGACTGATTTTGTAAGTTTGTAAAATAAGCTCGGCACCACTTTTCTTGTCCATGGAAGCGAATGTACTGCTAATTTGAGTGTTTTGCAGGCTTTTACTCGTTGTTCCCGCTGCCGTGCTTTGGTCCTTTTTCAAGCGGGACTGCAACGCAGCCAACGACAAATCAGTAGATGGCGTTACGTTTTTCAGAGCCATCGTGATATCGGCTGCTTTTTTAGCATCCATCTTTTGTAAAATCTTCGCACTGTTCGCAGGGTCCATGTAGCTTAGCAGTTGTACCGTTTCTTCGGTGGTCAAGTTTTCCATAATCGGTGCTGCCTTACTTGCCGTCATTCCTTCATACATGGAAGCAAGGTCTCTGGCCTGTTTTACATATGGGTCTTCATTCGCTGTTCCGTCTACCGCTTGCGTACCTGTCTGTGTCTGTCCCTGCTGACTGGACTGCGGCTGTTGTTCCTGTTGCGTTTGCAACGTACTAACCTGATTTTGCAGTTCTGTAACCTTTTTATCCTGAGTCGTTTTGGCATCACTAGCCTTTTTAAGTTCTTCTGTCTGCTTGGCCAAATCTGCCTTAAGCTGCTGGATAGTGGCTTCGGAGCTTTGGGACTGGGCTTTCTGATCAGCCTCTTTGCTCTTGGCAACCTTGTCTTTCGGTTCAGGAATCCAATTCTTCACAATCGGAATCTTGTTTCCCAATGAAATCATTTCACTTCTGAAATCCATGTTGAACAGCGTAAGCAGGACCCCGACCAGAACGATTGTAAAAACAATCGGAATCAGGAAAAACATAAACCGTTCAAATCCCCCGCCTGACTCTTTTTCCAAATCCATATCCAGTTCATTTTCTGCTAAATTCCGTGCCATCGTCTTCCTCCTCAGGCAGCTGATATGCGTATCCTGTGACTTTCCGCTTACCGGGCTTTCATGGCAAATCTCACGGAAGCCATTTCATCCAGCTCGTTCTGCTCGCGCAGGAGCATTTCCTGTTGGAATTTCACGTTGGCCTTCTCTCTCGCTTTCAGCCAAACTTGTTCATCCAGCATTTTATCGGTCAAAACGGTTTGTTTGCTTTGCACATTTTGCTGCGCATATTGAACGTCCCTATGCTTGCGTGTGATACATTGATCCAGATGATTGACGTAAGTCTGTAATTCCTGAATGGTAGAGAGCGGCGCGCAATCCTCGGCAGCCTTTTGAATGGCTGATATGACCCGATTCCTTTCGCCTAATAGCTGTATCAATGTCTGCTCCTCAGCCTGCAATTGTCCGACAGCACTGGAAAGCAACCATTCGGCCTGTGACTTTTCGTTGGTTTTCAAGTCTACAACTTTCTGAAAGGAATACTGAAATCTCATCGTTCAACCTTCATCTCCTCGTAAATTCAGAAATCAAACGCTCACGAACCTCGTCCAGCTCAACCTTTTCATCCGTTCTTTGCCTTGTAAAATCCCATATATCCCGTATGCGATCCATGGATTCGTCAATTTCTGCATTCGAACCCTGCTGATAAGCCCCAATGTTAATCAGGTCCTCTGAATCTTTATAAACCGCCATCAGGCGCTTAATATTCTCGGCAGCGTCAATCTGGTCACGTGGTGCAATATCCTTCATGACCCGGCTAATGCTGGCTAACACATCAATTGCAGGAAAATGTCCTTTATTCGCTATCCCCCGGTTGAGCACAATATGCCCATCCAAGATCCCGCGCACCGCATCCGCGATGGGTTCATTCATGTCGTCACCATCGACCAGCACCGTATAAAAAGCGGTTATGGAACCTGTAGGCCCGGTTCCCGCACGCTCCAGCAACTTGGGCAAACTGGCGAATACAGAAGGGGTATAACCCCTCATCGCCGGTGGCTCACCGACTGCCAATCCTACTTCACGTTGCGCCATCGCATACCGGGTTACCGAGTCCATCATCAGCATGACGTTCAATCCGCGATCACGAAAGTATTCAGCGATCGTCGTTGCAATGAGCGCACCCTTAATACGGATCAACGCGGGTTGGTCGGAAGTTGCCACGATGACTACTGAACGTTCAAGCCCTTCCGGACCCAAATCCCGTTCAATAAAGTCCAGCACTTCGCGTCCACGTTCCCCGATCAGAGCAATTACGTTCACATCTGCTTCCGTATTACGGGCAATCATTCCCATTAGGGTACTCTTACCTACACCGGAGCCTGCGAAAATACCGACCCGCTGTCCTTTACCGATGGTAAGCAATCCGTCAATGGCTCGTACACCGATACTGATCGGCTCCTGCACACGCGGGCGACTCAGCGGATTCGATGGAATGTTGAAGGTCGAGTATCTCGCCATCCGTGAGGGAATCAACGAACCGTCCAAAGGTTGGCCCAAACCGTCCAGCACTTTGCCTAACAGCTCCGATCCCACCTGCACGTTCAATGGCTTTCCTGTTCCTACGACATCACAGCCGGGACCAATGGATTGCAGTTCTCCGAGCGGCATCAAAAGTACCTTGTTGTCTCTAAAGCCTACAACTTCCGCTTGCAGTGGCTTAGCCGTTTTACCCGGATAAATGTAACAAACATCCCCAATACTGGCGTCCGGACCTTCCGATTCCACCATCAAACCGATAACCTGTGTCACTTTGCCGTTTACCCGAACCGGGTCTAATTGTCGCAAATGATCCATGTAGCGCTGCGCATTAAGCCCCTTCATCTCTTCGCTCCTCGTTCTCATGTGCCAGACGCAGCAGTTCCTTTTTGATCTCAGCCAGTTGTGTATCTATCCGTGCATCCACACTTCCAAAGGAAGAACGAATAACACAGCCGCGATCCTTCACAGTTCCATCAGGAATAATTTGCAGTTCTGCCTGCGAATCGACAGTTAATGACAATTCTTCGCGTGCACCTTGCACAAATGCGAAATGCTGAGGCGACACACACAGTGTAATTGTTCCTTTTTCCCGCTTACGAGCCAAGTTTTTACGAATGAGCTCAATGGTATATTCAGGCTCAATACTAAGCTGTTTTTCAATAACTTTCTCAGCAATAGAACTACTCAGCTCGACCAGAAAAGGCTCAGCCTCCTGAATCAATTGCTCCTTGGTCTCATAGGCCTGACGCAAAATATCCTGCGCTTCTGCCATCATCTGTTCCGATTTCACCTGAAGCTCGGCCTCAGCCAACTTTTGGCCTTCCTCATAGCCTTGCTGAAACCCGTCAGCCTTTAAGGACTCTGTTAACTGCTCGTCCTGCTCACGGCGTTCCTGCCACCAGGTTTCAATCTGCTGCTGCGCCTCCTGAAGCATCCGTTCCGCTTCTTCAGCCGCCTCACGAACCTGCCGTTCGGCAAAATCCTTGGCATCATTCAGCATTTCATCCCGGAGCCGTTCAGTCTCGTAATCTCTCTGTGGTTCCGGCTCCATATGTTCAGTTGTGACTTCCTCGTCCGACGTTTCTGGCGCATACGTATGTGCCACATCAATGGTTTTCAAAGCTTCAACAGGCACATATTGGAAAGATTTGATCAAGTTAGACAATGATGTCATCTCCTCCGCCGCGTGCGATTATAATCTCACCGGCCTCTTCCAATCTGCGGATCGTCGATACGATGCGAGTCTGCGCTTCTTCCACATCACGCAGCCGTACCGGTCCCATATATTCCATTTCCTCTTTGAAGGTTTCTGCCATCCGTTTCGACATATTTCGGAAAATCACATCGCGTACTTCTTCGCTGGACACTTTAAGCGCCAACTGCAAATCGGCATTGTCGATATCGCGGATAATACGTTGAATGGAACGGTTGTCCACATTGACGATATCCTCGAATACGAACATTCTTTTCTTGATTTCCTCGGCCAGTTCAGGGTCCTGAATTTCAAGCGAGTCGAGGATCGTGCGTTCGGTCCCTCGGTCTACCCCATTCAAAATCTGAACAATGGACTCGATACCACCTGCATTCGTGTAATCCTGCGTCGCGGTTGCTGACAGCTTTTGCTCCAGCACACGTTCCACTTGTGAAATGACTTCCGGCGAAGTGCTGTCCATTACAGCGACACGCCGAGCCACCTCAGCCTGCTTTTCCTGTGGCAGGGACGACAGAATCGCCGCCGCCTGCTCAAATTGCAAGTACGAGAGCACGAGAGCAATCGTCTGTGGATTTTCGTTCTGTATAAAGTTCAAAATCTGGTTTGGATCAGCCTTGCGGGCAAAATCGAACGGTCTCACCTGCAACGTCGCCGTCAGACGGTTAATGACCTCAACTGCTTTTTGCGACCCGAGTGCCTTTTCCAATATCTCTTTGGCATAATTGATGCCGCCTTGGGAAATGTACTCCTGAGCCAAACAAATTTGATGAAACTCAGCCATAATCGAATCTTTTTCCGTTGCATCGACCTTCCGCACATTGGCGATTTCCAATGTAAGTTGCTCAATCTCTTCGTCACGCAAATGCTTGAATATTTGAGCAGATACTTCCGGCCCCATCGTGATTAGCAGAATTGCCGCTTTTTGTCTTCCCGTTAAACCTTGACTGCTTGCTTTTGCCAATGAACTCACCTCTATTCGTCAGCCAGCCATGTACGAAGCAGATTGACGAATTCGTCGGGTTTCTTTTTCGCCAGACTCTCAAGCTGTTTACGCACTTGACTTTCATTTGTCACACTTTCCATGGTAATGGACGGGAACTCCGTCGGTGTTGGCATAAGTTGCAGATCTTCATCTAATTCTTCTTCCTGCTGCTTACGACGACCGCGTACAATCAGGAAGATTACGCCTGCCAACAGTGCCAGTACAGCAGCCCCGATGCCCCATACCCAAGGGTTGGAAGCTGAGAAAAACGTGTTGGTGTTCGCTGGCGCCGGTACGGTTTGAGAGAACACTGAAACTTTTTTGGCTAAATCAGCGTCTGTAATAGTAATACCGGAATTCGCTAATGAAGCTCTTACGATATTAACCAAAATATTTTGGATTGCGGCCTGAGTTGCTGCATCCAAAGTTTGCTGCCCCGTTGGTGGTTCAACTGCTACATTAATGGTTAAATCTTTTACAGTGTACGGACTTTGGATAATATCCTTCGCAATTCGGTTAACTTCGTAGTTAATTGTGCTTGAGCTCTTATCTGAGCTTGTGTTGCCCGAATTGCTTCCTCCAGGGTAACCAGGTACATCCTGCGTTCCTGTTCCTGCGACTCCTCCGGTTTGTCCACTACTGCCAGTGTAGCTTTCCTGAATTTGCTGGGCGCTGATTTCAATGCCCTTCATTTTCGTTTGATCAACTGGTGTGACCATCTGCTCTTTCGACGTTACTTTGTCGAAATTTAGCTGTGACATAACCAGCACATTCACTTTGTCTTCGCCAACAATTTTCGACAAAAATTGTTGGACATTATTCCTTACATCGCTCTCAAACTTCTTCTGCAGAGCCATGTTTTCCTCAACACCACTGGAGAGACCTCCTTGACCGCCCTTGGCCGTTGGAATCAGTTCATACTCCTTATTGGTGATCGTAATGTTTTCTACAGGCAAATTCGGCACAGCCGTCTTTACCAGATTAAAGTATCCGTCGATGGCTTGCTGATTTGGCGTAAAGCCAGGTTCGAATTCCATTTGAACCGAAGCAGAAGCTTTGTCTTTTTCTTCAAGCCCAGCAAAAATGTTTTCCTTCGGCATATTTATGACAGCTTTGGAGCTTTGGACACCATCCATCCGTTCCAACAATTGCTGCACTTCGCCGTTCAAGGCGTTATTGTATTTCACATTGAACTCGTTCTCCGTCATACCAATTGCCGAGGAGGACTGGTCAAAGGCACTCATGCCGATTGAACCCTTTTGAATTAGGCCCTGAGACCCAACATCTACCTTTGCCTTATCCGCGTTTGCGGTTGGAACTGCGATTTGCGTCCCGCCAGCATTGAGCTGATACGGAATACCCGCAGAATCGAGATATTTAATGACCCCGGCAGCATCGTTTGCGTTTAAATCCCGGAAAGCCACTTCATACTCGGTTTTGGTAAACTGCATCGTTAGCACTACAATCGCAATGATGATGAATGCCAATGTCGAAACAAGTAATATCTTCTGTTTTTTGCTGAAATTATTCCAATACCCGGAAATCTTATCCCGATATTGGGCGATTCTCTCGTTCACTCCGTCACCCCATCCGAAACTTTGCTAGATCCTCTTTACATCTGTGTACGCATGATCTCCTGATAGGCTTCAATCGCTTTGTTTCGGACTTGAGTAGTAAGCTGCAGAGAAAGCAGCGCTTGTTGGGAAGTGATCAAGACCTGATCAACATCAACTTTTCCTGCCATGAACTGGTCGGACATCGTGTGTGTAGCGGCTTCCTGCTGCCCCACTTCATTGAGCGCATCCTTTAGGAACGAACCAAAATCCTTCAAGGATTCGGAAGGCGTCGCTTTCGTCAACTCATTGTTAGGCGATTGAATTTGCTGTATTGCCGGTGTCTGTACATTAAACATGGCGTTCTGGATCATGTTTTACTCTCCCTATTCTGTAGTTAGTAGTCCTGGAACTTAGCGACCGATTTCAAGTGCCTTGGAAACCATTGCCTTGGATGCATTCAGAGCTGTTACATTGGCTTCGTAAGAGCGTGTTGCGGAAATCATGTCTACCATTTCTTTCATAATGTCTACATTAGGCATATATACATAGCCATCTTTATCAGCATCCGGGTGACCCGGATTGTACACAGGCTTCAAAGGTGACTGATCTTCCTGTATTTGCGAAACCTTGACGCCAGCGGCGCCTGTTCCATTTCCTTCCATTTGAGCCTGCAAAACATCGGCAAACCGAGATTGGTTAGGCTCCAAAACAACCGTTTTTCTCCGATATGGAACCGCTTGTCCATTCTCCACTTTTGCCCGGGTTGTCTCTGCATTGGCAATGTTGCTTGATATGACATCCATCCGCAACCTTTGGGCCGTAAGAGCAGAGGCACTGATATCAAAGCCGTTGTTAATCTTCACCTGGTCCTATCTCCCTTCTACCGCTGTTCTCATCATTTTGATGCGTTCACTAATTTCTTGGATGTAGGTATTATATCTCAGTTGATTCTCAGCCATAAGGCTCATTTCTCTGTCGATATCCACGTTATTCATATTGTTGTTCATGACAGAATACCCATCTTTGGTGACCACAGCATCTGGAATGGAGTTCGCAGGTCCTATCTGAAAATGTTTCGCATTGGTTACTTTTCCACGTAATGGTGTCACGTCGCCACCCATTTGCTGCTGAAGCAATTCTTCAAATGAAACCTCTGAACGCTTAAAATACGGGGTATCCTCATTGGAAATGTTGTTGGCTATCACACGTTGTCTCGTATTTGCCGCCTGAACACCTGCCTGAAGTTTTTGAAAGCTCATATCACCCAGCAGATTCATTTAGCTCCTCCTTCCAGCGTCTACTCCAAAGTAAGATTCAATAAAACAAGATTTTTCACTTTTTTTCGACAATAAAATTTCATAATTATACATTTCTCTTAGGTCTTAAGTAGAAAATAATTGCTTTGTGTCATATATTCTAAGTTTCGTAGAGTTGGGACCTAATTACAATAAGAAAAAAGCCCTATCTTTTTTAAAAAAGAGGGCTTTCGATGCATAAAATGTTAAATTTTTCAGGTTTTTTTCAATGAAATGAATGTTTTCTTAGCACTTTGCACCTGTAAAAGATTATACGTCCTACTTTTGGAATAGACAGAAAAATCATCTAAGGGACACTCATCTAGGTCTATGTGACGGTGCAAGATAGTGTTATTCTAGACAACGCATCCTATTTTAAAAGCTCCCGCTCATAAAATATACTGACTAAGGTCCCTGTTTTGGGCAATATCACCCAGCTTCTCCCGAACATATTCCGGGGTAATGATCATGCGGTCCAAAGTAAGCTCCGGAGCCTCGAAGGACAAATCCTCCAACAACTTCTCCAAAATCGTATGCAATCGGCGCGCACCGATGTTTTCCGTGTTCCGGTTTACAGACTCGGCAATGCTGGCAATTTCACGGATGGCTTCCGCCGAAAATTCTACTTCAATCTCTTCGGTACGAAGCAAATCCGTGTATTGCTTGGTCAACGCATTTTTAGGCTCTGTCAGTATGGACACAAATTCATCCAATGTGAGACTGCTCAGTTCAACACGGATTGGAAAACGTCCCTGCAGCTCAGGGATCAGATCAGAAGGCTTAGCAACATGAAAAGCTCCAGCGGCGATAAAAAGAATATAATCTGTCCTTACCGGGCCGTATTTAGTCATAATGGTAGAACCCTCGACAATAGGCAAAATATCGCGCTGGACACCTTCTCTAGATACATCAGGACCACTGCCCTTGCCCTGGCTGGCAATTTTGTCGATTTCATCAATAAAAATGATACCGGATTGTTCAGCACGTTTCACGGACTCCTGAATGACATCATCCATGTCGATCAGCTTGGCAGCCTCATCCTGAATTAGCACCTTGCGGGCTTCCTTCACCGGCAACTTGCGCTTTTTGGTCCGCTTTGGCAGAAAGCTTCCGAACATTTCCTGCATGTTCATGCCCATTTGCTCATTTCCCTGCCCAGCAAACATATCCAGCATATTTGGTGCGGTATCCTCCACATCAATCTCAATAACTTCATCCTCAAGCTTGCCGGACAACAGATCGAATTTAGCCTTACGCCGTTTCTCTGCCAAGGATGCGTCCTGTTGTGGGGGTTCTTCCTCTACCGAATTCCCAGTGTTATTGCCAAACAGCATTTCAAAAGGGTTACGTTGGGATTTATTCGATTTCTCCGCAGGTACAAGAATGCTGACAATCCGTTCATTCGCCATGTCCTCGGCTTTGTCCTTCACATTCTCCGTCCGCTCCGCTTTAACGATGCGAATCGAGGTTTCCATCAAGTCACGCACCATGGATTCCACATCCCGGCCGACATAACCCACTTCTGTGAATTTAGTCGCCTCTACCTTAACAAAAGGAGCTCCCACGAGCCGGGCCAGTCTGCGTGCAATTTCGGTTTTACCCACGCCCGTCGGACCGATCATCAAAATATTTTTGGGCACAATTTCATCCCGGATATCGTCCGGCAGCTTGCTGCGCCGATAACGGTTGCGCAAGGCAACGGCAACGGATTTTTTAGCCTGCTTTTGTCCGACAATATATTTATCCAGCTCGGATACAACTTGTCTGGGCGTCAACGATTGATTATTCATTTTGCACTCCTCCACCCTTGAATACTCAGAGCCGATTTACAGTTCTTCCACGATAATCTGATTGTTCGTATACACGCATATCTCCGAGGCAACCTCCAGCGCTTCCCGGGCCATATCCTTTGCCTCCATACCGGAGCCATGACGCTTGAATGCGCGCGCCGCCGCCAATGCAAAATTACCGCCTGAGCCGATCGCAAGCACATCATCGTCCGGCTCAATAATTTCACCGCCCCCGGAAATGAGTAGCATTCCGGATTGATCCATAACAATCATCAAAGCCTCCAGCTTACGCAGGATACGGTCCTGCCGCCAGTCCTTAGCCAGCTCCACCGCAGCCCGCTGAAGGTTGCCGTGATGTTCCTCCAGCTTGTTTTCAAACTTTTCAAACAATGTGATGGCATCCGCCACTGAGCCGGCAAAACCTGCAACCACCTGACCACGGTATAATCTGCGTACTTTTTTTGCCGTCTGCTTCATGACGACACTGTTACCAAACGTTACCTGACCATCACCGGCAATAGCTCCCTTGCCATTGTGGCGTACAGCACAGATGGTGGTAGCATGAAAGGATATATCCATAACGCGCTCCTCCTTTTCCTTCATCCTTATGCCTGTACTTCGGCTGACATAACTTCCGCTTCGTTGATGTAACCACGCAAGCTTTCCAGCGCACGGTTAGCAAGCGCTTCGTTCTTTTCCTTCTTGTTGCGAATACGCGTTTCCAGCTTTGGCAGCAGACCGAAGTTCGCATTCATCGGCTGAAAATGTTTGAAATCAGCGGTTGTGATGTAACGAGCCATACTGCCGAGTGTCGTTTCCGCAGGGAACACAAACATTTCTTGTCCACGCGCCGCACGCGCTGCATTCATTCCCGCCAGCAATCCTGAGGCCGCGGATTCCACGTACCCTTCTACTCCAGTCATTTGTCCGGCAAAGAACAGATTACTTCTGCCTTTGAACTGATAGGTCGGATGAAGCTGCTGTGGAGAATTAATAAAGGTGTTGCGATGCATTACACCATAACGTACAAACTCTGCATTCTCCAGGCCCGGTATCATGGAAAATACGCGCTTTTGCTCTCCCCATTTCAGATGAGTCTGGAAGCCAACCAGGTTGTACAGTGTACCCGCCGCATTATCCTGACGAAGCTGCACAACGGCATATGGCAACTCTCCTGTATGTGGGTTCACGAGACCGACTGGTTTCATCGGCCCAAACAATGCCGTCTGCTTACCGCGCTGCATCATCACTTCAATGGGCATACAGCCTTCGAAATAAATTTCTTTTTCGAATTCCTTAACTTGTGCCACCTCAGCCGTAATCAGCGCCTCATAAAAAGCGTCAAATTCCGCTTCATTCATCGGACAGTTCAAGTAGGCTGCTTCTCCCTTATCATAACGGGAAGCCAGATAAACCTTACTCATGTCGATAGAGTCCTTCTCCACAATCGGGGCCGCCGCATCGTAAAAGTAAAAATACTCTTCTCCCATCAGCGATTTAATCTGTTCCGACAAAGCCGGAGAAGTTAAAGGCCCGGTAGCAATGACCACGATCCCATCCTGTGGAATTTCCTGAAGTTCCTCATTGACAACCTCAATAAGCGGATGTTGATGAAGGGTATCTGTAATATGGCCGGAAAATCCATCTCGATCCACCGCCAGCGCACCACCAGCCGGAACAGCATGACGATCTGCGGCATTCAAAATCAAGGAGTTCAATATTCTCATTTCTTCCTTCAGCACACCTACCGCGTTAGTCAAGCCGTTAGCCCGTAAAGAATTGCTGCACACCAGCTCGGCAAATTTATCTGTATGATGTGCCGGTGTTTTAACAACCGGTCTCATTTCATATAACTTCACAGGCACACCACGGCTTGCAATCTGCCAGGCAGCTTCGCTGCCCGCCAAACCTGCTCCGATGACCGTTACCTTTAGTGGTTCACTCACGTTTAAATCCCCCTGCTATTGTTGTTCTTATGAAGTCTCTACGCCCTCGTCGCTATCTTCCAGCATTTCACTGTGATCACAGACGGTACAGTTGAGCTTCGTTCCCTGTTTTGTACGTTTTTCAACCATTAGGCCATCACAGCTTGGACAAGGCTTAATGGATGGTTTATCCCAGGATACAAAATCGCATTCCGGATAACGGTCACACCCATAAAAGATACGTCCTTTTTTACTCCGCCGTTCCACAACATGGCCCTCACCACATGTAGGACAATTGATCCCGATATCCTTGACAATCGGCTTCGTATTGCGACAATCTGGGAACGCAGAGCAGGCTAGAAATTTACCAAAGCGGCCGAGCTTATACACCATCGGGCTGCCACATTTGTCACAAATGACATCGGATTCTTCATCCTTTATCTCAATTTCCTTCATTTCTTCCTCTGCCACTTCCAGACGTTTCTCAAACGACTCATAAAAGTCACTCAAGACCTTGACCCAGTCTCCTTCGCCTTCTTCTACGTGATCAAGGTCACCTTCCATATTGGCCGTGAATTCCACGTTCAGAATTTCAGGAAAGAATTCCTCCATCTGCTCGATGACCAGTTCTCCCAGCTCTGTAGGGAAGAACTTCTTCTCTTCAATGGCGACATAGCCACGCTTCTGAATAGTTTCCAGTGTCGGTGCATACGTACTCGGACGTCCGATACCCAGTTCTTCCAACGTTTTCACCAGCCGTGCTTCTGTATAACGAGGAGGCGGTTGCGTGAAATGCTGCTTCGGCTCAACCGATTCCTTTTTCAGCTTGTCGCCCGGTTTAAGCGGCGGCAGCAGCTTATCTTCTTCGGTTTTGCCGTCGTCATTCCCCTCCACATACACTTTCATGAAGCCTGAAAAACGAACCTTCGAGCCAGCTGCACGGAATATGGTCTCACCCGCTTCAATATCAACGGACAAGGTATCCATAATAGCTGAAGCCATCTGACTGGCCATAAAACGCTCCCATACCAGTTTGTACAAACGGAACTGGTCCCGACTCATAAACGGCTTAACCGTTTCCGGATCACGCAGCGCAGAGGTTGGACGAATCGCTTCATGTGCATCCTGGGCGTTGGCCGCTTTTTTGGAATATTGACGAGGACTTTCAGGTACAAAAGCTTCACCATATTTCTGAATAATGAATTCCTTCGCTTCCTCTTGGGCCGAGACGGCGATTCGTGTGGAATCCGTACGCATATACGTAATCAGACCCACGGTTCCTTCCTTGCCCAAGTCCACACCCTCATACAGCTGCTGGGCCACGGACATTGTTTTGGATGCACGGAAGTTGAGTTTCCGAGCCGCCTCTTGCTGCAAGGAGCTAGTCGTGAATGGTGGAGAAGGATTGCGCAAACGCTCTTTCTCTTTCACATCACGGACCTTGTAAGACGACTTGCCGATAGCCTCCAGCACTTCTTGTACATCCGCTTCGCTGGAGAGCTCTTTCTTTTCGCCACGAAGCTGATGGAATTTCGCTTCAAAGGTACTGTCCTTAATCGCTAGTTTAGCTGTGATCGTCCAATACTCTTCAGGCACAAACTCATTAATCTCGTTTTCCCGGTCTAGGATAATTTTCACGGCAACCGACTGCACGCGCCCTGCAGACAAGCCCTTCTTTACCTTTTTCCAAAGCAATGGACTGATTTTGTAGCCGACAAGCCGATCAAGAATCCGCCGTGCTTGTTGGGCATTGACCAAATCCATATTGATTTTGCGTGGTGTTTTAAAAGCATCCTTGACGGCCTGCTTTGTGATCTCATTAAATACAACGCGGCAGTCTGCTGTATCGTCCAAATCCAGCGCATGCGCCAAATGCCAAGCAATAGCTTCGCCTTCGCGATCCGGGTCAGCCGCCAGATATACTTTTTTCACTTTTTTTCTGGCATCCTTTAATTCTTTCAAAATCGAGCCTTTACCTCGAATGGTAATGTATTTGGGATTAAAATCATTTTCGACCTCTACGCCGATCTGACTCTTTGGCAAATCCCTGATATGACCCATGGAAGCCTTGACGATATATTTGCTGCCCAAGTATTTGCCGATCGTCTTCGCCTTGGAAGGCGATTCCACGATGACGAGTGAATCCGCCATAGGCTCTTCCTCCTCTCAATTACGTACAATTAGGATAGACTTCCTGAAATGTGGTGAGTTATAGCGCGGAGGCGCTCCGAGCTATAAAGTCAACACATTTCAGGAAGTGGGGAGGGAGCAGGAATCCGCTGTGCGGATAAATATCTAAACTCCCATCCCTGGATGTTTAATACTGAATTTATACAATTACTACATTAAGGATTTGCAAAATCAACTATTAAATAAGTTTGTATTTTGTACCCGCAAGCTGGGTGATCCTTTTTTTTATGATTAACGATAACAGAACTGAGTGTAAAAGTCCAAAATCCCATGCAGTCGCTTCAAGCAGTTCATCCAGTGTAAGTGTTCCCTGCTCCAGTAACAGCACGACATGTTTTTCCTCGGCAGTCTCACTCACTGGTACTTTGGAGACACCATTCACATCCAGACTCTGCTCTCTATTGTATGAAGAAACATCCCTTGTACGCAAATTAGCTACGTACTCCTCTACAATATCCGAAGCTTCGGTGACCGTTTTAGCCCCTTGCTTAATCAAACTTAACGTACCTCTGCTCTTCGGTGATGTAATCGGTCCGGGAACGGCGAACACATCTCGATCCGCCTCCAACGCAGCATCAGCTGTAATTAGGGAACCGCTTCTTACATCTGCTTCCACCACAACGGTTCCCTGTGTCAGACCAGCAATGATCCGGTTACGCTGCGGAAACATTCCCGGATGCGATCTGGTGCCAGGTGGATATTCCGATACAATCAAGCCTTTGCTCGCCATCTCTGCAAATAAAGATGCATTTTGGGGCGGGTAAATTTGATCAATCGCCGTTCCAAGAACCCCTATCGTATTGCCTCCCCGGCGCAGGGCAGCTTCGTGGCAAATACTGTCGATCCCTCTCGCCAATCCACTGACTACTGTAATGCCCGCATCACACAATCCCTCTGTCAGCATTTCGGCCGCTCTGCGTCCATAAGCCGTAGGAATGCGAGTCCCCACCATAGCTATAGAGCATGTATGCAAAAGTGAAATGTCCCCTTTCGTATACAATACCCAAGGCGCGTCAACCGTTTCTTTCATTAATAGGGGATAATCCTCATCCACATAAGTAATCACTCCGATATCGCCGGATCGAACCCGCTCATATCTTTCATGTACCCAATCTTCATCGTAACACTGCGCCGCTATACGGGCCTGAGTGGGATTTAATCCTACCTCAAGCCATTTCTGCTCGCTAAAATGCAGCAGTTCATGCAGTCGGTAGTCACTCGACCAAATACGCTGAATTGTTTTTCTACCGATACCCTCTAATTCATGCAAACCCAGCAAAAGCCATCTTTCTTCCAAACTGCGGTTCCCCCATTCTCGGGGAGAGTGAACCCTCCCTTATTTTGTGGCACAACGTATCATTTTGCAAGCGTTTCCCTGATAAGCCTGTCCTAACGCAAAAAAAGCAACCTTTTCATCCCCTGTTTAAGAAGACAAAAAGGTTGCTTACCTTTCTTTCATTATACACTAGCAAGCGGCAAATTTCGATGCCATTTTACAGCTTGTATATTAATGAAGAAACACGATTTAATGTGTTGTACATAAATTCAAAATACCACGCGCTTCCAGCACACTGACCAGCGTCGAGCCCATCTCCGAAGGAGTCGGTGCCACCTTGATACCACAGGCTTCAAGCGTAGCGATTTTTTCCTTGGCTGTTCCTTTTCCGCCGGAAATGATGGCGCCTGCATGCCCCATCCGTTTGCCCGGAGGCGCAGTCACACCGCCGATAAAACCGACCACCGGTTTCGTCATATTGTCCCGAATCCACTCTGCTGCTTCCTCCTCGGCTGTACCGCCGATTTCTCCGATCAGAATGACAGCATGCGTGTTAGAATCTTCATTGAAGCGATGCAAAATATCAATAAATTCCGAACCTTTAACTGGGTCCCCTCCGATACCAACCGCGGAAGATTGTCCGATGCCCCGGGTAGTCAGCTGATGTACCGCTTCATAGGTTAGCGTGCCGCTACGCGACACAACGCCTACATGGCCCGGCAGATGAATGTAACCTGGCATGATGCCAATTTTGCACTCTCCCGGTGTAATTACGCCTGGACAGTTAGGACCGATCAGAACGGTCTTTTTACCTTCCATAAAACGCTTTACCCTGATCATATCAAGCACCGGAATGCCCTCGGTTATACAAATCACGAGGTCTAACTCTGCATCCACAGCCTCCAAAATGGAATCCGCAGCAAAAGCAGGCGGCACATAAATAACACTCGCTGTCGCGCCTGTAGCAGTCTTCGCTTCGCTGACTGTATTAAACACGGGCAACTTGACCTGCTGTCCGTTCTCCAGCGTAATTTCCACCTCGGTGCCGCCCTTGCCTGGAGAGGTGCCTCCTACCATCTGTGTGCCATAATCAAGCGCACCCTTGGCGTGGAATAACGCCGTTTTTCCCGTAATCCCCTGTGTAATCACCTTTGTATGCTTATCGACCAAAATACTCACGATCTTCACATCCCCTATCGTTTATTCGGCATATCGGAATGCAAACAGGCTATTGAACAAGTTCGACGATTTTCTGGGCACCATCCGCCATGGAATCAGCCGCCACGATGTTCAAACCGGATTCCGCCAAAATCTGTTTACCCAACTCGACATTCGTACCTTCGAGACGGACAACAAGCGGACGTGTCAGCCCCAATTGCTTGGCAGCCTCCACCACACCGTTCGCAATGATGTCACACTGCATAATTCCGCCGAAAATGTTCACAAAAATGCCCTTTACCTTCGGATCGGACAAAATGATTTTGAACGCTTCGGTTACCTTTTCTGTCGTCGCACCGCCCCCTACGTCCAGGAAGTTGGCCGGATCGCCACCGTAATATTTGATAATGTCCATCGTCGCCATTGCAAGACCTGCGCCGTTGACCATACACCCAATATTTCCGTCCAATGCAATGTAGCTCAGATCGTATTTGGAAGCTTCGATTTCTTTCTCGTCCTCTTCGTCCAAATCACGCAGCTCCAAAATATCCTTGTGGCGGAACAACGCATTAGAGTCAAAATTCAGTTTGGCATCCAACGCCAGCACATTCCCGTCACCTGTGACGACCAACGGATTGATCTCTGCAATCGAACAATCCTTGTCCACAAAAGCTTCATAGAGCGCCTGCATGAACTTAACCGCCTTGTTTACCAGCTCATTCGGGATGTTAATGTCATACGCCAGTTTGCGCGCCTGATATACCTGAAGCCCAATCGCCGGATCAACAACCGCTTTAAAAATTTTCTCCGGAGTAGCCGCAGCTACCTCTTCGATTTCCGTACCGCCTTCTTCCGAGGCCATGATCACGACACGTCCGGTCGCACGATCCACGACAACACCGACGTAATACTCTTTACGAATATCGCAGCCTTCCTCTACCAAAAGGCGTTTAACCTCTTTGCCTTCAGGCCCGGTCTGATGTGTCACCAGCACCTTACCCAAAATTTCAGAAGCATAGGTACGCACTTCATCCAAGCTTTTGGCCACCTTCACACCGCCCGCTTTACCACGTCCACCGGCATGAATTTGCGCCTTGACCACCGTAACAGCGCTTCCAAGCGATTCTGCTGCAGCAACGGCTTCCTCCACCGTATAGGCAACCTTACCGTTCGGTACAGCCACTCCGTACTGCTTCAATACTTCTTTACCCTGATATTCATGGATATTCATTCTGGAATCCTCCTATCAACATGACTGCAACAAGGGCGGTTCACAAGGAAATCTATACTAAACCTACATCATTGTAACATGTTTTTAAAACGCTTTCCTTATAATTTAACCTTATGAATTACAGTATTTTGATATCATTATCATTCCCAAAATCGAATGCTTGGATATTAATGGATATTCATTTTAATAGAATACAAAAAAAAGCACCTCTTCAAGTTCGGGATTTATTAAATCCGTATGAGAGGTACTTTACATTGGGGCATTCCTTCATCCAGCTACGGGCGGCTACATAACAAGAGATTCGTAATGTAGCCGGAAATACCGATTATGATTTTTCAACCTGCACATTCGCTTCATGAACTCGATCCAGCAGATCGTTGAACTGAAACAGGAGCGAGCCGAATTGATCGTGGGTCATGCTTGTTTTTTCCTGAATACATCCCGGTACAGATTGCGCTTTTTCCCGCAATGCACTTCCTTCAGGAGTCAAAGAAATCAGCACCTTACGTTCATCCTGAGTCGAACGCTTCCGGTCAATGAGTCCGGCATTCTGCAATCTTTTCAATAACGGGGTCAGTGTGCCTGAGTCCAGATACAACGCCTCGCCTAATTCCTTCACTGTACATTCCTCGCGCTCCCACAACACAATGAGTACCAAATACTGTGAGTATGTCACACCAAGCTTTTCCAGATAAGGCTGGTATAGCTTCGTAATCTCTCTGGAGCACGCATATATGGCAAAGCATAACTGATTATCAAGTTTTAATGCTGTACCTTCATTATGTTTGTTGTTGTCCATGCTGTCAGATCACCTACTTTCGTCATTATTTTATCACATTATATAACAAAAAGCATGCTAATTGCACAAAATACTTTACAAATAATAATTATTTTGATAAATTAAATTGTGTAAAATACAAATTGAACGAGAGGCAGTGATTGAATTATGATGACCATTCAACAAAAAATGTATGAAACAACAGTGAAAGCAGTTGGAGGACGTAATGGTTATGTCGAGTCTTCTTCCCCTGAACTTCGTTTAAATATTGATACACCCAAAGAAATGGGAGGTGCAGGTGGCGCGGGTACGAATCCGGAGCAATTGTTCGCAGCAGGCTATTCAGCGTGTTTTGACAGTGCTTTGAATATGGTTGCCCGCATGCAACGTATTAAACATGAAGGTACCGAAGTAACAGCAACGGTCAATTTCGGTAAAGTTGAAGACGGCGGCTTTGGAATCGGAGTAAACCTCGATGTAGTGGTGAAAGGCGTTGACCATGAAACAGCGGTAAAACTGGTAGAAGGCGCACATGAACAGTGTCCTTACTCCCGCGCTACCCGCGGCAACATTGAAGTCAAGTTGAACGTGCTCTAATCCGAATTTTACAATAAAGCCTCCGAGCTGTTTCTGGTTCGGAGGCTTTGTATACTTTCAGCTACACCTTCTCAACAAAGGATTGATAGATGGTTTTTCTTCCATCAAGTAACATGGGAGATGATGCATAATCGTATATACGAAATTGATATACTTATTGTATAATAACGTTGTCATAATCTTTTTTCTTCTCCAGAACTTAAGCGTCTGGAGCTTTTTTTGTCTTACATGAGGATTTTGCAAAATCCTGACATAAAAAATATGGACATGGAGTTACTTCTATGCCGCTTTATTCTTCTGAAATATTGGCATGTGCCCTGTCCATATTCCGATATTGAATGGCTTCAGCTACATGCGACACGGTGATCTTCTCTGATTGACTCAAGTCTGCAATGGTGCGTGACAGCTTGAGAATTCGATCATACGCACGCATGCTTAAACCGAGCGCATCCATCGTCTGATCAAGCAGTTCTGCCGCATTGAGTTCTAGTACCGCATATTTCCGGAGCATTTGACCGGATAGTTCGCTATTCCATGAAAAAAGAAGCTTGCTGTACCTATCGATTTGTATCGCTTGAGCAGCTAGTACCTGTCTTCGCATTTCAGCGGACGACAGTGACTCCTTTTCCTCACGCCAGTCCTTCGGTTGCGATACCTCAAGCTGAAGATCGATCCGGTCCAGTAATGGACCAGAAATACGCGAACGATAGCGAGCTACCGCAGCAGGTGAACAGGTACAGCGCTGATGTTGCGTATCACTTCCGAAAAAGCCGCAGTGACACGGGTTCATAGAAGCTGCGAGTAAAAAGTGTGCCGGGTACTTAAAAACTGCACGTGAACGGCTAATTGTTACATTGCGATCTTCCAACGGCTGCCTCAGCACCTCTAGCACATGACGACTAAACTCAGGCAACTCATCCAGAAATAAAATCCCCCGATGGGCAAGGCTAATTTCTCCCGGCTTGGGAATGCCGCCGCCGCCCACCAATCCAGCAGCGGAAATCGTATGATGAGGTGAACGGAAGGGGCGAATGTTCATCAAATGAGGCGACGACTCCTTCCACTTCCCGGCGGCGCTGTAAATTTTGGTAACCTCCAGTGCCTCTTTTTCGGTCAAGGGCGGCAGAATGGATGGCAGCCTGCGGATAAGCATCGTTTTTCCGGCACCTGGCGGCCCGATAAGGATGATATTGTGCATTCCGGCAGCAGCGATAACCAGCGCTCGTTTGGCGTGTAGCTGGCCCAATACATCGCTGTAATCCTCCATAACGTCAATCATCTCTTTGACCTCACACATGGGTATCTGATCTGCCGAAAGCAAATGCTCATAAGAATGGATAATGACCTGCTGTCTAGCAGTAATACGCATACCATGGTCATGATTTTCGACTTGATTCGAGACGGGGTTAGGATCTGGATCAATAGCTTGCTTAATATCTTGATTAATTATTTGATTACCTGTTTGATTAGTTCCTTCACCATCCGTTGGATCAGGTAAGTAGTTAGAATTTCGATCTTTTGATTGTCCTTCAATAATGTATTGTGCGTGATCTTTTGCTGGAATGAGATCCATCAGATGGCGAACAGCGTAAATACGTATACCCGTGATCAGGCGTGCTTCCCCTGCATTTTCCTCAGGAAGCAGCACCGAATGAAATCCTTCTCGCTTGGCCAAATCAACCATAGACAATACCCCGTTCACGGGCCGAATACTGCCGTCCAACGCTAGTTCACCGATGAATAACGTCCGTTTCCCCGCAGGTAAAACGACTTGTCCGCTGGTTGTCAGCAGTCCCAAAGCGATTGCAAAGTCAAAGGATGAGCCTTCCTTACGTAAATCAGCAGGAGCCAAATTTATGGTTACACGCTGGGACGGATATTTGAAACCGCAGTTTTTGATCGCTGCTCTTACGCGCTCTACGGCTTCTCGAATTGCTGAATCCGGCAATCCGATGATCGCAGTTTGAGGTAACCCATTAGACAAATCAGTTTCCACTTCAATCAGAACACCGTCTATTCCATAAAGACAAGCTCCATGTAGTTTTCCATACATAACAAAAAAACACCTCTCCTCATATTGAAATGTCTCCTCTCGGGGAGCATTGCATATATGAAAAAAGGTGCTTCCAAATTTTCATCCGCTGCAAATATCATGTTACATTTTTAATTCATAAAGCTGTCTAATCAAGGTTATTCGACAAAAGATTATTTGTCAAACAGGGTTAGCTTATCCGTTGCTGGAATACGTGGTCTTGGTTCTGGAATGACTTCAGGATAACCCGCATACACCATGCCGATGATCTTCTCACCAGGCTGAATTCCCAAATACTTGCGGAATTTCGGTGAATAAAGAAAAGGCTTTGTGACCCAAAACGTTCCGATTCCTTTACTCCATGCGGCAAGCATAAAGTTTTGTACAAGGGCACTAACCGCTGCAAAGTCCTCATCCCAAACTGCCTGACGCGGATCTTCCTCCAAAACAACTAAAAGCTGAATCGGATTGTGCAAAATGCCGCTTTCGAACTTGTTATCCTTGCCAATATCGGCTTCAATAGCTTCAGCGAGCTTTCTCCGCCCGTCACCAGCAAACAAGAGAAAACGCCATGGCTCGCGCATTTTATGATTAGGAGCCCATACAGCAACGTCCAGCAGTTCTTTAATGGTATCTACCGAAATGGGGTCGGATTTGAAGCGTTTAATGGTCCGTCGTTCCTGAATTACATCTATGACATGTTCACTAAAGGTATGCTCTGTCACGTATATCCTCCTTCACAGGTATAGCTCGTGGATATCACTATAACTATATATTCAAAATGATAACCATTCTCAATAAAATATACCTTTAGCGTTCCTTCCTGTCAACCTATACATATGAAATTCAATCCAGTGTACTTTACTGCTCTTTTAAAATGCCTCAATTATATGCTCCGTGACGACTGCGGTTTCGTCAATCAATCGTACAGAAATCATATCAAAACGGATTGGAACATCTCCAATCCCGTTCATATGCAAATAAACAGCAGCTGTCTGGCGAACCTGGGTTATTTTACGTGCAGTGATTGATTCTGCGGGCGTTCCATAATTGGAGCTACTTCGGCTGCGTACTTCAATAAACACGAGAATATCCTCCCGGGAGGCAATCAGATCCATTTCACCACTACGACATCGCCAGTTACGCTCTATGATACGATACCCCAGATTTTCCAAAAACGAAGCCGCCGCCTGTTCACCCAAAGCTCCTTTGGCTTTTCGTTGATCCTTGCTTCCGGTCCTCACATCGTTCCTCATCAGCTATCATCCCTTGGAGCAAGCTTATCCATCTGATATATATAGGTGAGCACCTCTGCCACTAACTGATATAGCTCAGCAGGAATTTGCTCATCCAAATCAAGCTTGGACAACACCTCAACCAGTGCGGCATCCTCTTGAACGGGAACGCCGTGCTCTTTGGCTTTTTCCAAAATGCTATCCGCAATACGACCGCTTCCTTTGGCAACGACGATTGGGGCTTCGCTCTCACCGGGCGTATATTTAAGGGCGACAGCCTTCTTCCTGGAAGGAGAAGGAGCCTCCAACGGCTCTTTCATATTTTAAGATCGACTCCTTTATACGGCTGAGGCACATAGCTTTGTACCTCCGAAGAGACCAGACCTTTGCTCTCCTGTCCAGTCCTTATCGGCATCGGTTCGGTGCGCAGGGATAAAAGCTGATACCCTAGCGATTCCAGCGCCGTATGAATGGATTCACGCCCGCTGGTCAACAGCGAAGCAGCCCAATCCTGATCGTTATGGAGCTTAAGGCTCACTATCCGGTCCACGACTTGCACATCCACCAATGTTGGCCCTAGCGCCTTCATGTCCAAATCAAACCAAAGCCGGCAGTTGGATGCATCCAGTTCCCCGCGTTTACCGCGTCGAGACTGAATCTGGATCGTAGCTGTTTCACGACCATCCGGTCCGACAAACGGAATAAACATGTGTACCTGTGCAAAAGGGGCCGTACGGTCCGTATTCAGCAGCAACTGCTGACCCGTCAGGTGCTGCACGACCTGCTGCGCCGCCTCTTTCAGGGCAGGCGGCAGGTCATCGCTGCCCATCAACTGGAGCAGCGCCCCCTTTACGGTGTCGGCATCCGCTGACACCGTACCGCCCGCCGCAGCCGCTAATCCCGGCAGCGGCTGCGTTCCTTCCGGCGGCTCCATACGGGCCGCCGCCGTTCCCTGCGCGGTCTGTGCAGCCGCGCGGTGTACCTGCTGCTCGTGCTCTGCACCGAGCAGCTTCAGCACGCGGCCCACCCACGGGTCCTCCGTGGGGGTGAGCTGCGTGCTGGACGCCGCTGGCTGCGCAGCAGCTGCGTCCGTAGCCCGCAGAGCGCCAGCCGCAGGCTGCGGCGCTTCTGTTGCGGGCTGCTCCGGCGCAGCCGTGCCCAGCGCGGGCGGCACCGCCGCGCGCAGCTCTTGCAGCAGCGTACGCAGCCGCTGAAGAGGCGCCTCCGGCGTGGCCGCGTTGCCCGCAGCGGCCTGCGGCGCAGAGCCGCCAGCCAGCTGCGCGGCGGCACGGTCGGCCATAGCGGCGTTTGCAGCGGGCTTCGCCCCGGCAGGCTCTGCCATTGCCGCCGCTGGAGCGCCGTCGGCGCCCTTAGGCTGCTGTGTACCCGCTGTGGCTGCTTGCGGCTTCTCCGCTCCGGCACGTGAAGCCCTTAGTGCATCAGCGCCCGATTCAGGTGCATTTACACCAGAGTCCGCCACCACGTCCGTGGCTATGGCTCCACGCCCATTAGCTAGTGCTGGTTCCCCGGAGGCAGCACCTTTAGCTACAGATGCAGCAGTACCAGTCGGAGCATCCGTGTCTGTCGCCGAAGCGCCCGCTTCACCCACCATAGCAGCAAGATTTGCCGCCTGAGTCCCTTTCAGCGTCTCCTTGCCTCCTGCTGCCAGTGCCGCTTCTGCCTGCTTTGTAGTAACAGCAGCGGCATCTTTGGACAATACAGGAACTTGGCCTTCTGGTGCATCTGCAATCACAGCTGAAGAAGCGCCTGATGGAGCAGGGGACATTCGGTCAGCCCCCTTTACCGCTGTTGCTTCTCCCGCCATACGGTCACCAGATGCTCCTTGACCTTGCTGCTTGAATACTGCTTCAAGCTCCTGCTCCAGCGAAGACAAAAGATCATTTAAAGGAGGCCCAAACATCGCCTGTCGCAGGCCGTTTATACTTTCCGCCGTCAACGGCAATCCACGTTGAAAGGCAACCGCTGCTGCCTGCACAAACGTCTCTATTTGTACTTTTCCCGGCTGCTTCGCCAAAGCGTCTCGTAAAGAAGCCGCATTTTCCGATGTCAACGGTACGCCATTCTTTTGCATCGCCTGTATTAGCTCCCTGTTCTGCGCTGTATCCGGTAGTCCCACCGAATCCAGTACATCTGCCAGTGCTACAGTCTGCTGCCCTGTGTTGGCTGCATCGTTCAAAGGCTTAAGTACAGTCATTCCGCTGGGCGAAGCTGGCTGGACCTGGAGTAATGTGGACTGTCCAGGTTGAAGAGGGGTTTCCAGCTTGGCTCTGACCTGGGAACCCTGAATTTGCAACACAGCCTCACCGCCGTCCTCAGACACCTTTAATACGACGCCTCGCACGACCTGACCTGGCTGCATATCGAGCTTTTTAACCTCTCCCGCCTTCACATCACCGAGTAATCCTCGAAATACAGATCCGATATTCATAGGGTCCCTCCTCTCCTCATGCCCCATATTCAAGGGGCCTATTTTATTAGGTCAGGATTTGCAAAATCCTTAGGTATACATTATATCGGCACAGTCCCGACTCATAATAAGTATTTACAGGTCAAACAACGTCGGTTGCTCGATCAACAAATTACCAAGAAAGCTGCGTCTATGCATTGCTGTAGGTCCCAGCGTCAAAATTTGTTCCCTATGCAGCTTCGTAGCGTAACCTTTATGTATACCAATCCCATATTCCGGGTACTTTGCATCCCATTCACCTTTGCACAGTCGATCACGGGTTACCTTGGCGATAATAGAAGCCGCAGCAATAGACTGGCTGTTCGCATCCCCTTTAATAATAGAAAGCTGGGAAATAGGCAAATCCACCTTTTCTGCATCTACAAGTAAATAATCAGGAGATATATGCAGAGCCTCAACAGCCTGCTTCATAGCCAAACGAGCTGCCTGTTTAATATTGATGGCATCAATCGTTCGTGCGTCCACATATCCGACTCCTACGGCAATGGCCTTCTCCATAATCAGCTCATAGTAGGTTTCCCTCTTCTTGTCCGTCAGCTTTTTGGAATCATCCACGCCCTCCAGCAGCTCACCATTCGGCAAAATGACTGCCGCTGCCACAACATCCCCGAACAAACACCCTCGGCCTACCTCATCAATACCAGCGATGCGCTCATAGGATTGCTCCCAGCACTCTTTTTCATAGCGCAGCATGTCCGTTACCGCTACCACTTTTTCTTCCATACTCCATACCCGCCTATCTATATGTAGTTTGGCGCTTAATTCACGCCATAGTTCTGTACAATTTTATTCAGCTTAACACAGACCTGTCCACCCCAAAACCCTTTTCGTTAACCTGCCTTCACATACCAAAAAACCTTCCTCTCTCCGGAGAGATGGGGAAGGTTCTTCCTTGCCACACTATGCTATGTTGTGTATCCGGTACATCTGGCAGAATCAGTAAGGAGCTTCCAAACTGAAACGTCCCAGCTTACCTGCACGCAGCTCACGTAAAATGATTTTTGACGACTTTTCGAGATCTACACGTCCACCGCTGACAATACAGCCGCGTTTACGTCCAATCGCTTCCATGACACTGACAATTTCATCGGCATTTTCCGTATCCTCGGGACGTTCAGTCAGCTCAAAGCGCGCTGCCAGCTCATCCCAGTAATATTGAACCAAATATTTTGTCGCGAAAAAAGCGATATCCTCAACATTCAAAATCTCTTCCTTGATCGCGCCTGTAACCGCCAGACGATAACCAACATTCTGATCCTCAAATTTGGGCCACAAAATACCCGGTGTATCCAGCAGCTCAATTTCACCAATCTTGATCCATTGCTGTGCCTTCGTCACCCCAGGACGATCGCCCGTAGCTGCAATGCTACGTCCTGCCATACGGTTGATCAGGGTCGATTTACCGACATTCGGTATACCAACAATCAAAGCACGCATAGGACGAGGATTCATACCTTTAGAAATCTGCCGATCTATCTTTTCCTTAAGCAGCAACTTGGCCTGAACCGGAATTTCTTTCATCCCTGTGCCTGTTGTAGCATCCACCTGAAAAGCGATATGCCCTTGCTCCTTAAAGTAGGCAATCCACTGCTGTGATACTACCGGGTCCGCCAAATCTGCCTTATTTAAAATAATCATTCGCGGCTTGCCCTGCAAAATATCATCAATCATTGGATTTCGGCTGGAAAGCGGCAATCGAGCATCAATCAACTCAATTACCAAATCAATCAGCTTTAATTTTGCTTCAATTTGGCGGCGCGCTTTGGTCATATGACCAGGAAACCATTGTATCGTCACCGTCATCACCTCATTGATCGTAACTCCTAACGTTTCCCATAGGGTTATGCGTCAGGATTACGGCAGCTATGCTGCATATTAGTTGTTCTAGTGGTTAATCCACTTCATATCCTTCACCGGCCAGAAAATAACATCAGCACGGCCGACGACTTCTTTCAAATCAATATATCCAATCATCCGACTGTCTGTACTGTTGGAACGGTTATCCCCCATAACAAAAATATGTCCTGCGGGAACTTTACCATCCTTAAAATTTTCATTCGGGAAATTTGTAAACTTGTTGTAAAGCTCACCATTTTGATGCGCTTCCTCCAACGGAGTTTTCAAGTAAGGCTCCTGAATAGGTTTACCATTCACCGTAATCGTGTCACCTTCTACCTTAACCGTATCGCCCTCAACGGCAATGACGCGCTTAATGAAGTCTCTTCCTTCATCCGGCACATGAAAAACGATTACCTCTCCCGGTTTTGGGGAACGGAAATCATACAAAATTTCATTTACAATGACACGTTCTCCGGTATGAAAGTTAGGCTGCATCGACGGGCCATCCACAATAAACGGCTTAAAAAGAAACCAACGGATTAAAAAGACCAACACTAACGCGATAACGATGGCCTTGACCCACTCAAAAATCTCATTTTTCGGTTTACGCTTGGGCGTACCATCCTGATCGGTCGGCTGCTGTATAGCTCCTTGTCCTACTTCTTGCTCCATAGCTCACTGTCCTCTCTTTACGGTCAATAATCCACAGTTCCCTATGTACGTAGAAAAAACGAAAGGAGCTTGTAATCAAGCCCCTTTCGTTATTCGTTGTATTAACGACGAATTTCTTTAATTCTCGCTGCTTTACCGCGCAGTTCACGAAGATAATAAAGCTTCGCACGACGCACTTTACCACGGCGAGCCACGTCGATTTTATCGATTTTCGGGGAATGAAGCGGGAAAGTTCTTTCCACACCTACACCGTAAGAAATTTTACGAACTGTAAAAGTCTCACTGATTCCGCCACCACGGCGTTTAATTACAACACCTTCAAACAACTGGATACGCTCACGAGTTCCCTCAATAACTTTCACGTGCACTTTCAAAGTGTCACCGGGACGAAAGTTAGGCAAATCTTTACGCAGTTGTTCTTCAGTGATCGCTTGGACGATATTCATCTATGACTCCCTCCTTCCGTACAGGTGTTCATGCATCTTCTGGAAACACATCCGTTTCCTTCATCATCCACAGAGGACCACCGTATTACACACAACAGATGTATTGTATCATGGAGGATACCGCATTGCAACAAGAAAAAGGGATTTGACCAAACATTATATTTAATTAATTACATTATAAAACAGGTTAGCACCTGCTTTCAAATCCCCTCATTGCTCAGCACTTTAATACACTCTTCCCATGATCAATCCATCTTGCGCTGTTCCTCTATCCATACCCGTTCCTTGCTTGTCAATTCAGCCTGCTCCAGCAGATCCGGTCGACGTTCCATCGTACGACGCAGTGCCTCATGCCGTCTCCATACATCAATATTAACGTGATGTCCTGACAACAGCACCTCTGGTACCTTCCAGCCCCGAAACTCAGCAGGCCTGGTATAATGCGGGTACTCCAGCAGCCCCGTACTGAAAGAGTCCGTTACTGCACTCGTTTCATTGCCCAGCACTCCAGGCAGCAACCGTGCCACACTATCTATAGCGACCATGGCGGGCAGTTCCCCACCAGTCAACACATAATCTCCGATAGAAAGCTCATCCGTCACCAAATATTCGCGAATACGCTCATCATAGCCCTCATAATGCCCGCATATAAAAATAAGATGGTCCTCTTTAGCAAGCTCCTCCGCTTTCTTTTGCGTAAAAGTCTCACCTTGCGGACACATCAAAATAATACGCGGAGCTTTCAAACCTGCACTCGACCCAGCCTCATCACCTTGAACAACTTCGTCTGTGTTCCCTAATATGGTTGGACACTCTGCCTCATCCAGTAGCGCCTCCACCGCAGTGAAAATCGGGTCAGGCTTCAATACCATCCCGCCCCCGCCGCCATAGGGTGTATCATCCACTTGACCGTGCTTGTTCCCGGCATATTGGCGAAAATTAACCGCTTGCAGTGATATGATTCCCTTATCCCTTGCTTTTCCCAGAATGCTTGCATTAAATACACCGTCAAACATTTCGGGAAACAGGGTCAGCACATCCACCCGCATTACAGTAGTCCTTCCATCAACCGTACCGTAACCCGTTTTTCAGGCACGTTTACATCCAAAATGACATCTTCTATATACGGCAACAGCAGTTCCTTGCCATCAGGCATTGTGACTACCCATACATCGTTAGCTCCTGGTGTCAAAATCTCTTTCACCACACCGAGCTTTTCTCCACCTTCTGTCACTACTTCCAGGCCAACAACTTCATGAAAATAGAACTCATTTTCCTCTAGTTCGCCTAGCCGTTCAGCGGATACCTTCAATAAGCTGCCTTTATACTTTTCAACATCATTGATGTTATGATATTCCTTGAATTTGGCTACAACCATATTTTTTTGAAAACGTGCTGTTTCAATAGTTACAGGGATCGGCGCTTTACCATCCGCAGGAATGATCAACAGCTCACTGCCTTTAGCAAAACGATCCTCCGGGAAATCGGTCGTCGTTAATATTTTAAGCTCGCCGCGGATTCCGTGTGTATTCACAATTTTCCCGACATTAAACAATTGCTGCATCGTGTTCCTCCTGCATATAATCGGTCCCGCTCCATATCATCTTCATCATGTACGAAAAAGGGTTAGGACATACATCCTAACCCACTTTCGTATATCTTTAAGATATGATGTCTACGGTAACCCGTTTATCCATCTTAACGGCTGCTGATGCAACCACAGTGCGAAGCGCCTTGGCGATACGACCCTGCTTGCCAATGATTTTGCCTACATCCTCAGGATGCACGCTAAGCTCATATACGACAAGCCGATCCTTCTCCAAGGTCTTCACGGTTACATCTTCCGGATGATCGACTAAAGCCTTAGCAATGATTATCACTAATTCTTCCATGGTTGACCCTCCGCATCAGCACCTTATTTCTGTTGTTTAAGCTCATGAAACTTTTTCATTACGCCCGCTTTGCTAAGCAAGTTGCGGACTGTATCGGATGCTTGTGCACCATCTTGCAACCATTTCAACGCTTTATCTTCATCAATTTTTACAACTGCTGGTACTGTAATAGGGTTGTAATAACCGATTTCTTCGATAAAACGACCGTCACGCGGGGAACGGGAATCCGATACCACGACGCGATAGAAAGGAGCTTTATGTGCACCCATACGTTTCAGACGAATACGAACTGCCACGAAAATTCACCTCCTTCAAAAAGTAGACTGTATATTGTTATCCTATAATTCCAACGGCCTATTGGCCTTAACGGAAAGGAAACTTCATACCTTTACCCATACCCTTCAACTGCTTCAGGGCTTTGTTTTTGCCACCCTTGGGTCCCATCATGTCTGAGAACTGCTTCATCATGCGCCGCATTTCATCAAATTGCTTGATCAGGCGGTTTACCTCAGCCAGTGATGTTCCACTGCCTACAGCAATCCGTTTGCGACGGCTATGATTAATCATGTCCGGGTTTTGCTTTTCTTGTGTGGTCATGGAATGAACGATAGCCTCAATCCGGCCCATCTGCTTGTCATCCACTTTGACATCTTTCATTTGCTTCATATTGCCCATGCCGGGAATCATATCGAGAATCTGGTCGATTGGGCCAAGCTTTTTAACTTGATCCATCTGCTCCAGAAAATCTTCGAAGGTAAATTCAGCATTGCGCATTTTCCGTTCCATTTCCTTCGCCTTATCGGCGTCGATATTGGATTGCGCTTTTTCAATCAGGGACAACATGTCGCCCATACCCAAAATCCGTGAAGCCATCCGTTCCGGATGAAACGGCTCCATCGCATCCAGCTTTTCACCCAATGTAGCAAACTTGATCGGGCATCCGGTCACAGCCTTAACCGACAAGGCCGCACCACCGCGGGTATCACCGTCCAGCTTCGTTAGTACAACCCCTGTTAACTCCAAGCTAGTGTTAAAGTGCTCCGCGACGTTTACCGCATCCTGACCTGTCATGCTGTCAACAACCAGCAGAACTTCGTCCGGCTTGACGTTCGCATGAATCTGACGCAACTCTTCCATAAGCTCTTCATCCACATGAAGACGACCGGCAGTATCTATAATAACGTAGTCATTACCATTATCCTTGGCATGCTGTAAGCCCTGTTTTGCAATCTCCACCGGGCTTGTCTGATCACCAAGCGTAAATACAGGAGCATTAATCTGCTCACCAAGTACCTGTAGTTGCTTGATTGCAGCCGGTCTATATATATCACCAGCTACAAGCAATGGGCGATGATTTTGCTTTTGCAGCAACTTCGCCAGCTTGCCGGATGTCGTCGTCTTACCTGCGCCCTGGAGACCCACCATCATAATGACCGTAGGCGGTTTGTTTGCCTTGGCAAGCTTGGCTTGACTGCCACCCATCAACTCGGTCAGTTCCTTGTTCACGATGTCGATGATTACCATACCTGGTGTAAAGCTGTCCATCACTTCCTTGCCAACGGATTTCTCCTTCACCTTGGCAATAAAGTCCTTTACAACCTTGAAGTTAACGTCCGCCTCCAGCAAAGCTAATCGTACTTCGCGCATCGCCTGAGCTACATCATCCTCAGACACTTTTCCTTTGCCGCGCAGTTTACTGAATACATTTTGCAAGCGGGTCGACAATCCTTCAAATGCCATATTTCCGCACCTCCTTGTCTACCAGGGTTGTTTGTTTACTAATCTATATGACCTACAATTCCTGCAGGCGATTTACAATTTGATTAACATGTTGCAGAGTGCCTTCATCGGGTTTACCGATTTTACCGAACGCCTCATACAACGCTGTATTCAATTCTTCCAGATCTCGGCTTCTGCGCTCATGTTTACTGAGCAACCCGAGCTTTTCCTCATACATTTCCAGTACCTGCTCGGCACGTTTGATATGCTCATACACGGCCTGACGGCTAATTTGAAACTCCGAAGCAATCTCTCCCAGAGAAAAATCATCATGGAAGTAATATTTCAAAAACATCTGTTGCTTCTCCGTAAGCAGAGGTTCATAGAAGTCAAACAGTCGGTTAATCCGGTTTGTCTTTTCCAGCCGATTCTCCTGACTCATCGCGTATACCTCCATCGTCAAGGAAAAACACTTTACAGTTCTTTTCAACGATCCTTATCATACATAAAAGAAAAGAAGATGTCAAGCGTTATCCCTTGTCAACCAAAAAAAAGCCGATTCACTGCCCTTAAACGGAAGTACGAATCGGCTTTTTGCCTACTAGGGTTTAAACTCTTACCGGGGTAAGATACAGCAGAACAGCCAGAAAATGAAGTATGCTGCCTGCCAGAACAAACAGATGCCAGATCGCGTGATGATACGGAAACGCCCGCCACACATAGAAGATTGTGCCCAGCGTATACATTAGACCGCCTAGGAACAATAGCGTCATGCCTCCGGCGGGAACAGCCGCCACCAGCGGGTTCCAGGCAATCGTGATGAGCCAGCCCATCACGATGTAGAACACGGTAGACATGAACAGGAAGCGCTTGGTGAAGAATGCCTTGAATAGCACACCAAACAGGGCGATTCCCCAAATAACGCCAAACAGCGTCCAACCTAATGTCCCGCGCAGTGCAACGAGCATAAACGGGGTGTAGCTCCCTGCAATGAACAGGTAAATGCAAGAATGATCGAATATCTCGAACAAATCCTTCAATTTTCCTTCGCGCAGACTATGAAGCAACGTGGAATTGGTGTACAACAGCAGCATCGTAATTCCGTAAATCGTGAAACTGACGACATGCCAAGTGGTCCCTTTCAAGCTTGCAAAAACAATGAGCAGCACAAGTGCCGCGACACTTAAAACGGCTCCAATTCCGTGTGTGATCGCATTGGCTATTTCTTCCCGGCGGGAATAAGTATAGGTATTCGCCATTGGTTCTTCACCCGGCTTCCTGTGAAATATTTTTTTACATCCAAAAAATTCATATCCGGCGCCGACAGACCCTTTTCTTTCATTATACATCCCTGTGATCTCACGCAGCAACCGGACCCTACTTAGCCCCAGACCTGGCAGGTCTTAAGATCAAAAAAGCCTCGTCCAACCTTGCAACAAACCTGATTAAGCCTGTTCTTCCTCACCCAGAGCGGTTTCATCTACGCCTTCTTCCTGAATCAACCCAGCGAACAACGCATGAACGAATTGCTCGGAATCAAATGGCTGGAGATCATTCACCTTTTCACCCAAGCCTACCAGCTTCACCGGCAAATTCAGCTCTTGGCGGATCGCCACGACAATACCACCCTTCGCTGTACCATCCAGCTTCGTCAGCACCAGCCCGGTTACGCCACTTTTCTCGCCAAACATTTTGGCTTGATTGAGCGCGTTTTGTCCAGTCGTCGCATCGAGTACCAGCAGTACTTCATGGGGAGCATCGGGAATTTCACGCTGGATTACGCGGAAAATTTTGTTCAGTTCCTCCATCAAATTGCTTTTATTCTGGAGACGTCCTGCGGTATCACACAGTAACACATCCACCTGACGCTGCTTGGCAGCCTGTACCGCATCAAACATAACCGCGGCTGGATCAGAACCAGATTGCTGTTTAATGACCTCTACACCAGCCCTTTCGCCCCATACCTCCAGCTGTTCAATCGCGCCAGCACGGAACGTATCCCCGGCGGCCAGCAACACTTTTTTACCCTCTTGTTTAAAACGGTGCGCCAGCTTGCCAATTGTTGTTGTTTTACCGACACCATTGACACCGACGAACAGAATGACCGTAATCCCGTCAGGGCTCATTTGAAGCTGACTGTTGTCATTGCCCCGCAGCAACTCAGACAGCTTTTCCGATAATACAGGCTGTAGCTCGGATGCGTCCTCGATTTTGCGTTTTTTCACTTCTCCTCGCAGGTCTTCAATGAGGTTCATAACGGTGTTGACGCCAACATCGGCACCGATCAGAATTTCTTCCAGCTCCTCATAGAACTCCTCATCAATCTTCTTGCGGCGAATCATCAGATCCGATACTTTTTCAACAAATCCTTTGCGTGTTTTTTCTAAACCGTCCTTGAACTGTTTGGTGACGGATTCGGTTTTGCTTGCAATGCTTTCCTTTAATTTCCTAAAGAAACTCATAGGTTCCCTCCGTTGATCTGAAAGTATGTTATTTTATGTCAGGCAATCTCAGCTTCATCATTGTCCAGCTTGACGGATACGAGCTTGGAAACCCCGCCTTCTTCCATCGTAACCCCATACAACACATCGGCTTCTTCCATCGTTCCCTTGCGATGTGTAACTACAATGAATTGTGTCTGCTCGGAGAATTCCCGCAAATATTGGGCAAAACGTACCACATTAGCTTCGTCCAATGCGGCCTCCACTTCATCCAGCACACAGAATGGGACAGGCTTGACATGTAAAATGGCAAACAATAGCGCCATCGCCGTTAACGCCCGCTCGCCTCCTGACAGTAGCTGCAAGTTTTGCAGTTTTTTTCCTGGCGGCTGGGCTACGATGTCAATTCCCGTCTCTAACATGCGTTCCGGGTCAATTAGCACCAGATCAGCACGTCCGCCTCCGAACAACTTGGAGAACACCGTACCAAATTCGCGCCGGATGGCATCGAAAGTGGCTTTGAAGCGTTTGGACATTTCATCATCCATTTCTCGAATAACCTGATAGAGCGTTGTCTTGGCCTCGACCAGATCAGACTTCTGCTCATCGAGAAACGTATAACGCTCATGCACACGCTGGTATTCCTCAATGGCACCCAGGTTTACTTCGCCCAATGCGGAAATACCGCGTTTGAGCCTTTGCACCTCGGCCTGCGTACCTTCTATATCTTCTGGTATCGGATAACGCTGCTTGGCCAGCTCATAGCTGAGTTCATAGTCATCACTCAATTTTTTCAGGACGTTCTCCAGCTCTACATCAAGCCGATTCACTCCAATTTCTGTCTGGCGAAGCTGTTCTTCGACAGACTTGAGCTGAACGCGTTGCTCTTTCGTCTCGTTTTCGGCCACTTCCAGCTTTTTGGACAAGCTACTGCGTGCAGCACGCTTAAATTCCAATTGCTGCGAAGCCTCTTCCTTTTTAAGCCGATACTGATTGAGATTTTCAATCTGCTTCACGCTTTCCTGCTCATTGGTCAGCAGATCAGCTTCGATGGAAGCAAGCAAGGTCTTGTTCTGTCTCGAATCCTTGCCAAGGGTATCATAATCTCCCCGTAATCTACGCAGCTGTTCTTCCAGTGAAAAACGCTCCTGATCCAGCTTTCCTTCTCTTACCTTGAGATTCGTAAGTTCTCCCTGTAACTGTTCTTTCGCAGATTCGTTGGCCTTACGGGCAAATTCAGCGGCATGGATAGCCTGGTGGGTTTTCTTCTCTTCATCCTCCAGCGCAGCTAATTTCAGCAACGCCTCTTCACGGGAAGCTTCCAGTTCCTTGATCTCCTGATCAAAACCCTTCTTCTCCTGACCAGATGCAGCCACCTGCTCCAGAACATGACGAAGCTCATGCTCCAGTTGCTTGAGTTCCATTGCTGCCTGCTGCTCTTCGCCGCGCTTCACATCGCCGCCCTGACGCAGCTCGTCCAAACGGGTCTGTGTCTCTTCCAACTGACGTTTTGCATCTACCGCGCTCTGACGCAGCCTTGCAATTTGTTGCTCCGTATCGATAATATCCTGATCAAGCTGATCCAGCTGACGTTTACGTCCAAGCAAATTGGCATTTTTCTTGAATTGGCTACCACCTGTCATGGAACCACCTGCATTGACGACATCGCCTTCCAGCGTCACGATGCGATATCTATATTGGCAACGAGCCGCAATACGGTTCGCATCTTCCAGCGTACGGGCAATAACCACATTTCCCAGAAGGCTGCCTACAATGCCAGCATACCGTTCATCATACTGAACAAGATCCGCACCAATTCCGACAAAACCCTCGGCGCCTTCCACGATTTGGCGTTCACCCGCCCCAATTTGACGCGGACGGATAACATCCATAGGCAAAAACGTCGCTCTGCCCAGCTGACGCTGCTTCAAAAAGCTGATCGCCTGTCTGGACACCGATTCATTTTCCATCACGATATGCTGCATCGAAGCGCCCAAAGCCGTTTCCATCGCCTGCTCCAAATGCTCAGGTACCCGGATCAGCTCTGCTACAGCTCCATGCACGCCATGCAGGGTTTCTTTGCGTGCCGCCTTCAGCACTTCTTTAACGCCCAGCATAAAGCCGTCGAAGTCATCCTGCATTTCCTTCATCGTATCTCGGCGTGAAATTTGGGCCTCACGTTTTTGTTCCCATTTGCGGACAGTACCCTGGCTTTCTTCCAGCAGCTTTTGCAGCGCCTGGTATTTTTCGCTTCCCTGAATATATCCGCTGCGCAGACTGCTGATTTCCTGACCAAGCTTCTGAACAGCCGTTTCCAAACCCTTTTTACGCTGTTCCAGTTCAGCTTTCTGGGCTTCCCATTTGCCGGATTCGTCACTTACGCGAGTCACCCGCCGTTCCAACGCTTCCTTCTGCTGGTCGGTATAACGGATTTCGTTACGGGCCTGTGCCATCTGATTCATCAGCTCCAGCAGTCCGCCCTTCAGGCTTTCCTCCTGCTCCTGGCTGATTCCACCTGTGACACCAATCAGCTTCGCCTCTTCGTCGGATAGCCGTTCACGCAGCTCGTCAAGCTCAACAGTCAATGCAGACAGTTTTTCGTTCAGTAGATCCAGCTCACTTTTGCGCTCGGAATGACGTGATTCGCTTGTGCTGAGCGATAAAATGAGCTGCTCCCGGTTTGCCTCCAGATTGCGTGTGCGCTCTTTTAACAGTTCGCCGTAGCCTTCGCTCTTTTCCGTAGCTTCACTGTATTGCAACAGATCCCTTTGCAGCCGTTCCACTTGCTCCTCCAGCTGACGCAGCTCGTTACGATCGCTCTCCAGCATCGCATCATGACGTGACACCACCGTAGACAGCTGTAGCTGCTCCTGCTGCAACAAAGCCAGCTTGGAAGTCGCATCGCTCCACGAGGTATGAATCTGTTCAATCTGATGGACATACATCGAAATTTCCTTCGATTTCAGTTCACCCCGCAGCTCCTTAAAGTGGATTGCCTTTTCCGACTGCTCCTTGAGCGGTCCGATCTGATCCTCCAGCTCACTGACCAAATCATGAATCCGAAGCAAATTTTGCTCCGTGTCATCCAACTTGCGAACCGCATCTTTTTTACGTGATTTATATTTCACGATACCGGACGCTTCCTCAAAAATCCCCCGGCGGTCCTCGGAACGGGTACTCAAAATCTCTTCAATGCGCCCCTGTCCGATAATGGAATAAGCTTCTTTACCAATACCTGTATCCATAAACAGCTCGGTAATATCACGGAGTCTGCATGATTGTCGGTTAATAAAATATTCACTATCTCCACTGCGATGCACACGCCGCGTGACCGTGACTTCTCCAAAATCAAGAGGCAACGCCTGATCCTCATTATCCAGCGTAAGCGACACTTCGCCGTAATTAACAGCCTTACGTGCATCACTACCCGCAAAAATAATGTCCTCCATTTTACCGCCGCGCAGTGATTTGGCGCTCTGTTCACCCAGCACCCAGCGAATACCGTCGGATATATTACTCTTTCCGCTTCCATTGGGTCCGACGACCGCTGTAATGCCGCGGACAAATTCCATCTCCGTTTTATCTGCAAACGATTTGAAGCCCGCCAGCTCAATGCGCTTTAAAAACATACTCAATCTCACCTCTAACATTTAAATATGCTTGTACAACACCGTTTACCTGGTTAACAAGAATTATCCCTATTGTAGCACAAGACTACCGCGGATAAAGCGCGGCAAAGACATACAAAGCTACAGTAGCAAAGCCACGAAAAAAGAGCAAAACGCAGTCCATTCGCCATTGCGGGCCGGGACTCCCCGCGGACTGCCCTTTGCTCTTACTTTGTGTCCCCTGCTCGTGTAACCCGTCCGGGCCGCTCAGGTACCGATTACGATTCTGCCAGTTTCAAACGGTTTAAGGCTACTGCCGCCGCCTGCTGCTCAGCTTCTTTTTTGGAGCGTCCTGTACCTGTACCCAGCCGTTCGCTGCCCATATATACCTCAGCTACAAACTCGCGCTCATGGGCAGGTCCGCGCTCCTCCACAATCTTGTATTCAAGCATCCCCATGTTATGATGCTGCGTCAGTTCCTGAAGCTCTGTTTTGAAATCACTCATCTGAAGCTTACCGTTTAACACAATTTGAGGAAAAATATAACGTTCCAGAAACGACCGGACGGCATCCAGACCCTGATCCAAATAAAGCGCGCCTACGAACGCTTCGAATACATCGGCCAACAGAGCCGGACGAGTACGTCCGCCTGTCAGCTCTTCACCTTTGCCAAGCAGTACATATTGCCCGAACTCAAGTCCGACAGCAAATTTCACCAGAGAAGGCTCACAGACAATGGCTGCACGCAGCTTGGTCAGCTCGCCTTCCGGCCGGTTAGGGTACTGATTGTACAATTGCTCGGATACGGTCAGCTCCAGAACTGCGTCGCCTAAAAATTCAAGCCGCTCATTGTCTGCATGCTGACTGAACCGATGTTCGTTTACGTAGGAAGCGTGCGTAAAGGCCTGCTTCAGAAGCTGCCGGTTGTTGAATTGAATATGAAGTTTCTGCTGTAATTGCTTCAAGTCTCCACTCAACGAACTGACCCCTTACGCTTCATATTTTTTTAGAATAACCGTAGCATTGTGACCACCAAAACCGAAGGAATTGGACATCACTACATTCAGTTTCGCTTTTCTCGGCTCGTTAGGTACATAATCAAGATCGCAAGCCGGGTCCTGATTATCCAGATTAATCGTCGGCGGAATGGTCTGATGCTGGAGAGCCAATCCGCAAATCACGGCTTCAACACCGCCAGCTGCACCCAACAAATGCCCCGTCATTGACTTGGTTGAGCTAATCGCCACTTTATAGGCGTGGTCTCCAAGCGTTTTCTTAACCGCTTCTGTTTCCGATTTGTCACCGACTGGCGTGGATGTACCATGCGCATTGATATAATCAATATCTTCAGGATTCAACCCTGCGTCGCGGATCGCCATTTTAATACAGCGTGCTGCACCATCCGGATCTGGCTCTGTCATATGATGTGCATCGCCGGACAGACCGTAGCCGATCACTTCGCCGTAAATACGTGCGCCGCGCTTCAATGCGTGCTCCAACGATTCCAGAATCAGAACACCGGAGCCTTCGCCCATAACAAATCCGTCTCTGTCTGTATCAAAAGGACGGCTTGCCTTCTCAGGCTCATCATTACGAGTGGACATCGCCCGCATCGAACAAAAGCCAGCCATTCCAATAGGACGAATAGTTGCCTCAGCTCCGCCGCAAATCATAGCGTCAGCATCACCACGCTGAATCATGCGGAACGAATCGCCGATCGCATGACTACCCGTTGCACAAGCCGTAACCGGTGATGTATTAGGTCCTTTAGCGCCGAGTGAAATCGACACTTGACCGGAACCCATATTAGCAATCATCATCGGGATAAAGAAAGGGCTTACGCGTTTAGGTCCTTTTTCAATCAGCGCATTGTGCTGATCCTCCCAGGTACCCAATCCGCCAATACCGGAGCCAACGGATACACCAACACGCTCGGCATCGGCGTTCTCTCCGATTACGAGTCCGCTATCCTTGAGTGCCAATTTACTGGCGGCAACAGCAAATTGTACAAAACGATCCATTTTTCGGGCATCCTTGCGCTCTATATAATCCTCAGGATTAAAATCCTTAATAGAAGCCGCAATTTTCGTTGTATATTCACTGGTATCGAAAGCTTCGATTTCACTGACGCCAGATTTTCCAGCCATCAGATTATCCCACAGTGTGTTCAAATCCTGTCCCAGCGAAGTGATTACACCCATTCCTGTTATGACAACACGTTGTTTCAAAGATAATCACCTCTATGTCTACTGCATATTGTATTTCAAGGCCGTACGCTCTTGTGTGCAAAAATAATATAGAATCAACTAAAGTTAGTAATGCCGCTTACTCCCACCCTTGACTAAGTCATGCCGAGCCAAGCTCAAGAACACGCGGCAATTCCGTCTTTAGTTCAATCTGTATGATTAGGAGAAAGTCCCGCCTGTAACAGAACGGGACTTTGTTGACTTGAATTAGGTATGAGATTGTATGTACTTTACAACTTCACCTACGGTTGTAATTTTCTCTGCATCTTCATCAGAGATTTCCATATCAAACTCATCTTCCAATTCCATAACCAATTCAACTACATCGAGAGAATCAGCACCTAAATCATCTTTGAAAGATGCTTCAAGTGTAACTTCGGCTTCGTCGGCTCCCAAACGGTCAACGACAATGCGCTTTACGCGCTCCAATACGTCGGACATCCGGCTCACCTCCTCCTTAGGTATTATACGAAAATTACAATTAAAATGCCATAGAAGAGAGTTTTCAATCACTACTCTTCTTCGGGGCATGCGGATTAGCTACATGTAGCTACATGTACATGCCGCCATCCACATGCAAAGTCTGGCCCGTCATGTATGAGGAAGCATCAGAGGCCAAAAATAGCACCACATCCGCAATTTCCTCAGGCCGTCCGAGACGGGCCAGCGGAATACCGCTGAGCATATTGTCACGCAAATCATCAGCAAGCACCTGTGTCATTTCGGTATCAATGAATCCTGGGGCTACGCAGTTGACTGTAATACCTCTCGAAGCAAGCTCCCTCGCGGACGATTTGGTAAGACCGATCACCCCTGCTTTGGCAGCCACATAGTTGGCTTGTCCTGCATTGCCGAGTACGCCGACAACGGAAGAAATATTGATGATCCGACCGGAACGCTGCTTTATCATCGGACGAGTCGCTGCCTTGAGGCAATTAAACACACCTTTCAGATTCGTTTCGATCACCTGATCGAACTCCTCTTCCTTCATACGCATGATTAAATTATCTCTTGTTATTCCGGCATTATTCACCAGAATATCGATCTTGCCCCAAGCGCCGATCACATCCTTGATTAACCGATCTGCCTCGTCGGCGCGACCGACATTAGCCTGAACCGTAATAGCTTCCACGCCTTTGGCACGAATTTGCTCCGCAACCTCTGCCGCAGCCGCTTCACTACCAGCGTAGTTTACCGCTACATTAGCGCCTGCTTCAGCCAACGCCAATGCGATACTGCGGCCGATCCCCCGTGACGCCCCTGTAACGAGCGCCGTTTTTCCACTTAATGGCTTAGACATCATCCAGCCTCCCCTTGCAAGTATATAACCGTTAAGGCGATAATTGCTACTTTTAACGGGCCTCCAAGGCTTCCGTTACCGAAACAAGCGATTCCAGGCTGCTTATATTATACAGCTTAACCGTTTTGTCGATCTTTTTAACCAGTCCGGTCAAAACACTGCCCGGTCCGAACTCGACAAAAGTGTCAACTCCCTGCTCCAGCAGCCATGCTACACTGTCTTCCCACAATACCGGGGAATAGACCTGCTCGACCAGTAGCTGGCGAATTTCGCCACCCTCACGCACAGGTTTCGCTGTGACATTGGCTACAACCGGAACCTGAGCTTTGGAGAAAGCTACGTCTTCCAGCTTGCCGGACAACTTAATCGCTGCTTCCTTCATCAACGAAGAATGAAAAGGACCACTGACCTCCAAAGTAATAGCACGTTTGCCACCCGCTTCCTTCACGCGTTCAGCGACAGCGGCTACGCCCTCCTTCGCACCGGATACGACAATCTGCCCCGGGCAGTTGATGTTCGCCAATTCGACCAGTTGACCAGATTCCGTAATATCACGGCATAGTGTCGACAGCGCTTCACGGTCGGCTCCCAGTACAGCAGCCATCCCGCCTTGTCCGTCAGGAATGGCTTGCTCCATGAACTCCCCACGAGTACGAACGATCTCAACTGCATCTTCAAATGCAAGTACGCCAGAAGCAACGAGCGCGCTGTATTCTCCAAGACTGTGTCCAGCCACGTAATCAGGGCGAATGCCCTTTTCCTTGAACGCTTCATACAACGCAATGCTCGCCGTCAACAGCGCAGGTTGCGTATTGGATGTTTGCTTCAAGGCTGTATCTGGACCTTCAAAAATCAGTGAGCTTAGCGCAAAACCCAACCGTTCGTCCGCTTGGCGGAACACTTCTCTTGCTGCAGGAACCGCTTCATAAACATCTTTAGCCATACCTACAGCTTGTGAACCCTGACCGGGAAATATAAATGCCGTTTTGCCCATCGTGTATGCACCTCTCTGTATCCAATGCTTGTCCTGTAAAGTACCAGACAAATTCAATATTGTATCAAACCCGCCGCTTTCTTACCAGACAAGAACCGACGCGCCCCAAGTCAAACCACCGCCGAAGCCCACCATTAATACCCGGTCGCCTTCCTTCATGCGACCTTCCTCGGCTGCTTCTACAAGCGCAAGAGGAATTGATGCAGCTGATGTATTCGCATATTTATGAACATTAATGATAACCTTTTCTTCCGGTAGATCCAAACGCTGCATCGCCGATTGAATAATGCGAATATTGGCTTGATGCGGAACGAACAAATCAATATCATCTTTGGAAAGCCCCGCTTTTTCAAGCACATCGACAGTTGCCGTTCCCATAACACGTACCGCGAACTTGAATACTTCGCGTCCGTTCATATAAATATAGTGTTGCTTGTTTTCCACAGTATCCGCACTCGCAGGCAAACGTGAACCGCCAGCTTCCAGCTTAAGCAATCCGCCTCCTGCTCCTTCGGCACCGAGATCAAAGGATTGGAATCCTCTACCCTCAGGTACTTCACCAATTACTACAGCTCCTGCACCGTCTCCGAAAAGAACACAAGTATTGCGGTCTGTATAATCCGTGATTCGGGAAAGACAGTCTGCCCCAATGATTAACGCATTATTATAAATGCCCGTCTTAATAAAGCTCGTCGCAGTTGCCAGCCCATATACAAACCCTGAGCATGCCGCAGACAAATCAAAAGCCGCTGCGCCTTTGGCTCCAAGCTTGTCCTGAAGAATGCAGGCAGTCGAAGGAAACGCCATGTCCGGCGTAACCGTAGCCACAATGATCAGATCCAAATCCTGTGCGGTCATACCTGCGGATGCCAATGCCTTAATCGCTGCTTCATAAGCCAGATCGGATGTGGCCTGCTCTGGAGCCGCAATGTGGCGCTCCTGAATTCCTGTACGACTGACAATCCATTCGTCACTTGTTTCCACAATTGCTTCCAAATCTTTGTTCGTCAATATTTTTTCAGGCACGTATTTCCCTGTTCCGATAACACCAACCGATCGCAAATTATTCATATCGTCACTCACTTCCTGCTGATTTCCTTGGATATACTTTCCACCAACTGGTTTTGCAAGGCCGTACGGGCCTGTCTTACCGCGTTTTTGACGGCAATGCCGTCAGATGAACCGTGACCCTTCAAGACGAGCCCGCTCAGCCCCAGCAATGGAGCGCCACCATGCTCTTTGTAGTCCAGCTTATCTTTCAAACCGCGAAGCTCACGCATAATCAGGGCCGCTGCTAGCTTGGTCTTTAAAGATTTACTAAACTGCTCCTTTAAGAGAGAAAATATCGTACCCGCCGTACCCTCCAGCGATTTCAGCATGATGTTTCCGGCGAATCCGTCACACACCAGCACATCGCAATTCCCGGTCAGAACGTCTCTGGACTCTACATTACCTACAAAATTAACAGGCAACTGCTCAATCAGAGGGAAAGCCAGTTTCGTCAGTTCATTGCCCTTCCCGGCTTCCGTCCCAACATTCAGTAAACCCACTCTGGGGGAAGCCACACCATGAACCTTTTGGCGGTACAAGCTACCCATCAGCGCATATTGGGCAAGATGTTCGGGCTTCGCGTCCATATTAGCTCCCAAGTCCAGCGCCAGCACACCCTGATCGTCAATCGTCGGAATCATCGGTGCGAGAGCAGGGCGCTCAATGCCTTCCATTCTCCCGACCACCAGCAGCCCTGTCGTCATCAGCGCACCCGTATTACCTGCCGATATCATGGCATCCGCTTCGCCTTCTTTGACCATTCGGCCAGCTACGACCATCGAGGCATCCTTTTTACGTCGTACTGCCTTCACAGGCTCGTCCTGCGCATCTATCGTTTCAGATGTATGGCGAATGCTGAGATTCGCAGGCAACACTCTGCCGTTCAGCACCGATTCGATTCGTTCCCGGTCACCAACCAGCGTAATGTCTGTATCCTTCCATTCCGCCGCCGCAGATAACGCGCCCTCTACTGTCGCCTCGGGAGCATTGTCTCCCCCCATGGCATCAATGGCGATCCGCATGCTGACTTCCTCCTTCGCTATACTCTTCCTCTGTGGAGCGGTAAATGATAAAGTTCCCCTGGAACACCATTTCTTCTCCCACGTAAGCAAACACTTCCACTTTGGCTTTTCCCTTTTGCTCGGGATTTGAACGCACATATGCTTTGGCAATGCACTTTTCTCCCAAATGAACGGGGCGGACAAAGCGAATATCTGCTGAAGCGGTCAACGCTATCTCATCATTAATCACGGCAACAGCCAATGAATTGGCCTGGGCAAACACATAATGCCCCCGCGCAATGCCGGTACGTGAAAAGATATGCTCTTCTTTAATTTCAAAAATGGAAATACCGCTTCTGTCCAACTGGAGATCAACGATATCCCCGATCACTTCATGTAAAGGCAGGGAGCGAACCTGATCGTAAGAACGCTCAGCCATCAGCTTCAGTCGCTCCCGCAGCTCCGGGATACCCAATTCCATCCGATCCAGCCGAATCGTCTGAATGCTCACCTTAAGCTGTCTCGTCAGTTCCTGATCCGTTACGAACGGATTCTCATCAATTAATTGAGTCAGCCGTTGCTGTCTCTGTCTCTTTGGCAAACGTTCGATATCTGTGGCGCCTCCTTTCCCTGCAATAAACTACCGTTCAGCCGACAGTTCGGGTTACTTCACGTGCTAGCGGCGAATGCTTCATGCCGATTTGTCATCTTGTATGTATAAAGAACCCCTTCGGCCCTTCTTTCTTAGAACCTGGTACTAAAACAGTATATAGCATGCCGCCGCAAAAAGAAAGTACGAAGACAAAAAAAGTAGCGCCTCACTAGAGTGAAGCGCTACTTTTCCTGCGAAGATTCCAAAGAATCCGCTTATCGGACATTATTGAGAGATAATCTCTCTAGCTTTGTACGTTCCGCAAACTTTGCACACATGGTGAGCAAGTTTCAATTCGCCGCATTCGGAGCATTTCACCATACCTGGTACTGCCAGTTTAAAGTGAGTACGACGTTTGTCGCGACGAGTTTTGGATGTTCTCCGTTGAGGTACTGCCATTATTCCCACCTCCTTAACCAGATCAACCCGTATAACGGGTGTGACTTCTTATCTCATTCAAGACTGAAGGAAACTGCCGGAAGCAGCTAACTCACAGCCGGTGAATCAAGCCTGCAACATCCATGCGTCGATTAACTCCTCCGCACAAGTGGATGATGATTTGTCAGAATTGAACTCAATTCTCATTTAAAAAAATCCTTAAGCCCTGCCAGACGCGGATCAATCTTTTGCGTATCATCATCGGTACTGTCATCGGAGCCAACGCTCCAGTTTTGTCCGGCCGCAGGAGCGATCCCCTGACAATCCTCACTGCACACAGGCGCAAATGGCACGTGCAGTACAAACAGCTCTTCACAATACGGTGCAATATCGAAGGAATCCCCCGTCACTGCGATAAATTCGCCATCTTCATCCTCCTCTTCGCCAACCGAAGAGGTTTGCTTGAACCGTTCACGGAATTCAATCTTCAAATCCTCGTGCATCGGACTCAAACAGCGTGAGCACAGCATGTCCAGACCTGCGGTCAACGTGCCTTCCACGCTCATCAAGCCTTGACCCAGACTAACGGCGACCAAATCGGTCTCCAGCGGGGAAACGGCCGTAACATCAGGACGATCATCCACCAATTCACTCACATTAAGAGCTTCACGGATCGGAAAAGGACCATCACTTGTTGCTACTTTGCGAAAAAATAGTTGCATCACTATCACTCCAAACAAACAAAAATTATTATACCGACTGATCGAGTCGTTTGTCAACACCTTTCACTTTACACCTCTCACAAATCTCATCGGTTTTCCAATGGTTTCGCAAGTTTTATGCGAAAGCGAAAATACGTTGCGGATCATGTACCTGTGAGTATTCGTACCCCCGCCACTCTTCGTGTACAATAATGCGAGTATAAAGCTTTTTTCTCCAGGTCTCAATGGCCTTGTTCATTTCCGATCACGAAAAAGCAGCATCGCTGCCCCTAAGAACAATCATTAGCTGATGGATAACCATCATTTCTAGGATAGTCACCAGACTAGCAACAAAAGAAAGGAGCCGACGTACAGCCTTGAAAACCCTCGGTATTATTGTAGAATACAACCCGCTGCATAACGGTCACACTCATCACTGGAAGGAGTCTCTTCGCATCACTGGCGCACAGCGCACGGTGGCTGTGATGAGCGGTCCCTTCCTCCAGCGGGGGGAACCCGCGATTGTGGACAAATGGTCCCGCACCGAAATGGCACTTGCCATGGGTGTGGACCTGGTTTTGGAGCTGCCTGTGGCCTATGCCGTCCAGCCCGCAGAATGGTTCGCCCACGGGGCGGTCGCCCTGCTCCGCGCCACTGGCGTCGTCGACGCGCTCTGCTTCGGCAGCGAGAGCGGCGACATCGCCCCGCTGCGAGCGCTGGCCCGCGTGCTGGCGGCGGAGCCTGCCGAGCTCAAGGCCGGCATCGCGCAGCGCCTGAGCAGCGGCGCAAGCTATCCCGCCGCTTACGCGGGGGCCGCAGCCGCGCTCGCGGCTGAAGGGACGGACGGCGCTGCGCTAGCCGCCCTCATGCAGCAGCCCAACAATACGTTGGGGCTGCATTACTTGATTGCGCTGGAACGGCTGGACAGCGCAATCAAGCCCTTCACCGTAGCCCGCACGGGATCGGGCTACCACGAAGCCGTGGCCCCCGCGGACGGAGTCATCGCCAGCGCCACGGCCATCCGCCGTCTGCTGCTGGACGGCGGGCCGGAGGCCGCGTCGCCGTACATGCCTGCGGCGACGCTGGAGATTTTACGGCGCGAATGGCAAGCCGGACGCGCGCCGCTGCAATGGGAAGCGTTCAGCCAGCCGTTGCTGAACGCTCTCATCACGCGCAGCCCTCAGCAGCTGGCGGAGCTGCACGAAGTTACCGAAGGGCTGGAGCATCGCCTGCGGCAATCGCTGTACACGCTGCCCCAGCCCTCCGTAGAGGCATTACTAGCCGCCGTCAAGACAAAGCGCTACACGCGTACGAAGCTTCAACGTATGTTCACACATATTTTACTGAATCATGCCAAGGCGGATATGGCTCCCTCCGAGTTGGCGAAAGCCCCCGGCTATATCCGCGTGCTCGGCTTTAACGGTGCCGGACGCGAGCTGCTGGCCCGGATGAAGCAGACAGCCACCCTTCCGGTATGGGTCAAGCTGTCAGCCGGATCGCATCCCCATCTGGACTGGGATACAGCCGCAGCCGCCATACACGCGGCCGGAATGCCACGTCCCGCCATCCGTGACATGTATGCCGATTACTTGCGGCCGCCCGTCATGGTTTGATCGGGAGCTTTTCCATATAAGTTAACGCATCGTCAAGCTTGCGAACCGGAACGAGCTTCATCTTGGTTCCGATTTGCTCGGCTTTGGCCTTGGCTTCCTTATAATTGTCCGCCGGGACGAAAAACAATTCAGCACCCTGACGGTCAGCGGCGACAATTTTATACTTTGCACCGCCGATCGCTCCAACTTTACCGCTCTTATCAATCGTACCCGTACCGGCAACACGATATCCCTTGCTCAGATCACCCGGTGTCAGTTGGTTATAGATCTCCATCGTAAACATCAAACCAGCCGAGGGTCCGCCTACATCTGTTGACGTAAAATGAATCGTTTTACGTTCATCCTTCGGCTCTACTTTCTGAACCGTGGCAATGCTGACTCCAAAACCGGGTCGTTGCTTGCCCGTCTCGCTGTCTGTGATGGTCATTAATGGAGCTTGCACCGTCAGCAGCTTGCCATCACGTTTTAGCTTCACTTTGGCCATGGTTCCTGCCTTTTCATCCTCCAAGGCGTTTCGGATGGAACGATTATCCGCCACCTTCACCCCGTTCAGCTCCAGAATTTCATCTCCGGGATGAAACATACTATTTGAGCCGGGCACCTTAAATACATACACATAATCCGGCACAATGCGATAAGGAATATCGGCCCGGGCATAAGCAGCCTCCATCGCAGAAGACTGGGAATCTCCCATATACCACACCTGCTCTGCTGCATATTCGTCTTCGCTCCTGCCGTGCAGTCGATCCTCCTTGCGCTGAATCTCCGAATTGGCATCCAGCTTCGATATACCCAGCATAATGACATTAGCGTAACGCGCAGATACCGTCGTCATCATAAAGGTCCCCCGTTCGCTTCGGTCGCCTTCCTGAATGGTTACCATCGGCTTGATTTCATTTGCCCCACCGGGTCCATAGATCAGATATGGGGTTGGCATATATACCAGCACATAGACCATAGCGGCCAGGATCAGAACATATCCGGTTGTAAAAAAAGCTCTATTCTGGTTTATTCGCTTCATCGGTTCTCCCCCCTCACAGCCTTAACTTCTCCTATCTCATCGAAACCAACTCTGCGCCGCCTGTTCTCAATTCTTACAAAAAAGCATATTGTTTACCGACAGCGTGTACGAGCACCCTGCGGCGATTACAAACGCGAACAAGCGCTAGAAACAACATACGATGCACTCTAATATATTTATGCACGATGAGATTCGTTTTTTAAAATGTTAAATCATATCACTTCCAGAGAGGTGAAACCTTTGCTACAAAAGGAAGCACATTCCGCTCCCTATTGGACAACCCTGTTGCTTGGCCTTGGGGCCATTCTGCTTGTGCTGGCTGTTGTCGCCTCACCGGAAGAGGTGTTCCAAGCCTCTGCCCAAGGGCTTAAGCTATGGTGGAGCATTATTTTTCCGGCCATGCTCCCTTTTTTGATGCTGTCCGAAATGCTTGTAGCCTTCGGTCTGGTGCATGGGCTTGGCGTCATTCTGGAGCCGTTCATGCGCTCCTGGTTCCGTCTTCCGGGGCGAAGCGGCTGGGTGCTGGCCCTAGGCCTGACCGCCGGATTTCCGGCTACTGCGGAAGCTGTGCGCCAATGGGCACAGCAGGAGGATATGACCAAGCGCCAGCTTAGACGACTGACCGCTATCGCTCATTTCTGCAATCCGATTACCATCCTGCTCGTTATCGGAACAGGATTGTTGCATAATGCTGCTGTAGGCGTCATGCTGCTTGCCGTTCACTGGATCTCCGGCCTATTGGCGGGATGGATTACAGTCAGACTGACTGCATCCTCAAAAGAATCGCAAAAACGGGAAACGCCAGTCGCCCTCCGGCGAACCTCTGTTTCCCGTACTTCTACCACTCTCATCCGGTCCGCATGGGACGCCACACGTTCTGCCAGAGAACGGGACGGCCGCAGCTTCGGAAAGCTGCTGGGCGAAACCGTATCCCATGCTGTACAGACGCTTATGGTGACAGGTGGATTCATTATTTTCTTTTCCGTGCTGATTCGGTTGCTATCCATGTACTCAGGCCAAGGAATATTTTCTTTCATATGGCCCGCCTGGATGGAACTTCATCTCGGTTCCTATGAAATCAGCCGCCTGCCGTATGATCTCCGCACACAAGCGGCTCTGATCAGCGCCGTACTAGGTTGGGGAGGGCTATGCGGCTGGCTCCAAATCACAGCTGTCACCAAACCATCGGACAAAGGCATCACGTTCACCATATCCAGGGTGCTTCATAGCATCATCGCCTTTGTGCTTACACTCGTCGCATGGACGCCTCTTAGCCGTATGACAAGCAATACACTTCCCGCTTATGTTAGCCGTAGCTCTGTTTCTTCCTTCGCGGAAGGCGGTTATGATCCCGCCGCGCATTCCGTCATGGCGGAGAGCAGCAACCTGTGGACACAGTTGGAAAGTCCGTCGCTGTATCCCTGGCAACTAACCGTGTTGTCTATTGCGCTTCTGGGCGCGATTATACTTACACTGCTTGTCATTTCCTTTATTGCTTCATGGTGGAGCCGCCGCGCTTGGCGTTGACCTTGGCACGCAGCGCATCCTCGACCTCAGGAGCCACCAGATCTACGACCTTGCCGTCAAAATGGGCGATTTCCTTCACCATACTGGAACTCAGATATGAATAAGTCGGGTTCGTCATCATAAAGATCGTTTCTGCATCCGGGTTCAGCTTATGGTTTGTGGAAGCCAATTGCAGCTCGTATTCAAAATCTGTCACTGACCGGATTCCTCTGACGATAACCTGAGCCCCTTTTTCACGTACATAATTGGCTGTCAGGTCACGGAAGCTGTCCACCTCAATGTTCGGAATATCGCGGGTTACCGTCCGCAGCAGCTCCATTCGCTCCTCCAGAGAAAACAGTGGATTTTTACTAATATTGTTAAGTACCGCGACAATCAGCAGATCAAACTGCCTCGCCGCTCTTTGAATAATATCCTGATGCCCCATCGTCACGGGATCAAAGGTCCCCGGATATACGGCAATACGTGGTTTGTGCTCAGTCATGATGGTCCTCCCCGCCTGATTCGGTTATGCCGGATTTTTCCATTCCGGCCTCAGTATGTTCTGTATCGTCCTGTTGCTTTGCTGCAAAGCGGTAGATAGATAACGTTGTTTCGCCATAGACCGCTTTTCTGACCTGTTCGAACGGCCCAAAGCTTTCCGGGTACTCATGTCCCGATTCATACTCCAGCACAATGACTGCCTCAGAACGAAGCAAGTCCAGTTCAGCCATACGGCTCATCAATTCATCACCATGCTTGAGACGATAGGGCGGGTCCAGAAAAACAGCATCAAAAAGAGCTCCACGTTTTGCCAGCGCTTTGAGCGCTCGTCCGGCATCATTGCGGAACACTTCAGCCTGTCCTTCCAATCCGGTTTTTCGCAAATTTTCTTTAATGACATCAATACTTTTCGATTCCATATCAATAAAGACTGCCTTGTCCATTCCTCGGCTAAGCGCCTCTATACCCAGGCCGCCGCTGCCTGCAAACAGATCAAGCGCGACTCCCCCCTCAAAATAAGGACCTATCATGCTAAATAGCGCTTCCTTGACCTTATCCGTGGTCGGCCGCGTCCCTGTGCCGGGAACTGCCTTTAACGGCCTTCCTTTGGCACTACCCGATACCACTCTCACGCTGAAACTCACCTATTTTCTATATGTGTTCATAACCATATAAAGATTATGACGTTATCGTACCACATGGATCGCCGTTTGAAAAACGCAGGATTTGAGGAGGTATAAAAAACCATATCGTGGGCATCCTTAGGATATCGGCATTCAACCAATGTCGTAGACAACCGCGGAGAAGACTTACGTTTCCCCATAAGCTCTTCGTCCGGTTTCTCCTCTCCCATTCGGGCGCTCTTATTGGAGCGCCTGATTTTTTTTGCAAAAAAAAGAAGCTGCTCACTGGCAGCCTATGTATATAAGGGAATGAAGTTATACTATTTAAGCAGCTCCTCGGGCGTATCTCCCTGATAGACATACACATAACTCGCTACCGATACAGCAAATGCAGCAAACATAGACAACGAGGTCGCCAGACCATATACGATTTTTTTCACCATTTTCCTCACCTCCTTTTCCGAATCAACGTCAGGCTCTGGACTAGAAAAGCAACAGCCACTACAGAGGAACCGATTACAAAATTAGTACATACAAGCAGGGAAGATAACAGTCGCAGGAGGGGATAAAACCGGGATGGAATGCGAGACTGCTTTTCAATTCTGGACGGGGCAAACCATAGGACAAGAAGCAGGGATAATCCGGTGAAGAGGTTTGTCCACCAATCATGTAAAGAGATACAGGATATGGCTGTAAAAGCTACAGAGGTCGCCACAACACATGCCATCCCTGTTTTTAGATGGATCCCTCCTGATATTTGGCGCAACAAGGCAAAAACCACCAGAATCATCACAGCTTCTGCCGTCCGCCCGGTAACGAACGAGGCAACTAAGGTCAGCACAATAATCATGGAAGCATTAATAATGAGAGCTAGCGCATATTTAAGCACCGGGATGGAGGCCGGATGATCCGGCACAGTCCGTTTGATCTGGTTAGCAAGCTTGAAAGCCATGGTTTCAATCATCCCGATACTCCTTTCCAATCGCATAATAGATGAAGAATCCCGATACCAGTGCAAAAAACATCATATTTAACCATACCTCGTTGTAGTACAGCACGATAGAGGTGGATATGAGAGATAAAATAATGAGCGTAATCACAATGCCGTATTCAGCTTTAAATTTAAGCTTTTTGAAATTAGCGGCAAACCCGATGCCTTTTCGATACAAAATAAATGTAATGAGCAGTCCTGCCACCGCACTTATCGTTTGCAGCAGATAGCCCTTCAAGGAACCGCCCTGTAGCTCAGAGACTGGCAGGCTCCCGAACATCACTTTTAAAAGCACCGACTGAATAACCGCATAAGCAAAATAACCGGTAACCGTCATAATGCCTGACCACACAATCGGAATTTTCACCACCGTAGCGAGCAAAAAAATAAAAAGCAGCATGTTAATGACAGGCACCAGATAAGCGAGGGAAAATTCCTCTCTCAGCAAATAACTTTGCAGGTTCATAAACAGGTTCAAAAAAATCGCTTGCCATACATAAGGGGTCATTTTAACTTTAAAAATACTAAGAATGAGCGTAAACACCGCCACTCCTTCAAGCGTGGAAAAAAGCAAAAAGCCGACAGGCTTCTCAAGCATACGTGCATCTCCTTTTCAATTCCAACAAATCTCATCGGTGTATTCAAAAAACTTGGATGTACATCGAATATAAAGGGCTGTGACCTACTTTTCAAGAGGTCTTTTCAATGATTTGATAGATTTCTTTAAGCACTTCAACGAAATGTTATCGGATGCAGAAGGAAGTTACAGCTCAAGCAACACTTTCCTTGACCGAATCTTCCTGTGAGCGCACAGACTTCATACGTGATATGATCTTTTTTCCCCAACGGATGCCGGGTTGCTCGATCCATGAATAGGTGAGCCAGGACAAACCTGTGGTCAACAGCAGTGTCATAACAAACATAAGGGTCAAATTAACAACGGGGGAAAATGGTAGCTCAATCTGGCTTACAATCTCCAAAGCAAGCATATGCGTCAAATACATACTGTAGCTAAGGCAGCCGATCCATGACCATCCCCGGTTTAACAGCCAAAATGGCTGCCAGTGATACAAAGCATAGGCTCCCAGCAGCAACAGGACACCGATGAGATAATCCGTCATACCTGTACAAAGAGCAAACAGTATGGAGCCAAGCAGCAATTCGCCGCTGAACCGGTCCACACTTTTCCAATGCCGCTCGTCTTTCCATATCAGGAACAACAATATACCCAGTCCGAAGACAGGCAGTTGGTTCGGAAACCATAAATACAGATAATGCCCCCACAACGGGTGATCACTGATCCATGGAGCATTCGCAAACACCGTGTTCAGCCCAAAACTCAGTAGGAGCGTGCCCATCACAAACCAGGCAGCATGCCGGATCGATCGGATCAGTTTAAATAATAACGGCACGCACAGATAAAACATACATTCCACCGCAATGGACCATTCCACACCGATGATGCTGTTGATCCAGTACGGATTCAGGCCATTCAGAAACAAGATATGAGCTGCGATATTCGCGACAGTGACTCCTTCCTGATCCCCAAGCCAGAAACGGGGCCCTGTCCCGTTCACAACCAAATAGATGATTAACATAACGTAATACAAGGGAGCAATTCGAAAAAAACGACGCACCAGATACGCCGAGATACGTTCTTTTCTGTCACCCGAACGTCTGCTCAAAGACAGAAAGAGTGTAAAAGCACTGGCCAGATAAAATAAAGCGACCCCTTTCGCTCCCAAGCTCAAACCCTTTTGCAACCATCCGTTTAATCCATCCACGTGCTGGCTGACATGTACAAGCAACACGCCCATAATTGCCAGCGCTCTCAGCGTATCTACAAATTGCAGCTTGTTATGTTCCGTTTCACCCTTGGTTCCTGGCATCGTAACCCTCCATATCCATTCTCTCAGGATACATTTTGTATCTATAATACACAAAACGTATCGTTAAAGTAAATATGTCGGTATGAAAAAAAAACACCCTCCAGCCGCAATGACATGCGGCCAGAAGATGTTCATTTTTCATGCTATAAACGCCTGTTTCCTTCCCTTGCAAGGACTATTATAACGATTTATTTGTTTAAATGAAATGGCACAGTCGTTACGATGACGTCTTTATAATTGATCAGATAAGCTCTCATCAGCAAGCTGGTCTGGTTGTGCAAAATATTTTCCCACCAGTGCTTCGTGATGAATTGCGGAATAAGGACGGTAATATGATCTTCGTCCGCTTTTTTCCACTCCACCGTATCAATGAACTTGCGAAGCGGATTGATAATGCTCCGATAACGGGATTTCAGCACCACCAATCGGATACCTACATCCCACTCTTCCCATTTTTGCTCCATCTTGCGGATCGCTTCATCATCAACACCTACATATACTGCAACCACATTATCCGACAAGGTCTTGGCATAGCTGATGGTATTCATCACGACCCGTGTAATACCAGCTACCGGAATAATGATTGTATTGCCTTTGACCATAGGTTTATCCTTCGTAATATCTATCCGCAATTGCTCGGCTGTATTTTTATAATGTCCATTGATCTTCATAAAGAAATACAGTACCAGAGGCAGGAAGATAAACACCATCCACACCTGACTAAACTTGGTGAAAATAAAGATAAGCGTAATGGACAGCGTGGTCAGCATTCCAATGGTATTAATAGCAAGCTTGACGACCCAGCCTGACGGCTTGAGACGAATCCAGCGAATCATCATTCCCAACTGGGAAAGCGTAAACGGGATAAATACCCCTACTGCATACAGCGGGATCAGATTTCCTGTATTGCCGCCAAATACGATGACCAGCAAGGCTGAGAAAATACTCAGAAACAGGATCCCGTTCGAGTAACCGAGCCGATCTCCGCGAACCATGAACATATGCGGCATGTATTTGTCTTTAGCCAGCATAAATGCGAGCAACGGAAAAGCCGAATAGGCTGTATTCGCCGCCAAAAACAGGATCAGCGCCGTCACGCCCTGAATGATGTAATACATCACACCACGCCCGAAAGTGGCGTTCGCAATTTGCGAAATGACCGTTTCATGCGGATTTGGACGAACACCATACCAATAAGCCAGCAGGCTGATTCCGATGAACATACACCCGAGAATCAAGCCCATCATCATCAGCGTAGTTGCCGCATTTTTGGCAGCAGGCTTGCGGAAGTTCGGAATGGCATTCGAGACAGCCTCTACCCCGGTTAGCGCCGAGCAACCTGAGCTGAACGCCTTCAGCAGCAGAAACAGACTGACGTTGGATACCGTAGCTCCAAATTGCGGTGCCGCAGCATGGGCTCCTCCTGCCACGTAATGGATGATACCGCTAATAATCAGGACAAAGATCGAAACCACAAACAAATAAATCGGTGCAGCCAGCACCGAGGCCGATTCCGTTACCCCGCGCAAGTTCATAATAGTCAAAAAGATGATCATGATCAGTGCAATCGCAATCCGATGATCATGCAATGATGGAAACGCCGATGTAATGGCATCTGTACCCGCCGACGAGCTAACTGCAACCGTTAGAATATAATCGACCAGCAAAGATCCGCCTGCAATCAGACTCGGTGCCCTGCCCAAATTGTCCTGAGCGACGATATAGGCACCACCACCACCGGGATAGGAAAAAATAGTCTGTCTGTAGGACAGGATCAGAATAACCAGCAATCCCAATACCGCAATGGATATAGGAATGGAATACCATAGGGCAGCGAAGCCCGCTGTAATCAAAACAAGCAGAATTTGCTCCGTTCCGTAAGCTACAGAGGACAACGCATCCGAGGACAGGATGGCCAGAGCCTTAAGCTTGTTTAGTTTCTCATCTTCAAGAGCCGTCGATTTTCGTGGACGACCGATTAGTAATCTTTTGACTTTACTCAGCATTTCGTTAACTCCTTCTTTGGATGAGGGTTTTGCAGAAGAACTTTGGATCATATGTTATTATGTCACCTGAACCTCAGATTGATGAAACAAATGAACTATTATTTTATACTCCCTCATCCGAAAAAAAACAATAAGGAATGCTCCCTAAAAAGAGCATTCCCGCGTAAGAAAGAGTATTTCGATTAAATACCCTTATAAATACAATAATTTGAACCTTTCAGGGGTAATTCCTTCGGCCTTGCGGAAAGTCGCCACAAAATGACTGACATCACGGAACCCTACGCGCTCGGCGACCTCTTTGACCGTTAAGTGCGGGAAATCAGTCATCATTTCCTTAGCCTTGCGCAGACGTATGACGATCAGATAAGCGTAAGAGGTCACACCGAATGCCTGCTTGAATAATGTATTCAAATGACGGGCGCTGACATTCATCATCACCGCCATATCGGACAGGCCGATATCCGGGCTGGCATAATTTTCTTCCATAAAAGCCAGCACAGGCCCCAAACGTTCTACATTATGAGACAAGGAAGGCATAGAGCTGTATTGACCATGTTTGCGCAGCAAAGTTAGAAAGCGGTACATATTGGCCGAAGCGTCCAGCCCTGATAAATCCCGTTCACTCACCATAGAATGAAGCATACTTTCTCCAAAGCTGTGCAGTTCACTATGGGCGTCCCAATGATACCCGCGTGTATGCTTCAACCCTAGCTCAGTCAGTACAGCAGTGGCTATCGGTCCGTCAAACGTAATGTACAGCGTTCGCCATACTTTCGTCGCCCGGCTGTAAGCGTGGGACTCGCCCGGCAGCAGCAGAACTCCAGCATGTTCTCCCAAACGGAAAGAGCCCCCCTTGAAAGTGAATACCCCCTCCCCGGACACGGTCTGTATCCAGTGAAAGCAGGGATAGCCCTCCGGCCGGGATACATCCTCCTGCCTGCTGTTAAATCCGATACTTTCGATAAAAAGCGGTAAAGAATGCTCACGCGTAGTTAGAAAAAATCGCAAATGATGGGGAGTTAAAATCATACAAGGCACCTCCGGCGCACGCGGTTATGTATTCCTTAATGCAGATCCATATTGTTATATCCATGTTCATTTTATTATATTTAAAAGCGTTTACTTGTATTATAAGATAGAATTATTCTTATATATAGAGGTGATTGGCATGATAAGCGGTAAACTGCCTAAAGTATTTTACGGCGGAGATTACAATCCTGAGCAGTGGGATGACACCATACATCAGGAGGACTTACAGATGTTCCAGCTGGCAGGAATTGATATCGCCACAGTCAACGTATTTTCCTGGGCTAAAATTCAGTCGGATGAAATCACATATCATTTTGAATGGCTGGATCAATTCATCGATAGTTTACATGAAAGCGGTGTCTTTGTGTGTCTTGCCACCAGCACTGCGGCTCACCCTGCCTGGATGGCGACCCGATATCCGGATATTCTCAGGGTCGATGCCGACGGGCGCAAACGAAAATTCGGCGGACGCCACAATTCCTGTCCGAACAGTCCCACCTACCGCAAATATGCGGAGAGCATGGCTGACCGACTAGCAGAACGCTACAAAAATCATCCTGCGATCCTCGTGTGGCACGTGTCCAATGAGTACGGCGGGGATTGCTATTGCGATAACTGTGCTGCTGCATTCCGGGTGTGGCTCAAACAAAAATATGGAACACTGGAAAAAGTGAACAGGGTATGGAATACTTCGTTCTGGGGACACACCTTCTATGATTGGAATGAAATTGTACCTCCAAATAATCTGAGCGAGCATTGGGGCGAGAATCACTCCACCTTTCAGGGCATTTCCCTTGATTACGCACGCTTTAATTCAGACAGTATGCTGGAATGCTATTTGCTGGAGTATAACGCGATCAAAAAGCATATCCCCGAAGCTGTCATAACGACTAATCTGATGGGCTTTTTCAAGCAACTGGACTATTTCAAATGGGCAAAGCACATGGATATTGTATCTTGGGACAGCTATCCGCGGGCTAATACCCCACCGAGCTATACCGCGATGACCCACGATCTGATGCGCGGTCTTAAGGATGGGCAGCCGTTTATGCTGATGGAGCAAACACCGAGTCAGCAAAACTGGCAAGCGTACAATTCACTCAAGCGGCCTGGCGTCATGCGGTTATGGAGTTATCAGGCGGTAGCACATGGCGCAGACACGGTCATGTTCTTCCAGCTTCGCCGTTCCATCGGAGCCTGTGAGAAATTCCATGGGGCCGTGATTGAGCATGTCGGTCATGAGAATACACGCGTATTCCGGGAGGTGGCACAGCTCGGCAGCGAGCTTGGCACATTAGGTAATACACTGCTGGATGCAACCGTAAACGCAAAAGTAGCCATTTTGTTCGATTGGGATAATTGGTGGGCACTGGAGAAATCAAGCGGTCCTTCTGTAGCGCTGAATTACGTCGATCAGGTGCATAAATATTATGCCGCCCTCTTCCGCCGTAACGTCCAGGTAGACTTGATTTCCGTGGAATCAGATTTCCAGAAATATGATCTCATTATCGCGCCTGTACTCTACATGGTCAAGCCGGGTACAGCGGAAAAACTGGAACAATTTACTGAACATGGCGGCACCTTTGTCACCACCTTTTTCAGCGGAATTGTAAATGAAAACGATCTGGTCACAACCGGAGGATATCCGGGTAAGCTGCGTAAGCTTCTTGGAGTTTGGGTAGAAGAAATTGACGCGCTTTTGCCGGAGTCACGCAATCGGATCGTATTGAAGGAACAGGTAGGAGCATTACAAGGGGAATATGAATGCGGCTTGCTCTGCGACCTGCTGCATAGCGAAGGTGCCGAGGTGCTGGCGGAGTATGGCGATGACTTTTATCAGGGAATGCCCGTACTGACACGCAATCGTTTTGGTCAAGGCGAAGCATGGTATGTTGCTTCAGACCCTGAAGAAGCTTTCCTGGACGGCCTGCTGGGCTATATTTGTGAGGAAAAAGGGATTCCGTCCTTGCTGCGTGCTCCTGCGGGTGTGGAGGCCAGCGTGCGCTCCAAGGATGGAAAATCGTATTTGTTCATCCTGAACCATAACGCCCAGAAACAGAATTATCATCTGGATGAACAAAAAGGACATGAGCTGCTCAGCGGCGAATTCCTGGAAGGAGATGTTACCATCGAAGGCTATGGCTTTCATGTGCTGGAATTATCATAAATATTTAATACCTCACCATTATCGTTCACTTTACGGTATAAGTGCAATTTCAGGTATCAAAGGAGTTCATCATGAAACGACTGCTATGGATTGGCAGCTTGTCTTATTTTTTAATTGGCCTGGCGCACGTGGTTGTAGGGTCTCTGCTGCCCGTGCTGCTGGACCACTATGACCGGAATTATACGGAGGGCGGAAGTCTGATCTTCGCCCAATTTTCCGGTTTTCTGGCTGGCGTCCTGCTGTCGCCATGGCTTGCAAGGCAATTCGGCAAACGCCGGACGCTGGTATTCGCCTTGCTACTGCTGTGTGCAGCAGAAGGGCTCTACTCACTGCTGCCCCCATGGGGTTGGCTATATGCCGTCGGAGCGGCAGCCGGCTTTGGCTTCGGCATGGTGGAAGCGGTCATCGGCACCATCGTGATTAGCGGTATTACCGAAGGAACGGGCGCAGCTATGAGCCGTCTGGAAGTCTTCTTCGGGATCGGCGCGTTAGCAATGCCCGCGGTTGCCAGCCAGTTGATCGCCCTTGGCTGGTGGCGGCTGGCCTTTCCTGTTATCTCCGTCTGTGGAGCGGTGGCAGTCGTAGCCTGGCTACGGGGATCCTTCGGCAAACTGGATGCCGTATTGGACGAATATGAGCGTCGTGGGGAAAAGCATATGCATTCCGGCTCGGCCCCACATTCTCCATCCACGGGAGCTTCTAAAGGGGGCCCTGCGGGAAATTGGCTGCTGCTGGCACTGTTTATCATCTTTTTCTTTATCTATGTAGGGACAGAAATGAGCTTGGCCAATTTCCTGCCTTCTATGTTCATTGAACGGCTGGGCCTTACACAAGCTGAGGCGGCACTCAGTGTTACCTGCTTCTGGCTGGCAATGGCGGCCGGGCGGCTGTTCGCAGGCAACATTGCCGATCGTTACGGCTATGGTGTCTTTGTCGCCCTAAGCTCACTGGCGGCGACCGTGCTGCTGTGCGTGTTCCCGCTGATCAAGGGCACTGCTGTTACCTTTGTCCTTATTGCGCTCCTGGGGCTGGGCATGTCCGGCATATTTTCCATCGCACTCGTTTTTGCCAGCAAAATGATGCCAGGCACAGAAGAATCCACCACCAGCCTGCTGATTGGTGCAGGTGGAGTCGGGGGTGCTCTGCTGCCCTTATGGCTCGGAAACAGCATGGATCGTGGCGGAGCAGTCGCTTCAGCCTGGTTGCTGGCAGGCTTCGCTTGTATCTTGTGTCTGCTTGGCGGCATTCTGTACGCTATATACATGCGCAAAAAACGGCTTCAAACTGCTTCATAATTACGGCACGCTTCTTCTGGCGCCTTCGGCTGTTCCTTGGTGTGAACCAAGGTAACGGCCGGGGGCGCTATTTTTATATAACTAGATGAATGTACCTGTACAAAGACCCATTTTTATCCAAAAATAGATCATTGCCTATCAACCACAGGACAGATGTCCATGCCTGCCTTGGATGAATGGAGTAGTATACAACAAATCGATATGGAGGTGTTTGTATTGGGTCGTCCCGAATTGAAACGAAAGAAAGGCCGTAAAAAAGACGTTTTTATCCGCTCTTGGTTTGGTAAAAAACGTCCGAAGAGAAAATGCCATTCGAAACGAAAGTGCTTTTGCAAGGAAATCGTCGTCAGAAAGCAAATCGTCCGTGTAAATATACCTCAAAATGTTTTAGGTATAACAGGCGCAACTGGAGCTATAGGTGTAGCAGGTAACGTAGGTGCAGCGGGCACTGTGGGTGCTGCTGGAGCCGTCGGAACTGCGGGAAATGTCGGGGCTGCCGGAAATGTGGGTACTGCGGGCACCGTTGGGACTGCCGGAAATGTAGGCGCAGCGGGGGCTGTGGGCACTGCGGGCGCTGTTGGAGCTGCGGGTGCGGTAGGACCAGTAGGTCCCGTAGGTCCTGCGGGCATTCCAGGGGCAGTCGGTCCAGCAGGTCCTGCGGGCGTTGCAGGGGCGGTCGGTCCTGTAGGTCCTGCGGGTGCGGTAGGTGCCACTGGGGCTACGGGTACCGCAGGAGCGACGGGGTCCACCGGGGCTACGGGAGCTACAGGAACCGCAGGTGGAATAGCTCAGTTTGGTTATATCTACAACTTAGGATCCCGAGTCGTTCCAATAGAAGCGGATGTCATTTTCGATACGAACGGTATACTTACACCTGGAATTACCCACGCTCCCGGCACTACGCAGATTGCAGTTACCGATGCGGGGAACTATGAAGTTAACTTTTCAGTATCGGGTGTAGAGCCAGGCCAATTTGCCATATTTATCAATGGCACTCTGGCAGCAGGAACCATATACGGCTCAGGAGCTGGTACGCAGCAAAACACAGGGCAGGCCATCCTCGCTCTAGCATCCGGTGATGTTCTTACCCTGCGAAATCATAGCTCTGCCGCTGCGGTTACCCTGCAAACCTTGGCTGGAGGTACCCAAGCCAACGTAAACGCTTCTGTCGTTATCAAAAAATTAAGTTAGACATGGATACATCCGGTTTAACGTATGGCTGACCTGCCTGCTCATCTGCTAATATCAAACACCAGCTTGTTTCCGCTTGGGTCATGGCAGAAAATCCATTCTCTTCTCCATGGGTTGCATGGCCGTCAAGCTCTATGTGTTTTTTAGCTTCCACAAAGATCCATCGTCAGGAAGCAGCAGTATAATTTCCTTAACCCCTGTCGCATGAGCGGGAGGATGGGGGTTACCTTCTCCATTCCAACATTGCCGCCAATATGGTGATAATACCCGCCTGCGGACACAAATAACCGGGTATCAAACTTTCCTTGTACTTCAAACCCCATGGTATTCACATAAAAACGTAACGAATCTTCGATATTCGTATGAGTCATATTTTTTCCCCTGCTCCATATTTTTCATAGTATTTCAATGTGTTTATCAGCATATCAAAAAGGCTTACCCCAACTCAGGCTCGAATTGGCATAAACCTTGATTTAATAAGTGAGTATCATTCACTCCAATAGCTTAAAACGCCATAATAATTCCTTTGTCATTGGCATACATCGAACTGATTCCTCTGGTGGACACAATCAGAATATCCTTAAATTGATAGCGGTTCTTCAACGCATTCATTAGCTTCTCCGCAAGCCCGGGATTATTACAATGGGTAATTACAATGCTTTCCCCCTCCGTAGCCCGACCACTTCTTTCAATTGTATCTGCCAGCTTTTCAATGATTTGATTTTGACCACGCGCTTGGGTAAACAATGCGATATTTCCGTCACCGTCTGAACCCAAAATGGGTCTGATATGCAGGAATGAAAGTATCTTTCCCGTAATTTTATTCATTCGTCCGTTCTTCACCAGATTGTCCAGGTTCTCTAGCACAAAATAGGTTTTCATCTTCGTGATAAAGCTTTCCAGTGAAGAAATAATCTCTCCTTTATGATACCCCTCGTCGATCAGCTTGCGTAATTTTAGAGCTAACAATATTTGTCCAGCCGATGCGCTTTTCGAATCGAATACATGAACATCAGCCCCTTCTTCCTCCGCCATATCCTTACCAACCAATGCACTTGAATACGAACTGGACAGATTGCTGGATATTGTAATGGCAAAAGAAGTATGCTCACCTTGAAATGCTTCCTTATACAGCATAGGTGACGGTGAAGCCGATCCGATCTTGGTTGTACAGGCTTTCATTTCTTCCATAAACTGAGGTAAATCTAGCGTTTCATCATCTATAAAGCATTTTTCTCCCAAAGTCATGTTTAACGGGATCGTCGTGATTTTCATTTCTTCTCTAAGCTCTGGCGTTAAGTCACAGCAGCTATCTGCTACTATTTTATACCTCATCCTGTACACCCTCACATTATGTTATTTTTCCAGTAGAAGAATCCGCATTCATGATACTTATGGAAAGCTCGATCAATCGTATAAATTCCTTGACATCGTCCTCACCCAAACCCTCTACCAGTGCTTCAAAATAGCCTTCAATTCTCTCTTGTTTTTGTTTAATCAGGGATGCACCTTCTGATGTGAGCCTTACACACATTCGTCGTCTGTCATGCTCAGACATTTCCATGGTCACATAGCCTTTTTTTCTTAAGGCCGTAAGCGCTGCCGTAATTCTTGATCTGGATACATGCAGGTGGTCACTGAGTAAGGATGGATTAATTTCATCATCTTGATGCTGAACTAAATATTGAAGCACATGGTTTTCCCCTTGGATAAGCTCCGTCAGGCTGCTGAATAATTCCATGTCATAAATCCGGTTAACGGATTCTCTCAAATCATCCCTTAATTCATAATCTTTCATAGTGAACCTCCGTAAAACGCATAATACATATAGTTAACTATTAATACTATGTACTATAATGAATTACTGACGATAATAGCAATGAATTATTTGTGAATTTTAACACATAGAGGAGTTGTTACATTAGATGAAACCATTTACTCTTCGCCAATCCCAAAATTCCGATGTTGAAACCATTGCTAATTTACGGGCCATTGTACTGCGTAACGATTTAACCAGGTTAGGAAGATTTGATGAAGAAAAAGTTCGTCAACGCTTCCGTGATGCATTCGACTCTGTACATACCTGGATCATCGAAGTAGATTCTTCTTTTGTTGGTTGCATAGCTTTTAAACCGACGTTAGACGGTTATTTATTGGAGCATTTTTATATTCATCCCAATTACCAAGGTAAAGGAGTCGGCAATCAAGTATTAAGAAATCTACTTGAACAAAATGATGTAAAAGGAAACCGCGTAACCTTAAATGTCCTGCAAGGAAGCTCTGCCAGACGTCTTTATGAACGGTTTGGTTTTAAAGTTGAAAGTGAGGATCCTATTGACGTTTACATGTCCTTAATCGTAGAGGGAAATTCCAAAACCGTCGAAGGATATTAGCATCTATATAAACTGAACTTAAAGGTTTCATGTATTGCCACTGCGCATTCGGAGTCAGCTTATATAGAAGAAAAGGCCAACCAGTAAATGCTGGTTGACCTCATCATTTGAAGACTGCCGTACATTTCTTAACGGTAAGAACAGCCTTTTAAGGTGATAATATAGTTTCGTTATAACACCGATTTGACGGTGTCTTGGACTTGCTTCAACAGTCCTTTATAGCCATCTTCATCAAGGTAGCCGATACTTCCAAGCAGTAAATGACCAACGGATTCAATTCCAACGAAATCAAAAATACCCGTATCTGAAGTGATCTTCAATCCTGCGCTCATTCCGATTTCATCGTAGATCGCGTTGGGGGTACCGTGTGTATTCACAATAAAACCTTTTTTACCTGTAAGGAGCTTATTAATCCCTTCCGGACCAGCCGTATATGCAAAGCCGTAGGCAAATACACGATCAACGTAACCTTTCAGGATTGCAGGAAGACCTGTCCACCAAATGGGAGAAATAAAGGTGATCGTATCGGACTGCGAGATAAATTCCTGCTCTACTTTGATATCAGCCGGAGTTTGCCCAGCTCTCATAGCGGCAGTATCCTCAGGTTTTAATACAGGTTGAAAATCAAGGGCATATAGATCGCGTACAACGACTTCATCGCCTTTTTCTTTCAAGGTATTTACAACGGTTTCCAGTATCGCATGATTGAAACTTTCAGCGTTTGAATGAGCATAGATGATAAGATGTTTCATTTCAATAACCTCCAGATGTTTTATTGTTATTTTGGTATTCATATAGATATCTATACATTTACACAAAAAAATTTATAATCTGTTTTTTACATGTTCCAGCAGATATTCCAGTTGTTCTTTTTCTTCGTCTTTGAGACCACCATAAATGGTTTCTTTTAATCTATTGGAGATCGCCTCAAATACAGGCTCCAGCTCTTTCCCCTTATCGGTCAGATAAATCAGGGTAACTCTGCTATCCTCCCTTTCTTTTTTTCTTTCGACATACCCCAACTTCACTAGCTTGTCGATCAAAACAGTGACTGTGGGCTGCTGACGAGAAATTTTCTGCGTCAATTCCTTAATGGAAAGCCCGTCCTTTTGATAGAGGAACATTAATATTCCACCATGGGTAGGAACAATCCCTTCAACTCCATTTGATTCAAGCTCAGACACGATCAATTTATTGATCGAGTCTCTAATGGTTCCTATCAGTGCAGCTGCATTATTTTTTAACATACAAGCATTATTACATAGACATCTATATATATCAAGTATTTTTTGTCAGTCTTATCTGGTTCTAATGTATGAATGCTCTCATCTCACAGACGCATTAAAAAGCCAAAATACCCGAAGTTCCTTACATGACTTTGAGTATTTTGGCTTACATTGTTTATTTTATGAAATGAAGAGGGTCCGAAGCGTGAGATATTTTAGTTGAGCATTTTAAGTGCCTCAGGTGTGAAGGCTTGAAGATCATGAATTCGACCTTCACGTATTTTCGTAGCCCATGCAGGATCGCCCAGAAGCGCACGCCCAACAGCTACCAAATCAAATTCATTGTTGTCCAGCCGTTCCAGAAGTTCATTAATATCTTGGTGTCCTGCCTCTTTCCCTTCCGTATAGAGACTTACAAAATCCTCATCCAGGCCTACAGAGCCAACCGTAATCGTGGTTTTTCCAGTCAGCTTCTTCACCCATCCGGCAAAACTCAGATCGGAGCCTTCAAATTCAGGTACCCAAAAGCGACGTGTCGAGCAATGGAAGATGTCCACGCCCGCTTGTACTAATACATTCAGGAATTGCTCCAGTTTATCCGGTGTATCGAACGGCTTTGCGTTGTAATCATTCATTTTCCATTGGGATAGGCGCATGACAATAGGGTAGTCAGGGCCAACCTCAGCACGAATAGCTTCCACAAGCTCAATGGCGAATTGAGCACGCTTTATGATATCGCCACCATAGCGATCCGTACGTTGGTTCGTTCTCTCCCAAAAGAATTGATCAACCAGATAGCCGTGCGCTCCATGAATTTCAACGCCGTCAAAGCCCAGTCGTTTTGCATTCGCAGCTGCATCGGCATAGGCCCCAATGACCTTGATGATTTCTTCTTCTGTCATCGGCTCGGTCACTTTATTTCCTTCCAAGTCCAGCCCCGATGGACCAATCGACAGCGCTTCCGGGTTCGGCTGAGATCCCAACGGACGAGCCATCCCCATATGCCAAATTTGTGGAAAAATTTTGCTACCGGCTTCATGAACCTGTCTGACCACTTCAGCCCAACCGTTTAAAGCCGCTTCCCCATAAAAATTTGGCACCCTCGGCTCACTTGTTCCAGCCGGATGGTCAATCACTGCACCTTCAGTAATAATAAGACCTACACCATTCTCTGCGCGACGGCGATAATAAGCGGCTACATCCGGTCCTGGTACACCATTTGGCGAAAAGGCGCGGCCCATGGCGGGCATTACAATACGAGTCTGTAAGGTCAGATTATGAATGGTATAAGGTTGAAATAAAGCTTCTGTTGAATGGACATTTTGCTGTTGATTACTCATGAATAGTATCTCCTCCATTTTCTTTTATCGTGTTTAGCATTTATATAAAAATTTGGTACACCATCAAGCGGTGTGCAATTGAAATGTTAGCAATGTTTAATTTATCATTCAACCAACAAAATGTTCATTCTGTTGCTTAACCAAAAGGGTTATGAAATTGTTGTATAACTAAATTCACTTGTTGACAAAACAACACATGTTTATAATGGGGGAATCATTCGATTTACCTGAAAGGAGTGTCTTGAGGATGCCTGGTGTAACTTCACCCAACCCAAACGATCCGCGCGTCATTCGAACACGTAGATTAATTCTCGACGCATTCGTTGACCAATTAAATAAGAAAGACTTCTACACTATTACGATCAATGACATTACCCAAAAAGCCACCATTAACCGTGCTACGTTCTATGCACATTTTCAAGATAAATATGCACTGCTTGAAACCCTTTTGTCAGATGGATTTTCGAAGTATGTAATCAATAGAATTGATGCTGAGGCACATTTGACCGAGGAGACCATTCAGAAGCTTATTCTTTCATTATGTGACTATCATGACACAAGTAACCAATGCGTCCATAAATATAATTCAGTGGCGCCGATCCTGGAAGAACATATCAAGAATCAATTAGAGCAATTCATACTTCAGATCATAACAAGAGAAACAAACAATACAGATCAAAGAACGTTAGAACTTGCTGTAACTATTTTAAGCTGGTCCATTTATGGTGTAACCTTTCGCTGGAATGTGGAGGGAAAAAAAGAATCCCCTGCGGCCTTAGCCGAGAGAGTCGTGCCATTAATATTTAATGGGGTTGTCTTATCTCTAGTCTCACAAATCTCTTAGCAGAAAATGCGAAAGGGCCGTTCCCAGTGTTCATCGATGATTTCCTGGGACAGCCCTTATAGTATATAACAAAATAATATCAGCTTTTATTTAAAGAATTTTCTTAAACATCTTGATGACTTGTTCTTTGGTAGGTATGAACGGATTGCCCGGAGCGCAAGCATCCTTCATGGAGTTTTCGGCAAGCAGATCCAAATCCACTTCATTTACACCCAGTTCAGAAAGTTTGGAGGGAATCCCTACTTCCTTCGACAGGTCTTTAATTCTTTGGATGACATAATCTGCGCATTCCTTATCTGTTTTCCCCTTGTCTTCAAAACCGATAACCTTAGCGATGGCACGAAACTTCTCTGGTACATGCTTCGCGTTCTCCTCCTCCACAATCGGCAGTAGCATGGCATTGCAAACACCATGAGGCAAATCGTATACGCCGCCAAGCTGATGCGCCATGGCATGAACGTAACCCAATCCAGCATTATTAAACGCAAGTCCTCCCAAGAAGATGGCGAAAACCATTTGCTCACGAGCTTCTATATCATGGCCGTTTCTCACCGTACGGGCCAAATGATTAAAAATAATCTCTACTGCTGCCAAAGCGGTCGCATCCGTAACAGGATAGGAACCTGGAGTAACCAAAGCTTCAATGGCATGGGTCAAAGCATCTAATCCTGTAGCTGCCGTTAACGCGGCGGGTTTGTCAACCATCAGTTCAGGGTCGTTGACCGAAATAGTAGCTACACTATTCTTGTCAACCATAACCATTTTGACCTTGCGCTCTTCGTCCGTAATGACATAATTGATCGTGATTTCAGCCGATGTTCCTGCCGTGGTATTAATAGCGACAATAGGCAGCGATTTATGCTTGGCTTTATGAACGCCCTCATACTCGGTTATATGTCCCCCATTGGTAGCAATAATGCCGATTCCCTTAGCCGTATCCTGTGGAGATCCTCCACCAATGGAAATTAAAAAGTCACATCCGTTTTCTTGCAGAAATTGAACGCCATCATGTACATTTTTACAGGTCGGATTGGGTTTGACCTCATCATATACCATATAGTCCAAGCCAATCTCATCCAACACGGATGTGACCTTGCCTGCAATACCGCTTTTCATCAAAAACTTATCCGTCACAACAAGTGCTTTGTTTAAATTCAGTTCTTTTATATAGGGTCCAACTTCATGCAAACAGCCTTTTCCCATTAGATTGATAGACGGTACAAAAAATACATGTGCGCTCATAAACATCGGCCTCCTAAAGGATTCACTTCTTGATGCCTCGCTAAATACGGAACCATTCTTTAAAGTGAAATATTTCACATATGTAATTTTATCTTTATTTTGTTTTGATGTCAACAATTAAACACAGATTTTATTTTGTTTTATTTTTGTTTACTTTGGTTTCACAAAAAAGGATAGGCTTACCCGGGCGATTCGGTAACCTTTATTCTTTTTGACGAGTATCCTGCGGATATTGAGCTCGCAAAATAAACAGACGCCACCCTGACAGGACGACGTTGTTATGTTCCATTAGGGGAAGGCCAGCTTCCCCATTACGGTAGGGCGTTCCGCTCCGGTGGCGGAAGGCAGATTATTGCAGAGACCATGCATAAAATCGTTGCCAAGCAGCGCAAAAATAACGGCTTCTTTGGCATCGTCGCTCACTCCGAGCGCTCCTGAAGTCAGCACCTTCAGCTCCGGCAGCAGACGTTCCAGCATTGCCAGCAGCGTGCGGTTATGCGCGCCTCCGCCGCTGACGATCACTTCATCCATCCGGCACACCGGAAACACATGGCGGCGGTAGCCGTCGGCGATCGTCCGGGCGGTAAAGGCGGTGGCTGTTGCCACCATATCCGCACCGTCAAGCCCGCGCTGCCGGGCCGAAGCTACGAACTGCCGGGCATAGTCTTTGCCGAATATTTCCCGGCCGGTCGACTTCGGCGGCTTCCGGGCGAAATAGGGATGCTCCAGCATTTCTGATACCAGCGTCCCGTCGGACTGGCCCTGCGATGCCCAGGCTCCGTCCTCGTCGTAGGACAAGCGGCCATCCGTCAGCAGGTGCACCACCTGATCAATAACCATGTTGCCTGGACCAGTATCGAACGCGAAGACCTGTTGAGGAGTGCACGAAGGCGGCAATATGGTGCAGTTGCCGATACCACCGATATTCTGGAGCAACCGTCCTTTTTCAGGATGCCGGAAGAGGATCAGGTCGCCGTACGGAACCAGCGGCGCTCCCTGACCGCCGACGGCCATGTCAGCCGGGCGGAAGTCCCCGACAACGTAACGGCCCGTTCGTTTGGCCAGCACGGACAAATCTCCAAGCTGCAAGGTGGAACGGAGCAGATGGGGATCATGGCTGGCTTTTTCCGGGATATGCCAGACGGTCTGTCCATGGGAGCTGATCAAGTCGATCTCTTCCATCTCCATTCCGGCGCCGCGCACCGCCTCAACTGCCGCCTCGGCAAACCGTTCGGCCAAATAGACATTCATGCCGCATACCAGTTCTACCGATGAATGCTCCACGGTGCACAGCGACTTGAGCCGCTCGCGGAGCGCAGCTTCATAAGGCACGCTGTAATAATGCAGCAGCTTCACCCGCGCATCCATTCCGCAGCCTTCAATAGACACCACTGCGGCATCAATGCCGTCCAGCGAGGTACCGGACATCAGGCCGACTACAGTGGCGTTAGTTTTGTTCCAGAGTGTGCCGATCATAGGCTCATTCCCCACCCCGCCGGATAGGCGGAGCCCAGTGAGACTGGTAGCCGCCCGCGGAAAGGAATTTCCCCGAGTAGCGCTTTGGCCGCACTCTCCAGCGCGAGCGGACGACTCTCGTAAACGGCGGCATAGACCTGCACGCCCGGCATGACGAGCAGGTCATACGGATTGCGCAGCGCGACGACGGCCATTGGCTTGCCAAGCGTCTGCAATGCTTCGGCCAGCTTGGCCTGCGCGGGATTAAACCTGGCGTTGTAGGTGCCAAGCACAATCTGACCGATTTCCTCCGCAGCGGCTACCGCCAGCAGCTCTGCGCTGTACTGTGCGAATTGATCGGACGGAATGACGCGGTCTTCGCATTCCAGGCCATGCTTGCTCAGCGCCGTACCAAGGCCAGGAGCAGGCGCGAAGGATTCATCGACCTGCGTGGCGACCATCGGAGCAGCCGTAATCACCAACGTGCGCAACCGCCGCAGTGGCAGCACCGGCGTATCGTTGCGAACCAGCGTCACGCTGGCTTCGCTGATCCGCCTCGCCACCTCCAGGTGTGCTGCGGTTCCGCAGCGTGCCAGGCCGGATAACGCCTGGCCTACTGCACCGCCGCCCCCAAGCAGACCGCGCTTCGCCTTCAGGGCCAGCAGTCGGCGCACTGACACATCGAGGCGCGCCTCGCTCAGCCGTCCCTCCGCTACCGCCCGGCCGATCGCCGCAATGGCGGCAAGCTGGCGGTCGGCGCGGTGGCTGATCAGGATCATGTCCGCGCCTGCTTCAATCGCCATTACGGATGCTTCCACTGTTCCGTAATGTTCAGCGATCGCATTCATTTCCATGCAATCGGTCATAATGATGCCTTCAAAACCAAGCTCCTCGCGCAGCAGTCCGGTCAATACCGTCTTCGACAGGGTAACGGGCAGCTTCTCCGGTTCCAGCGCCGGAAAATAAATATGCGCCGACATCATGGCATCCACCCCTTCAGCAATTGCCCGTCTGAACGGCACCAATTCCACCTGCTCCATCCGAGTCCGATCATGCGGCACCGTCGGCAGATCCAGATGGGAATCGACGGCGGTATCGCCATGGCCGGGAAAATGCTTCGCCGTAGCGGCAACACCGGCATCCTGGAACCCGCGCAACGTTGCCACTCCGAAATCGGCCACGCGCTGCGGCAACTCCCCGAAGGAGCGGACTCCGATTACCGGATTGTCCGCATTATTGTTGACATCCATCACCGGAGCATAGTTCAGATTGATGCCCATTGCCGCCAGCTCGTTCCCGCTGACAAAAGCCGCCTCATAAGCATCGGCTTCCGACCCCGCCGCGGCAATTGCCATTCCGCCAGGCATTAGAGCAACACCCTCGGTAACCCGCGCCACCATGCCGCCTTCCTGGTCAATGGATATAAAAAGCGGTGGCGTCCCGCCCTCCAGAGCCGCACGCTGCAACGACGCCGTCAGCCGTGCCACCTGCTCCGGCGACTCCACATTGCGGGCGAAATAGATAATTCCCCCGATTTTGCCGGTTGCGACAAGCTCCCGAACTTTATCCGTCAGGACAGTTCCTTCAAAGCCACACATTAACATTTGGCCGATTTTGTCCGCAAGGCTCATGCCAGCGAGGATCGCATCGGGATCATCCCCCGGCCCCCCAGTGTTGCGCAAATCCATATTCACAGCCGCTCCTCCCTTCGCTTCAATAATATCGTCCAGCCTAGCGTCTTAATATCGTTCAGTTTTTCGCCCCAATATCGTCGGTCGTCGCGCCCATCCGGCTCTGTATCTTCCCGATGTGCTTCAATGTATGTTTCCCCGCGTTACCACGCCTGCCGCTTCAGCCGCCGTATTCGCCATTCGCTCAGGTATAGAGCAGATACGGGCGAGCCAGCTCCTTCCAAGCTGCGCTGTCCTGCCGCCAGGATGCTTGAATATCGCGCAGACCCGCTGCCGACGCGATGGAGCGGCGCACCTCTTCACCTCCAGTAAGCAGGTCGATGAAATATCTGGAGCCTTCCTGCGGCGGGGCCAGCCAGCGGAATGCCTGCGGGTACAGGGCGTTGACCTCATGCAGCAGCAACAGCCCTGTATTTACGGATTCGTAACGCTGCGGATCGGTAATGAACAACCGCACGCCGCCGCACAATTCCCCCTGATACTTGGAAAAGGCCGGGGTAGCGTATACAGGGTGCACATGCACCCCCGGCAGTCGGTGCTTATTCATGGATTCGGACAGACGAGCGCCATCCAGCCAAGGCGCGCCGATCCACTCGAAAGGGCGGGTGGTGCCACGTCCCTCGGATAGATTGGTCCCTTCAAAAAAACAGGTTCCCCCATAAGCTCTGACTGTCTCAAGGGTCGGCATATTCGGCGAGGGCAGCATCCAGGGCAACCCCGTGTCCGTATATTGCATGCTGCGGCTCCAGCCCTCAAGTGGAATCACGTCGAGATCGCAGCCCAGCCCTTTCAAATCGTTGACCATTCGCGCCAGTTCTCCAAGAGTCCTTCCGGTGCGGATCGGCATTGACCATGCGCCAACCATGGATTCATAACCTTCCTGCAGCAGTCCGCCTTCGCAGACGGTCCCGCCCAGCGGATTGGGACGGTCAAGGATAAGCAGACTTTTGCCATTCTCGGCGCAGGCTTCCATTATATACAGCATGGTGGAAACATACGTATAGAAGCGCATCCCGAGGTCCTGCATATCAAAAACCAGCGTATCCAGGTCGACCAGCATGTCGGGGGTAGGCTTTTTATGTCTGCCATACAGGCTGTATACCGGAAGCCCCAGTACAGCATCCCGTTCATCTTCGAACTTCACGCCTGCCTGATACTGCCCGTGTATGCCATGCTCGCAGGCAAAAAGAGCCATCAGCCGGGACGATGCCAGTCTGCGGCAGACCTCGGCGGTGGAACGGAAATCCGCCGTAATCCCAGTCGGATTGGTCACCAGCCCGATCCGCCGCCCCTCCAGCAGCGGGTGTGACAGCCCCGCGGCCAGTCGGTCCACCCCACTGCACACGCGGGCACTCATCGCAGGCTCCCGCCCGCCATTCCAGCGCCAGTCTCCGCCGCTTCCCCGGCTTCGTTGTCCTCATCCGGGTGCAGCACATTATAAGCCGCTTTATGGAGGTAAACGGCAAGAACGCCGTTGTACAAAGCGGCAAAACCTACAACCGTGACGGCCAGCATCACGCCGACGCACAGTGCTTGAAAAAAAGCACCTATCGTATAGGCCGGATGGCGAAGGAACAGCTTTACGCTCTCTCCCATCGCCTTGAAAATGCCCAGCTTCTGCTGAATGACAAGCTGGAGCGTATAGAACTGAGAGACCAATACCATAGCGACAAAATACGTCTGGATGATCGCGAGCATCCGACTCAGTATCCCTTCGCGTCCCCCGTAATACCACCAGGTGGACCACAGAATGAGCACCAGCAGCGAACAGAGCAGCCCGAAAACCGCCGCAGGTGCAAAGCCGCGCCACGCCCCCCGGAACATCTCCCGCATTGCGAACTTGTTCCCCTCCGTTCTCCGGTGATAGGCATAAAACGCGCCGAACACCAAAGGCATATAAATGAGCGGAATCAGGATAAACGCAAAGGCAAGCGGCGCGAACAGGACGACTGGCACCAGCACGGCCGAGCCAGCGAGGCTGAGCAGTGTAATCGGTATAATCTCCCTGAACGCCTCTGATCCTGTGCGAACCAAAACGTCATTCAGCTTGCGCATGATTGTCTCCCCCTTTTATCATAGCAGTCCAGCTTGCTTTTAACGGCTGCCGAGTTGTCCGACTACCAGAGGATTCTGTCCTCCGTCACCGGATCGAAGTAACGCGCTTTGGCCAGGTCGAGAATAAACGGCTTATCCAGCCCGTTGTACGCCTTGGTCTCCGGATGCACCTTGGCTGTAACCAATCTCTCACCTACGTGAAAATAGACCAGGTTCTCGGAGCCAAGATGCTCCACAACCTTGATATGTGCATTCAGCCGATGCTCAGCGGAAACGCCCGGCGCAAAGTCCTCGCCGTAAATATGCTCCGGGCGGATGCCGAGAATGACCTCGCCACTTTCATATCCTTGAAGTCCCGTGGCGGCATCCTGCGGCAGCTCGAATTCTCCGCCGGATATGAGCAAGCGGCCCCGCTCCACGCGGGCATTGATGAAGTTCATCGCCGGGGAGCCGATAAAACCGGCCACGAACATATTTTTCGGGTTGGCATACAGCTCTGTCGGTGAGGCAATCTGCTGAATGACGCCTTTGTTCATGACGACGATCCGCTCGCCCAGGGTCATTGCCTCCACCTGATCATGGGTGACATAAACGATGGTTGCGCCAAGCCGCTTATGAAGCTCGCCCAGCTCGACCCGCATCTGAATACGCAGCTTGGCATCCAGGTTGGAGAGAGGTTCATCGAACAGGAACACCTGCGGATCGCGCACAATCGCACGGCCTACGGCGACCCGCTGACGCTGCCCGCCGGACAGCTCGCGCGGTTTGCGCTCCAGCATATCCTCCAACCCAAGGATCGTTGCCGCTTCCCGGACCTTTTGCTCGATATAATCCTTCGGTTTCTTCAGATTACGCAGGCCAAAGGACAGGTTCTCGCGGATCGTCATGTGCGGGTACAGCGCATAATCCTGGAACACCATGGCAATGTCGCGGTCCTTGGGGTGGAGATTGTTGACGATGCGGTCACCGATGATGATATCACCGCTCGTCTGCTGCTCAAGGCCCGCTATCATCCGCAACGAGGTCGTTTTGCCGCAGCCCGACGGACCAACAAACACAACAAATTCTTTATCTTGAATAACAAAATCGGAGCCCGCCACCGCTGTAAAAGCCTGCTTGTTCTGATCGTTAAATTGTTTGCGCACATTGCGAAATTCAACACGTGCCATAGCCTTTCCCCCTTTAAGTTCCCCCACAAAAACTTACACATGGACATTGTCAAAATCCCGGGAGCGGCATCCATGCCGTTTTATCACTATGCCGTTCTCCCATACAAGCAAAGCCTGACCGCCGCTTCAGCCTTTGACCGCTCCGATGGTAATTCCCTGCAGGAAATACCGCTGCAGCGAGAAAAACAAGATAAGCATCGGCAGCGCGCCAACCGTCGCCCCGGCCATAATCGCTCCAAAGTCTGTCGATTCGGCAAAAACGAAGGAAGCCAGACCCACCTGGATCGTCCGCATCTCCGTCGAATTCGTTATCAGGAACGGCCAGAAAAACTCGTTCCAGGAGGCCACAAAGGTGAAGATCGCCAGCACGGCCAGCCCCGGCTTGGCCATGGGCAGAATCACCTTCCAGAAGATGCCGAACTCGCTACAGGCGTCAATCCGGGCCGCATGAATCAGCGAGGTCGGAAGCGAAGACATGTATTGCTTCATCAGAAAAATATTACCGACCGTTACTGCGGTAGGCAGAATAATCGCGGTGTAGCTGTCGCCAAGATTAAACACATTGACGATCAAGATATATAGCGGGATCAGCGTCACCTGCGCCGGAATCATCATCGTGCTAAGCAGCACCCAGAATATCGCATTGCTGCCAGGGAACTTCAACTTGGAGAAGGTATACCCGGCCAGCGAAGCGAAAAACACGTTGGTTACGGTCAACACGGTAGAAATCAGCAGGGAGTTGAACAGCCAGCGCCAGGCCGCCGTTTTGGCAAAAAAACGGTCATACGGCGCAAACGACAGCGCCTCGGGAATCATCCGGGGCCGGAAGCTGGCCGTCGCCATCGAGTCCTGCACGGAGCCGATCAGCATCCAGTACAGCGGAATGATCGTTACGATCGCCCACACCACAAGGATGAGGGTCGCCACGGCCAGAAAAACGGTTTTTGATCTGGTTTTCATGTAATGCTCACCCCTTCGCCCTAATACTCGACATCGCTCGAGAAGTATTTAAACTGGATGACAGAGACCAGGATAATCAGGAATGCCAGTACGAACGATTGGGCCGAAGCCAGGCCGAATTCATAAAATTCGAACGCCGTCTGGTAGATTAAATAGGCAATTGTCGTGGTCGCAAAGTTGGGGCCGCCCTGGGTCATCATATACACCGAAATAAATACCTGGAAGGAAGTAATTACTCCCGTAACGAGCAAATACAGCGTCGTCGGCTTCAGCAGAGGCCAGGTAATGCGTGTGAACTTGGTCCAGCCGCTGGCATGGTCAATGTCGGCAGCCTCATACAGCGATTTGGGCACCCCGCCCATAGAGGCCAGATACAGGATGATTCCTGCGCCGTGCGAGCCCAGCCAGTTCATCAGAATCAGGGAGAACAGCGCGGTTTTGGACTGGCCCAGCCAAATGACAGGATCGAAGCCGAACCAGCCGAGGAACCGGTTGAGCAGACCCACATCGGTCGGGTCAAAAATGGCCAGCCAAACGATGGAGATCGTCACACCGGAAGCTACCGCAGGCAGATACAGCGTTGCTTTGAAAAAAGTCTGCCATTTTGTCCTCATCTGGTAGATCAGATATGCAAGCACAAAGGTGATGATAATGTTCATCGGCACCGTGCACACCGTAAAGATGACCGTATTGCGCATTGATTTCCAGAAGGTCGCATCCTGCACGAGCCGCTCGTAATTGTCCAGTCCGACCCAAGTCGAATCCATAATGTTGTACTGTTGAAAGCTCATGATCAGGGCGGAGACGACCGGATACAGTGTAAACACGAGAAACAGCAGGACGGGCGCCAAAATGAACAAGTAGGCCCATCCGTATTCACGCCATAACCGCCCGGCGGAACTGCGCACCCGCTTTGGCGCGATTGTCGTCATCTCTTCCTCTCCTCCTGTCTATTTGCCGAGCATTTGCGTTCCTTTGCTCTTGAACTCCTCGGCGATTGCCTCCGGCGTTTTCTCTGCGGAATAGAGCGCCTGAAGGTTTGGTGTCACCACCTGCTCCTTGAACTGCTTCATTTTGGCGGCCGTCGCCGTATCGAGCTTCAACGTGACCGGATTTACGATATATTTGGCCATGGCCGCCGATGCCTTGATCGTCTCTTCCGAGCCAAGCGCCTTGCCGGCGAACAGGTCCGCCTGGGATTTGCGCACAAATGGCAGCACCAGCTCATTAGAGGAATTTCCAGCTTTTGCATTGCTCAAGTATTCAAGCACTTGGAATGTATTTTTGGCATGCTGCTCGCCTTTGTCGTTTTTCTGTTTGAAGGCGATGTAGCCTTCCGCCCCCATCGTTGTCTTGGCCGGAGCATTGTCGTTATGCGGAACCGGCAGCAGCACAAAATCGATTTTTTCACCTTTTACCTTGCCGGAATCAATGTCCTTGTTGCGGTTCTGGATCATGACGTCATAATACGGAATTGCTTTGGAAATAATCGCAGCCTGTCCGGCATAGAACATATCGGATCGTTTGGCCGGGGCAATCGCCGCAGTTTCCTTAGGCATATATCCTTTATCCAACAGCCCTTTGATGAAATTCAGCGTCTCGACGATTCGCTCGTCACCCCATTGGAACGCCCCGGACTCATCCAGAACATCAGGCATATTGTTGTTGCGGGAGAGCACTTCGATAAAATCAAGCGAGGTACCGTCCGTAACCAGCGGATATTGCTTTGAGCCGTCGCTCAAGGTTTTGGTCAGCTTGGCCGCCGCCTCGTTGAACTGTGACCAGGTCCAGCCTTCTTGCTGGATTTTGGCCCAATCAATACCCGCTTCCTCCAGAATGCGCTTGTTGCCTCCCCAAGCCCACTGGAACTGGTACAGCGGAAGCCCGTACTGTTTGCCGCCAATCTGTGCAAGCTCCAGCGTTCCAGGCAGGTAATCAGTTTTGATGTCGTCGGTCATGTAGGGATCAAGATTAAGGGCAAGACCGGTATTAACATACGTGCCGTCCACGCTGTGAAAATACAGGTCCGGCGGGCTGCCGGCGTTCAGGGCAACGTCAAATTTCTTCGGCCCCTCGGCCCAGGACAGCACTTCCGTCTTCACTGTAATGTTGGGATGCTCTTTTTGAAAATTGGCCACCATTTCTTTCAGATCATCTTCATATGTGCCGTGTACCGGATAGGTCCAGACTACAACGGTATCCTTGTCATCCGGGCTTGCGGCTTCCTTGTTTCCGCCCGATTTGCCGCAGGCGCTCATCAGCATCAGCACAACAACCATACAGAGCAACAGACTTTTTTTCATCGTTTCCTCTCCCTTTTGCATATGTTCTTGTTATTTGGCGGCAATGCTGCACCCTGCCCAAGGCGCTACAGCCGTTTGATTTGCTGCCTGCTTCTCTCCAGATAAGTGACGGACTGCTCGTAATTCCGGCTGGCTACGGCGAGATACAGAATGTCAATCAGATTGAGCTGGGTAATTCTTGACGCCATCGCTCCGCTGCGGATTTCATTTTCGGTGGCGGAGGTACACAGCGATATGTCTGCGTTCCGGCTTAATGTGGAATTGCCGTATTTGGCGATGCTGATCACGGTGCCGCCGTTCTCTTTGACGATGGACGCGGCGCGAATTACTTCTTTCGTCTCGCCGGAATACGAAATGCACACAGCCGTATCTTCGGCGGTTGCCGTTATGGCACTGGTCAGCTGCACATGCGGGTCGGCGAACGAAAAGCTCGTTTTGTTGATCCGCAAAAACTTCTGCTGGGCATCCATCGCAATGAGGTTTGAAGCCCCCACTCCAAAAAAGTAAATCCGCTTCGCCCGGTCAATCGCCTCCACTGCCCGCTCCACCATCTCTTCATCCAGAATTTTCAGCGTATCGCGGATCGATTGGATGTTATTGTTCGATACATTCTGCATAATCGCGGCAATGGTATCGTTCGGACGAATTTCCTGATAGCCAACGATTCCTGGATCTCTTCCCTGTAAATCGCCAGCAACTTTGATTTTAAGCTCCTGATACCCCTTGAATCCGATCGTCTTGCACAGTCGGACAATGGCTGCCTGGCTTGAGCCGCTTTTTGCAGCCAGCTCGGCAATGGACAGATGGATCATCTCATCCGGATTCTGCAAAATATACGCGGCAATCTTGTGCTCAGATGGACTGAGCGATTCATGCAATTCCCGCAGACGAATTAAGCCGCCATTCATTGAAAGCAAGCACCTCCCTGATAAAGTGGTATTTTGCAAATGATGCTCGAAAAATACCTCCAAACTTAAATGTTAGATTAGATAACACGAACGGTTTGTTATCCTTCCAAAACATTGGATTGAATTCATTATATGAGTAGTGAAATAAAATTTCAACTCATATTTCTCATGTGAAATTTTATTTTACTTTAAACGAGGTTTCCCATATAATTAGAAAAAAATCAAAGTGGTGATTGATCGATGAAAGTGTATGTAGGCCTTGATGGAGGCGGCACAAAGACCGATGCAGCCGCTTTGGACGAACAGGGAGTCATGCTGACCCGCTGTACCGGAGGGCCTTCGAATCCGCATAGCGTCGGATTCGAGGTAGCGCTTACAGAAGTCATGTCAGTTATTAACGTAGTATTGGAACAATTACAGACGAAAATTGAAGATTGCGCTTCCATCTGTCTTGGTATGTCAGGTTTTTATACCAAGAAAGAATGTGATCTGCTTAAAAGCTCTGTTCAGCAGCATCTGTCAGAACGTGGGCTTGTCCTTCCAGTGTTTGTGCGCTCCGAAGGAGAGATTGCCCTGATGGCCGCGCTCAGCAGCCGTTCCGGAGTGCTCATCATTTCAGGCACAGGCTCCATATGCTACGGTTATCTCCCGGACGGTTCCCGCCTGCGCACCGGCGGCTGGGGACATTATCTGGGCGATGAAGGCAGCGGTTACCAGGTCGGCCTGCGCACGCTGAAAGCGGTCATGCGCAGCTTCGACGCCGTTCATCCCCCGACCATAATGACCGATATGATTATGCAGGAGTATGGATTTCAGCGGATTACCGACTTGAAGGGTTACATCTATAACCCGGCCTACAGCAAAGCGCAGATCGCCGCATTCGCCAAAATCTGCATTCAGGCCGCAGCGCAAGGAGATGTTGCCGCCACTGGCATTCTTGCAAGCGAAGCCGAAGCGCTCGCGGATACGGCGGCAGCGCTGCTGCGCAGATCGCCCGTACTCCGGCAGGGGCAGGCCGTGCTCAGCGGCTCAATGTTCAGATACGCGCCGCTCTTCCGCGAAATACTGTGCGACAGGCTACAGGAGTCATTCGGTGGACTGGTTTTTGTTGATGGGAGCCGGGGAGCGCCGCCTTCGGTTGGAGCAGCGCGGCTGGCCCGCGAACTGGCGAACGGGCGGCAGGATGAACCCCCATCCACCTTGTTGTAGCTTCAATACAGAGAAACAGGATTTTGCATATTCGATTGAAATACCGCTGAAATATTGCTTAGGAAATTATGCAAAATACTCAGTATACTAGACTGGTAGGAGGAAAAACCTCATGAACCATATTTTAGGTAGTTTAGTCACAGAGCAGCCCAATGACAAAACAAATGCAATCGACCATCTCGATTCCGCCGGTATTATGCATCTAATTAACAATGAAGACCGCCAGGTCGCCGAGGTAATCCACGGTCTGATTCCGCAGATTGCCGAAGTAGCCGACTTTATCGTGGAGGCGTTCCGCAATGGCGGCAGGCTGTTCTACATTGGTGCCGGAACGAGCGGGAGAATCGGCATTCTTGACGCCTCGGAGTGTCCGCCGACCTACGGGACCAACCCCGAGATGGTGCAGGGCTTAATCGCCGGCGGCTTCCGGGCCGTCAAGGACCCGGTCGAAGGCGCAGAAGACAGCGAGGAGTTGGGCGCCTCCGATATCGACGATGCCGGAATCAGCGTGAGCGATGTCGTGATCGGCATTGCCGCCAGCGGACGCACGCCTTATGTGCTGGGCGCGATGAAACGCGCCGGAGAACGGGGAGCGGTGGTTATCGGCCTCTGCAACAACTACGGAACGCCGATGACCAGGCTCGGCAAGCTGACGATTGAAGCCGTCGTCGGCCCCGAGGTTGTCATGGGCTCAACGCGGATGAAATCGGGAACGGCGCAAAAAATGATCCTGAACATGCTGACCACAACAGCAATGATCCGTATCGGCAAAGTGTACCGTAATCTGATGGTCGATTTGAACCCCTCTAACGAGAAGCTGGTCTACAGGGCCAAGCGCATTATCGAACTGGCTACAGATGCTTCCGGGGAGCAAATTGAACAAGCCTTCCATGAATCGGAAGGCCACGTGAAGACGGCGATTGTTATGCTGCTGGCCGGAGTTGACGCCGCTGAAGCACGTCGCCGGTTGACAGCGGCTTATGGATTCGTGCACGGCGCCTTGAAGGAAAGCTAGAATCGCTCCAATATTTGGTACACAACTAATCAAGGGCAGCCTCGTACAACTTAGATGAACATATCAACAACGAGGTGATGACAGCATGACAATCAAAAAGGGAGTATTGCTGGCTCTACTGGCGGTATTGCAGTTCCAAGCGAACCCGTCTTATGCGAAGTCGGTGCCGCTGACTCCAGTGACGACCGTCTATCTGGATGACCGCCCGCTCCAGCTTGCCGCCCAGCCGCTGCTGCTAGACGGGACAACGCTCGTCCCCATGCGCCAGTTGTTTGAGGCGCAAGGAGCTAGGCTCTCCTGGAACGGATCCAGCAAAACCGTAACGGCAACCAAAGACGACACGGTGCTGACCTACCGTATCGGGGAACTCACCTCCACCCTAAACGGCAATGAGCTGTCCCTGAATGTTCCCGGACAGATTGTTCAGGGTAATACGATGATTCCGCTGCGTTTTGTAAGCGAAGCGCTTGGGAGCACAGTGAAGTGGGATGCACTGACTCGGACGATCCGGATTGTTTCCAGAAACGATTTTTTCACAACGGTTCTTTCCGGGGTCAACCTGCGCAGCGAGCCAGATTCATCGGGTGCTTCCCCTTCCCTGAGGCTTATTTCAGGCGGCGAAAAGGTTCATGTCATCCGCGAGGTCAATGCCCTCTGGCTGGAAGTGCGCACCAAAGACAATCTGACTGGATACATATCGGCAAAACCAAAATACAGCGATTATACCAGCCCATCCCTGGCGGAACGGCAAGGGGATGAACTGATCGCCTACGGGGAGAAATTCCTCGGTACCCCTTATGAATTCGGCGCAGCAACCAGCCAGAGATCGACCTTTGATTGTTCTTCTTTTGTAGCGGAAGTGTTCCGGCATACGCTCTCCATCGAGCTCCCCCGTGTCTCTTACGATCAAGCTAAAGAAGGCCGGAAGGTCGGGCTAAACGAGCTACGCAAAGGCGACCTGCTGTTCTTCAGCGCACGCGGGCTGGAGATCGGCCATGTGGCTATCTATGCGGGAAACAACAAATTGCTGCATACGTTCTCCAAAGAACGCGGCGTTCATTTTGACACGCTTGACGATAAATGGCAGCAACGTTTCGTAACAGCCCGCAGGCTGTTTTAGAATGAAGCGGCCCTATTTTATATTGTCGAAGGCTATTATGGTTGAGGTATTATACTTCAATGGATACTATGACATGGACACAAAATTGGTTTGCTCAACATTGTAATGGAGTCTGGGAACATGCAGAAGCCTTCATCTTCTCCACCCCGTCCTTTTGAAAATTTTCGTACTCTTAAATATGCATATAGCATGGATCGGCTACTTCACTTCTTAATCAATGGCTTCATTTCTAAATTTCCGGAATTCTTTAGGTGTTTTTTTATAATGTTTTTTAAAAGACTGAATGAAGTGATTTGCATTATTGAAGCCCACTCTGTGGGCTATTTCAGTTATTGTATAATGTGTTGAGATTAATAATTCACTGCTTTTCTTGATGCGGTATTTAATCAAGTAATCGTAAGGTGTCATATGAATGGTTCTCTTAAAACTACGATTGCACTCTGAAACACTTAAATGTGCTACATCAGCAATTTCTTGCAATGTTATATTGTTTGAGTAGTTTTGATGGATAAAGCTAAGCAGCAATTGAAGTCTTTCCTGTTGCAGTTTCATGTATTTAGGTGCTTCCTCGGCAGAAATCGAAATATTAGATATTAAAATTAACCATAATTGAACAGTTTTGATGGAAACCTCATATTCCCACCCCCAGTTTTTTTTCATATCAAATTTCTTTTGCATATCCCAAAGCATTTCTAGTACTTGACTTTGCCATTCAACTTCTCCCTTTATTGCTAATGACACTAAGGAAGAGTTTGTATAAGGTAGTACATAATTTTTTTCCATGGCACTATCTGCATAAAAGGCAAGCAGCTTTTCAGGGAAATTAAAACTGACATATTGACCGTTATGTGTCAGGTGCGTAGTAACATGAAGGGCGCCCTTATTAATTAAAATGGCCTGACCGGTTTCTAATTCATGATTAATCCCATTAACTTGTATAACTAGTTTTCCTTTAGTAACCAAAGTGATTTGTAGTTCTTCGTGCCAATGTAAATCATTAAATCCTCTACCTTCAGGGATACTTCTATGAATAGTATGGGTGTACATGATGTATGGAAATGAAACATCGGGATATAAAATGGTCTCGTGCAATTGTTTTTCCATTTTTGCGAGGTCCTTTCTGATGACGATATTTCTATATAAATTAAAGATATTATTACACAAATTAAATAATAGTGGTGATATTATTATATACAGCTTCGCTTTATCATTACAATTCTGTGCACAGAAAACATCTTGGAGGCGTCATTATGAAAATAAATAAACCGTTTCTGCTGTTTCGTCCGTATGTTTTGCTTTTCATCAGCATATTGTCTGTTTCTATCTCTTCCATCATGATAAAATCCTCAGACACTCCAACCTCTGTCGCTGGGATGTACAGACTGTATATATCAGTTATAATAATGCTTCCTTTTGTACCTTGGAAAATGACCCGATCCTTAGAGATGAACAAAAAAGATTGGAGTACCGTTTTCTTAGCTGGTCTTTTTCTCGGGTTACATTTCTTATTCTGGATGGAATCTTTAGTATATACCTCAGTTGCGAGCTCGATGGTCATCTTATCATTACAGCCTTTATTTGTAATGATGGGTTCATACTTTATCTTCAGAGAACGAGCAAACATAATAACAATACTTTGTTTGATCGCTGCTCTTTTCGGTTCAATCATTATAGCTTGGGGAGACATTGGGATTTCGAAAGGGGCATTAATCGGAGATGGATTATCTTTATTAGGTACAATCTTGGTTTCAGCATATATGTTGGCAGGACAGAAAGTAAGTCACAAAATAGATGCAAATTTATATAGTGTTATTGTTTTTTTTCTGGGTGGCAGCGTCATGCTAGTCTACAATTTGTTGAATAATTATTCCTTGATCGAATATGACTCGTCGGATTGGATGTATTTCTTTTTACTTGCAGTAATTCCAACTATTTTCGGACAATATATTTTTAATCTTTTATTGAAATCAATGGGTGCAACTACTGTTTCTGTAGGTATTATTGGAGAACCTGTTCTCGCCATAATTCTCGCCTACTTTTTCTTGGGAGAAACAATCTCTGTATCTCAATTCATAGGTGGAATGATGACTTTATTCGGTATGGGGGTGTATTTTTGGGCAAAATCCTTAAACTATACAGTTGCTAAATATTAAAATTGTAATTAATTAGTGTGTAATTCAAAAATAACAGTAGATGAGGAGAATGTTTAAATGACAACGATTGACGATTTTTTGAAACTGGATATTCGTGTTGGAACAATTATTAAAGCTGAGTTTTTCGCAGAAGCAAAAATACCTGCTATTAAACTTGAGATTGATTTTGGACAAGATATTGGAATAAAAACATCTAGTGCACAAATTACAAAAAGATATGTCGCTGAAGATATTATAGGGGGACAAATAATAGGTGTAGTCAACTTTCCTCCCCGACGGATAGCAGGCTTTAATTCAGAGGTATTAGTCCTTGGAGGAATACCCGAAAAGGGGGATGTGGTTCTATTGAAACCAGATATTAAACTACCTGATGGAACACCTATTGGGTGACAGGTAAACATTACAAAGGCTCTACCGGTTACATACCGATAGAGCCTTTTATACCGAAACAATGATTGGGCATTACCGTGACATTGCTTTAAAAATTAAACCCAACAGGCTTTAGTGATGATAACCAACAGAATAAAGAGCACCAAAATTGCTGCTGGCGATGTGAAAGCACCAAAACAGTTTTCCCTACGCTCTTCCCTACGCTCTTCCCTACGCTCAGCTCCTCCAACACATCCACTCACATGAACTCCTCCTTTTTTTAAGATACTGTATACCGTATGTGTCATTCAATAAATTTGACAAGGCTAAACGGAAATTACTTCAATTAAAAAATTCTGTTAACCTCAGGTATCTGTAACAGTTTGTCAGGTGGAACTAATACTCGCTCCATAAGTCCACGCTTACTATAAAGTAGGATGTACACCATGTTATCAGAAGGTTGAAATGACGTATATCCATATTTTATCCTGATATCTCTTTTATATCGCTCAATGTGATTGCTTGAATAAACCTTTTTCCCCTTGTCGAAAGCACCAGTTTGTATCATTTAACAGAAAATCACTGAATGAACAATGTTGCTACGATTAAATAATACGAAAGCAGAAAGCCCCTGCCGCAAGTGGCAAGGTTCAGATGTAATTATGTAGTTTATGTGAGTTATACTCTATATGATCTCCGAAAAGTGTGATTTTGTTTTATCAAGTCCAAGCAACAATCGTTTCGTTGGAAATCACCAACTTGATCTTTACAAGATTCGAAAAGAGAGATTCCCTGAATAAACAGACTGCTATTGTTAAGCAGGACGGATGTTTCCAACATTTTCAAAATATTAACTGCTACATCTTCAATCCGTCCTTTGCGTAACAGATAAATAGCAAGTTGATAGTGAAAATTCAAGCGCCAGTGATTATAGATATTCTCGTCTCGTTGTTCTAGTTTTACCATTTTGTTAGATAATTTAGTAAGTGTATCTTCAATCGCAAATCCATACTTATTAGCGGCTTCTGTAATGACTGCCAAACCAGTTAGAATTTCTTCTGGATGGTCGAATAGATACTGTGTATATTCCTCTAACATGTCTGCATGTCCCATAAGCATATCAAGAGTGTAGGAGTTAGCGACAGCAAACATTTTGAAATTCTCTACATCATTCTTTCCTTCTTCATACAAACCTTGCTTCTCACAAGCAGTTGCCTTCATCAGATAACCTTGGCCATAATAAACAACTAGATTTCGTTCTGTTTTTAAAAGGGGCTTTTTACCTCTACCTGTTTTTCTTTGTTGCTGTTCTTGATAAGCAACCTTAGCTAATATGATTAGATTATCTGCGCTTTCTCCCAATCGCATCCAGTCATGCAATGTAAAATATGCATTGCCCAATTGTATTAGTCCATCCAACTGATAATTCACAGGTAAACGATTACGAAAAGGTGAAAATCGGGTTACCGCATCTCTGTTCTTTGCCAAATCCTTTCCCAATGGTGCTCAAAACAGCCGATATTGGCTGATTGCCAAACGCTCGGAGTGCTGATATCTCTCATGTTCTGCTACACATTCAAAAAACACAAGCGACTTATGAATGTTTCCTTTGGTGTGCAATTCCTCTGCAACTTCAAACACCAAAGAAATATAATTTAAATCCTCCATCATACGAGATAATACTTGCTCAATACAATTCTTTTTGTCCAACTCCGCGCAACGTAACAAAAAAGGCTTCACACGACTACGATGTGGTTTTCCTGACAAAAAACATTCATCTACATACAACTCATAAAAACAACCTTCCGGATTATTTAGAGTAAAGTTAATTCGATCCAGTTGATGAACCGATAATGGTCGACTAGGTCTTTCACTAAGCAACGAACTGAGATGACTGGATGTAATAGTTGATGCTTTCGCAAAATTTGATAAGTTATATCCCTTCTTTTGCATACACTTCCGTATCTCTGTACGGATTTCAACTGCATATTCCATAAACCTTCCTCCAATCATCAGAACTTGTCATACTGCTACTCACCCTCATATACTAGATCACTACTTTTTTCATATAATATCCTGATTATACAACTGCTTCAGAATGGATATAAATAATATACAAATCAAATTGCTTTTTACATTTTTAGTGTGAAGAAGAAATTATGGTATTTTATTGTACGCTTAAAATGTAAATAAATTAGTAAATTCAACATCATAGCAGATAGCTCATTTTATACACTTACTAATTTTTCAATCCTTAATATAGAGAAGGTGAATCATGTTGGACAATAATAAAAAACACCCTGTAACGCCCTTCGGATGGACGATCAAGCAGAAGCTTGTGGAAAGGCAACTGGATCAGAAAACGTTTTGTGAGACGTACCAAATTCCGCCTTCTCGTCTGTCGAATCTCATTCACGGTACAAGAAAAGCCAAACGACACAGGAAAATAGTATCCCAATTACTTGGCATTCAGGACGAGTCATAGAAACCTATCGTACATATGAGGGGAGACTTTGAACATGCGACATTTTTACAAGCATAAGCCTGAACGTTGTGTACTCTGCCATTCGACAGAATCTATCATTATGTCCAAAGGTGCATTCATTTGTGCCCACTGTTATCTCAAAAGCACGTACAAGTACCCTACCAAGTTAGAGAGCTACCACCGTTCCAAAGTTGCCTTTCTGGTAAGAATGTACATCGAACATCATAAATGAACACACTACTTCACACTGCCTGTTTTACACTCCTTCACAACCTCGCCATGCTAATGACCCTTGAGATAACCATATGCTATAATGTGGAAAGTATGGATAGTTACATGTACAGGAGGATGGGAGCAGAATGATCGGGAAATTTTTAATTTTCTCTCTATTATGGAGCTTGCTCGGCAACCCGTTTCTGGCGTTGCTCGTACTGCTGATTGTGATCTATATATTGGATCGCAGCTTTGTCGGTGTATTGCCCAGCATCAGCAAGCCATGGAAAAGAAGGCGCAATGCTGCCCGGCTGCGTCAACAGATCGCTTTAAATGCCAACGATGTGGCTGCCAAGTTCGATTTGGCTCGTATTTGGATCGAGAGCAAGAAATACCATCAGGCTTTGGAACTGCTGCTGGACATCCAGTCCCGCTATGAGGATTCCGCAGATTATTGGAACGCACGGGGAACGGCTGAGGTACATACGGGGCACATCGAAGATGGAGAACCGCATTTGCTGAAAGCACTGGACATTAACCCGCGGGTACAATACGGCGAACCCTATTTGCATTTAGCCGCAGCTTTCAAGGAACGTGATGTAAATAAGTCGCTTCACTATCTTCAGCAATTTCAGGAAATTCAGTCCTCTTCCAGCGAAGGCTATTATCTGACAGGCTTGATGTACCGGATGCTGGAACGCAAGGATGAGGCCACGGCAGCCTTTAACCAGTCGATTGCCGTCTATCGTTCTCTGCCCAAATACCGCAAACGAAGTGAGCGCAAGTGGGCTGTACGCAGCTTATTCCGTAAATTAATCGGCTGACGAGCTTATATTTTTTTCTTAACGACCTTTCTCATCCTTTGAGAAAGGTCGTTTTTATGCTTGTCCACCCTGCACCTCCACTCGCCTGAATCGGCTTTTTTTGATACCTGAATTTGGAATGTTTTTTCATAACAGTTATTGACATGCCACAGATCAGACCCTATAATCCGTTTATGAACTAATGAGTTTAAATATAAACCATAAAGTCCAAATCAGGAAGGATGATCATCTTGTTGAAACACAGTCTCTACATATCTGCTATATTCATTCTTCTGTTCACCTCAGCTTGCTCATCTACAGGATCGAGTGATCATGAAGCAGCAGAACAACAAAACCAAAAGGTGGAAGCGATAGTTGTTAAAAAAGAGCCGCTGTCTGCTTCTTTTGACCTTTCAGGCACACTACAGCCCTATGAGGATACCTCTGTATCTTTTGAGTTATCCGGACTGATACGCGACACAGTTGTCAATGTGGGAGACTCCGTATCCCAAGGGCAGATATTAACGAAGCTTGATCCATCCAGCTATCAGCTACAACTGGAGCAAGCGAATGCGACTATTTTTGAAGCACAAGCAGGTATCAAAAATGCTACAGCCGCCATTTCAAGCGCAGATGCCTCCATTCAATCCGCCGACGCGAAAAAGATGGCCGCTCAGGCCGGAGTGAATAAAGTGAACAAGGGCGCCCGTGAACAAGAAAAAGCGCAGGTGCGCACCAAAGTGCAAAGAGCACAGTCCGCTTTGACTAAAGCACAGGCTACCGCTGAACGCACCAAGCTCTTATATGACCAGGGAGCTGCAACCAAAAACGATTATGAAAATGCGCAGCTCGCTTTGACCAATGCCACCAAGGACCTGGAGGATGCACAAGAAGCCCTCTCCTTAATACAGGAGGGAGCGACATTAGAAGATCGGCAATCGGCAGCATCCAGTTTACAGCAAGCCCAAGCCGGGAAAGAATCTGCCATCGCCGCGAAGGAACAGGCCGTAGCCTCCAAAGATAACTCTGCTGCGGCATACCAGCAAGCGGTCATTGCCAAAAAGCAGGCCGAGCTTGCCCTCTCCAAGACAGCTTTAAAAGCACCGATTTCCGGCGTTATTCTGGAGAAAAAAGCAACCGTCGGACAATTGGCGAGCGCTGGACAGCCGGTATATCGTATCGGACAAATCGACAGGCTCAAGGTGTTGCTCCCTGTTCCCGATCATGAAATCACGAACTGGAAGCAAGGTCAGATAGTCCAGCTTCAACTGTACGATGAGAACAGAGAAGGAACGGTCAGCAAAATTTATCCGGCCACCAACACCAATACGGGCAGTATCAACGTGGAAGTGATGGTTCCCAACATCCAGCATGATTGGGCCCCCGGACAAGTCGTAAAGGCAGGCCGCCAATTGACCCAAAGTGAGCAAATTTTGCTCCCGGCCAAGGCTGTCATTAATAACGGTACAGATACCTTTGTTTATAAAGTGGTGAACAACAGGGCGGTCAAGACGGTCGTGAATGTCGGTCAAATGTCCAACAACAAGCTCGAAATTACCAAGGGGCTGAATGTCGGGGATCGTGTGGTTACGACCGGAGTAAACCTGATCTATAATGGACTTCCTCTTCAGGTCACGGAGGGAACCAGCAAATGATTGCATATTTTATCCGAAAGAAAAAACTGACCCTCTTTATTTTTATCATGGTGATTGTTGCCGGGCTGTATAGTGTCTCTCAACTTCCCCGGCAGGAAACGCCGGATATTATCAAGAAAACCGCTGTGGTCACGACCCTCTACCCTGGAGCTACACCCCAAAAGGTAGAACAAACGGTCACGAAGCCTTTGGAACAAAAAATGAAAGAAATCAATCATATTAAAAAGATTTCTTCTACATCTGAAAATGGACTTTCGACGATTATCATTGAGACCAAAGGCAATGCCAATGCTAAGGAAGCCTGGGATACATTACGCAAAAAAATAAACGATGCCCAGTCTTCTCTGCCCACAGATGCTCAAAAGCCTGTCGTTAACGATGATTTGAATAAGGTATTTATCCATTCCTACGCCATCACGGGGGACTCTATAGAGCAATTGTATCAACTAAATGATATGGTGAAATCGTGGAAGGATCAATTAAAAACCATTCCCGGTGTATCGGAAGTAACAATTAAGGGATTACCCGATCAAGAGGTTCAAATTCAGATTGATGCTCAAAAGCTACAGCAGTACCATATCAGTTGGGAACAGCTCATGAGTGCAGTGCAGAAGGAAAATGAGCAATATCCGATAGGCAATCTGGATTACAATGAACGTACGTACCGAATGAATGTAACGCAGTCCAAGAATGCTCAGGATTTGAGTAAAGTCATTATTTCCAGAACGGACAGCGGCGCTCCTGTGTATCTCAGTGATGTGGGCACCATATTGCTTACACATAACACCAGCAGCTATATGGCCTTTTTTAACGGTAAACCAGCTATTACACTGACGATTAACGGTAATACCGGCTCTGACGTAGACACGATTTATAGCAAAGTAAATAAAGAGATGCAGTTGTTAAAACCAGATCTGCCTAATACGTTTCAACTGAATACGTTATTTTCACAGACCGAGCGGATTGATCATATTTTTCATGGCTTGACCCGTGAATTGCTGTTTGCCATTGCGGCGGTTGTGATCGTATGTACATTGGGCTTGAATCTGATTACATCCTCTTTTGTGGCACTGGCTATTCCTATTTCAATCGCCATAGGTCTCATTATTCTCCCTATGCTCGGAATAACATTGAATCAGGTTACGGTCATTGGCTTAATTATTGTAATGGGGATTCTAGTCGATGATGCTGTGGTGGTTAATGATAATATTGAGCGCAGGATGATGACCTTGGGTGAGAGTCCCAAGATAGCTGCATTAAATGGAACAAAAGAAGTTTCCATTTCCATTTTGACCGCAACTCTGGCAACTGTAGCCTCCTTTGCCCCGCTGTTCTTTTTATCAGGCGATGCAGGCTCCCTTATAAAACCATTACCGTTTGCTGTTATCTTTACGTTATTGGCTTCCATGCTCATGTCCTTTACCGTCATCCCAATCTTTAGAGAATGGTATGGACAACGAAGTCAAAAAACGCCCAACTCCACCATGAAGCCGCCGGGACTGCTGGGCAAACAAATTGATGCTCTTCGTAACGTATATGTCAGTGAGCTGATTCCCAAAGTCATCAATCGACCTGCATTGTATGCTTCATTAGGATTATTGATTAGTACCACGCTGTACGGTGTACTTGCTCTGATTCCGATCGACCTGTTCCCCAGAACCAACGATCCGGAATTAAGCATTAATGTGCGTATGCCTATAGGTACTTCTATAGAAGAAACCAAGCGGGTCACCGAGGATATTGCCAAATGGGTGAAGCAGCAGCCTCATGTGGAAACGATCAGTTATGCGGCTGGCGGCGACGCCCCCCCGTTGTTTCAAGATATGACCGCTGACGCCAAAACAGGCACAACCGTGGGGCAGATTGCTATTGTTGGGGAAGAAGGTGCATTTGATCCCGATGAAATGGCAGACAAATGGCCCTCCATCTTAAAGGATCGTTATCCGGGTCAATCCATTTCCTTGAAAATAGCCAAAGTGGGGGTGCCTCTCGGTAAGCCGATCTCCATTCGGATTTTAGGCAATGATGTAGATCAGTTGCGTTCGTTGTCACAGCAGTTAAAAGAAGGCATTATGGCTACCAGAGGAACACAGGACATACAAGACAATATGGAAAATGAAGGCTATACGCTGGATTTCCAAATCAATAAACAAGCGATGGATCAATATCAGATTAGCAATAATGATCTGACACGTACACTCTTGTTAATGGGTAATGGCGTGAGCTTTAGCCGATTTGATACGGGGAAAGATTTGATAAATATTAAGCTGAAGCTAAGCCAAACCGATCAAAATCCTGAAATTTTGTTTCAGCAATTGAATGTGACCAATGCCAATGGTGTTCAAATCCCTTTATCTCAATTGGCTGAGTTGAAGCCATCCTTTGCAACACAAAAAATTAACCATTATAATTTAAAGCGTTCGATTACTGTTGAAGCTGAAGTTCACGGGCGTACAGCTTCCGAAGTCATGAAGGATGTCAAGCTTAAATTGCAGGACATTAAATTTCCTCCAGGCTACACTTGGGAAATTGGCGGCGAGATTTCAGGACAAGATGACATTTTATCAGAAATAGGATGGTTATATGTTGTCGTCATACTATTAATCTTCATGCTGATCTTTTTGCAATTTTATTCGTTCTCAACCCCACTTATCATCTTGACTACCGTGTATATGGCGGCTGCGGGTGGATTCCTCGGCTTGTTCATTCTGAACACACCGGTCACTTTTATGGGGGTGCTCGGATTGATGACCTTGGCTGGTATTGTCGTACGGAACGGTATTGTGCTGATCGAGTTTATAGAGGATGCAAGACGCGAAGGGATGGAACTGAAAGAGGCGGTTATTGCAGCGACCAAAGCGCGCTTCCGCCCCATACTGCTTACTTCGCTGACAGCCATTGTCGGTCTGATTCCGATTGCTCTTATTGGGGAACTTATGTTTAGACCTCTGGCGTATACCATTATGTTTGGATTGATGTACTCGACCATTCTTACAATGTTTGTGGTTCCGTCCCTGTATATGGTTATTGCCCGCTGGAAATTAAAAAGACAGAGCAAAAAATTGGGGGTACAATGAAAAAAATAACGAGCGATGATATTATATATGCCGCCCTTTCCCTGTTTTCAGAAAAGGGCTACGATGCCACCTCGGTCGATGAGATTGCCCGCGAAAGCGGGATGGTGAAGGCTTCCTTTTATAAATACTTTCAAAGTAAAGAAGAGTTGCTGCTGGGGACAATCGTCCTGATTGAAAAACTTCTTGATGCAGATATTAAAGAACTTTATTTGAAGCACCAGCTACCTTCCCGTGAAAAGTTGAGACAACTGAATTTGATTGCGCTGGGCCGGATTTATAAGAATAAAGTTCATTTGCTGGTATACTCCGTCCCTTTAATCGGTTCCAAGGAAGAAAAAATCGCACAAGCTATTGACCGTGTTGAACATCATTTATCTAACGTGATGGTTGATTTCTTAATTGATGCTTATGGAGAGTCCATAAATGACTATGCGTACGATATTGGGTTTGTCGTCAAAAGCATTATTATCAATTCCTTCCGAATGAGCGATTCAGAGCTGTCCTGGACGGAACATCAAACACTGGCTGAATTTATCGTCAGCATTACGGATATGCTGGCACAAAGTATGCTGAGCCCTGATGTTCAACATCAAATCATGTGGGGCCGCGATTCCGGATTCCATGAAGATTCTGATCAAATCTGGACCAAAGGAAGACAAATCGCCCATGTGCTTCAACACATGGACGCAGTCTTGAAACAAATCGAATTAGATGAAGCAATCCAGAATGAACATATGCAAATACTAAGCAGGCTACAGGGGGAGCTTTCGGAACAAAACGTGGAAACTGCCCACGTTAAAGCACTCCTCCTTTTTTTGGAGCAGCTACCCGAGTTACAGGAAGACTGTACCAAGCTGAAAGCTATTTTGGAAGTTTAAAAGGTTCAATTTAGCTAAAGATAAAGAGGTCCACTATGGTCAGATACACAGCCATGATGGACCTCTTTCTTCTGTCGCAAATTCCTTCTACGCTCACCGTAATGGCGAATATCCAAGCCGATTCAGCTCCTCCGCAATGACGCGATAGCCGCGACTGTTCGGATGCACCCGATCCAGCGAGAGCAGTTCCCTTTCGTTGCCCTCAAACGCAGGGTAAATGTTCGCCACCCGGTAATTCGGACCGCCCAGCGTAGCGAGAAATGAGTTATATTGGCGCACATATATCCCCGCCTCCCGCACGCCCGGCAAAGGATTATACAACCCCACCATTCGAATGATAAATGGCTCACGCTGGCCGGACTTTATCTGATACAGGGCATGTACGATTTGGCGTACATGTTCTTTCGTGCGGCTCACCGCTTGCGGAATGGACGATGCAGACGAACCGGAGCCTCCAGCAAGGGCGCTGACGTATGGGCGCAGATCATTCCCGCCAATCGTCACCGTTATGAGTTCAGCCGCGCTCAACGCCGACCGAAAGAGCGGATTGTTGCGGATCAAAGACAGCAGTTCCTGCGATGTCAGTCCGTTGATTCCCAAATTCTCGTAACTGACTGGAGTACGAAGACGTGCTTCCGCCATTCGTCGATAGATAGGCACAAATCCGCCAGTCAGCAGCGTCCCGGCACCTGTCGTTAATGAATCTCCTATAGCCGTGTAGTGGTAACCCATTGGAACCCAACTCCCCCGCTAATGCCTTTGCAACCAAAGGCACATCAACTTTTACATGAGAATGACGTCAATTCCCGACATATCATATCTTATGTAAAAAAAGAGACGCAGGACCCGGAGATTCGCTTATTCTTCGTCCATTTCATACACACAATGAAATTGCCCATCCTCGGACAAGTCCTCCGATCCGTATACAGCAAAGCCCACGTTGCGAAAAAAATCTGCCCCTTCCGCATCGGTGTCCACAGTAAGCCGTTTCGGATTACGCTCCTGTATGAGCGTAAGCAGCATACCTCTGGCATATCCTCTATGACGGTTTTCAGGCAACACGGCCAGATGCCGGATTACGATGGTTTCATCCTCCTGCTCCTCAAATCCGACAATACCTACAACAAGTCCTTCATCTTCTACACCGAACAGCTTCCAGTCATCCGAGGTTTGATAGGTACGTAAAGCTGCTTCTCCGCGTTCAGGGTGATCCAGCACGGCGTAGGTTAGCAGCTCCAGCACCTCCTCACGATCTGAATCTGTTTTTATATTTTTAAACATCGTTCGTCGTCTCTCCTTATATCCTGAAATGGGGATTACGCTCTAGTTCTCCAAAATAAGCAACGGCCAGTTATCCAGCCACTGCTTCTCAAATACACGCTGACGAAAGGCCGTGGTGTGGCGGAACAATGGACTTTGGCGTACCCGCATATCCAGCAGATCATTTAATCCATGCGGACAAACGACCTCCATTTGATCCTCGTCATTCAATCTAATCGCTACTGCCGTAGCCGTCTCCGGCCAGCGGCTCATCGCATCCTCTACCGAAGCATAAGGAGCTGTCCCGTTGCGAAGATGCATCCGCGCCTGATTTTTGACAGACCAGTTGCGTCCCGCCTGCTTGCGGTTCAAGGACAGCTCAAGGTGCTCGTCCCGTTCCTCCAGCGTATTTTTCGGATCAAAATAAATAACATCTATATCATTCAAAGGCGTAGGAGTTGTATAACCATGCAGCTTGTCCCACACCCGATTACGTACATAGCCTGCGGCAATACAGCCCTGCGGCAGCCTCAGCTCTCGCACATAGCGCAAGTCTTCCAGTACCTGTGGATCATTCATATATTGTATGATTCGTAGCACATCTTCTTCCGACTTCATCCTGCACTCAGCTCCCTTTTTTATGATGACAGTTGCTGCACGGACTCTCCTCCTTGAGCTGCGATCCGGGCTGTACGCTGCGCCAGACGGCGGCGTGCGACCAGCAGGAATGGAATGCCAATCACGACCGACAGCGCAACCGGAACAAAAATGGCAAGCGGCGCTGTTTGACCATAGGTATCCAGCAGCCAGCCACCAAACAAAGGAGCAAGCACGCTACCCAGATTATTAAAGCCAATCGTACCGAAATAGGTCCCTTTATATTGAGCATCTGCAATTTGGTCAATCAATACGTCCAGCATCGTGAACAACAGCACTTCGCCCACTGTAAACAGCACCATATCCAGTATAAACAACCAGCCCGAATTTAACATACCGCACAGTAACAGGCTGACTGCAATACATATATTTCCTGCAATCAAGGAATTCACCGGGGAAAAACGGCTTGCCAGCCGTACAAGCGGATATTGAAAAGCCAATACACACACCGCGTTGACTGTAAGCATATATGTAAACCACCGGGTTCCTTCCTCGAAGGATAAGGACAAGAATTGAGGCATCGTAGAATTGGAATGAGCATAACCCATGACGCAAAATACCGTCCCCAGCAAAATCGGCATAAACACCGGATCACGGCTGGCTGTACGGAACGCCTCACCCATCCGTAGTGGAGCCTCTCCCGCCGTTGTCCCTGTACTCAGATCCGATGCATACCGAGCAAATTGGATCAACAGCAACACCCCGTACAGCGCATACACACCAGCCGCCACCATAAACGGTGTACCCGAGGATGCCGATCCTAACATCAAACCAAGCAACGGCCCTGCCACTACACCTACATTAATCGCCGCATATCTCATATTGTAGATGAGCAGTCTTTTTTCCTTGGGGGTTACATCTGATAACAGCGCCCGCGAGGTTGGCTCGAACAAGGATCTGCACAGACCATTCAGAGCATTGATGACAAAAAAGGCCCAAGCCGCTTCAGCCAGCGCAAAAGCCACGAATACAAGCGCCCAACTGGCGATGGACACCAGCATCACTTTACGCCGTCCGATCCGATCGGAAATATAGCCGCCATAAAAGCTGGCAAAAATGCCAACTAATGAACTGACTGATACGATCATCCCTGTATGGAAAGGGGATACCCCCAACCGGGTGGTCAAATAAATGGACAAAAACGGGATACTCATGGATGTCGCCATCCGACCAAATATAGTACCCGCAATAATCGTCCAGGCCAGTGGGTGAATCGAACGCAACTGTTCTTTCATATCTGTTATCTATGTCTCCTTCTCTGCCCTGTCTCCAGAAAAAAACTTGCACACAGCTCTTCCATCTGTGTGCAAGTCTAACAGGGATAATTCCAACGATTACTGACGGATATACCGTTCCAATTCCCTACACGTTGCCTGATAAGCAGACTGAAGTGCAGCCAGCATCTCTTGCGCAGCTTCAAGTCGGTTCTCCCGTGCAAGCTGCTCAATATCGGAAAATAACGTGGACAAACGCCCAATTCCCAGACTCACGCTACCTGATTTCAGCTCGTGAGCAACCTCCACTACTTTTGCTGGCTCGTTCGCGGCAGCCAGTTCAATTAATGTGCTTATTTTTGCAGGTGTATCACTGGTGTACATCTCTACGAGTGAAGCCAGCAGCCCCATGCTGCCATCCTCGTCCAGCATCATAATTTCATGAATAACTTCTTCATCAAGGATAGGCTCGGCATCGGCCTTGGGAAGCCATTGGATAAGCTTTTCAGACAGCCGTTCGATCATAACCGGCTTCGATAGATAATCGTTCACTCCTACCTCCAGGCCCTTCACTCTGTCTTCCTCTGACACATTTCCTGTCAAAGAAATGATCGGTACTGGTGGCAACTTGTCCACCGCTTCACGCTGGCGAATAGCCCTCGTAGCATCAATACCATTCATGACAGGCATATGATGATCCATCAAAATACAAGCATAAGATCGTTGGAAAGTCGCTCTTACGGCCGCTTCTCCATCTTCCGCAAAATCAATATGCTGGAATCCCAAATGACGAAGCTGTAACTCTACCACCTGACGATTGACCCGATTATCCTCAGCTACCAGAATAGCGTGGGAATGACTATGTTCACGCAGACACTCACCAAGCTCTGTCTGCTCGACAGTTTCACGCTCCTTTACTTCGTCTACCTGCTCCGTCCCCTTGACGAGAGGAATCTCAAACCAAAACGAGGAGCCTTGACCTTCCTCACTGACGACTCCAATTTGTCCCTTCATCAGTTCAACGAATGAACTGCATATCCATAGTCCCAGTCCGGTTCCTCCATATTGTGAGGCACTGCCTTCCCCTGCCTGCACATAGGGCTGAAATAACTTGACCTGATCCTCCGGTGAAATTCCGATGCCCGAATCCTGCACCTCAAACCGAACACGCTGGGAACCCTCTGTTTCTTCTACCAACATCGTCCGAACAACTAGCAATCCGTCACTCGTAAATTTATTGGCATTGTTCAGCAGATTGAGCAGAATCTGCATGATCCGTGCCGAATCTCCTTCCAAATGATCTGCTACCCCGGAATCGGTCTCTATACTCAGACGGTTCCCCTTCTGATAGATTTGTGGCTCCAATAACTGGGCAACATGGCTCATAATCGCCTGGACCCTGACGTTTCCGATCTCCAGCTCCATCTGCCCCGCCTCCACCTTGGATATATCCAGCAGGTTATTAATCATGTTCAGCAGCAGAGAGGCCGATTCACGTATGACACTGATCGCCTGCCGTTGATCCGGGGAGAGTTTGGATGAACCCAGCATTTCGATCATCCCGAGTATTCCGTTCATCGGAGTCCTGAATTCATGACTGACCACAGCGAGAAAGGTGCTTTTCAAGTCATTCGCCCGTACCGCTTCTTCCTTTGTCCGCTTTAAAGCCGCATTGCTTTTGGCAAGCTGACGCTGCAAATTGACAAGCTCATTATTCATCGCCGAAAATTCATTCAGCATGTTTTCTTCTTCAGCCTTGCTTTTCACAATCTCATCTGTTAATTGTTCGATCGTTTTCCGCAGGACAGCCATTTCTGCTGCCGGTTCCTTCATATAAAAGGCCCCCCTTTACCGAATGACTCCTGGTTTCGATACAACATCTTATTTAATACAGCTTCACACCCTGGACGACAGCAGGTGTTCTGCAACCTCCAGCGCTTCCTCTGCACCAGGCGCACAACCGTCCGCCCCTACTTCCTGCCACAAGCGTGGATCAAGATTAAAGGGCAAACCACCGACCATAATTCTCACATGGCTTGTAGCGCTATTTTGACGTATTAAAGTAATCAGATCCTTTACCAAATGGACATGGTAAGCCATGGTAGCCGAGATAGCCACCACGTCCGCCTTGTAATTCACAATTTCCTGAAGCAAGCTCCGGTTAGGCACATTAGCTCCCAAATAGTACGTATCCCAACCCTCCATCTCGAATAAATCAGCCAGCATACGCAAGCCAATTTCATGCTGCTCGCTACCCACACAAGCCGCCACGAGACTGCGTCCCGGATGTCCGCTTACGAGCCATCTGGGATACAAAGTAGAGATAATAAATTGAGTAGCCGCTGTGCAGAAATGCTCTTGCCCTATCGTGATTTTACCTTCATGCCACAGACGTCCTATTTCATATTGTGAAATTTGAAATATATATTTATAAATATGCCGAATGGACGTGCCTTCATCCATCAAACGGACGATACAGTCCATAGCCTGTCTGCGGCTGCCTGCGAGCAAGTACTCTAAATATTGACCCACATCAGCCGCTAAAGGATTATCATTCGTAATAAAAGATGTATATTCCTCTCTCTTCCCAATTTGCTGTATCCCTAAATCCAGATTCTCCAGCACCATGCTTTTATCCGGGTGATGAAAATGCTCTTTCAACGTCTCCTGTATCAATCTGAAATTGGTTGTCAAATCCTCTTGTGTTATACCAAAACCTTGCAGGAGCTTTTGTAACCAGGAAACATATTGAGTAAATAGAATAGGGCTATTCACAATTACGCTTTCTGCTAAATAGTTCAAACTATATATTGAATCTTGCTTTGTTTTTTCTTTACCGTTATCCCCAAAACGCTGCAAAAGATCCGGCTGTAATTCGTATTGCTTATTTGTGACTAATTCCGCCAAATTCCCTGCTTGCAGCAATAGCGATTCACCTGCGGTATATTGCTGTATACTCATATACAGCTCCTTCCCCGACAAAGCCGTATTTATATCCATAGACGGTAACGGGGGGAATGCATCCGAACGTGACTATTCGTCAATTATACCTGATTTCCGCTTCTACATTAACCCCGTTGCCCAAAATTGCGACAAAAAAAATAAAATACCGGGAAACCGGTATTTTATCTAAAAGCATATTTAGCGCGGATATTCGCAGCTTATTAGTCGTTACTTTTCTGTCCCTCAGCCGTTAGCCCCAGCTTTTTTAGCAGATGAATGACCTGTTCTTTCTCTTCCACAGATAATCCGTCCACTGTCTCCATAATGACACGATGATGCTGTGGAAATATTTGCTCAAAGAAATGACGTCCCTCGTCAGTCAGTTCAGCATAAATCACACGCCGATCATCCTGTGATGCACGCCGGGTAAGCAGCTTTTTTTTCTGAAGTTTATCTACGACGTACGTAATATTTCCGCTGGAGATCAGCACCTTTTCACCAATTTTCTGCAAGGGCTGCGGGCCGCGATAATACAACAGATCGAGCACACCAAATTCCGTCGTGTTCAATCCGTGACTATGAATATCCCGATTCGTGCGGGATGTGACCGAATTATAGGCTCGAGCCAGCACAACAAACAAGTTAAGCGCCAAGTCCTGATCATCTGGTTTTACAGACATATTAACAGCCTCCGTTACTCATATCTTTATTCAAAGATATCTTAATTGCAAACTTTTGTCAAGCTCAACCGTTTTATTCCTTTGTTAATAAGGCCTATTATGAGAAAATTACAGTCTATTATGTACAAAAGCCCGTCTCCAATCGGTACCAGAAGCACCGTTCGTGAGAGCAGGGCTTTCATCATTCAATCCCTAACCTCTTTCGTAGAAGCTCGTAAACAACTCGACCGATAAGCATGCCCAGTACATTCAGGATCACATCATCCACGTCCATCGTGCCTGCGCCGAGCAGCATTTGGGACACTTCAAGAATGACCAGCGCGACCACCACTGTCAGCAGCAAGCTACCTAATCTGCGTAAGGATACCCAAATGATAGGCAGAAGGATGCCAAACGGGACGAATATACCAATATTACCGAGCAAATTGACACCCCACACCCGGAAAGGAAGCGACTGCGCCGCCCTCAGATATCGCCCGATCGTATCCAACGGAACTATATTATACGAATATGGAGGACCGGGTCGTAGTGTACGTCCAAAACCAAGAAACATCCAGTATAATAACAGTCCCGTATATAAAATGAATGCCACGAAGGCTACAGTACGAAGCAGACGGACGCTAGGCATCACTTGTTTCGAACATCAATCTGTCCATTGGCCCGTGCGATGATAACCTGGTCCGCCATATTAATGAACAGTCCGTTATCAACCACACCCGGAATTTGATTCAATCGGATTTCCAGCTCTTGCGGGTTTTCAATGGTTCCGTAATGACAATCGACAATATAATTGCCGTTATCCGTAAGGAAGCGCTCACCGTCCTTCATGCGCCATTCAGCCTGGCAGCCTGTCTGCTGTATTGCCTCCAACGTCCATACACTGGCAAAAGGTACGACTTCGACCGGTAATGGAAATGCACCCAGCACCTTCACATCCTTGGACTCGTCCACAATGATGATTAGCCGGTTGCTGTTGCTTTCCACGATTTTCTCTCTCAGTAAAGCTCCGCCTCCGCCCTTCACCAGAACAAGCTGCTCATTCACCTCGTCCGCTCCGTCAATGGTTACGTCGAGTCGTCCAATCTGATCAAATGGAACGATGGGAATTCCTAGTTCTCTGGCCTGATCCTCCGAGGCTTGGGAAGTAGCTACAGCCTGTATATGTAAGCCTTGCGCCACACGCTCACCTATTTTTTGAATGGCCCAATAAGCTGTCGAGCCTGTGCCGAGTCCTACTTTCATGCCGTCCTGAATGGCTTCAACTGCTTTTTCAGCTGCTTTTTGCTTCAAATTCATTGTCATCTCTCCCGCTATATAGGCTAGTATGGATCATCATTTATTTTATATGAAAACGTTTTATAAAGACACTGTCAGCTTCTTACCGTAACAAAGACTATTTTCATCCTCTTCATATTCACCAAATCGTTCAATAGGCTCATATCCCTGCTTCGTATAAAGCGCAATGGCTTCAGGTTGAGCAGCCCCTGTCTCCAGCTTGATTCTTACAGTGCCTCGTTTCCGGGCCTCACCTTCCAGGAAAGCTAACAGACTGACGGCAATACCTTGCCTGCGATAAGAAGAATCGACATAAAATCGTTTAAGCTCCATCTCTTCCGCATCTATAGGCCTAAGCCCACCGCAAGCGACCGGTTTTTCATCCAAATACACAACAGCGAAAATCATCTCTTTAACTTTTGGATTGGAAAAATCAACCAAGTAAATTTCATCAGCAGGATACCTTTCCAGCAAATCCTCATCCAGCCTTTGAATCAATTCATGCAGAACTGCATGATCGCTTTTAACCTTTACAATTGTAAGCTTGGACATTCTCTTCATCCCTCTCCCTATGTCGTGTTTGCTATATTGGCTCATTTTGCAAGGAATACGCAAAAACCGCGGCAAATCAAGCATCTGTAACGCCAAATATGAAAAATGTCCCAAATTGACAAGTGCATTTGACTCTATTATAAAGTATGATGGTTTCTATTGGATACCTACTTGAAGCCTGAAATGAATTCCAATTTCAAGTTGAAGTATAAAATGGAATATACTGAAATATACACAGGAATTACCCGGTAAAAATTAAATTTTTATTGGGCAAGGTATTCATTTCAAGGGCTTATCGTACGACATATATATAGGGATACATACTTATCTAAAAAAAGGACTAAAGACCTACTAACAAAAATTCAAGGGGTCTATTTCCTTAATTACTATGTTTGTAAGGGGGACTAAATTATCTCATTCGATAAGCGGTTCAACACCATATACAAAAATTACAACCAGGGAGTGGAACATTTTGAAAAAGTGGAGTAGCTTATCTTTCTTCACCAAGAACTTATTATTATCCTTCTTCAACATCGTATTGATCGGGCTAGTCCTCATTGTGTCCAGCTATTTGATCCAGCGTACAATTTTGATAGACCAATTGCATGGGCAAGTGGAAAAAATCACATTAAAGTGGGCTGAGGGAATTAATGTAAATGAAGTAACCCAAGCTGTTCAGGAAAAAAGTTATGATGGTCCCGTTCAGGCAAAACTCCGCGCTTATCTGGATAACATCACAGCGACGAATCCGAATATCTCTCAAGCTTATATCTTCGGAACCGAGCTGGAAGACGGTGACAAAACATCTGTTGTAGCGATGCCTACCACTCTGAGAGAAGCATTCGAAAAAGATAAACTGGGTGTCGGCGGTATGTACAAACAACCCTCTGTAGTCACAGAAGGTGTAAGCCATATGCTGGATACCGGAAAACCGACGTTTACCAGTTTCTATGATGACAGCTTCGGTACGTGGACAACCTTGACGTATCCGCTTAAAGATTCAAGTGGCAAAATCTTTGCATATTTTGCTGTCGATGCAGATGCAGGCGCTGTACCTGCCGGGTTGACCAAGCTGCTGATCAGCGGTGCTACCATTCTGGCTATCTTCCTGCTCATCTGCTTGGCGCTCCAATATTGGGTCGTGAAGCGCACGTTGTCCCCTATTAAACAACTGATGTTCGGTATCAGTGAAGTAAGCCGTGGAAATCTGGACGTTCAGATTCAAGCAGGGCAAGACGATCTGGGCGTTGTGAATAGAAACTTCAACGATATGGTAAGCCATATTAACAGCATTATGACCAAAGTGAAGCTGACAACTGATGAAGTGAATGAATCGGCGAAGGAATTACTCGCAATCTGCGAACAAAACGGAATCAATTCGAACATCATCAATCAGAACATCAATGAAATTACGGGAAATATCCGTTCACAGGAAAAGGCAACGGGCGATAGCGCACGTGCCATGGCTGAAATGGCCTCGGTTATCCAAAATATTGCCGCCAGTTCCGCCACCGTTGCAGAGGAAGCCAATTCGGTAGAGAAGCGTTCTAATGAAGGCAACGAAATCATGGGCAAAGTTTCTTCACAAATGCATTTGATTACCGATACAGTTACGAATACATCCCGTATTATCAAGTTACTGAACGACCGTTCACAGGAAATTGGTAATATCATCGGTACGATTTCAGGCATTTCCAGCCAAACGAACCTGCTTGCCCTGAATGCTTCTATTGAAGCAGCGCGTGTCGGTGAGGAAGGCAAAGGCTTTGCCGTGGTTGCCAGCGAAGTACGCAAGCTGGCAGAACAAACAGCGGATGCAACGAAACAAATCACGCCGCTGATTGAAGAGATTCAAAGTGAAATCGGTCAAGCTGTGAAGTCGATGGAACAAGGTAACGTTGAGGCACAGAGCGGAATCGTCGTAGCCAGACAAGCAGGCGAGCTGTTCAATAACATTCTTCAAGCAACCAAAACGGTGGCATGGCAAATTCAAGAAGTATCCAGCGCTACCGAGGAAATATCCGCCGGTACGCAGGAAATGACGGCGACAGCGGATGAACTTTCTTCCACCGTAAGCAAAACAGCCAACAACAGTGTTCACATTGTGCAAACGGTTGAGGAACAAAAAGCTTCTCTGGATTCCATCATTGAATCGTCCCATAAGCTGTCTTCCATGTCGGAAGAGCTTCAGGAGATTACTTCTTACTTCAAAATTGCAGACCCTAACCGCACCAAATCATAATTTTCATAAGTAAGTCGTTCGGTAGTGCCTCCCTCCTATTCATGCATTTGAAGGGATCGGAGGCATTTACTGACTTTAGCATTCATATTACGACATCATACGTTCAGGAGGTTAGCGTAATGACTTCATTGTTACAAAACAGTACACAAACAGCGCCATCCCCATTCCTGGTTCCTTTGAATTTTGCACGTCTGCAACGCAAGTATACATACTCTGCTTATCAGGTAGAGTTAGAACCATTCATTTCGAAGCTGTTGCATCAGCAAACGTCGGCGGAAGAACAACATGCTTTGCTTCTGTCTGTATATGCAGCATGGCTGTATCGTCTGTCCGCAGAAGAAGAAGTCTCCTTCTCTACTTTGGTGCCTCAATCTGGTGTACTTACGGCTTCGCTGACGATGGTAAAGAATACTACTTTCCATGAGCTGGCAGGCTTGTTTCAGGACATGCTCCATAAACCACATGCTTATCTGGCAGACCCGCAGGCTGATACCTCGTTCTCGGCAAATCTGCTGGCAGATGAAGGCACAGAGCCTCGTATCATGGATTGGGCTGTCATCGAGAGCAACGGCACTTACCAAATCCAGATTCGGTATGATGATTCTCTTCTTCTGGAAACAACGGTTGTCCGGTATGCAGAATACTTCGAATTACTACTGCGTGGCGCACTCATCAACAGCCATGCCCTTGTCAATTCGATTGACATCTTATCCGAAGCAGATCGGGCAGCTCATGAAGCCTTAAATAATACAGTTGTGAAGTATCCTGAGCATCAGACCATTCATGGAATGTTCGAGGAAGCCGCTTCGCAGTATCCTGATCGTCCGGCCATCGCTTCCCACGCCGGGGAATATACGTACCGTGAGCTTAATGAACGTGCCAATCAAGTCGCACGTGTGCTGTTGTCCAAAGGTCTTGCCAAGGGCGAATTCGTGACCATCTTCATGGAACGAAGCCTGGAAACCGTCATTTCCCTGCTTGGTATTCTGAAAGCCGGGGGCGTATATGTACCTGTCGATCCAGCCCATCCAGCCGATCGGAGTAGCTACATCGTCGAGGACACGCGTTCTCCCTTCGTCCTTACCACTTCCGCGCTCGCCGGGCAAGCCGCTGAACTATGCGGATCCATTGAGACGGTAAAAGAAATTTTGGCCATTAACGGGCCTCTGGCAGGCTATGCTGCAAGCAATCCAAACGTTAACGTAGGACCAGATGATCTCGCTTATGTGATCTATACGTCCGGCTCGACAGGCAAGCCGAAAGGGGCCCTGATTGCTCACCGTGGCGTCGTTAACCTGGGGGCTGTCGTACAGCGCGATTGCGACATTACACCTCAGGATGTATTGACTCAATTCGCCACCTATAGCTTTGATGCATCCGTTTGGGATACGATTGGAGCCTTGTTCTACGGTGCCAAGCTGTATCTGCTGTCCTCCGAAGAACGCGTGTCTGTTGAAGAATTCGCAGAAGCCATCGCACGCACAGGCACGACGATCATTACCATCTTGCCAACCGTATTCTTTAATCAGCTGTCCACGTATTTGTCGGACGAGGGTTACCGCAAATTGGCTAAGGTACGAATTGTCACCGTGGCAGGCGAGGCGCTGTACGGCTCACAAGTTCGGGCGTTCCAAAGCAAATTCGGTACAGATACAGACATCGTTAACGTGTATGGACCGACCGAGTGCACCGTAGCGACCACGACCCACCGGGTTCGTGGTGCTGTGCCTGAGCACGTCGTCAACATCCCGATCGGTAAGCCGATCTACAACTACAAAGTCTATATCGTCAACGATGATAACAAGCTATGCCCGATTAACATTCCGGGAGAAGTATGTATTGCTACGCCAGCACTGGCTCATGGCTACCTCCATCAGCCGGAACGGACAGCACAATCGTTTGTGGACAACCCATTTGTTCCGGGTGAAAAAATGTACCGCTCAGGCGATATCGCCAAGCTGCTGCCAGACGGTACGATTGAATACGTAAGCCGGAAGGATTCACAGCTCAAAATCCGGGGCAACCGAATCGAAATCGGAGAGATTGAAGATCATTTTTCCAAGCATCCAGGCGTTCAGGACGTGTCTGTCGTAGCCGTCAAGGATCACACGGATCAAAATATGCTGGTCGGCTATTACACCACTTCGGATGGACAGTCTATTCCGCAAGACGTGATTCAGTCTTATATTGCGGGCAAGCTGCCTTCCTATTTTGTACCGAGCCATGTCGTTCATCTGGAAGCTATGCCAATTTCACCGACTGGCAAGATTGACCGCAAGAAGCTGGCCCTGCTTCCGCTTCCCGAGGTGTCCGACAGCGCCTACGGCGGGGAACCTCTTCGTAAAGGAACAGAAACGCTCATTGCTGAAGCATGGACACAGGTACTTGGCAAAACCAACATCGGCGCAACGGATGACTTCTTCCTGATCGGTGGTGACTCCCTTCGTGTCATTCATGTGCTAGCTATTTTAAAACCGCGTTATGGCGCGTTACGCATTGGAGACTTTTTCCGTTACAAAACCGTTCGCGAGCTTGCTGAATACGTGGAGCAACTGGGTACGGAACAAACGCCGCAACGCAAAGCACTAGCGGTTTCACAAGAAAAAACTGACCTGAATGAACATCCTATCGAGCTGTCGGGCACTGCGAGTGTAGCCGAATTACGCGACATGAATGTTGTTTTATTGACCGGGGCTACGGGTTATCTCGGTTCGCACATTCTGTATGACCTGCTTCAACGGACAGAAGTCAAAGTGTACGCGATGGTACGCCCATCACAGGACGGGCCATCCGGCATCGAGCGTATTGAGGCCGTACTGACAGGATATTTTGGACAAGATGTCTCCGCCTTGATCGAAGGACGGGTCAAAGCCGTGTACGGTGATCTGGAGCAGGCAGACCTTGGCCTCTCTACCGTTGACCGCCATATGCTGGAGCATCAAATTGACGGCATTATTCACAGCGCCGCTGACGTTCGCCATTTTGGTGATTCGGCTGCCTTTGACCGTACGAATGTAACCGGAACACTGGAACTGCTGAATATTGCTCAGGCCAAGCCAGGTGTATCCTTCCATCATGTCTCAACTATGGGCATACCGGAGGATCTGGCGAATGAAGGACAATGGGAATCCGTATTGGAACTGTCCTCCTTCCCGGACGAGCTACAGGTGGACAACCTGTACACGAACAGTAAGCTCGCAGCGGAAAAGCTGTTGTTCCAAGCGGCTCAGTCAGGCACGCCTGTCTCTATCTACCGTGCAGGTAATTTGACGGCCCACTCGGCTAACGGACGCTTCCAGCGCAATATCGACAGCAACGCTTACTATCGGATGATGAAGGCCATGCTGTTGCTGGGCAAAGCGCCACAGGCTGATTGGCATACGGACTTTACGCCGATTGACTATGCGAGCCGCGCCATTGTAGAGCTGTCTGTGCATCAAAAAAGCGCGAACCGCATTTTCCATATCTGCAATCCGAATCCGCTGCCATATGATGAGCTGATCGCTATGGTCAACCAGCTCGGATATGCAGTAGACACGATGCCTTTTGACGATTATAGCGCTTGGCTGCTGAACCCCTCTTCCGGTATTCAGGAGGACGCGCTGCACCTTGCTATGGGGCAGTTGGAAGGTGATGGAGCCAAGGATTCCGCTTACCGATATGGCTGCCCTGTGACCGCCGCGCTACTGGATCAGGCTGGCGTTAAGTGCCCGACAACCGATCTGGAGTTTATTCGAAATATGATCCAGCATGCGGTAGAGATCGGTTATTTCCCTATCGCGTCATCGGTATCCACAAAAGCAACACAGAGGTAACAAAGTTGTGATATTTTCCCCGCGTGTATTAGGTATGATAGACTAGATTTTGCTAGTTGATATCGGGTTTACATATCCATACTTTTAGAATTTCTGCATGCGGGGGATGTCATTCATATGAAACACGTCATATTCAAAAGAACAATGCTTATTATGAGCATGTTAGCTATTTTAGGGATTTTGGTGTACGAAGCACGCACCATCTACCATCCCCCCCTTGTTAAAGGGACTCACCGTACACGCACAGCAAATGCAGATCGACTGGTACGACACTTATTCTCTCTGACACCAACGCCGGATAAAGTATATTACCAGAACAAAGTTATTGTCCTGATGTATCATGAAGTAACCAAAACTCCACCGGATCCCGGCGCTCTCAAGCTCAGCAATTTTACGAAGCAGCTGGATGAAATGAAAGCCAACGGCTTCCACTGGATTACGATGAAAGAATATACGGACTTTATTCTACATAAAGCCAAGGTGCCCGATAATGCTGTACTTATGACCTTCGACGACGGCTATGAATCTTTTTATACAGACACCTTTCCCGTGTTGAAAAAGTACCGTGTACCTGCAACCAATTTTCTCATCACATCCACGATCAGTAATCCCAAGCACATCGGTATTAAGAAGCTGACGTGGGAGCAAATCCAGCACATGCATGCCGAAGGTGTTGATTTCTACAATCACACCAATGATCAGCACGCGTATGGATACACAAATGTAGCACGCTCCAAGGAAAAACCGCTTCTCATGGACCCGGTATATTCGAAAAAGCTGGGGCGTATGGAAACCGAGGACGAATTCAAGCAACGGGTTTACAACGATTTGGACACCGCCGACAAGAAGCTGTTCAAGTATCTTCACAATGATCGCAACGTCCTTGCCTTTCCGTATGGAGGATATACCAAGGAAACGCTGGAAATTTGCCGCGCCTTGGGCATTGACGTTACCTTCACGGTGAAGCGTGGCATTAACTCACCTGGACAAACGAATGGCTATCGCGTTAATGCAGGTGGGATACACAATATTCCGGAAGTATTGGTGCAATACATGAAGGAAGGCGCTCCGGAACGACCGTTGCCGTTTGCCCAAGGTCCTAACAAAGCGTCCTAAACTTTGGAATAAGTAAGAACCTTCAAAACCATCTATAGCGTGGTTTTGAAGGTTCTTTTGCTGATTTTGAAGATGATGAGCTTATGATTAGAGCCAGAGACGAATGGCCGCAATAGCAGCCAGATGCACCGGATAAAAGCTGCGCCACAACCAGCGCGGTACCCGGCTATAAAATCTGCTCTCCCCGGATGCAAAGCATGCGATAAGAATGGTGGACAGCAGGCTAAAATGCTGGAGATTCGCGTGATGCACCATATCATATAAGACGTTCAGCGCAAAATGCGCCGCAACCATCATATAGGAGCGGGTATAGCGGTAAATGAGGACGAGCAGCAGTCCATAGGCTCCGTAATCCATCAGGCTAAGCTCCATGACCAGAGCTGTGAGCACATATAATCCTGTTATAGCCACCCAATTCTTCAATCGCGACGCAGCAGCCAGCGCCAGCAACGAGATCAACAGCGTCCAGACCACGTTTGGTCTATACACATCAAACGCCAGCATATAGGGCACCTGAGAAATCAGGGCGATTCCGAGCAAGCGGAGCATATAACCTCGCATATTACGAGTGCGGGCATACCCCATATACAGCGCATATGCATAGATTGGAAAAGCAAGCCTGCCGGCAATTCTCCAGGCCGGATCAGTCGGAAAAAATACAAGTCCAACATGATCAATCAGCATGGTCAGCATGGCCAACCAGTACATATAAGGCCCCCTTTTTCTTCTTTTACGTCTTCTCTTCCGTCAAGCTCAAAATAGCGTTCATGATATCCGTTTTGGTAACCCGGCCCACCAATCCATTGGTTTGAATGAAGGAGGTCTCCATACACTGCTCATCCATGACCGGAAGGCAATTGACCTGATGACGAACGAGCCTGGATATCGCCTCCAGCAGAGAATCGCCCGGAGTGAGTGTCGTCATTTGGGCGCGTCGCGTCATTGCCATCGTTACCGGAACAGCGTGAAGATCGGTATGCCCCAGCGTCACCTTCAGCAGATCCTTGCGAGTAACAATTCCGATCAGCTCCTGATCCTCTCCTGTGACCATCAGCGTACCGGTATTTTGCTGAAATAACATCAGTACCGCATCGTAAGCCGTAGCGTCACCAGAAATTAAAATCGGATCACTGAGCACATCAGCCACAGTCAGCTTTTTGAGCATGGTGCCAACATGACTGTCGTATTTAGGGTAACGGCCTGGCAGATATCCTACCTTCGGCTTGGCGTCTATCAGACCGAGCATGACGAGCAGCGCAAGATCGGAACGGAGGGTCGGTCGCGTCAACCCCAACTCCTCAGCAATTTTATCCCCCGTAACAGGCGCCAGGCGCTGGACAATATCAACAATTTCCCGCTGTCTTTCAGACAGTTGAATAATGATTACCTCCTTATAGAATGGGGTAGTATACATTATAGATGAGCATAGATCGGTAAATTTCCGCATTTTCCGACAATTCATCAAATTTTAATCAAAGACAGCTTGTTTTCAATTTTAAAATGTGTCACAATTGAGTATGTAATACATACTAATTATAAGTTTAACGTGTGCAATATGCTATCTTTTATTTGGCTGATGTACATGGTGTGTGATATGTATTATGAATTTTAAAAAACCTGAGGAGGAAATCAAATGAAATTTTTCTTGGATACTGGTAACATTGAAGAAATCAAACGTATTGAACGTTTGGGTCTGGTTGATGGTGTAACAACGAACCCTTCGCTGATCGCTAAGGAAGGTCGGGTGTTCAAGGAAGTCATTCAGGAGATTTGCGGTATCGTGGAAGGTCCCGTGAGTGCTGAGGTCATTGGCTTGAAAGCCGAGGATATGCTCAAGGAAGCTTATGAGATTGCCAAATGGGCACCGAACGTTGTTATTAAGCTGCCTATGACTGAAGACGGTTTGTATGCTTGTAACGAACTGACCAAAAACGGGATTAAAACGAATGTAACGCTGATTTTCTCCGCGGCTCAAGGTTTGATGGCTGCCAAAGCTGGCGCTACTTTTATCAGCCCGTTCGTAGGACGTCTGGATGATATCGCTGTTGACGGTATGAAGCTGATTCGTGAACTGAGACAGATTTTGGACATTCATGGTCTGAAAGCCGAAATCATTGCAGCCTCCATCCGTAACATCAAGCATGTGGAAGATGCTGCTCTGTCTGGTGCGCATATTGCCACCATTCCTGGCTCCCTGCTCCCTTCCCTGTGGAAACACCCGCTGACTGACAGCGGTATTGAACGCTTCCTGAAGGACTGGGAAACTGTACCTAAAGCCTAATTCGCCCGAAACGGCAAAACTATATTGCTTTAAACCCGAACAGCCCGCATATTGCGGGCTGTTTTTTCGTCCGTATTATTTTCTCTCCATATCTCGCAAGTCTACCAAAGGCCGCGTCAAGTTTCTCCAGCGTTCAGGCACATCCTCACCATGATCTACGTAAACCGATTTCAGATAGCTAGACATATGGTTAACCCGATCCTCTACCAAGACCTCTCGTATGTCGGATGGCTTGACAGGCACGAAATTATTCCGTACCACCTGGAAGCGGTCTAGAGGTAAAAACATGTCCAGACTTTTCTTGTAGGAACAATGGGCCGGAAAACGTGGCGAGCTTCCTGAATCATATTTGGTGAGCTTCACTGCGGAAGCATGCCCGGATATCAAGGAATACGCGTCCAATTCCAGAACGGCAAACCTTTCCTCCGGTTCTCTTCGTGAATAGGTATTCATCATTTTCTGACAATCCTTTAACGTGGGCCAAAAAAATACATGCCGATCCAGCGCCTCCCTAAATTGCTCCTGAGTGATTGCAGCATCTATCATTTGGTCAGGAATCCGCAGATGGGCATTTATAGTGATATCATACCCCTCATAATCTACTTGTACCGCCTTTACGCGGCGTTCCCCTGCAATGTGGTGATTGATTTGGTAGCTGGACAATATAGCGTCGAAATAAGCAATCACCGATACATTACATACTCGTGTAAAATGAAATAAAGAGTTCCTGTTTTTGGCTTTGGTGATGGCAGTTACAATCGCATTATCCATGAGTTCTCTCCCCTCTCCAATGAAATCCAGTTCAAAGTAAACGGTGAATAAAGTACAACTTTTTTTGACAAAACAACTTGTTTTACATATAATTGTTTTAACAATTAATTTATGTACGGAAAACAGAAAGGAGTACTCATGAATAACTTGCCCCCGGATTGCTCCATCGGCATGCTGCTCGGCATTACCCATCGCAAGATGAGCCAGCAGCTTATGCATCGCCTTAAACCTTATGATATTTCCCCTGAGCAATGGTCGGTTCTGTATCAAATCTACCAGGCAGAAGGTCTGAATCAGAAGGAAATTGCATCTAAGGCGGTTAAGGACCAGCCAACTACGACTCGAATTATTGATTTGTTGGACAAAAAGGGTTGGGTGCAGCGTGTGAATAGCCCACAGGACCGTCGAGCCTATTTGCTTCATTTGACTGAAGCCGGTCGACTGCTCGTGGAGGAAACTCTTCCGGTCGAGCGCGGCGCCAACCACGATTTTGTGAATGGAATTTCCCCTGCTGATCTGGAGCAGTTCCGTCAAACTCTTTTACAAGTCCACGCTAACCTGACTCAATCGGAAAAACAAGGAGAGAACGACTAACATGCAACAAGGCAAGCAGCCTCTTTGGACCAAGGAATTTATCGTTTTAACGGTATCTAATCTTTTTTTATTTCTGGAATTACAGATGATCGTATCTTCCATTCCTGCGTATGTTAAAAATACATTCCACGCCAGCTCCGTTCAGGTCAGCCTCGTCACTACGCTGTTCGCATTGAGCGCGATTGTGGCAAGGCTTTTTTCAGCCCGCATGCTGGAAAAAGGGCATCGCAATACCCTGATTTTCATTGGTCTGCTGTTGGGATTAGCGGGTACGCTCGGATACAGCGTTTCACCGACGATTACAGTGCTGCTTCTCATGCGTATGCTGTTTGGCATCGGCTTCGGTTTGAGCAGTACCGCCTTTCCGACCATGGCCTCAGATGTCATTCCTGCCAAGCGTCTTGGTGAAGGAATGGGGTATTTCAGCTTGTCCACCAGCCTGGCGATGTCGATTGGACCGACCATCGGTATTTCGATGCTGCAATATGGCAGTTTTAATCTGCTGGTATATACGACCTCAGCTGTCATTATCGTTATTTTCCCACTGGCCTACTGGCTGATTCGTACCCTGCCGAAAGGACATGTTGAGCCGCCGATGGTTCCTTTGGAGGAAGGACGAAAACCGGCATTTAACCGCAAGCTCTGGATTCCCGCCTTGCTGAACATGCTCATGTCTATTACGTACGGCGGATTGCTCGGCTTTATGACGCTTTACGGGGATGAAGCGAATTTGTCGCACCCGGCCTATTTTTTCCTGTTTAATGCGTTGTCCGTCCTGATCGTACGTCCCTTCTCAGGCCGTATCTATGATAAAAAAGGAGCAAAAGCGCTGCTCATCCCCGGTTCTCTGTTCCTGATCGGCGGTCTTATCCTGCTTTCCTACGCGCACAATGATGCCTTCATGTATCTGTCCGCCCTTTGCTATGGCATCGGTTTTGGCGTAATGCAGCCGACTTTGCAAACGTGGATGATTCAGGTCGTGTCGCCCAAGCAGCGTGGCATGGCAAATGGTATGTTTCTAAACTCCCTTGATTTCGGAGTCGCTGCCGGAGCGCTTATTCTTGGTATTATCGCCAAAGCCAGCGATTATGCGTGGATGTATCGCCTTTCCTCGCTGTTTATCGTATTGTTCCTGCTCATCTATATCATTCAGCTTGCTGTAGGTCGCAAGCCCAAAACGCGTGTCCCTGTCGAGGGGTAAAGCATATTTCAAAGAGAGCACCCAACACCATGGCTTCATGGAATCGGGTGCTCTTTGGTTTTAGATCGCTCTTATTTGGCCGGGGTTTTGCGTCTCAGCTTGGAAGAAAGCGGCTTTTCCCGGGATACGTCTGTCAGCCTCCCAGTGGCGTTCATATGTTCACCGGATTTTTCGTCTAAGGGTTCATCTTGCTTCGGTTTGACCGCAAACAGCATGAGTAGAGCCGCAATTCCGCCCACTCCGGCCATCACGCCAAAAAGCAAACCATGTCCACTGCTTCCGATCAGCAAGGATACAATCGGAGGACCTAGTGACACCCCGACAAAGCGCATACTGCTGTACAAGCTGGTAATCGTTCCGCGCTCCTCTTTTTCAATCCCTTTCGTAATCAGGGCATCCAAACAAGGCAGTGCCAGTCCAATTCCGGCTCCCCCCAATGTAAACAGTCCGATCACCGCATAAATATGTTGAAAAAATCCGAGAATGCCAAAGCTGATCGTCAACACTGCCAAACCGGAAAAACCGATCCATTTCATCCGTTTTTTGTGCTTGCCGATGATTTTTCCTCCGATATAAGAGCACAGACAGAGAGAAACCAACGGAATCGCCAGTACGAACCCTTTCCAGACCCCACGAAGGTTGTAACGACTTTCCAGTATGTCGGATAAGTAGAACAGGACGCCAAAAATGACAAACATACAAATGCCGCCCACGGCGAAAATTGCATATAGCCAGCGTCCTTTTTCTTCAAGCACCTGCTTCACATTTCCCAGAAACTCCCGAAACATTATCGGTTGTTTCTTACGCTTGGGCGCATGAATCAGCCAAAGAACCAAAATGAGCGAAATCAGACAGAGACCCGGAATCACTGCCAATGGCAAAAACCAAAGGACTGCGCCGAATGCCGCACCCAGAATTGGGCTTAGCACTTTACCGAATGTATTATAGGTCTCGACTACACCCAGGTTTTTGCTGGCTTCTTCCTCGTTCTCATACAAATCCCCCACGAGCGGAATGACAATGGGAAAAGCTCCCGCCGCTCCGACCCCCTGAAGCAACCGCCCCCCAATAATGGTCCAGTACGCTACCTGATCATGAAGCAGCCATGCCCCCACCGCAGAAATTCCCCCGCCAATCACCGTCAGGATCAAGCAGGGCACAATCACCGCCTTGCGACCAAATCGGTCAGAGAGATATCCCGCGATTGGAATCAGCAAAATGGCAACTACCGCATATACCGTAATTAACATGCTAATGCGAAAGGAGCTGACATGTAGCTTACGTCCGATTTCCGGCAAAACAGGAATCAGCATGGAATTGCCCAGCGTCATCATCAGCGGGATGGAACCTAATGCAAGCAGATTCCCTTTATTTTGTTGCATCCCGTTACCACCTTTGCAAAAGTAATAACACAGCTGTCCAAAATGGTTCAACAAGTGTTATTGTGTTTACATTAGTGTGGATTTATACAGCTACACCTTAAATCCTCCAACCCTTGCATTCAGCAATTTCGACATTTCTGCCAGCGTATGAATGGATGACGCGATATCCTCCATGGAAGCCAGCTGCTCCTCAGCCGCTGCGCTAATGCTCTGGGTTCCGCCTGCGGACTGTTCCGCTACTTCGCGGATACGCTCCACGGCTCCCACCATTTGCCCCGATCCGGTGGACATCTGTTCCACAGACCGATTCACACTGTGAATCTGTTCGCTGACCTGCTGAATGGAGCTGCCAATCTGGCGAAATGCCGTTTCGGCCGATTCCATGATCTTCACACCTGACTGCACTTCAACTGTTCCGGCTTGCATGGTTGATGCGACATTACCCACATGGTCCTGAATATGATGCACAAATTGTGTAATTTCCGCTGCTGAAACGGATACCTGATCAGACAGTCTTCTTACCTCAGATGCTACGACAGCAAATCCTTTGCCCTGTTCTCCTGCTCTGGCGGCTTCAATCGACGCGTTAAGCGCCAGCATCCCTGTCTGCTTGGCAATGCCGGTAATGACAGAACCGATCATTCCGATCTGTTCAGCCTGTTCACTAAGCAGACGTACAGCACGAGCAGAGCTATCTACACTTTCGCTTACTTTTTCCATCTGCCTCATTGCCTGACCGATGGATTGCTCTCCTGCTTCTGCGTCCTTGGCAGCCGTATCCGACAGCTTGTACACCTGCTGGCTCGTCACCGCAATATGCTCCAGTCCATGAGCAAGCTCTTTTACTGCATCTGTGGTCTGTGTGATGTCATCGACCTGATGCTCCATGCCAGTCGCTAGCTCTTCCATCACACCGGAAGTATGACGATTGGCCTGATTCATTTCTTCAGTGCTCAGGCTTACCCGCTCGGCGGTCACAGATAACGTACGGGCTGTATCCTGAGCATCCACAATAATATTGCGAAAGCCCGCGATCAGCTTGTTGTACGAGCTGGCAATCATGCCAATCTCGTCCTTGGTCGTAATATCGAGTTGACTACGCAAATCTCCGCCGCCCGCTGACATCTCCAGCAACTGTTCATTCATATGGTACAACGGCCGGATGGAACGAATCAAAATGATCGATTGTGCAATACTGTAAATGATAATAAGACAGCCCAGAATGCTCGTAATCCAGATCGTGTTGGTCATGGTTTGGTGGGCTTCTTGTACTTTCGCCGCTACCATGTCCTCCTGAGATTTAACGAACGCCATCATTTTCACATCAAGCTGTTTCCGTAAAACCCGTTCATTTTCATATATATCGAGTAAATCCGAAAACGGGGGAAACGTATCGATCGTACTCCGGTAACCCGCTGTATTCAATAATCCATGGACGTAGTTGAAATAGGAATTTATTCCCATTTTCAAATCATCCATCGTTTTCTTCGTATCTCCTGCATTCAGATCGAGCAAAGCTTCCGTTTGCTGAAGCAGCTTCACAATTTCGCTCTGCTTGCTTTCAATCCCTTTTCCATATTGTTCATCCCGAGTTAGCAAGTATCCTCGCTCGTCATTAGATATCCCGTTTAACAAAAACTGAAGAGACTTTGAATTATATACAATGGTCTCTTCACGATTCACAATATCCTTGTATTTATTCTCATTTTGTACGCTCAGAATGTAGTTTGTCAGCAGCATAGCTGCAATTACACCCGGAATAAGCAGCGCACTAAGAATCATTTTAGCCTTAATCGTTAAATTCATGAATCGGTCCCCCAGTTATGTCTGAATATAATGTCAACTTACTATATATCGTTTAATTCGCTGAAGTTGTTGAACGAAACAAGAAAAGTGTATAGTTTTTTCAATGTAATTGTGACAATATGGTGAATTAATATGTTCTTTTCTGAAATAAAAACAAAAAAAGTAACGCCATCCTTATATTCATCTCTTATTAGATGATCATGAGATTTATCGGATTTGTGATCTTTAAAAATGATATACTATTTATTTATGTACTATAAATGTCAAGGAGGGACTTACTTGAGTAGTCTGGAACTTACACCGCTTGTTTGCGAACTAACCGAGCTGGAAATCCGTAGCTGCCTGATCTTCCAGCATGGGAGCATGGCGCTGGAATACTACCGTGAACCTCAATTTGCGAATGAACTCTATAAAATAAATTCCTGCACCAAAAGCGTGCTTGCCGCATTAGTCAGCATCGCCATGGATCAGCAAATCGTACCACAGCCGGGTACACCTATCCTCGAATTTTTTCCCCAGATTGCCGAGGACAGCGATACGCGAAAGCGTGATATTACGATTGAACATCTGTTAACGATGTCCGCGGGCTTTAACTGGACTGAATTTGGCGGGCAAAATTCATTTCCGACGATGAGCAAAACATCAGACTGGGTGCAATTTGTGCTATCACAGCCGCTCGCTGATGTACCAGGTACGCGAATGGAGTACAACTCCGGCTGTTCTCAGCTTTTGGCTACCATTCTGCGTCATGCTTCTGGACAAGCGGTAGCTGAATTTGCCGAGCAGCAGTTATTCCAACCGCTGGGTATCGAAAACTACCATTGGGAAACCGATCCGCAAGGCACTCATACAGGAGGCTTTGGACTGCGTCTCAAACCCATGGATATGCTTCAATTTGGACTGCTCTACCTGAACGAAGGAAGCTGTGAAGGCCATCAGCTCATACAAGCTGAGGCCGTCCGGCACTCCACCCGTGCGCTCCTTCCGACGGCCAAACCCCAAAAAGCCTTTTACGGCTGGCACTGGTGGGCTTCTTCCTTTTCAGACGAAACGGAGAAAAGCGCTGAAACGGATTATTATTACGCGCTCGGCTTTGGCGGTCAATACATTGTTGTCGTCCCGTCTTATGACATGGTGGTTGTTGTTACTGCTGACAAGTTCAAAAAGAAGCGGACTCCTGTGGATATATTCAGGCAGTACATCGTACCGATGCTTGTTCAGCAAGGGTAAATAAAAATCGAAACCTAAGTTGAAAATTGCCATTACGACTCCAAAGCAAAAAAGGGTCTGCCCGGTTGATCAGGCAAGCCCCTTTTTGCAATACATTGCTACACTATAGAATGGCGAATTTTACTTGTGAGCGAAAGTGTACATGACCTATCCCAAGTGAATGGTAAGCTCCTGCTGTCCGCTTGAGGCTGGTGTAATGATCACACCCTGCTCTCCCGCTTGACTGCTGCCACCCTCGACCTGAATAGCTTCGTGAATGCACCGCAGTACCAGTGACCATGGTTTAACCGTACCCTCAGCTTTCACCGTAATCACAGCATCCTTGCGACTGGCAGTGACGGTCAGCTCTTCTTCACCAGAAGTGTTCACGATAACCGTCCGAGCCTGCTGCCCTTCACCCAGCTCGAACAAGTGGAAAGACACTTGTTCTGCATAATCATAATCCGGACGGCTGTCCTCATGACCGATCGCCAGCAGCGTGTTCGGCTTCACCAGCACGGGCAGGGTTGTAAAATCGTGATGCTCGTTAACCCAGCGACCACCCGACACGGTTTCATTCGTCAACAGATTCGTCCACTGGCCCTCCGGAACGTAATACTGTACGTTGCCTTCCTTATTAAAGATCGGGGCCACCAAAATGGAATCGCCCAGCATGTATTGCAGATCCAGCGTTGCACAGCTCGGGTCCAGCGGGAATTCCAGCACCATTGCCCGCATCATCGGCAGACCCTTCACCGAGGATTCCACAGCGGACGGATACAGATACGGCATTAATGAACATTTGAGCTTCGTAAAGCTGCGAACCACATCCACCGATTCTTCATCGAACAGCCAAGGCACGCGGTACGATTCATTTCCGTGCAGACGACTGTGGGAAGACAAAAGCCCAAATTGTACCCACCGTTTATACACGTCCGGCGCAGCCGTTAATTCAAAGCCGCTAATATCATGGCTCCAGAAGCCAAAGCCGCTCAAACCAAGCGATAAGCCGCCCCGCAGCGATTCCGCCATCGACTCATATGTCGACGAGCAGTCACCGCCCCAGTGAACCGGGAACTGCTGTCCCCCGGCCGTAGCGGAACGTGCGAACAACGCCGCTTCATTTTTACCCAGCTTTTCCTCCAGCACGTCAAATACAGCCTTGTTGTACAAATGCGTGTAATAATTGTGCATTTTCACCGGATCAGAGCCGTCATGATACACCACATTCGTAGGAATCCGCTCGCCAAAATCAGTTTTAAAGCAATCCACACCCTGATCCACCAGCACCTTCAGCTTATCCTGATACCAAGCCACCGCAGCCGGATTCGTAAAGTCAACCAGCCCCATACCCGCCTGCCACATGTCCCATTGCCATACGCCGCCATCGGCGGTTTTGACCAGATACCCGTTCTCCATGCCTTCATCGAATAAAATGGATTTTTCCGCAATATACGGGTTAATCCAAGCACAAATTTTGAGTCCCTTCGCTTTCAAACGCTGTAGCATACCTTCCGGGTCCGGGAACATATCTTGATCCCATTGGAAATCGCACCATTGGTATTCCTTCATCCAGAAGCAGTCAAAATGGAATACCGAGAGCGGCAAATCACGCTCAGCCATCCCGTCCACAAAATGATTCACCGTCGCTTCATCATAATCGGTCGTGAACGAGGTGGTCAGCCACAAACCAAAGGTCCAGGCAGGTGGTAACGCGGGCTTGCCCGTCAACTTGGTGTAATTGTCCAGCACCTCTTTAGGGTTGGCTCCGCCAATAATAAAATACTCTAACGATTCGCCAGAGACGCTAAACTGCACCTTCGAGACATTTTCCGATGCAATTTCATACGATACCTTTTCCGGATGATTGACAAACACACCATACCCTTTATTAGACAGGTAAAATGGAATGTTTTTGTACGCCTGCTCACTGCTCGTGCCGCCGTCCTCATTCCAGATATCGACCACCTGCCCATTTTTCACAAATGGAGTGAAGCGTTCCCCGAGGCCGTATACGTACTCCCCGATTCCCAACTCCAGCTGCTCCCGGAAAAAAGGCTGATCCTGTGGGTCTGTAATGTATCCAGGCCCACGATGTCCGCTACCCGTGATTTTACGATCCTCTACATAAAAACCTACGTCCCAGCTCTTTCCACGACCGACACGCACACTCAGATTACCGCTTTTCAGCACCGCTGCGTCCTCACCTGCCGTAATCTCCACCTCTGTTGGCAAGGTATGAATTTCAAAATCCGGTCCATGATGCACCCGCCCCTTGTGGTGGTTAAAGCGTACCCGAATGACATTCGGCATCGGCGAGCTATAGGTCGCTTTCAGCAACGCCCCGTTCAGGGTGTCTCCTTTATGCTCGATCCGGTGGGTCGACGCGTATACCGTCATGGAAACATCGTCCGTCACAATATCACGGATTTCCGCAGGATTTTGGATCTCATAGCCTTTGCGGACCATCCAATAGCCATCTGTAAATTTCATTTGTTTATTTCCTCCGTTTCGATCTATATATTGTTGAACCCAAATAAAATCGCTTGTTGGATTTTTTCGAAATCCTTACTATAATAATATTGATTTATGTAAGGGTTTACTTCTTTTATTTTGACATATTGTATCAATATTTTGATATTTTCTATACAAAACAAAAATCAGGAAGGGAGTGGGTGAAATGAATCGGGAAATGTTGCGGGAAAACCGTATTCATGGTAATCCCATGTATCCGGTCAGCGTGTATCCGAGCGTAGAGCAGTTGAACGGAAACAGCGTGCTGGAGTCTCATTGGCATGAGGAAATGGAGTTTATCGTCGTGGAGCAGGGTAGCGCCGTCTTTCAGACGGATATGGAATACACCGAGGTCAGCGAAGGTGAGGCTCTTTTTGTCAACAGCGGAGAGCTACACGCCGGATATTTAAAAAAAGCGCCAAGCTGCGTATTCTCTGCGGTGGTATTTCATCCCGATCTGCTGCACAGCCGGACACAGGATACGGTGCAGGAGCAGTTTATCGACCCTTTTATCAGCAAAAAGCTCGTCGTTCCCCCTCACATTCGCGGGGTCCTGCCTTGGGAACAGGAGGTACTGACCGCGCTGCGCCGCATCATCACCAGCCATGAGCAGAATGCGCCTGCCCGTGAGCTGGCGACCAAGGCACAGCTCTATGGCATCATCGCCAACATGTATCCTCATATGACCCCGGCTAACGGAGAAGACGTGATTATGGCAGGTCAGCGCAGCAAAGTCGAACGAATCAAAAAAGCGCTGGCGTACATCAACAGTCATGCTCATGAGCCCATTCGTTTGCGGGATATCGCGGATGAGATTCGTATGAGCGAGGGACACTTTTGCCGTTTCTTCAAGCAGATGGTGCAAAAAAGCCCGGTCGAATACATCAATTACCACCGGGTTCAGAAGGCTTGCAGACTGCTGGAGCAAAGTGACCGCAAGGTGGTCGATATTGCGCTGGAGGTTGGCTTTGATAATCTGAGCTATTTTATCGCAACCTTTAAAAAATGGAACGGCATGCCTCCTTCACAATATCGCAAACAGCACGAAGCCGAGCAGATGGTTGGAGCAACGCCCTTTGTCACAGATATAAGTTGAAGAATGGCAAAAAGTAAAAGGCGAACTCCAAGCTGAATATGAACAGCTCAAGAATTCGCCTTATAAGACATCTTTAATCTTCATTTACCTCTTGGTATATGGCTCCGAGTCGCGAATTTCTTCCCACATATGGCTTGTATCCATAAGCTCCTTCGTAATCATCTGCTGGCGAAAAGCCAACATTATACTCCCTGCCATCTGCTAAAGTGTAGAATAAACGGAATAATCCCTCTGAGCAAAAATAGGCATGATTCACGGGTTCACCCGTTTCGATCAGATACGTTCCCTGCTGTACATGTTTTACACGGGTTCGTTCTACAAATCTGTTCCAATCCTGCTCTACAATCGAGGCCTGATAAACCATCTGCTCTCATCTGCTCTAATGAAAGATAATACTGAGACATATGCTCATTGCTCCCCGGAATTCTTAAATAGAAGGAAACCTTTTTGATTTTTAAATACAGAAAACAGGAGCTATCCCTCCAGTCTTTACAGACCTTATGGGACAACCCCCTTTCAAAAAAGCGCACATATCATAAATACACGCGTATGGGCAAAGTAGCCTGTCAGGCTTCCGCAATATCCTCTTCGACGAAGATCGAAACCTTGCGGATACCGTCTGCTCCGATCACAACAAGCCCCTGATCCGACAGGCGGATTTCGGGGATGACGACCAGCGCCAGCAGCGACAGTGTCATCAGTGCGTTGTTCAGCACACAGCCGGATTGCTGAAGTGCCCGGCTGATGCTCTCGGACTGCGCAGCCACCTCTGCAAACGGCGCAGGAGACATCAGCCCGGCGATAGGCAGCGGGAAGCGCGTTTCGCCCGAGGCGGACACGACCACTACACCGCCGCGCATAGCCACGGCCTGCTTCGCCGCCTGGGTCATCAACTCGTCATCGTTGCCAATGACGAGCAGGTTGTGGCTGTCATGCGCCACAGTCATGGCAATGGCAGCAGGCTCGGTGAAACCGACGCCCGTCACGAGTGCCACCGCATGGCTGCCACTGGCATGATGCCGCTCGAAGACGGCTATTTTGCACAGATCCTGCGCGGGATCTGCCGTGACCTCACCATTGCGGACCGGAACGGTCATCCGCACTTCCTTCGTGTCCACGTGATTTTCCGTGACACGAATGACTCGTACAGGTACGTTCCCCTCCTGTACTGGAGCCGCAATGCGGAAATCCGCAGCGCTCAGGTCGCGTCCCAGACGGACCGTGTCCATCACTTCCGCAGGATAAACGAAGCCCTCCCAATCGGCGACCATTTGGCCGTGCTCGGCCACCAGTTGACCCGCCGCAATCGTAGCGGTCACGTTCACTTCGGCCAGACGGCCATCGAGCAAAATAATATCGGCAATCGCCCCCGGAATAATCGAGCCGATATCCCGTGCTACGCCGAAGCGCTCTGCCGTATTCAGCGTAGCCATCTGAAACGCGGTCACGGGCTTGACGCCCTGCGCAATGGCATGACGCACGACGAAGTCCATCTGACCCTCATGGAGCAAGGATTCCGCGCTGCGGTCATCCGTCACCAGCATCATGCGACGGGTGTCGAGGCCCATTTCCGTGCTGGCGCGGATGGTCTCGGCCACATCATGCCATGCGGAGCCCTGCCGCATTTTGGCATACATGCCGAGCCGGATACGCTCGGCTACATCCTCGGGCGTGACACATTCGTGGTCGCCTGTAATCCCTGCGGCTGCATATACTGGCAGCCGCCAATCGTCGGAAGCCCATGTAAAATGGCCGTCCGCCACCTTGCCCGCGCGCAGCGTGGCCTGAATTTCCCCGATCATCACATCGTCTCCATAGACAACGCCCGGGAAATTCATAACTTCGCCCAGCCCGATCATATCCGGGCCCCAGCTTAAGGCTTCCTCGACTTCCGCCGGGCCGAAGGAGGCCCCTGTCGTTTCCAGTTCCGGCCCTGTGGACGGAACACAAGAAGCCACCTGCATGTAAGCAGCCAGCGGTGTCGTACGTGCTTCATCAAGCATCAGGCGAAGCCCTTTCAGACCGAGAACATTGGAAATTTCATGCGGGTCAAAAAATCCACCCGTCACGCCCAGCGGCAGCACCGCTTTTGCAAACTCGGTTACCGTAAGCTGCGTGCTTTCGATGTGACAATGTCCATCCAGTAATCCCGGTGCCATATAGCGGCCTTCCGCTTCAATGATCACAGTGTCTTCTCCGATGGTATGACTAACGTCCCGACCGACGTATGCAATACGGGAGCCCTGTACAGCAATAGACATTCCCGGTAATAATTCGCCCGATACCACATTGACCAGCGTTCCTCCGCGGATAACCAGCGATGCCTTGCGCTCCCCTCTGGCTGTAGCTACCAGCTCGGGTACACAGTCCGCCAGCGGCGCGCGTTGAAATACACTCTTCATGTCCATTACGTTTTGTAACCTCCGTTTATGCTTCTTACCTGTTTTTCTTATTTGCTTATGTTACTGGAATACGTACAATTATGCCAGTCTTACAGAACAGGATCACTTTCTTCCACTTTACGGGTATACGTATCCGATACCTGCGAACTCACGAACGGTGTAATTTCGCCTATCGTATAGATGTGTAGCAAATGCATAGCCCGTGTACAGGCAGTGTAGAACAGCTTGCGCTCACTTTCACGCTGATATTGCTCCGCTGAACCGTCATAGATCAGGACCGCATCAAATTCCACGCCTTTTGCCAGGTAAGCCGGAATGATATGGACTCCCTTTTCAAAAGCCGGGGTTGTCTTCTTGATCAGCCTTGGCTTCACGGGCAACTCTCCTTCGAATGCTTCATAAGCTGTCGCACTTTCTCCGGCATTTTTGCAGATCACTGCCACGGATTCATAACCCTCTGCCAGCAATTCCGTGATGTTCCCGACGATCAGACGATGCAGCGTTTCACGCGAACGTACCTCCGTAACACGAGGCTTCTCACCCTTGCGGTTAAACGGTACAATATGCTCGCCTCCAGCCACCATTCCCCGGGTAAACTCCACAATTTCCTGTGTCGAGCGGTAGCTGCGTGTCAGGGAAATCATCTCGGTTTGTTCCGCTCCATACAGCTCATAGAGAGGCTCCGCATCCTGAAGGACAGAAGCATGCGCATAGATCGCCTGATTAAAATCGCCCAGCGCGGTCATTTTAGCCTGTGGAAACAAGCGTTTGAAAAAAGCCAATTGGAAGGGTGAATAGTCCTGTGCTTCATCAATAAACACATGACGGATATGGCTATTGGAACGGAAGCCCAACATCAGCTCACGCAGATATAAAAATGGTGTCACGTCCTCATATGCCAGTTCCCCGGCCTGCATCCGATCCAGCGTTTGACGGCTGATTTCACTCCAGCTATCGGGCAGCTCGGCGTGATTGGCCAGCTGGCTCAGTAGCGTCTCATTCAGGAACAACTCGCCATATAAGCGGGTCGTGTCCACAAAGCGAAGTGCTTTGATCCATTTACGCAAAGGCTTCAAGCGGTCACTGACCACCATTCGCGCCAATATTTCCCGTTCACGTGTAAAATCGTCAAAGGTATGGCCTTTATTCTTGGATTTACGCCGCATGCGATTATAAGCACGCTGGTAATCCTCAGGTTCCATCAAGTCCATCTGCTGATCAACCCATGGAGCGGAGCATTCCTCTTTACCGAAACGGGCCAGCTCCTTGAGCATCCAATCCCGAAGCAGCTCCAGCCGATTCGCCAGCCGAACCGAAGCATCAAACCCATAAAACTTATGCACCATTTCCTCCAATGGAACCACCTCGCGCCCTTGAAACCGGATCGGTTTAAAACGCATACCCTCCTGCTCCAAATACGCCTTGTATCCGGTAATGGCTTGCAAAAACGTCTTGGACGACTTAAAGCGGATGCCTTCCATTCTGGCCTCATACCCCGGCTGTGAAGATGCCGACAATACATATTCCAGCTGCTCAAAAGGGTCTTCCAATTGAAACTCCCGGCCCAGCCGACGCTCCAAATACTCCTGAAGCGTCGCCTGGAGCATGTTTTCCTCACCCAATTCAGGTAATACCGTCGAAACATAGCTGTTAAACATCGGATTGGGCGAAAATAGCACTACCTGATCCGCGCGCAAGCGGTCACGGTACTTATACAGCAAATAGGCTACTCTCTGGAGCGCAGCAGATGTTTTGCCGCTTCCTGCCGCCCCCTGTACGATAAGCATCCGGCTTCGATCATCACGAATGATGCGATTCTGCTCCTTTTGAATGGTTGCCACGATACTTTTCATCTGAGCATCCGAGCTGCGACTCAGCACCGCCTGTAGCAGCTCGTCTCCAATCGTTACCCCTGTATCGAACATAAAACGAATCTGTCCATCTCGGATCGAGAATTGGCGCTTGAGCGTCAGTTCTCCTTCCATTTCCCCTGCTGGAGTCTTATAGGAAGCGGGACCCGGCATATTATCGTAATAGAGATTGGAAATCGGCGCACGCCAGTCGTAGACCAGAAATTCCTCATCCTGATTATCCAGCAGGGAAGCAATCCCCAGATAAACACGCTCTGCGGGCTGCCCTTCCTCAGCAAAATCAATACGTGCAAAATACGGTGATTCCAGCAGCTTTTTCAAACGACCTAGCGCCTCTGTAGAATGCTTGTGCCTGCGCTCCCGTTCCGACAGAATTTCAGATTGCTGACGTAAACTGGTGGATGTCTCTCCCACATCATCCGCCTCACTAAAGTTGATCGTTACCTCATCCCAAAAGTCTTTACGCATATCTACGACATCTCCGCGTACAGAGCCAACCTCCGTCTCCAGCTTCCGAATTCGCCCGCTAATGACAGCAGTCACGTCCTCTACTCTCCGTTGTTCCTCGTTCCATTGCTGCTCAGTAGCCACTGGCATCACTCCTGTTCCGTTTCCTCCTGCTCCACCGCAGGGCTAAACTATGCTCTATTATGGACCTGGGTATACCCCTGGCATCCCTCTGATCCGGGAAAATTGACTTACACTTTGAAACATGCTATAATATAAAAAGAAGTGTGATTAACGACTTTAAACTTATGGTTTTATCATAAACATAGCATCCTCTATTGTAGCAAGTTTAACCCCTGTTCGCAACCAGCGGGCTTTTTTTATGCCTTTATGTACGTAAAAAGCGGTCGTCCATCTATAAGATGAATACGGCCGCTTTTTACTTTTTCATACATTCGCTACTTGCTCTCTTCCACAGGATGAATATGTTCCGCCAGTCTGCTCAACCGCTCCAGTTGATGACCATAGTCATACATCGCAGCAGCCACAATCGAGAGTCTCAGCATCCCCTCCTGACAGTGGTCAAAACGGGTAATCGCATGCTTCATAAACTCACCGTTCGCCTGCTGGAACATTTCGCTTTCGTCCTCGTTCGGTTTCAGCTTATCTTCAAACTTCAGCAGCGCATGTTCATGGAACCGAATTAGCAGTTCCAGATGACCATCAAAAAACGCATCCGTTCCCTTCGGTCGCACAGACTGGAAGTAGTGCCTTTCCACCGCGTCCAGTACCTCATACCCTTTGTGCAAACTTCCGAGCATTTGCTTGTATACCACCATCTGTCTCGTCTGACTGAACCGGGAGCGCTTGAGCTTCTTCTGCTCTTCCTCGAACAAATGATATTTATCCGATAGCGATTTTATGGCTCCCTCCAGATTGCCTTTTTCCTCTTTAAAGACAGACTCCTTAATCTCATCGGAAATGGCGGTGCGCAGCAGCAAGGACATAGTGTTAAATACACTTTGAATCTGATTGATAAACTGTCTTTTCGGTTTCGGAGGAAACACCGTAATATTAATAACAAAAGCAGAAACAATCCCGATTAAAGTAAGCACAAAACGGGTCACCGCAAATTTCCAGTCATCCGAGGCTTCCATGACAGAAACAACGGTTACCAGTGTTAGTCCTACCGTATCAGCCATATTTAATTTCAGACATATCATAAGTACCAGCACACATACCAAACCAACCGCAATAGGCTCATTCGAAAATACCATTCCGCCCAGCAAAGCCATGATTGCACCTAGTGTGCTTGTTTGGAGTTGATCCAGAAAATAACGCCACGACCTGTATATTGACGGTTGCATGGCAAAAATAGCGGCTATCGCTGCCCCCACAGGCGAATGGGTGTTCAAAAGCATGCTCAGAAAAAGGGCGAGCGTCACTGCGATTCCCGTTTTTAACACCCGTGCTCCAAAAGCCAAAGCCATCCCTCCTGCTTACCCTTCAAATTTATTCATACCGAATTACTATAATGAAATTTCAATGTAAAGTCCATGCTTTATTATTACCCAAAACAATCGGAGACAAGGAATATTTATGAAATGCACAGATCCTGCTAGAATACATATCAATACAATCTACTGATCTGTATCAACGTCACAGGAGGACCGCATCGTGCCATGGATTAGCAAAATGTTAGACGAGCCTCGAAAGTGGCCGCGTAATATCCGATTGTTTTTTATCGCCAATCTGCTGTATCAGATGGGTACGGGAATGTTTTCCGTTCTGTATAACCTTTATATCCAGGAGCTTGGCTTTGGGGATGACATGAATGGCCGAGTGGTGAGCATGCAAGCACTGGCTACAGCCTTGCTATTTATTCCGGTCGGTTTTTTGGGGGATCGGAGGAGCCGCAAACACATGCTGGTCATCGGCGCGTTATTCAGCGGTGTTGCCTTTCTCATCCGTACCTTTACGGATACCAGTGGCAGTATGCTGGTTTTCGCCGTCGTTTCGGGTGTATTCGCCGCCTTTATTCAGGTGCTGGCTGTACCCTTTTTAGCGGAAAGCATCAGCAAAGCCCAACGCTTGAAAATATTCAGCTATTACTCTGCTCTTGTACTCGCAGCACAGGTCATGGGGAGCTTTGGCGGTGGTGTGCTTGCGGATGGGCTGCAAACGTGGGGGATCACACAGCTCTCCAGTCTGCGGGTTGCCCTGTTCCTCGGAGGAACGGCAACATTAACCGCTTTTATACCATTATTGTTCATGACAAAAGCAACTCATGTTGAGGAAGAAGCAGCCCTTGCGAAATCGACACCTGAACCGGTATCAGCGAATACGGCGGAATCCACGTCCGCTTTACCAGTACCACCTGCTCCTGCTGCTTCTTCGGATACCAGAGTCATCGGACAATTTGTCCTTGCCCAGTTTTTTCTCGGGTTGGGCTCAGGTCTGGTCATCCCTTATCTCAATTTGTATTTTACGAACCGCTTTTCCGTATCGCTCAGTGCGATGAGTTTGCTGATTGCTCTCGGTCAGCTGATGACGATCCTCTCTATGCTGATCGGGCCTACGCTTGGCAGCCGAATCGGACTGGTCAAGGCTGTCGTTGGCTTCCAATTGCTCTCGCTCCCGTTTCTCCTGATTACCGGCTTCACAAATGTCCTCTGGATTGCTTCCATCAGCTTTCTGTTCAGGCAAGCGTTGATGAATGCCGCCAATCCGCTGCAAACCGCCATTCTGGTGGAACGTGTATCGGATAAGAACCGGGGGATTGCCAACTCGGTTCTCCAGACGACCTGGATGCTAGGAACCGCAGGCATGGGACCTGTACAAGCCTATCTGGTTACGACCTACGGCAATTACTGGGGCTATGCCATCACGTTCAGTATGACAGGTGTATTTTATATTTTGTCCTCCCTCGTCTACTATTGGATGTTCCGAGAAAACCGCCCGTCCGCGGGTCAGCTTTTACAAAACCCGGCAAGCCCGTAAACAAAATCATGGCACAATAAAAGCTGGAGCCTCCAAGCGGACTCCCCTGGATCGTCATAGGATAAATGAGAATGGCGGAGGAGGAATGAAGGCATGCTTCGAGTCGCTTTATTTACGGACACGTATGCGCCTGACGTAAATGGCGCTGCCCTGACACTGGAACGATGGATTGGCTATCTGGAGAAACATGGGGTATCTACGCTCGTCTTCGCACCGGAGGCAGACCACCGTCTGCCCTCCGGACCGGGTGTAGAACGGCTTCGGAGCATTCCTTTTTTGTTGTACCGGGAATGCAGGCTTGCGATCCCCAACGCCAAACAGATCAACGACCGTTTGTCCGCCTTTTCCCCGCACCTGATTCATGTCGCTACCCCATTTAACCTTGGCCTGTACGGAACAAGCTACGCAGCCAAACACCATGTTCCGCTCGTCGCCTCATATCATACCCACTTTGATAAATACCTCGAATATTACAAGCTTCGCTGGCTTGAACCTGCCTTGTGGAAATACATGCTCTGGTTTCACAGACATTGTGAAAGGGTGTATGTACCCTCTGGGTCAACCATGGAGTTATTGCACAATAAAGGAATGAGTCAACTCGAAATCTGGGGCAGGGGCATTGATACCCATCGCTTCCAACCTAAAGTGGATCGTCACGCAGTATGGAGAAAATGGGGCGTTCGTGCAGACGCATTCGTTATTTTATATGTCGGCAGACTTGCACCAGAAAAGGGAATAGACACCTTACTGGATGCTTACCTCCAGTTGCCGGACGATGTCCGGGCAGAATCTGTGCTGGTCATTGCAGGAGACGGTCCACTGTACAAGGTCAAAACAGCGGCAGACATGGGGGTGCCAGAGCATGCAGTCCATTGGCTTGGCTTTGTGAAAGGGCAGGAATTAGCGGGGCTATACGCCGCAGCGGATGTATTCCTGTTCCCCTCCACTACGGAAACATTCGGCAACGTCGTGCTGGAAGCCATGGCGAGCGGAACACCCGTGGTCGGTGCTGATGAAGGCGGGGTAAAGGATAATCTCATTCATGGGAAAACGGGCTTGTTGTGTCCTGCCGGAGATGCCGCTTCCTTTGCCGAAGCTGTGCACCTGTTGTACAAAGACAGACCACTTCGTGATTCTATGTCCGTGGCGGGTAGAGCCTACAGCGTGGAACAGACATGGGACCGCATTTTCGAACGACTGCTGGACAGCTACATGGGTGCCGCAACCCTGCATCTCGACAGCCGCCCTATGACGCATATGTAGCCCTGGAAACTGCCGATCTCAGGATACATCAAAGGGTGGTTAAAAATGCTTTAGCATGCATTCTATAACCACCCTCCACTATCATTATAACTTTATACCGTCCAGCTATGTTCTCCTAAAGAAAGGAACACATTAATATCTTAGCTGTTTCAGCAGCTTGTTATGTACTCCGCTCAATAGAATCACGGCTGTCAGAGCGCCGATCAAAGCGAGAAGCATATCCCATTGGGTATCCCATATATCCCCTTGGGTTCCCAAAAAGGCTTCTGCGGCCGTTCCAGTCGCCTTGGCTACGGCAAACTCAATCAGCTCATACGCAGCACTAATCGCAAGGCACACACTAACCGTGAGAAAGGTCAGCCAGCCTCCGCTTCCCAAGGTCGTTTTACGCAGCAGCACTTCTCTGACAATAAGCACAGGCACAAAGCCTTGCGCAAAGTGCCCAAGTCGGTCGTAATAATTACGCTCCAGCCCGAATGTATCCCGTATCCAGTTAAACAGGGGCACTTCCGCATAGGTATAATGCCCGCCGACAATCAAAATCAGCGCATGCAGCCATATCAGAGTATACACCAGATTCGTGAACCGGAATTGGCGGTAAACAGCCACCAGCAGTCCAGCTCCCAAAATCGCCGGAAGAACTTCCAGTACCCAAGTAAAATGATCCGCCGGATGGATAAAGGACCAGATGAGAGCAAGCACCAGTAATACAAGCAAAACAAGCGGGTAGCGATCATGTTTCGACCTTGCCGTTGCCTGTTTCATGCGTCATTCCTCCTCAGCCCGCAGCTCTATCCTTCATTCGTTACGATATGCTTGACACGCCCAACCTGTCCGTCTGCCAAACGCACTTTGATTCCATGCGGATGACGCGAAGAATTGGTCAAAATATCCTTCACCGTTCCTCGTGTCAGCTTTCCGGTAGGCTGATTTTTTTTAAGCACAATATCTACCTGAAGCCCTGCGCGAATATCTGATCGGTTCTGTCCGTTCATGGTTTCTATTCCTCCTCTCTATTCAAGCTTATGAAGCTACTCAGCCACTCAGTCGCATCTAAATCATTAGTTACGCCATTCATCCCGACGGCTGTATCCGATCCAAACCACGCACATCGTGGATACATAGCTAATGAACAAAATAGCAAATACCATCCCGCTAAACTCCACAAAATGAGTACGCTGTAGGGTATCTGCCCATATGGAGGACACCTGCACATACAGCTGGGAAGGCGCAGAAATAATATCCCACGTATTTCCCCGAAAGAAACGGCCAATATAAATGCCCAAGCTGCTGAGCAGCAATACCGCCAGCACAAACAGCCAGCTTACAAACCCGCCACGTGCACGTCGTACCAGCTGTCGTACAGATTCTAGAGATATAAATCCCATCGTAAGTCCAAGGACAGCGACCAACAGCATGCCCAGTACATGATTCCAGAAATAAGGCTCTCCCCAGAAGCGTTGCTCCCCCAGAAATGGATATCGGGCGAATACATGCAGCAAATCTGTGATTAAATACGGTGTGTTGGGATAAAAAAAGAGCCATACCGCTCCCGTTATCCAGAGCAAAAATGTTCTCGTTCCCCGCCGCCAGGAACTATAAATCACATCAAGCAGCAGCGTTAAAAGCATCGGGATCCAGGCCAGCATCATATTCCACCAAATAAAAAGATAAGGGCGGCCTCCCGAGGGCAGCCGCACGTTAATGATCCACAAGGTGCTGATCACTGAGCATACAGCTAATACGATAAAAACATACCCTTTTATAGGATAATTTAACGATCTTAAACGGGCATACATGTGTGTCTTTTCCTCCTTTGCAGCCGTCCAGCCTTTTGACGTTCCAATTTACACCTGTTCTGGACAGTGTACACCACAATCGCTTCAAGCTCAATGGAAGCGCTCCATTCAGCATGCTTCAAGACGCGAAAAAGCACCTGTTTTACGAGACTGATCTCATCCTCGGAAACAGGTGCTCATCGTACCTCAAACTTCACTCACAGACAAAGGCGACATGCGGATCGTGATCGTCTGATCAAACGGAGCCATCCAATTGACCAGCAATGTGTGACAATCCACTGGGTATGCAGCCCCACGAACCGAGTTAGCCGTATGCTCCATCGCTGTTCCTGTCAGCTCAAACCACGCATTTCCTGATTCATAGCGCGCCATACCGCCAGTCCAGCATTGCACCGCTTCATTAACCAGCCTATATTCCCCGCAAGTGAATTTCCCTTCACGCCCAAAAACAAATAAAATCTGTGTCATGCAGTCCACCGGACCTTCTGAACGAAAACGAAGCGTCCACACATCCTCCTGACGATCCACATCCACCCGGATTTCATGCTTTTGTTCATGGGTTAGTGGACGTTTGTGATGCGGGAGCAAATACCACGGACTAATTTCCTCCTGCGAGGTAGGCGGCAGATCGGCGGCAGCAACAGGCCCGTAATAGCCTTTGGCCTGCTGACCCGATAGCGTCCAGCCGGTTTCATGGGCAGTCAACTCCTGCATAGGCACGAAGCCCGGCAAGAAATAGGAAGCTGCCTGAACCGCCAGCAGACGCGCATCTCCATGACGCAACGACAGGAACGATGAAGCCTCGGTCATAAGCGTCGCGCTGGTATCCTTCTGCCGATATCGAGCAACCAGAGCGCCAAAATCCGTATGCAGCCTGCTGTGATAAATGTGCTGATGATGCCCTGCCTCGTCCATCCGGCTCAGATAGTCAGTTCTCGGAAAGTCTCCGTTCAGCAGCTTGTTATAGGTGACAGGTAATGCAGCAGGCGATATTTTGCGGGTTTGCAAACGTGGCTCCAGCAAGAAGCACACAGCCGCATTAATCGGAGCACCGCCCGGATGATCCGTTACCTGAACAGCGGCGACAGCCATCGCTTCGAATATAGCATCCTCATCCTCGGTAGCCAGCATGGCATACGGGAGAAGATAGGAGGATAAATTCATCATCACGCCGAAGTCCTGTCTTCCCGAATACTCTGTGACCACTTCCCCATCCGGATGGACAAGATACACCATCATGTGCAAATTGCGCCGTACCGGCTCAAGCAGCTCCGGCAGCTTCAATAAACGGGCGGCATGAATCAGCATAATATCGCTGACAGCATTATAAATTCCATTGCTGCGTTCCGTCCATTCGCCATCCGGCGTCCCGTCCAGTCCTTCTGCCAGCCACATGCTGGCCTGGGCGAGCGCTTCGGGCAGATCAAACAGCTCGTGCAGGAAGCCCAGAGCAGCGCACAGTACCCAACGGTGATTCGGCGTATGGCAGCCTCCGGTCAGCATGACCGGAATCGTCCGCTCCAGAAACAGGCGGATCGCGTCAGTCACCCGGCGCAGCTCCAGCCAGTCGTCACCGATCAGCAACTGGTAGACCTGAGCGTAGCCCACTACCACGAACGCCGTATCCGGCGGCGAGTGAAAATTGGTCCAGCCCGGCGAAATAGAGCCGTCCTCATGCTGTACGCGCAGCATGTACTGCGCCGCCAGCTCCAGTCGGATCAGCACACCCTCATTCCGGTAATAAGCGGAATCCGGATTGACGAGCGCGGCCGCCCAGACCGCCATTGCCGCAGGAGTGCCAACCGAATGATTAGGCCAGGCAATCCCGTTCTCATCATCGGTCACCCCACCATAATAACGGTTGTCGACTCCCAGCACCTGATGGTCCATGCCCGGTTTCACCCAGGCATCATTGACCGCTACAATTTTACTATACATTCCCTCAGCCCCTGTGATATGCATAATCGTTGATCATCCTTGCGTCTGAAGTTTCGCTATCTTGCTTGTCAGCAACTCATGGCTCCGTTCAATATCCTCCGGCTGACAAGCTGCTTTCAGCTCATAGACCTTAATTGGGGCTTGCCGGATAATATTCACAAAACGATCAAAGAACTCCAGATCACCACTATGAATATAAGGGCACCAGTGATCGGATAACCCTATCGTTTCATGAATGTGGACACCGAGAATATAGTCGATCATTTCATTGGCTTCCTTGGCATTATCGTACAGCCCCATTCGGTCCATAATTATGCCGTGTCCAATGTCATACCACAGATATACAGGGGCGCCCTTCAAATCGTCTATGATCGTCTTGGCCTCCTGTAAGGTAGGCATCTGATAACAGCGTGAACGCGTTTCGATACCAATTGCTACATCATAGCCCTTGGAGGCGATACGGTCACACACCTCTTCCAGACTGTCGCGGATACGCTGTACATAATGCCCGCTCAGCGCATTCCGCCGCTCCAGCATTTGTGCCCACAGCGCCTGATAAGCAGCCGAATCCCTGCCCTGCTCACGGTAAATCACTTCCAGCTCACCGCTGATATCGTAAGGAAACGGAACCTCTCCGGGATGTACAACCACCGCCTTTGCACCATAACGATGCGCATATTCCGCAGATTGTACCAGCAGCTCTATTGCGCGTTTTCGCTTCGTCTCATCATCAAATCCGAGCAGAACGGAATCCGTACCGTAATCCGGGTCAGGCGTATATGGAAACGTATTATGCACACTAGATATTCCGATTTCTCCCCGCTCAATCATAGGCTCAATCGTCGTCAGCATTTCCCGGGTAATGTTATAATTCAGCTCCACCCTGCCAAAGCCCAGCTCGCGGATTTCCTCCACAAGCTCCTGGCCGACAGTATGCCTTTTTAAATTCCAACAGGTGGAAAAGGAGTATTCCCCCTTCGCCTTCATCGTCATCATCCTTTCACCGCTCCAAGCATCACGCCGCTGACAAAATATCTTTGCAGCCATGGATAAACAAGCAGGATCGGAACCGTTGCGAAAATGACACTCGCCGCCTTCAGCCCTTCAGGTGTAATTCTCGCGCCGCTCGCTCCTTCCAGCCTCGACAGCTCGGACACCATGTTATTTTGAATCATTTGATACAGCTTGAGCTGCAACGGGAACAAATCCGGGTTTTGAATATACATCAGCGTATCTTGAAACCCATTCCAGCGCCCCACACCATAAAACAGACTTAATGTCGCCAGGACGGGCAGGGACAGCGGAAGCACAATCCGAATCAAAGTGCCGAATTGGCTGCTGCCGTCAATCTCTGCCGCTTCTCCCAAGCTCTCTGGAATCCCGTTAAAGAATGAAATCAGAATAATCAGATAAAACGGACTGATCAGACCTGGTAAAATAAGGGACCCTATATTATTCAGCAAATGCAGATCGCGCACCAGAATGTATTCTGGAATGATACCGCCACTGAAAAACATCGTGACTACAATCATGAACATGATCGTTTTGCGGCCCTTTAAATTTTTCTTCGTTAATGGGTATGCAGCTATCACCGTCATCAGCATACTCAGCACCGTCGTGATCACGGTCAGCATGACCGTAAACCCGAGCGAACGAATCATGCTCATGTCGGAGAAAACTTTTCCATACGCCTTCAAATTGAACTCAACCGGAAACAGGGTAACCTCCCCGGACGTAATAGCCCGGTTTGAGCTGAAGGAAATAGATAAAATATGAATAAACGGGGCCAAACACAGCAGTACAGCCACAGCCACCAATAGGGTGGTTACAATATCAAAGGTGCGGTTCGCAGTACGTTCACTCATCAGATGTCAGCTCCTTTACCACTTACATAATACTTTCATCCGTCAGCTTCTTGGAAGCATAGTTCGCACCCAGTACGAAGATCAGGCCCACCACGGCTTGGAACAAACCAACCACCGTTGCCAGTGTGTATTGCCCGGACTCCATCCCGATGCGGTATACAAACGTACTTAGCACATCGGAATAATCCCGAACCGCCACGTTGCCAATCACATAAGGACGATCAAAGCCAATGGTGATCATATTGCCCAGATTAATGATGAGCAGCGTAGCAATCGTCGTTTTCATACCCGGGATGGTAATATGCCAAATTCGTTTCATACGCCCTGCGCCATCTACCTCAGCGGCCTCGAACAACTCCCGGTTAATTCCAGTCAAGGCAGCCAGGTACAAAATCGTTCCCCAGCCTGCACTTTGCCACACACCTGTAAGCAGATACGTGATCACCCAGTCATTTTTATCCGTCAAAAATGGAATCGCCTGAAACCCGAGCGAGGTCAGCACATTGTTAATCATGCCGGACTGCGTACCAAATACTTGGTACACAATCCCGCCGATAATTACCCAAGAGATAAAATGGGGAATATACAAAATCGTTTGCGAAAGCTTTTTAAACCAAACTACTTTCATTTCATAGAGTAAAATCGCCAGGACCAAGGGTGCCGGAAAAGATACCAGCAGATCAAGCAAATTCAGCACGATGGTATTGCGCAGTGTTCTATAGAAATCGTCCATGCGGAACACTTCCCGAAACGCGTCGAATCCGATCCATTCACTTCCCGTAATTCCCTGGAAAAAGTTGAAATCCTTAAATGCAATCTGCACGCCCCACATCGGGCCATATTTGAACACAATGAAGTAGGCCAAAGGCAGCACAAGCAACGCGTATAATTGCCAATATCTGCGGAAGTAAACGTTCCCTTTCATGCGCTGTCTCCTCCTTTACGTTCCGCCTTCTTACTTGCCTGTCATGGCCTTGTAAGCCTCGGTGCGCTCATCCAGTATCGCCTGACCGCCGCTTGCCATATAATCCTTCAACGCAGCTTCAAAGGTTGCATCAAATTGTGCGGACGGCGCCATCACCGATTTGACGACCATTTCATCAAACTTGTCCAGCAGCGAGTTGCTGTATTTGGACTCGGATTTAATCGGATGGTCAAATTTCAGCGGAGGAATGGTATCCGTGTTGGAAATATCCATTGCTTTGCGAACTTCCCCCTGGAACTGGGACGGCATACCCAAAATAAAGGCTTCCTTGTTCTTCTCATCATCGCCTGCAATCTTGCCGTTCGCTACGATAACTACATCGCCCTGATTATAGATACGGTCTTGTGCTTCTTGTGTCGGGTTTTCCTTGGCGACTGGAATTCCGTCTTTCAAGGTATAATTTTCGCCTTCCACACCATTTTGCATATCGAGCAGCACCTTTTCGGAAGACATCCAGTCGAGGTACTTGATCGCCTCAATCGCATGCTCACTGGATTTAGGCACCATAATGTAGAGTCCATTGGATGCAAATTCCGGCTTAGCATGCTTACCCTCACTGTTCGTGTACGGGTCCATTGGCGTCAGCTTGGCTTTCGGCTGGTTGGCCAACAGATTTGGATAAGCCGAGTCATTGTAAAAAATGTTGTCGTAATCCTCGCTGAAAAAGCCGGTATTGCCGCTTTGAATGTCCTGAGTCAGCTGTTTTTTATCCTTATCCAAACCAAAATCCTTGCTGATCAGATCTTCATTGTAAAGCTTGTTCATAAACTGAACTCCATCCTTGAATCCAGGCAGCAGGATCGGATAGTCACGGGAACCCAGCTTTTGAGTCAGCGTATATTTCTGCTCATCCGTCACTGGCTTGATAAAAGACCACAGCAGCGAATCATATTGTCCAGGCTCCATCGTCATCCCCATTGGAATCACCTTGCCGCCGGTCTTGCCGGGGTCTTTTTCCTTGAACGCTTTGAGCGTGTTATATAGTTCGTCTGTCGTTTTAGGGACAGGCATTTTCAGTGTGTCCAGCCAATCCTGGCGTATAAAGGAAGAATATTTCCCTAAAATAGTGCGCTTGCCCGGAATGGCGAACTGCTTGCCTTCCACCTGACCGTAGCTCAGCGTATCTTCACCGAGGAATTTTTTGAGATTCGAGCCATACTCATTCAGTAGCGGAGTCAAATCTGTCAGCCCACCTTGCTCTGCGTACCGCTCAAAAGTGCCGGAATCGTAAGTGAATACGATATCAGGTACATCGCCGCCACTCGCCATCAGGACATTCAGCTTGGTAACCTCTTCCGAGCGCTGAACAGGCACATACGATAGATCAATATTGTTGGGTTTGCCAAAGTTCTCTTTTGCATAACGGGTTAAATAGCTGTCAGTAATGGTGTAGCCTTGAGGTGTGTTGCCTCTGTCAAAAATTTCAACCTTCAATGAACCACCCTTGTCTCCGGTAGCAGCAGTCGAACTTTTGTCCGCCTCACCTGACGAGCATCCGCTCAATACAATCGACAGTGCAACCGTAGCTGCAAGCAGCAGACGCAGCTTCTTCAATGTTCCTTTGGCCTTATTTCCTCTCATTCCTGAACACCCCTTTGTCTGCTTTTTCCCGTTCGTCCCCTCTTCTTTAATGAGGAGGTTATGGCATATCATGCATCGGCATGTGTCTGTTCCTCCGGGTCCGGGATGTGCCTTAGTATGACATGAGCGTAGGAAAACTGACAATAAACTAGTTTCCCGATCATAAACAGTTTAGATGAAAGCGATTACTTAATACGATAAAACGCTTACTTTTATAAAAGATCACTATTTTCCTGCGGATAAACTATTTTCTCCGTTCGAATCGCGTTAGGTATGTTGCCATATCAAGTGACTTAAAAGTTGCTTTTACGCAAAAAAAGCATCCTCCCTCTCATCAGGGTTGGGATGCTCTCTGTGTTTTGTTAAGTTTTAACGATGTAGTAGCTTCACTATACTACTCCTACGGCGAAGTCTCTGATGGAAGACTCATGGATAGCTTGCGCACCTTCTCTGTCTTTCCATCTTTACGGCTGCGTGATACATAAACCATCATTAACGCACCTAAGGTCGCGCTGATCAGACAAGCGAGATTCATTAACTGTGGCCCCCCGGCATGAAGGAGGTATCCATTCAACAGATTACCTACAATGCCCGCCAGTCCGGCGAATACCATATTGAACACACTTTGTCCGGTGGCCTGCATATCCTTTTCCGTCACATGCGATACATATTCAACAGCCGCAATGTAGAAAAATCCAAACGACAACCCATGCAACACCTGCACAGCGATCATAACCGCAGGATCAGGAAATGCCAGTTGAACTCCCCAGCGCAGCATATAGGCTACAGCCCCTAGCAAAAGGGTTCTCTCCAGCCCAATCCTGCGAATCACCCTGGAAGCCAGCAGCATAGAGGGCACATTCGTAATGGAAGCAACCAGCAGAGCAACCCCGACCAACTCTGTAGGTCCTCCCGACATTTTAAAGGCCAGTACAAAATAGGTATTAAATGCGGTCAACGTCTGATTTACCAAAAAGCTGCCACCCAAAAATATTAAAAACGTCCTGTTACGGATTAATTGACCGATACCGTCAGAAAACGATTTGCGCAACGCCAGATCTTCCTCCGTATTTTTCGGAAGCGCCAGGGCCGTCAGGGCCGCAAGACCGTTCAGTACCAAAAAAGGCACCCAAATCATGGACACCGATAGAAGCGACACAAACAGCCCTCCGGCATAACCGCCCACCGCATTACCTATACTCGCCATAAATCGTATGCTGCCGTAGGTCGCTCCTGCCTTTTTCGCTGTCACGATCGCATAGGAATCAGCGATCGGCGCCTGTGTTGCCGTGAATATAGCCATGATCGAATAAACAAGCGCCATCAGCACAAATTGCTCCGACTGATAACATACCGCCATTACACCCGGGACAGCCACACTCAAAATAAGCACCAGCCGCATTTGACGGTATTGATCCACAATAATTCCCCATACTGGCTGAACCAGAATGGATACCAGCGTACCGATCGCCATCAGCGCACCAACACTGGTACTCGTCAAACCGTTCTGAACCAGCAATAAGGTCAAATACGGGTTAAACATCCCCCCGGCCAAACCAATAAACAAATAAAAGCCTCGCAGCTTCAGCATTTGTGAGCCAACCATCTGGAATCCTCCCTGTTGTTTAGCGTACCTTGCTGCCCAGAATCGTCGCCAGCGCTCCGATGGCCCCGGCTTCATTACCCAGCCCAGCAGGTACAATGGTACAAGGAATGTCCGTCCATAAGGCTACTCTTTGCCGAATTTCATCCAAATAATACGCGCTCCCTTCAGCCACACCGCCGCCTACAACGATCATTTCCGGGTTCAGCAAGCTGATGACATTCGTCAAAGCCATCGCCATATGAGCCAGCGCAGGCTCCAGAATCGTCTGTGCTTCCACATCTCCTTCGGCTGCTGCTTGCAGAACATGTCGCGCCCCAACATGTTCCCGTTGTCCATCCGCCAGCCGTACCATGTGCGTACCTGGTATGCCGGATGCGAGGGCCGATTTTACACTGTGTGTTATTGCCGTACCCGACGTTAAAGATTCGAACACACCGAACTCGTCCGTCCCTTTCCGTTTTGCCGCTTGCCGCGCCTGTTCCTCGCCTGCAATCCAGTAGGCCATCTCACCAGCTCCGTTGGCCGCTCCCTTGTACAGCTCCCCGTTCAAAATAAGACCGCTTCCGATGCCTGTTCCCACCGTTACCATCATCACATGACGTAATCCCCGGGCCGCCCCTAGCCATTGCTCTCCCAACGCAGCCATATTCACATCGTTATCCAGCACCAAGCGTCCGCCATAGCGCTGTCCAATGACAGATCGTATACCGCCATGCGCACCACTGTCACGTGTGCTGTCGTGCATATTCCATTGGAGCGCCGGAGCATGAGTGATCATGCCGCTATCATTATCTACCACACCGGGAAAGCCGATTCCGATTCCTTTTAATTGCTCCAGCGTCAAGCCTTCCTGCTCCAGACAGCTTTCCAGTTCCTCGAACAGACACTTAAAGAAAAAGGCTGCATCCTTCGTATGAACCGTCGGAATTTTATGCCTCACTACCACTTGCCGTTCCGCTGTACCGATACAGATCAGTGTCTTCGTCCCGCCGACATCAATGCCTGCTGCCCAGCCGGAAGCCTTCGGCTCATCCCCATATTGCTTTTGTACATCTATGTCCGCCATAGCCATCCTCCGTCATTCCGGTTCGCCCTCATGCCTGCCAATACATCGGCCGTTGACGCCCTGTAGGTTCAAGATATGGACATAAGTATCGCATTTGTCCCCCTGTGCCGCAATAAACTAAATTCCGCCCCATAAACCGACACCGTCTGCCCGCCTTTTTAACGAAAAAGCAAAAAAGGCGAGCGCCTAAAGCGCTCCCCCTGTTAACGATGAATCTTCCGGCTTCATTCTCAGCTTGCGATAATCTCCCGGCGTTACACCAACCACACGCTTGAACACCCGTCCAAAGGTAATCGAATTGGCATAACCGACCTGGGTGGCAATATGCTGAACCGTCTCTGTAGTGTTGCACAGCATTTGCTGGGCATGGTTCATGCGCAACCGGGTCAAAAAATCCACGAATTTCATATCAAACTCAGTTTTAAACAGATGACTGGCATATTTAGGCGATACATCAAAACGTTCGCTCAAATGATTCAAAGATAAATCCGGGTTCGTATAATGCTCTTCAATATACTGCTTCATCTCACTGACCATAGCCCGATAGCTCTTGGTTTCACTGGCTGCAACATAAGTCCGGTACACGGTGGTCATGTGTTCCAGCATCAGGGTGTGCATCAGGGCCAGCGAAGGAGCAGACTCCACCTCAAATCTCCACCTCTCCATCTCCGAACCGTTAAAATAACGATCCAATGCGCCCGACACGTCCTTCATCTCGCGCATTTCCCTTTCCAGCAGCTCCTGTAACCACTGAATCACGGTTAAAATATCCCCATCCTTCAACTTGTCCGTTTCCATCGTTGCGAATATACCTTCCAACTGTCCACGCCAATCATGGCTGGCCAGCCGAAAAGAACGGATCGTCTCTGAAATCAACGGCAGATACGTATATAACGGAATTTCATTGTCCTGCGGAACCTGGTCACTGGTCACAATATCGCGTACCCCGAGCGTTAGCCGATACCGAAGGGCAGAAACAGACGCCCGATAGGAATCCTTAATATACTCCAGCTCTTGAGTTTGACCACCAATTCCGATGGTGAGCTGTACACCCAGATGACCCTGTAGCCACTCGCAGCCCGTTTGCGCCATCTCTTGCAGCTTCACAGCCAGCAACCCTTCCCCATCACCATCCTCTTTCCGCAGCAAAATGGCAATTCTTTCGCGGCTCATCCATTCTGCCCAGCCCTGCCAACCATAAGTGGCTGCAAGCTCCTGCATCACACCAAGCAACGACAGGCTTAGGCGTTGATCTTCACTTCCATGCTCATTCGAACTTCTACTACCCGCTTGTGGTCCTTCTGTTGTGTACGGCTGCTCCAGTTCCAGATCATGCAGCTCTACCACCATGACGGCGTAGACACGGATAGCCTCTCTCTGGGTATCGTCCACAAAAGGAGACAGATTATCCAAACGCACCGCGGCCGTTTCCATGGTTGTACCTTCCATCAGGTCAAGGAACAGCTGTCGTCGCCGAATAAGTACATTCGCCTGCTCTTGCTGTTCATAATCGACCGTTTGCCGAATCAGACTTTGCAGCGCGTGATCAATCATCCACAGCTCATCTTTGTTGTTTTCCTCACCGGGGCGGCCCGGCAATTGTTGAATGCGCTGCATCATCAGTTGAATCGGCCTGTAATTTCTGCGTGTTACATAAATAATGTAGATCACTGCCAATACGACAACAGCCAGCCCGAGCACAATCCAAACATAAGAAATCACAGACACCCACTCGAACAGTTGCCCGGCACGAATGCCACTTTCGAAGCTCCACCCTAGCCGGGCCGACGGCAGATGAGTCAATTGCTGTCCGTCTTCCTCTTTTACAGCTCCCCCTGCGCCGGATGCAACCGGATAGATCGTATGCCCATTGCCATCCTTAATCACCAGATAAGAAACCGCCGGATTCGTCATTTGACCGATCATTTGCTCTAACGGATACACACCGATATTGACCACCAGCAACCCTTGTCCCCCGAACGGCAACGGAAGACGCTTATGCATCGAAATCACACGATCTGACGTATGTTTGCCCGGCTCCTTCCATTCCCGCACTGGTGACCACTGCCGATCCTCAGACCGCAGCGCCTGCTCGATATACGGATAATCGCCAAATGTCTTGGCATCCTGAAGTCCGCTCCTGGTAAGTACCTTTTGATCTTTCATCCTGTAAATATAAATAGAATGTACCAATTCATGATTATCCTTGAGCGCACGCAAGCTTCCTGCCAGTCCATACAACATCGTACTGCCGCTCTGCGCCTGTCCATTCAGAAAGTAGCTGTAGCTCTTATTGGTTTCCGCCTCGCTTAATACGTCCATTTCTACCTTCGTCAGCGACTTTTCCACACTGTCCATCACAAATCCGGTCGTGATCCGATTCGCCTTCCCGGTTTCATTACGCGATATCTCATTCACGATCAGGAAGGATAAAAAAATGAGAATAGACACGGTCAACATAAAAATCGGGAAATAGGAAAAAAACAATCTCCTGTACCAGCTCTTTCGCATCATATACCCCCTGCCGCCTAATGCTTTCATGACCCTTTTTATAGACCTTCGTCCAACACTAAGCATACTCGTGATGTCAGCTTTAATGCGATCTTGATTATACTTTGAACCTATTCTACCAAAATTAGAGGCTAAATAGATAGATTTCTCACAAATATCCATTAACATTAAATTTAAAAACTTATTTTTGTTAAATATACTAACACAACGAAAGCGCTGTACATATCATCACAAAATCATGTTTACAACAAAAAAAGGCTTATCCGCCTAAATGAAGTACGGATAAACCTGATCTGTTCTCTAATCTTGTATCCAATCTAGCAACGAGCGTACCGTCAGTTTGCCTGGAGAAGCTGCCTCAAAAGCCGAGCTCCCTCTGCCCAGAGCCAAAAATCCCACCGTTTTAGGAATACCGGGAGCCAAATCCAGATGATTGTCGCTGAAAATGCCTTCCTGGTCCGCCGACAGCCATACATGCCTCGCCAATACATCCGAGCGAAGGTTAAAGCTGCTTCCTCCGCTTCCCTGCACCTCTGTTACTTCAATATTCGGCTGCGGCAAATCCATCTCTTTTGTGTCAGCAAAATAAACTTCACAGGAATCCACCGGTTCACCGTTTTGTATCAAACGTGCGACCAGCATATGCTCAGCAGGGTTCAGGCCCTTCAGCCATTTGTCGGCAGGCAGTATATGTACCGACCCCGCTGCATTAGCTTGCTGCTCTACCTGAATGTCCTCTTCACGGATGGCCTTACTACCCCGGATATGCAAAAGCGTCAGCCGCAGCGTGCCTTGAACAGGTTTTAGCGTATCGTTGACAATATGCAGCTCCTTATTACCCTGCTCCGTATCCGCCACGCTCAGCAACACGTCTACAAAGCTGCGCTTAGCCGTATATTGCAGCGCCTTCCAGCGACCAAAATAGTCCATACTCGACCAGGAGGCAACGGGCCAGCAATCATTCATTTGCCAATACAATGTGCCCATGCAGTAAGGTTTGCGACGCCGATGCGCCTCGATGGCCATTTTCATCGCTTCCGCCTGTAAAATCTGACTCATGGGAAGAAAAGCTTTAAAATCCTTCGGCTCCCGCATGTACCGTTCCATATATTCTTTAATCAGGCGATTGCCCGCCCCGTTCTTTTGATGCGCCAGCATTACCGCAGATTCCAGCTCCAGATCGTTCTCTTCCGCATAAGCGCGCACGGACCTGTATTCGGGAAAGGACTGAAAGCCATATTCACTCATAAAACGCCCCACATGCACATGGTAATTCTCAAAAGGCTCAGATGCGTGCCACACGCCCCAGTAATGAACATCCCCAGCCGTCGAGGACGGATGAGCATGCTGATTTCGGTCTTCAGACAGGCCGATCAGTGGAGACGAGGGCCAATATGCCGTCTGCGGGGACCAGCTGTGTACCACTTCCGGTAAAATCCGGTGAAAGAGCGTCTCATAATCAAACCACAAGCGCTCTCGTTGCGCTGGCGTATAATTCTTTTTCCAGCCCCAGCCTCCCTTCTCCTCATAATGCGCCCAAGCCGAATCAATCTCATTATTGCCGCACCATAACGCGATACATGGATGATTGCGCAGACGCTTGATGTTGTCCTCCGCTTCCTTAGCCACATTGTCCAAAAAAGCTTGATCGCCCGGGTACATACTGCACGCGAACATAAAATCCTGCCATATCAATAAACCGTATTCATCGCAAAGCTCATAAAATACGTCTTCCTCATAAATACCGCCGCCCCAGACCCGCAACATGTTCATATGAGAGGCGGCAGCACTGGCAATCTCGTGCCGATACCTTTCCCGTGTCACTTCAGGGGCAAAGCTGTCATTCGGAATATGGTTGGCTCCCTTCGCAAACACTGGAACCCCGTTCAGTTCAAAATAAAAACTCTCTCCCGCCACATCCTGTTCACGCACAAGACGAATCGAACGCAAGCCCGTCTTCACCGTTTTTTCCGCGATTACAGCTCCTTCATCCCGCTCCACAAGCTCAGCTGCAAACGTATATAGATGCGGCTCTCCAAGTCCCCGGCACCACCACAGCTTTGGCTGCTCCATATACAATTCCAGATCCACCGTTTGCCTTCCCTTCAACAAACGAACAGGCTTCGACCACTCCCTGCCGTCAGCGGAAATACGCAGATCGGCTTCTCTGATCTCACCCGCATTCTCAATCTCTGCCACAGCCGTGAGTCTGGCTCCCTCTGCACTTATTTCATCCTGCCGGATAAACAAGTCCCTTACGATAAGGCCGGACCATGCCTCCACGCGCACCTCTCTCCAAATGCCACTCGTCACCAGCCTCGGTCCCCAATCCCAACCGTAATGGTAAGGAGCCTTGCGCGCGAAAACGCTTACCTTTTTGTCCGCCAAACCACCTGCTTCGGACTGATCATTCGGCGCAGGAAGAGCGTAACCTAGTTGTTCCAGCTTGGGCACATCCTCAGCTATTGGAGAACGGAACGCGATTTCCAGCCGATTCTCTCCCTGTTGAACCCATGCCTTCACATCCCGTCTCCACATCCGAAACATATTGTTGGCCGTCAAAACGGGGTGTCCATTCACTTTTACCTCCGCATACGTGTCCAAGCCCTCCAGCACCAATTCTACACACGGGCACTGAAGCTGTTCCACACTCATTTCAAAATGGGCTTCGTATATCCAGTCCTGTTTGTCAATCCATTGTACCTTCTCCTCGTTCGTTCCGATAAAAGGATCAGGAATTTTACCATGTCGTAAAAGGTCCGTATGCACACATCCCGGTACCTTCGCGCTAAGCCACTCATCACCTTGCGCTTCCCTAAACCTCCAGTTATCCAACCCTGTCACATTGAACATCGTCGCAAGCCTCCCTGTAAGGATGATTGGGAACATCTTGACTCCTCTATAAACATAACAAAAATAACATTAAGCTAACAAATTAGTCAAATCGTTTTTTGTAAAAAAACAAATTGAAAAACAACAAAGAAAAGTCGCTCTCGCCCAAAAAAGGCTAAAAGCGACTTTTTTATCTTCCCCATGTACGGAGCTCAATCATCTACATCTGGACATCAACTATATTTGATTGTACTAATCGGGTGTTCATGATCATCATTTCCCTGACTGAGCCGCGGCGCATACCCCTCCCGTATGACTAGCTCCGCGTGCAGCAGCTTTTTCTCGACGGGCGAATCCGGGTTGGTTATACGCCATAGCAATTGATCCACCGCACGCATTCCCAGCAGCTCCTTATCCACTCTCACCGTAGCATAAATCGGCATCTGCTCGCTCGTATCGTCAAAACCAGTCACTCCACAGCGCCTTGGGACGTCAATTCCCTTTCGTTTGAGCACATCCACCACGTGCCCGGCAGTCACATCATTCACACATACAAAGATCTCCGGCAATTCATCCTCGGTCAGCTTGTCCAATTCCTCGGCGAGCTTCTGCGCTCCCATGTGGAGCAAAGCTCCGTTTTGCTTTAAGTCTATTCCTCCAAGCTCCAGTGTGGAGCGAAAAGCTTCCCAACGTTCATAGAAACTGTGAGCATCGTCGATATTTCCGACAAATTGAAAACGGGTATAGCCCCTGCACAGCACATTTCTCATGAGTTCAGACATACATGTGCGGTTATCTGTAAACACCGTATCGCTTAAAAACGCAGCATCCCAATGGTCCACCATGACGACCGGAATGCTCATCCGATAAATATTCAGCAATATAGAAGTAGAAATCGACCCCACTGTGATAATGCCCCTGATCGCTTCTGGATTCAGCAAAGAAAACATATCCTCTGTTGAAGGCTCCGTTAACGTCAGCATGTTCATTCCCTTTCCATTCAGGCGCTCAGAAATGCCTTCAAACACAGGACCCCAATACCTGGATTCTCTGTTCTGGTGCCGTATATTCGGAAATAACACCAGCACAGTTCCCGACCATTCCCCGGCATCCGTGTCCCGAGGTTCCACCCCCGTTGTCTTTGGATGATTGCGAAAATAGCCCATCTGGGCAGCCAGCTTGACCAACACTGCCCTCGTCTCCTCACTTACTCCGGGCTTGCCGGACAATGCACGCGAAACAGCGAACTTTGAAACACCGGCCGCATCCGCAATTTCCTGCAACGTTATTTTTCCACGCATCTTCTCACCCAACCCTATTCGGAATCTTTTTTTGCCTCTGCCTTTCCAATACATGGGTGTACCCATAAACTGGTATCATCGTAGCACACTTTGTTTTATATCATCAAACGATAGATTTACACAAATCCACACCATCCACCAAAATATGTTTGCATAATAAAAAAACAAACACATAACAAATCAACATAAATGACTTGACGTAGGGTTCGGTATTTCCTACAATTTACTATTGAAAGCACTTACATTATGTAAATCATACTTATAAAGGGGGATTTTGCAGATGTTCAAGATCAGGTCGGTACGACAAGGCTCCATCCTGCTCCTGGCTTTGTTGCTACTCGTCACGACGGGCTGCGCAAACGGAACAGGCGGTACGGCAGAAAAGGAAAATCCCGATGATACCAGTCCTGTTACACTTACTTTTTTTGGTGGTGACGCCAGCTCGAACTGGAATAACATGAAAGATGCAATTGGACAGGAAATTATCAAAAAAACGGGCGTGACACTGAACGGAGAACATGCCGTCAATGGCCGGAGTGAGGAAAAGTTTGCTTTGATGGCTGCCAGCGGAGAGTATCCTGACCTGGTCTATCCCAAAAGCGATGTCGGTAAGCTGGTCGATGCCGGGGCACTCATTGACTTAACCGACCTGATTGATAAATACGGCCCCAATATCAAGAAAGTGTACGGAGACTATTTTAACCGTATTAAATATAGCAATGACGACCCTGCCATCTATACCATTCCGACAAATTTGGGCGTAGATCACATCGCATTTGACGCACAAGCCGGGTTCGAAATCCAGCATCAGGCACTCGAGAAGCTCGGCTATCCGAAAATTCGCACGGTTCAGGATTTTGAAAAAGCACTCAAGGACTATGTAGCCCTATATCCCACCACTAACGGTCAGCCTACCATCCCCCTCTCCCTTGATGCCGAAGATTGGAAAATTCAAATTACCGTGACAAATCCGGCAGTTACCGCTACAGGCGGACCGGACGATGGAGAGTATTATATCGATCCCAAGACGCGTAAAGCCATTCTCCACTACAAACGCCCGGAGGAACGGGAATATTTTCGCTGGCTGAATCATATGTACAACGAAGGACTGCTGGATAAGGATACTTTTGTGCAAAAAAGCGATCAATACAAGTCCAAAATCGCCGCAGGTCGTGTGATTGGACTCATCGATCAGGAGTGGAATTATCAGGATGCCGAAAACGCGCTCAAAGCGGCGGGCAAGGATGAATTTACCTACGCGCATTTCCCGGTTACGTTAAGCGAGAAATACGAGGATCATTCCCTCCAGCCGCTTGGCTTTGATGCTGCATACGGGATCGGAATTACGACCTCGTGCAAAAATCCCGTGCGTGCCATCAAATTTCTGGATTTTCTGGCCTCCGACGAAGGACAAATTTTGCGCAACTGGGGAATCGAAGGCCAGCATTACAAAGTAGAGAATGGCAAACGGGTTATTCCGCCCGATGTGCAGCAACGTAAAAACACCGATAATTCCGCTTTTACGAGAGAGTCGGGCATCGGTTTGTACTGGATATGGGGACCGCATTACGGTGACGGCATCAAGGACCCTTCCGGCAACTACTATACGACGAACTATCCCGAGATGATTACCGAAAATTACAGCCGGGCCGAAAAAAAATCCCTGCAAGCCTACAATGCTCGAACGTGGAAGGACCTGTTCCCGAACGAAAAGGATTTTCCAGTGAAAGAATGGGGCGCCGCCTACAACATGCCCGTTCCGACCAATACGAACTACAATGTCATTTATCAGAAGTCGCAGGACATTGTGCGCAAACGGATTCCCGAAGCTGTACTCGCCAAGCCCGATCAATTTGATGCTGTCTATGACCGCATGCTCCAGGAGCTGGATCAGGCAGGTGTGCCGAAGGCTGAAGAAACCTACACCGGACTGATCCAAAATCGGCTTAAGCTGTGGAACGCAGAAAAATAACGATCAAATAAGCTGAACTTAAAAGTTACTTACTGTGCCACTACGCAGTCGGATGGTGCTTCGCTTGTACAGCACCATTCCGCCTACTCCGTTTTGATGCTTATTTTTTCAAGTCAGCTTATAGTTCGAGTTTGGCTTATATGAATGAAAGCTTACAGGGGCTGACAGCCTGATGCTGTTCAGCCCTTTTACCTTGAACGTTCTGTTTCATTCCATATATACATGACACGATGATGACTGTCTGTTTCCCTGCACGTTCTGCGAAGATTCCGTCGTTTGCTCCGCAGCCTCATACTCACTTCGCAAAATGCCCATTTGAATGATGTCATAGTATTGGCCTTCTCTGAACAGCTTTTGCCGCAGCCGACCTTCCTCCTTGAAGCCGCAGGCCAGATAGCAGCGATATGCACGTTCATTATATGAATAGACCTCCAGCTCCAGCCGATTCAGATTCAGCGTATGAAATACAAATTTCTGTAATAGCCGGATCGCTTCATGTCCGTAGCCTTTGCCCAGGTTATCATCGCGCCCAATCACAATGCCGAGCGTGGCATGCCGATTCATCCAGTTGATTTTAAATAAATCCAGTTGTCCAATATAGTCCAGTGTGTCTTTATGCGCAATAACAAAGCCCTTGATCTCGGAGTTACCGTCGATCATCATCTGTACATAGGCTTCGCTATTCGTCTGAGAATGAGGATAAGTAAAAACATCGCTCAAACCGCGTGTAATATCCGGGTCATTGACCCATTTTCGTATTTCCGGTATATCCTCCTGACGATACTCCCTCAATACGATGCGTTCCCCAATCATATGCGGCATAGTACATCTTCCCTTCGGTTATGTAATGGTATCTTAATATAGCATCAAACGACCCTGAATCCATAAATCCATTTCCCATCATACGTATCCCCCCTACAGTAAAAGGTAGATTTACCACAGTATCTCCTATTGACAAATCGTACATCTTCATCCCTCAAAACTCCAGTACATTTGTAAAATTCGCACGAAAAAAAAAGTTATTCTGCTTATCCCGCCCCCCGCTTGGACTTGCCCCCAATCCTTGTGCCCAACCTTTTAAAAGTGATTGACCTCACCTATATATAGATATAAAATAGAAATCGTACTCTAAATATAGTGTGCAACGCGTATTTTACACATATATCTTTAAAATACAGATATGGAAGTACCGATATAAATAGGCGTTAAAATTTTGGCGAAGCACAGCCAGCAAGGGGTTGCGAATCTTTACAGGATTTCGAGCCTTGGACAGATGCTGTTTTGCCAAATGTCAAGGAGGATGAATACAATGCTGATTGCCTATGATTCCAAGACCGGCAATGTAAAAAGATTTATCGGGAAGCTCAAGCTTCCGGCGGTCCAAATCCAGGAGCAAATGACTATAGAGGAACCATACGTACTCATTACATATACAACGGGGTTTGGACAGATACCTGAGAGGGTATCTTCCTTTTTGCAAAAAAATGCTCAAAACCTCGTGGGTGTGGCTGCCAGCGGCAACCGTAACTGGGGCGAGAGCTTTGCCAAAAGCGCGGATTTGATCTCCGACCATTATAACGTGCCTGTCATCAGTAAATTTGAATTATCCGGAACGTTCGGCGATGTAGAGCGTTTCAAACAGGAGGTGAGCCGAGTTGCGGCATATTGAACTGAACAACATGTTGATGAAACGCGATACAGATGGCTTTTTCCAATTGGAAAAGGACCAAGAGGCTGTAGACGAATTTATGAAGGAAGTCGAAGAACGGAGCTTGAAGTTTGCGGATACAGCGGCTCAAGTGCTCTACATGATTGAGAATGATTATTACGAAAATTTCTATAGTAGCTATACAGCTGACGAAATTAAGGATATTTTCCATATCACTCATAGTTATAATTTTAAATTTCCTTCCTATATGGCAGCATCCAAGTTTTATACGGATTATGCAGTGAAGAGTAATGACCGTAAGGTTTATCTGGAGCACTATCCTGACCGGGTGGCGGTCGTCGCCCTGCATTTGGGACGCGGTAACGCCGATACGGCGCGCCTGTTGTCCCGCTCGATGATGGAGCAGCGTCTCCAGCCGGCTACGCCAACCTTCCTAAATGCAGGCAAAAGCCGTCGTGGAGAACTGGTGTCCTGCTTCCTGCTCGAAATGGACGACTCCCTCAACTCGATCAACTACGTGCTAAACACTTGCATGCAGTTGTCCAAAATCGGCGGCGGTGTCGCGGTCAACCTGTCGAAACTGCGGTCACGTGGCGAAGCGATTAAAGGTGTAGAAGGCGCGGCTAAAGGAATTATGCCTGTGCTGAAACTGATGGAGGACGGCTTCTCCTACGCGGATCAGATGGGTCAACGTAAAGGCTCCGGCGCTGCATACTACAACATTTTCGGTTGGGATGTACTGGAGTTCCTGGATAGTAAAAAAATCAATGCCGACGAAAGAGTACGCCTCAAGACACTCTCCATCGGACTGATTGTTCCGAACCGCTTTTATAAGCTGGCTCAGGATAATGAGCCGCTGCATGTATTCGCTCCTTACAGTGTGTACAAGGCCTACGGTACGCATCTGGACGATATGGATCTGGATGAAATGTACGATACACTGCTTGCTGACGACCGGGTGAAGAAAAAGGTTGCGATGAGCGCGCGTGACATGTTGACCAAAATTGCCATGATCCAGCTGGAATCCGGCTATCCATACATGATGAACAAAAGTAACGCTAATCAGGCACATGCTCTTAAAAACGTGGGTCAAGTTAAAATGTCAAACCTGTGCACAGAAATTTTCCAATTACAGGAAACCTCTGAAATTGCAGATTACGGTCAACAGGATACAATTCGTCGGGATATCAGCTGTAATCTGGCTTCTCTCAACATTGTAAATGTGATGGAGCATGGGAAAATCCGCGAATCCGTTCACGAGGGGATGATTGCCCTGACCTCGGTCAGCGATATGACCCAAGTCGCGAACGCGCCGGGTGTTGCCAAGGCAAACCGTGAGATGCATTCTGTCGGTCTGGGTGTCATGAACTTGCATGGCTACCTTGCCAAGAACAAAATTGCTTATGAAAGCAACGAAGCGAAGGATTTTGTCCGTACCTTCTTTATGACGATGAACTATCACTCGCTGGAGAAAAGCATGGAGATCGCGCAAGCGGCCGGACAAAGCTTTTATGGCTTTGAGGAATCGGATTATGCGACTGGGGTGTATTTTGACCGTTATCTGAATACCGATTACCGTCCGACAACGGCACGTGTACAAGAGCTGTTCAACGGCATCTATATTCCTTCTCCAGAGGATTGGGACAAGCTGAAGGCAGACGTGCAGAAGAACGGCTTGTATCACGCGTACCGTATGGCGATTGCGCCGACGGCCAGCATTTCATATATTCAAAATGCGACGTCCAGCGTAATGCCAATCGTGGAACAAATTGAAACACGTACCTATGCGAACTCGACGACCTATTATCCAATGCCTTACTTGCAAAGAGATAATGTGTTCTTTTATAAATCCGCTTATCAAATGGATCAGTTCAAAGTGCTTGACCTGATTGCCGAAATCCAGCCTCACGTGGATCAAGGAATTTCGACAGTGCTTCATGTGAACAGTGACGTGACTACACGCCAATTGGCGCGTTGCTATCTCTATGCTGCTCACAAAGGACTCAAATCGTTGTACTACACACGTACCAAAAAGCTGTCTGTGGAAGAGTGCCTCACCTGCTCGATCTAAGACCGTATGGATAGCTTATAATTAGAAGTCCTCATATGTATGGATGCTTTTCATTAGAAGCTGTATCCAGCGTGATGTTCACCCTTTATGGGTTGGGACACGGCCTCGCGGATGCAGCTTCCGTATGTCAAGCATACGGTGATTCGCCTATGTCATTTCATTATGACTCTAGGAAATCTCGGAAGCTGAAGGGAGAATGCTAAACAATGACAGGTATACAAGCTGTAAACTGGAATCGCTCGGACGATGATTTCACACTGATGTTCTGGAATCAGAACATTATGCAATTTTGGACGGATGATGAAATTCCGCTGTCCGACGATAAAATGAGCTGGGTAACCCTCAGTGATATTGAAAAAGAAGCCTACATGAAAGTATTAGGCGGCTTGACGTTGCTTGACACGATTCAAGGCGGCGTGGGTATGCCGCAAATTATGGAGCATGTGGATGGGCTGCAACGCAAAGCTGTACTGAGCTTTATGGCGATGATGGAGCAAATTCATGCGAAGTCGTACAGCAGTATTTTTACAACCCTGGCTTCTACGGAAGAGATTGATAATATATTCCGTTGGGTAGAGGAAAATCCGCATCTCCAGACCAAGGCGGAAACCATTCGTCAGTATTATATGAATATTCATACGCCAAAAGACTTGTATCTCGCTATGGCAGCGTCAGTGCTGTTAGAAAGCTATTTATTTTATAGCGGCTTCTTCTATCCTCTCTATCTGGCGGGTCAAGGCAAGATGACATGCAGCGGAGAAATTATCGACCTTATTTTGCGGGACGAAAGTATTCACGGTGTTTATGTAGGTGTGCTGGCACAGGAGATTTATGCAGAGCTGGACGAGGAAGAGCAACGCGATCTGTACCAGACGCTGGTAGGGTTGCTGCGCTACTTGCACAATAACGAGGAACAATACACCGAGCAAATTTATGCTCCTATCGGGCTTGTGGACGATGTCAAAGTCTTCTTGCGCTACAACGCCAATAAGGCCATGATGAACCTGGGCTTTGATCCGTTGTTTGAAGAAGAAGAAGTCAATCCAATTGTATTCAACGGCATCAGCACCCACACCAAGCAGCATGATTTCTTTTCTAAAAAAGGAAACGGCTACGTGCGTGCAATGAATGTGGAGCCGCTGACTGATGATGATTTTAATTTTGGAGTGTAGGTAATAGGTATATGTGAAAATAGTTTGTTTAGGCGATGCTGAGGAAGACCACTCCGCAAGTGGATAGTTCTTCCGATCGCTGTTGTCAGGGGATTCTTTTGGATTAGAATTTAAGGTTAGAGTCCCCCGGCAAAGGCGAACGCTTCCCTTCTCCAGAATCCATCCACTCGCTGTTATAGTCATCTCTGCATACTGAGTCACATATCTTTGTATATTTGTAATACTTCCAAAAGAAAATCCTCATTATACCCTGTTTTTTGATGGAGTCGATCACACCATGCTTTAATATCCTTTATCTCAGGTTCATTTATAATTCCAGCCGTCGTACTCAGAAAACTCGACCAGTTATAAAACTCCCAATGTGCAATTTCGGATAAATACGGAACTCTACATTCTAGCAAAGGCGACTTTTTTATCGTGTTCTGAGAAATTTCCGCCGCCTTCCAAAATGTCGAGAATTCCAATGGTGCAAGATCGAACTTCTGACGACTCATTTTACCATTAGGTCTGTGATATAAGATTGTAACGGCATCCTGATGCGGTTGAACCTCAATTTCTGCTGCTGGAAAAAATCCTGTTAATCTCTCTGATGTAAAGCTTGGATGATCTGCATCTACTAATACTGGAATCAACCATTGGTCTCCCAAATCGCATAAATAACGTCTGCCATCTTCATTTTTAGCTATTACAGCGACGTGTGCCTCTGTTGTCCCCAAATCATGGCCGATAGGATAAGCTTCAATTCCTTCTTTTTCAAACTCGTGCAGCAGCCATATCGCTAAGTCAAAACAATTACCTGTAATCCCATACCGCTCATGGTGCTCCTTCATTAAAGACACATCTCTCTGTTTCTTTCCGTCCGTTTTCCTATAAAACCAAGCCTTCGTTAACGTCTCCATCGGAAAGGTATTAAACTTTTCCCATATAGACAAAATCTCGTTAGGGACTAACATCGTCAACCTCCTCAGGTCTCTCCATTTTGATCATCAAAGATCAGTTACACACATATTACCCTGTGCTTGTAAAAACTGATAAGGCCACCCATACTATAAGTGCATATTTGATTTTCAAATAAAAGCATAGTGCTATGATTGATAAGGAGGCCCAATGAATGGAACTTATTCACGTCATTAATGAGGCATTTCAGGCGGCACAATCAGGGGATGCTCTACGGTTAAAGGAGTTGCTGGAATCCTACCCAAGCCTGACCGACACTGAAAATAGCGATGGACTTACACTATTGGGATTTGCAGCACATTACGGTCATGCTGATGCCGTGCAGGTCCTTCTGGATCATGGAGCGGGCATTAATGCAATCTCTCACTCCAAAGTTTCTTTCATCCTTTCCAACACCGCCCTTCATGCTGCAATTGTCGGAGAGAGAAATACGGATGTAATCCGTCTCCTTTTGTCCCACCAAGCCCGGACCTACATCCAGGATAGCGATGGTCATACTTGCCTGCATACCGCTGCATATCATGATAATCAACCGGAAATCATTCGTCTGTTAATGGAGCACGGCGCTGATGTAAATGCCAATGGAACCGATGGAGAAACCGCACTGTCTCTTGCTGTTCAGCAAGGCCACCAGAACGTTGCAGAATACCTTCGCCAGCATGGAGCAACCTCTTGAACGAGGATTCATGCATAAAACAAAACGGCCAGATCACCAAGGTAGCGAAATCGGGCCGTTTTCCATTGTTTAAGACCGAGCCTCCGTGAAAATTTGAAAGGTGATACCAAACTTGTCCGTTACATTCCCATAAGCAGGACTAAAATGGGTTTCTTGCAAGGCCATCCCCACCTGTCCTCCTTGCTGTAGAGCGTCAAACATTTTTTGGGATTGCTCCACACTGTCGGTTGTAATACAGATGCTCACCTGATTCCCGCTGCTGAACGGCGAGCCAGGAAAGGTGTCGGAAAACATAAGCTCTGTCTCACCAACTTTGAGGGTGGCATGTCCCACACGTTCCTTGACCTCTGCGGGAATGGGAAAATCAGGGTTTTCAGGCATTTCACCGAAGGTTTGGATAAAAAGCAGTTGGGCATCCAATGCCTTTTCATAAAATTCGATTGCTTCTTTTGCATTTCCATCCATCGTGATGTAAGGAATCAAACGTTTTGACATTTTCAACACAACTCCTTCATTTTTAAAGCTATCCTGTCATTTCTCCTGTATTATATGCAAAAAGTGTTAAGATAAACAGAGTTGTTTGTTATCTTTCTTCTACCGATATGCCAAGCTGCTCCAGTTCTTTCATCGCTTCCGTCAGGTCGCGCTGAGGATGCAGCGTAGAGATCATCTGTGCATGAATCGGAACACCATTGAAAATCCGGCTTACAATCTCCAGAGAAATCGGCAGGTCATAGTAACTTTCAGCCCATTTCTGATATTCCTCCGGTGTATCTATAATTTTCCCCAGCAAAAAGGATGAGCCATCATCATACGCCTCAGGAATGTTCACGTTGCCCATACGCCATGCCGTATCTCCAGCTTCCCTCCATATACAAAAGGTAACGTCCTCCTTTTCCAGCGCCGATAACAGCATCATTCGTTCTTTTAAACCATCCGGCGTTACTTGTGTATCCAGCATCATATTTTTCATCCTTCCTAAGCTTCGCCTGCTGAATCACCTGCCGAATGAAGGACCCTTTGGCCTCGGTATACGCTAGACGATCATATTTGAACTGCTGCGCCAAATCTTCTACCCCAGCCATAATATCAATAATCGTCTTGGCTCCAAGGCCAGAAACGGATGTGCTCCCAATATGCTCTATACCCATACTTATATCTCCGAGAGTCTCTGCGATTTTTGTCCGCTCACACGCACTCTTTTACCCACTGCGGGTCATATTGCGATATCTCCACATGCGAGGACATCACGAACACGCCTCCCTTCATTGGTAGCAAAAAAAGGTATACCGAATATTCATAGAATGTTCCCTCTTAGTATATCATTTTCAAAATCACTTTTTTCCATAATTATGGTACATTAAATCGGAAGTAACTTGTGAACGAGCAGACAGAATGTCTGTTTCTTTTACAAATGAATCAATTGTCTACTAAAGTGTAAAAAAGCCTTCTGACCGCGTTAGACGCAAATCAGAAGGCTTTCTTACATTTTATCAGTCTCACTCGATAACAAAACAAAGCATACTAACCACTCTATTGCGGCTTCTCAATCACAATCAGACAGGTGCTATCCGGCAGGGGAACAGGCTGACCCTGCTCATCGGTAAATTCAATACGCCCAGCAAGCGCTTCCGCATATCCCTCCTGCAAATAGTGACGGCTCTCCCGGATTATAGCCTGCGATCCAAGCGTGCGACGAATACACTCTTCATACTGTGAAGGAGTTAAATACCCAAACTGCTCCTGCACTTCATGCACATAAGCTTCTGTTCCCCACGTGTAGGTGTATAGAAATTCCATCGCATCGTTCACAGGCAAAATAGCCTCATGCTCACTCACACGCTCCACTTCAATGTCGCGACCCGCAAAATCTTTGGCATATCGCAACAGCCATTCCATTCCGTCCGGCTCCAGGAACCGGATTCGTCTACGCTGTTCTGCCGGTTCAGTCATAATGCCGTCACGGAGAATGATCCGTCCGCCCGGTGCCAGCACACGATAGGCGCTTTGCAAAGCAGCCTCCACCGTATGCAGATTGAATCGGGCTCCATCCCGTTCAATGTAAGAATACAGCTCATGGAGAATGGAAGAAAAAATGACCGTGTCCATGCTCCCAGGCTCTATAAATTCCTCCAGTTGGAGGGCATCTCCTTTAATAACATCCCAACGGTGGCCCTCCAATTGCTTTTTACGTTTGAGCGCCTCAATAACGTTCACAGAAATATCAAGTCCCAACGGCTTCGCGTCCGGTATCTCCTGTTCAATCAGGTCCAGCAGCACACCCCCGCCCGGTCCGATATCTAGTACACGAGTTCCCGTCACGTAATCTAGAATGACCTTTTTGTAATCTACGGTTTGGTTCATATCCGTAAGGTATGTTTCCTCATTATGAAAACGATCATAAGCATCACGGCGCAAACCGAACAGATCAAACAGTAGTAATATAGCTTTGTCATACAAAGGCGTTTTTTCCGCCTCGATGCAAAAGTCGATCAGCTTCTCAGCCGCAGATGAAAAATGAAAATTGAAAAATACGGTACTCGGCAGTTCCTCTTTATGCTCCACAATCACATTCAAATGAGGATTATGCTTCCGTTTTCCTTTCAAGATATCCTGCCAGGATAGCGCGTGTAAATATTTTTCAATCATCCGTTTTTTATAAACGTTAATTTTCTTGATGCCGCGATAGTCATAATGCATGGTGTTCATGAGCGATTCAAAGCTGATATGACGCACCGTTGCAGGCAATTCCTGTCCCGTACCATCCCGTAACGTGAGCAAAAACACCTTCACCAGCTCCTGAAGCGAAAAATCCTGTAAAGCCGACTCCACATACCAAAGCGTCCGATTCTCCAACGGAGCCAGCGCCTTATCTACATTCAACTCGCGCTCCAGCTCGGCGTAGGCCTGCTCGAAGGGCTCCCCTTCATGAATAGAAACCGACCGTAATCTCTCCAGTCGTTCCTTTACACTCCAGGCCACAGGCGCGTTATCCCATGCGATCCAGCCAATCAGTTGCTCCACTTCACTCCGTACCTGCTCCCATAATGCAGGGTCTACCCCGGCGATAATGCACTCGTTCAGCGCCCGCAAGGCAAGCTCCAGTTCCTCGTGGCTTAACCAGCCCTTACGGGTCATTTCCAGCAGCGCCCGATTTTCCGCAAAAGGAATTTCACCCCGTATATACTGTCCGATTAATCCATGCGTCTCAATCAGAATCCGAGTCATAGTATTGCGGGGAAACACCGGTTTCTCCGCTTGAGCCTGTCTGACGTACAGTTGGGCGGAACCGATATTATGCACAAATAAATTGATGCCCTCCTGCTGCCAGCGCAGCCGTTCGCGAACTGTGCCTCCTTTGGCCGTCTCAGACCAAACCAGCACGTCTTCTAGCAGCTCCTTAATCCAGAAAGACAGCGGAAGCCCGTCCAAAATATGCAACGTATGCTCCACATAATCCAGTACGGGATTAGCATCCTTTAACTCCCCTATGGAGTGGATGCGTTCCAGATTCACAATACGCTCCTCAGCCGAAACGAGTAGTTTCAGCCAAGTCGGCGTATCCCAGGCCAGATCATTTTCTTTCCGATAATTAGCAATGGCTTTTAATGATTGCAGCATTTTTCTCACCTCGTGTGATTCGGATTCGGTATGCACATGAGACTTTGGAAAAAAACTTTAGGATAAAAAATTCTTGTATAAACTACACTTTACCATACATTTGCAGCTTCCATCCCGTGGAAAATATTAAACATTTTTATCAAATCAGATGCTTGGCATACCTTTCTCCTACAAAACAAATGGCCGTAACTCCAACATAAGGAATTACGGCCAGCCTGCTTACTTCCATATACAGTTTAAAAAAATCACCCTTGCTTTCCCGAAATAAAAAAATATCCCCCGGCCTAAAGCTCAGGGGATATCTTATTCCTCTTGTTATGCGTAGTAAATTATAATTCCTACTCTATTTAGAAAGCTACAGTATTGCTGTGCAACACATGAACCATCTACAACATTCGTATCGCTTATTTACCAGCAGGAACTCCATCCGGTACAGGAATGCCAAAATCAGGCGTCCCGTCCTCATGCCAGTTCAACGGCTGAACACGTGTATGGCGATTCGGGTCATACAACGGGTCACCCGTAATCTCCTTGTAATTCCGTGCATGATACACGATGACGTCATTACCGTCAGCCCCAACCGTAAAGCTGTTATGACCGGGTCCAAATTGGCCCGTTTCCTCATTCGTGCAGAATACCGGCTCAGGCGATTTCGTCCATGATTTCGGGTCGAGCAAGTCTGCATTCTCGTCCGCTGTCAGCAGCCCCATGCAATAATTATAGTCTGTGGCGCTGGCTGAATAGCTGATAAAGATTCGTCCGTTTCGTTTCAGAACTGCCGCTCCTTCATTCACCTTAAAACCGATGACTTCCCAATCATATTCAGGGGTAGTGATCATCACCTGCTCACCGCGTAGCGTCCACGGATTGCTCATTTCAGAAATGTACAGATTGGAATTACCGACGATGTCCGGGTCCTTCTGGGCCCACACATAATACAGAACTCCATGATGCTGGAAGGTTGTGGCATCCAGCGCGAACGTTTCCCAACGGGTTTTAATCTGCCCCTTTTCCACCCATTCTCCTTCCAGCGGGTTGGCCGAAGCATTTTCCAGCACGAACATCCGGTGGTCGAACAAACCTTCCTTCGTTTCTGTGGTGCGAGCTGCTGCAAAATAAATGTACCATTTGCCATCAATAAAATGAATTTCCGGTGCCCAAATGTTGGCGCTTAATGGGCCTGTTTCATATTTGTGCCACACGGCAACAGGCTCTGCTGTATTTAAGCCCTGAATGGTATGTGCCCGCCGAACCTCAATGCGGTCATACTCCGGTACAGATCCGGTAAAGTAATAGTAACCGTCACTATGCTTGTAAATCCAAGGGTCTGCCCGTTGCTCAATGACCGGATTAATGAAAGGTACATTTTGATTCATGGTTCTTCTCTCCTCTATGTGTAGTATGTAAGTTCATACAATTAATCGCCGATACGCTTACCCCAAATGGAAACTCCCTTGTCGTCCATACCCGTAAAAATTAAAGTTTGGCGACCCAGCTCCCAATCCCATGAAGGAAGCAATACTAGTTGTTCCTTGGTCCTTTCGGATGTATCGCTCCAATCCAGTGTTAAAGTACGCTTGCCGTCAAAGCTCCACTGGCCTTCAAGCGTTCCGCTGATTGCCCGACCTCCATCTTCCAGCCGAAGCGGTTCAGCTTCCACTTGACCGTCCACTTCCTGCTTCATCACGATGCGTTCCCAACTGCCGGGTAATAATCTTTTAGGTATATCCTGCTCCTGCTCGCCCGCATACCGTTCCGGCGATACGACAGGCCAGCCCTCAACGGTCCATAATATTTTGCGTACATGCAGATACGGCCAGCTCTTATCCGTTTCTCCCCGTGCATGATGCACGATATAATAATCCTCTCCGTCCTTCAGAACGGAATTGTGACCTGGCGCAACCCAGCCTTCTCCTTCGCTGAACCGATAACCACCCAATACCTTGTTCCCGATCTCATATTGGGGCAAGTAGCTGGTATCTGCCATATCATGTCCATTGATATCCACATACGGCCCTGTGATCGAATCCGAGCGGGCAACGCGTACATTGTAGTCCTCGAACAAAGAATCATATGAGACAAACAAGTAATATTTGCGGAATGCGGGATTGTACACAATGTACGGCCCTTCCACAGCACCGTCCTCTGTTGCCCGATCTCTGGCGGCAATATTTTTGCCGTAGCCGGACTCCTTCAGCTTTCCAGTCTGGGGATCAAGTGGCGTAATATAAATGCCTCCAAAAAACGAGCCGTACACCATCCACGGATTCCCCTCCGCATCCAGCACCGGATTGGCATCAATCGCATTCAGCTTATCATGCTCCTTCGTTTTAACGACCAGCCCTTCATCCTTCCACGGGCCTTCCGGCGAGCTGGATGTCTGCAATCCGATTGCTGACCGTGTGCTACCGAAGGTGGAGGCTGAATAATACATCCGATAGGCATCACCCATTTTAATAACGTCCGGTGCCCACAGATTGGTTGCTGATGACCATGCCCCCGCTTCCTTTGGAATGCCGGGCAGTGCATACTGCACCCAGTTCCAGTGAATCAGGTCGGTCGATTTACGTACCATGACCCCCGGTCTCAGCTCTCCACCTGCCTTTACATCCGTGGAATATACATAATAGCCCTGATCTGTTTTGATAATCGCAGGATCATGCGCATTATTAATCGTCCAGCGCTGCTCATCATTTATCGTACTTTGATCATACAAATGATCGGGAGGCGGAGCCTGCGGATACACAGGGTCCGGGGTATTATCCCCACAGCCGGATAGGCCCAGCATAAGCAGCATCACCATAACTGTTGTTCTCCTCCTTCCTTTACCATTTACCATTACATATTGTGATTGCCTTGCATCATTCATCCGTGCCCTCCAGTGGCTACACTTAACCTTTGACACCGGAAATAGCAACCGACTCAATAATCTGTTTCTGGAAGATCAGGAATATAATCAGCACAGGTAACAAAGCGACTATGGAAGCTGCCATAATGAGCGGATAATCCGTCTGAATGGCATAGGTCGCATTAAAGTTCGCTATGACCAACTGCAACGTCTGCGTTTCCGGTGAATTCAAGTAAATAATCGGTGCCAAATAATCGTTCCAAATTCCCATGAACCATAAAATAAGCTGTGCCGCTACTGCTGGCTTAATAAGCGGGAATGTAATGGACGAATACAGTCGGAAATAAGAGCTTCCGTCAATTTTAGCTGCTTCGATAATGGCATCCGGTACACTGAGCAAATACTGCCGCAGGAAAAAGATCATAACCACATTCCCGAACAAACCTGGAACGATCAGAGGCAAGAGTGTATCTACCCAACCGAGCTTGGAAAACATCATAAACTGTGGAATCATAACCGTTGGGTATGGAATCATCATCGATGCGATGAGTAAAAGAAACAGTTTATTTTTATGAGGGAATCTCAGCTTTGCAAATGCAAAAGCAGCCACACTGGATGTAAAGGTACCCACAACGGTAACACTTACAGCCACAATCACGCTGTTCTTGATCCCGCTTAACAAAGGTCCCGCTTCCCAGATTTCCTTGTACTTGCTAAACTGGAACACCTCTGGTATCCATACCGGTGGAAGAGCAAAGACATCCTGCTTTTCTTTCACCGAAGTGGACAGCATCCACAGCAGCGGCGCGATCATCGCAATCGCTCCAATCGCCAGTGCAATAAAAATAATGATATTGGTAACTTTCGTTCTTTGACTATGGGACATAATCAGACTCACTCCTTTCCGCGAAAATCAATCCCCATCAAAGGACGATTTTTCATTCATTTTGAATTGAATCAAAGTTACGATAAAAATGAAGATGCCAAGAATCATAGCCATCGCGGAGGCATATCCCATTTGCAGGTTTTTAAATGCCTTATCCCAAATATAGAAGACGATTGAGGCGGATGAGTATTCCGGTCCCCCTGTAGGAGTCATAATGTTCATTTCAGTAAAGATTTGTGAACCGCCAATGATATTGGTTACGACCAGGAAAAAGGTCACTGGTTTCACCATTGGCCATGTAATGTTGCGGAACATTTGGAATCCGCTAGCTCCATCCAGCTCTGCTGCTTCATAGTAAGAGCGAGATACACTTTGCAGGGCTGCCAAATACAGTAACATCGTGTAGCCAAGACCCTTCCAGACCGTCATAAGGATCAAGGCAGGCTTAACCGTATCCTTATCCATCAGCCAATTGGGACCTTTAATACCGAACAATTCGAGGAATTGGTTCACCAGACCGTAGTCTCCGTTGTATGCCCAGTTCCACATAATAGAAACAGCAGCCAAAGAAGAAATAACCGGAATATAGTAGATCACACGAAACGTTGTCGTGCCCGGAATCTTGCGATTCAACCCCAGTGCCAGCAGCAAAGCTAACAAAAGACCGATTGGAATACCCAGCATTAAGAAAAGAGTATTGTACATCGATTTGTAAAAGAGTTCATCGGTAAATAAATCTTTAAAATTATCGAGACCAATAAAGTTCATTTGTCCCAATCCGTCCCAGTCTGTAAAAGAGCCGTATAACGAATAGACAAACGGGAACAACGTAAAGATTAGCAAACCGAGAATAGGAGGAAGGATAAATAAATATCCATATATTTTCTCTTTGCGATAGAGATTAGATTTGGTTATCACAGGGCTCACCTCTGTTTCTAATTTGGAATGAAGATGATGCCAGCAGCATGATATCAGCCACTAACATCATCCTCTATCCGCTATTTACGTACTATTTCTGTGATTTTTTCTCTTGCTCCACCGCTTTATCCAGCAGTTTCTGCATCTTCGGTTGCTCCTGCTTCACATAATCCGCTGCCGTAATTTTTCCGTCCAGCACAGGCTGAATATCGGTGAAGAAAATATCGTACCATTCTGCGTTATACGTATAGTTGCCTGGTAATGAGCGTCCATAGTCATTCACAATATCAATGAATTCCTGTTTATTGTTAGGCTTGGTTTTCGTATCTTTGGACCACTCATCTGCCATATCTAACAGATTCGGAATTTGTACCTTGGCATCTACAAGCTGCTTCATTCCTTCTTTGGAAGTCGTCAGATAGTTGACCAGTTCTACAGCTTCATCCGGGTACTTTGTTTTAGAGGAAACACCAATACCCAGAGAACCAATCCATGTTGCCGATTTGCCAGTCGATCCTGCCGGGAATGGCAACAGATCATATTCAAATGGCAGTTTTTCAAATGTACTCATATCCCAAGGACCTACCGGGAAGAATGCCATTTCGCCCTTCATCCAGCGTTGATAGGTGTCCAGTGTTTGTGACTGTTCAATACCAGGCGTAATCTTATATTTGTTTTGCATATCAGCAAAGTATTGAAGCGCTTCCGCAAATTTAGGATCATCAATCGTTACTTTCGTTTTGCTCTCATCCAACCAATCCGCACCATTGCTCCATACGAAGGCTTGCAATGCCCACTGAACGTTAAAACCTGTACCATACTGATCCGGTTTGCCATCACCATTCGTATCTTTTGTCAGCTCTTGGCTGACCTTGATAAACTCATCCCATGTATACGGTTTGTCTTTATCAGGTAACGGAACGCCTGCTTTTTCAAACATGGTTTTGTTATAACCCAAGGCGAATGGACCCAAGTCCTTTGGCATACCGTAAATATTTCCTTGGCCAGCCATTTTACCGTCATATCGATACAAATCCACACCGTATTTCCAAATGTTATCCAGCTTTATATCCTTGTTCTTCTCAATGTAAGGTGTAAGATCCTTCAGCACCCCACTATTTACATAAGCTTTCAAATCTCCAGGGGCAAAATAAAAGATATCTGGAAGATTATTTCCTGTAATCGCAGCTCTAAGCTTTGTAGCATATTGATCTGCTGCCGTCACGACCATTTTAACCTTCACGCCAGGATGTTCCTCTTCAAATTTCTTGATAACTTCCTTATAAGCCTTCTGCTCATCCGTACCACCACGGAACATGAACGTCAGCTCCTTGCTTCCATCACTACTGGAGCTTCCTCCACTACAGCCAGCCAGTGCAGCAACCATCAACAACAGCACAACCATTGTCATTGCAAAACCTTTTTTCTTTATCAACGCGACCCCTCCTAGAATTGAAATGAAACCGCATACATATAGTGTTGAAATAAACTTATACCACTTGGCCTATATTCATCTGTACGGTACATCATCTGCTGTTCACTCCAGCCTGTGATCATCATCCCTCTCATGTGCCATATAATTAACATTTTACTTTATCAATAATGAATTCGTTTACAAACAAAATATAGCACGGCATTCTACAGTTCGTCAATGCATTTATAAATCTTTTTAAATAAATATAAAGTATAGAATTAAATAGCATGAAAAACGAAATAAAATCGTATTTAAGTTATTTTATTGAAGAATTTAGAGTAAATAAACTTAAATGCGATTTTATTTAGGTGAAAAATCAATTCTGAGTTTCGTTTCACTCCCCTTTTTATTTTTGTAAAAATAATTTACAGCAAAGCGGTTTACTTCTTTCTGATTTTATTTTAACATAAATCAAAACAAATATATAAGCGCTTACATTACATTTTTTATAGATAAGGAAGGTCTATAGCTATGATTTATATTAAGGACTTAATGTCAGGGCTAGACATTTTCAAAGCGCTCGGCTCGGAAATACGCATTCAAATTTTGGAATTGCTCGCCGCCCATCAAGGACAAAGTATGAATGACATCGCTAACAGGCTTGATCTGAGCAACGGTACGATTACGATGCATATTCGTAAGCTGGAGGAATGTGGCCTTGTCGAGATCAATACAGTAAGCGGCAAGCATGGTACCCGAAAAATGTGCTATCTGAACAAGGAAAAACTGATGGTGGACTTGCGTAGCAGAGAGCAGAAAAATGTGTACGAGGTTGAAATTCGCATCGGTCATTATAGTAATTACCAGGCAGTACCTACCTGTGGCTTGGTGACCAGAGACAGCATTATTGGTGATTTTGATGATCCCCGCTATTTTGCAGATCCCGGGCGGCTGGACTCGGAAATGATCTGGATGGCAGATGGTTTTCTGGAATATCGGATTCCCAACTATCTGAAAGAGAATCAATCCTTTACCGAAATTCAATTTTCCGCAGAGCTGGGCTCAGAAGCACCGGGTTATTGTGAGGTATATCCTTCCGACATTTGTTTTCATGTCAACGGCATCCCGATTGGTCACTGGACTAGCGCCGGAGATTTTGGAGAAGTACCGGGGGTTCTGAATCCCGATTGGTGGCCACCGCATTTGAATCAATATGGCATGCTCAAATTAATTCGCATCAATCAACATGGAAGCTTCATTGACGGGTGCCGTATATCAGAAGTCACAATAGACGATATTGGGCTTAACTATAAAAGCGATATTACACTACGCTTATCCGTATCCGATCAGTCGGAGAACAAAGGGGGTCTCACCATTTTCGGCAAAAGATTCGGCAATTTCAGTCAGGATCTGCTGGTGCGTGTGCTTTATGAAGAACACGGGGAGGCCAACTATAGCTGATGGCTTCCCATATGTAAAAAGGCCGAAGCCCGTATTCATGGAATACGTATCCTCGGCCTAAGCGTGCTTCTCCTCACTTAAAGAGATATAGATCAACAGATAAAAAATGACCGCGATTCCAAACACCAGCCAGCTAAAAGACAACAAATGAAGCCTTGCTCCGGCATGTACCACCCATTTCCAAACATTCATCACGATCACCATGGGTTGCAACGCCACATCCCAGCTATTCCAGCGAGCAAATCTGCCGATATAGACACCTACACTGGACAGCCACAGGAACATAAAAACGATAGCCCACGCAAGCCAGCTGGAACAAACCTCTTGCAGCATACGGTGGATCGTAAATATACAAATGGAAGTAAGAAAAAGACCAATCCCTGCTGCCGAAAAAGACGTAAATAAGATCAACCAAAATTGAGTATTCAGCCAAAAACGCGAGTCAGGATTCACATCATAAAAACGGAATGCATGAAGTAATTCAGTCAGCAAATACAGCGCATTCGGCAGAAAAAACAGCCATACGACTCCGGCAATTAATAAAAAAAGCCTTCTCACTTTTATGTTTCCCAGCCTGGATAAGGCGAGCATTCCCAGAGAAATCAAGACTGGAATCCATGCCAGAAATATATCCCAGTACAAAAATTGATACATTTTCGTCCCACTTGTGGACTGCACATACATAATAAGCCCATAACATCCCAACGTAGCTACAAGCAGTACACCCAATAAGCCGGGCAGCTTATATCTCTTTCCTTTAAACAACAAACCCTTGTCCAGCCCCCTGCCTGAATATACGTATATACGTCAGGCTGGCATACTTGTTTATAGAAATGCTCACTCCGTTTATTACACAGTTCGTATGTCCCCGGTTACGTGATTCTCCACAGTCAAGGCATCAAAAGTAACATCACAACCTTCTCCGACCGGAGATTGTGCAACGACCCCAACCTTTAGCTCGTTTGGAACATCCATGCCAAAATATCTCGCCAACTTCCATTGCTGCCCGTCTGATGAATAATGAAAGGCAAAGCAATTTCCGGCTTTTGCCACTCGCAAATACGGATTGGAAACGTCCATCGTCCCAGATATACAATCATCGGATGTATCCCGTGTGACCACACTAAGAATAGAGGGAGTGCTTTCAAAATATTCAAAGCATAGCTTGGCCCAATGGGTATCATCCGCCATAATCATCAAGCATCCTGAATCATAAGGCTGCTTCATATCGACACGAACCCTCGTCCATATTGTAAAATCACCTTGAAGCGTTGTATGCAAAAAGGGTGCAGACGATTTTATCGCTGCGCCGGACGGATCTCTAAAGAAATCCGCCTGTGAAGGTGCAGATACCTGTAAATTCTTGGATTCATCGAATCTCCATACAGTCGGTTCGTTGATCCAGCCCCATCCCGTAGGCAAAACCTTGCCGTTAAAGCGTTCAAATACGTTCATATGGACACCATCCCTCTCTAGCCAATATAGTGCAAATAGCACAGTGAAATTTGGGGGACAATCCCCCTTGATACCACTATATACGTTATCTTCCAGTCGTCAATGATGAAGCTCCTGTCTTTAAAATTTATAAAAAAAGACTTGCCATCCTGAAATGTTGTGCTTATAATTACACCTAACTTGATACGGCAACAAATTTCAATGACGAGAACGAGTAAGCTATACAGCGGATTTGCAGAGAGTTGGGGCAGGTGAAAGCCAACATTCCGAGGGTAGCTGAACGCCATCTCCGAGAAGCAGGCTGAACCTGAAGTAAGCTCTGCCGCCTTTCCAGCGTTAACCGGAACACGTATTGATGGATACGTGAACAGAGTGTCATTTCTTATGGAATGAAACTAGGGTGGTAACACGGGTGTAAACTCGTCCCTTTACAGGGGCGGGTTTTTTTTGTTTTTCAAAAAGGAGGAAATCAATATGACGAACGTATCGACCACAGTATCTATAAGCGATTTTTTGATTCCAGCTGTACGGGAAATGCCGCCTTCAGGCATCCGTAAGTTTTTTGAATATAGTACGGGCAGAAAAGATATCGTTTCGCTTGGTGTTGGCGAACCGGACTTTGTGACCCCTCAACATGTCAGAAAGGCTTGTATCACAGCACTGGAAAATGGCAAGACCTCGTACACACCGAATGCTGGCCTTCCCGAGCTGCGTGAGGAGATTGCCGGGTATCTGGAGAGCAACTTTAACACGTCCTACAATCCGGCAAATGAAATCATGGTAACAATCGGTAGCAGTGAAGCGCTGGATTTGGCGCTCCGCGCCCTGATTACGGAGCACGATGAAATTCTCATTCCGGCTCCCTGCTATATTTCGTATTCACCGATCACGTTCCTGAATGGAGGGCATACGGTAACGGTTGAAACCTCTGCTGATCAGCAGTTCAAGCTGACGGCTGAAGCGCTCAAAGCCAAGCTGACTCCACGATCCAAAGTGCTTATTCTCTGTTATCCGAACAATCCGACAGGTGGAGTAATGACTTATGAGGACTGGCTACCGATTGCCCGCTTGGTGGAGGAGCATAATCTAGTCGTGATCTCCGATGAAATTTATGGTGAGCTGACCTATGGACAGAAGCATGTAAGCTTCGCCGCTTTGCCGGGCATGAAAGAACGAACCCTGCTCATCAGCGGCTTTTCCAAAGCCTTTGCGATGACGGGTTGGAGAGTCGGCTATGTATGCGGCCCGCAGGAGCTGATTTCAGCCATGCTGAAAATCCATCAATATACCGTTATGTGCGCTCCTATTATCGGGCAAATTGCCGCTATTGAGTCCCTGCGCCATGGGCTGGAGGAAAAAGACCGCATGATGGAATCGTACAATCTGCGCAGAAAATGGTTTGTTGAAAGCTTGCGTCAGACAGGACTGCCGTGCCATGAACCGAACGGTGCCTTCTACGCTTTTCCATCCATTACACACACGGGCTTAAGCTCAGAGCAGTTTGCCAAGCGGTTACTGGAAGAAGAGGGTGTCATTACCGTACCCGGCTCCGCATTCGGACCGGGCGGCGAAGGCTTTATTCGCTGCTCGTACGCATCGTCACAGGAACAACTGGAAATCGCCTTGGAGCGCATCAGTGTATTCTTGAAACGTCTGTAATCAGCCCTTCATATATGAACACTGGATAAAAACTACTTCAGCAGCTCCTGAATAAGCTTTTTCTGGTGTGCTGGCAAACCTTCCGGCCATTCCCCTACACCGCAATAACAAATGTCGGAGATTTCGGAGCTTGGTCGGAAAGTACCGGGAATAACGCGGCCTGTAAAAATAAGATCCACGCGGTTCGGCGTCTGGCCAAATCTGGCTCGCGCCAGTGAGGTGATCTCTACCTCCAGCCCGGTTTCTTCCTTGACTTCACGCTGCAGTGCGGCTTCCGGCTGCTTCAGGTATACGTGCTTTAATAGTAGCACTTCCCCGGCATCATTCGTAAAAATGCCCAACACAGCAATCAGAAATTTGTGTTGCGCCCGATACACCAATGCATTTTTCAATCGGGTGAACGGCGTATGCTTATACATGAATACAAGCCAATCCCTCGGGATTTTATTTATCAGTAATGACCTATTCGACATAAAGGAGCGGAATGACACCATGAACATTCAAATCAGCCCACTGGCTGAGCAGCGGCTTACACAAATTCTCGGCGATCAACCGGGCTATATCAAGCTTTTTTACGACACAGAGGGCTGCGGCTGTGATGGTATTACGGTGCTCAAGATCGTCAGCGCACCGGACAACGGCGATATAGAAGTACAGGCGGGCAACTTGCCTTTTCTCGTTAGCGGTCAGCAGGCGATTTATTTTGAGGAATCCATGCGCCTTGATGCAGACGAGAAGTTCCCTTCCTATAAACTATCCAGCGAGTCTACCTTCTATAGTAACAATGTGAAAACCCGGGATGTCCGGCTGTCCTAATCTTTAGGATGTTCCGGCATCCAGAACGTTTTGCACAAAATCGGTCTTGGCCTCCGTGTACGCTTCACGATCATGCTGATTTTCCATCGCCAGCTTCCTTTTTAATGCATCATATTGCTGAACCAGTTCAGACCGTTCACGAAGACGGTTCCGAAACAACAGTTGTTGATCCCAATGCTCCTCATGTTCCAGCATCAGATGCAGATGTCCCTTTCTTTGATCCTGTTCCACTTTAACCAAAAATCTTCTCCATTCCCGACCGTCCAGCTCAGGCGGAACATAGCTCCAGCCTGCTGGTTGCAAAGCAGATACAATCTGTTCCAGCCTATCCCAGGATTCCAATTTTGCCATAATGTCTATGATGGGCTTGGCGGAAAGATTAGGAATTGCCGTGCTTCCTATGTGCTCCATTTCCGTCACCTTAAACGGCAGTAGCAGCTCCCGCAACTCGTGAATAACCTGCAAGCCCTGCTCTGACCAGTCAGGATCAGGATTCACTATTTTCACAGGCTCCGTAGCCCACACCGGCCAATGTTCCTGATTTTGCTCCTCATGCATTCACTTATCCCCCTTATACCCACTCGTGCGTGCATTCTCTCATTCAACCGTATCTTTTTTAATATCCTTTACTTCATCTTGAAGCTTGCGGCTGTATAACTGAGCATTATCCGCATCAAAACAAACAAAAATAATTTCATCCAAAGTAGTATGCTACTGTACAAAACGTCATAATATCGGCCTTACAACGGGTGATGTCTCCTTGCACCACGCGTAATAATACATTTAACAGTTGGATTTGCGTGTTCATCATCCTCGTCCTCCCGTATTCATTGACTACATCAAGCTACAGATTCATCTTATAGTCTACACAAGCGATTTCCAGTATATCGTCTAAAATTATCTTAAATAACACCCATTATTAATATCAAAGGTCGCTCCCGTATAATGCCTGGATCTTTCCGATAGCAGAAAAAGGACAGTATAAGCAACATCTTCTGCATTTAAAGGCTCTGGAATTAGCTGATGACTTGTATATTCTTCCTTTCTCCATTCAGGAATATGATCCATCATTGGAGTACTTACCATCGTTGGTGCCACAGCATTAACCCTTACATAAGGTGAAAAATTCATGGCACAGCTTTTAGTAAAGCCCAAGATTGCAGCTTTTGATAATCCATAGATCGCATCCGAGCTTCCTTCCATTCCAGAAACAGAAGACATATTTACGATAATCCCCTGATGCTTCTTCTCAATCATGAACTTTCCAAAAAATTGCGAAAAATACACACATCCCTTAATATTGATGTCCAGCACCTTCTCTATTTCTTCCATACGGTAGTCAAGTATATTCTTTCCTCTATAAACTCCCGCATTGTTGACTAAAGCCGTTATATCCGTATGTTCTTGCTCAATATATGTAAAAAAGCGGGCTACTTCTGAATAGTTACTTATATCTATTGGATAAGTGTACAAATGGGTTGAAGCCAGTTCAACCTCAAGTTCATTGAGAGTATGCTTATTGATATCACAGGCAATAACACTTGCTCCTTCTTTTAAACATTGTTGAGTAATTTCTTTTCCAATGCCGGAAGCTGCGCCTGTTACAATTACTTTCATTCTATTGAACATTAAGAAATCCCCCTCACATTCGATATATAATTTTGTTCTTATTCCAATCCGTAAACGTTATCATCTCTATGAAAATGTTACCCCATCAATGTAAGTGTAACCGCAACCGCATGCTCCACAAAAGATCGCTCCGGGCGTGACTTCATCATTACCGTAATTCCGATCAACAACGACACCAGGGTCTGGGCCAAAGCTTTGGCATCGGTCTCAGCCTCAAGCTCTCCTGATCGTATACCACGCTCAATGTTTTCTTGAAATACAGCAGAAAGATACATCTGATGTTCTCTGGTCAAAATTTCAAATTTCTCATCATGAGGGGCCAATTCTACCATGGTATTGATACAAAAGCATCCCCGGTTAGGACCTTCCTCATATTCTTCTGCCACGACTCCTTCAAAAAAATTGCAAAATGCTTCTTTGGCAGAAGAATTGCTTTGCAGACTAGCCCGTACATAAGCAGCGTGAGATTTCGTATATTTGCGCAGCGCGGCTTCGAATAATTGCTTTTTATCCCCAAAGGCAGCATATATACTGGGACGTTGAATTTCCATTTTGGAGGTTAAATCGCTTAAAGACGTAGCCTCGAACCCTTTTTCCCAAAAAAGTTGCATTGCTGCATCCAATGCCTTTTCCTCATCAAATTCCCGTGGACGAACCATAAATAACCCCTTCTTTTCGTATCGTTCAGTATATTAAGATTGTATGATCGTCAGAAGCGGCTGTCAAATATGTACATGATACACGCTTGACATCTCATATGTAGGCGAGTTATATTGACCTAAAATCATTACATACCAATCGGTATGTTATACTTGTCGGTATGTAATTACAGAAAGCGACGTGGTATGTGAAAATGAAGACGTCAGAAGAAAAAGCGGTACTCCTATCGCATCAAACCGTAACTAACGCTGCGAAAATCGTCCCCGTTCGTACCATATCCCGGTCTGTAGCGCTCTTATTTGCCATAGCTTGTGGATTGGCTGTCGCCAACATTTATTATGCGCAACCATTGCTGGACGCACTGGCGGACGAGTTTGGCATCACACATTCATCAGTTGGCATCATCATTACAGTGACACAGATTTGTTATGCATTGGGACTGCTGCTGCTAGTCCCGCTTGGCGATCTTTTGAATCGACGACGGCTGATTACTGGACAAATGCTGTTATCCGTGCTGGCGTTAATCGCGGTTACTTTGGCCCCCACGCGTACAATCCTGCTCATGGGCATGGCAGCGGTTGGACTGCTGGCTGTCGTCACACAGACTCTTGTCGCGTTCGCCTCAACCTTGGCCGCCCCGGCTGAACGCGGACGTATCGTAGGTCTGGTGACCAGCGGAGTCGTTATCGGTATTCTGCTGGCACGAACCGTGGCTGGTGTATTGACGGATCTCGCGGGTTGGCGTTCGGTGTACCTTGTTTCTGCCGCATTGACGCTATTCATGGCTGTAGCGCTGTTTCGGGTGCTGCCACGGAATGAACCCAAAGGAGCAACGCTATCCTATCCGCAGCTACTTCGCTCGGTTCTCACCCTGTTCGTGCAAGAACGGATTCTGCGTGTCCGAGCCGTGCTGGCTTTGCTCATTTTTACTGCGTTCAGTATATTGTGGACTTCGCTGGTACTGCCTCTCAGTGCCCCGCCGCTATCTCTTTCACATACTGCCATCGGGGCCTTTGGTCTGGCCGGAGTCGCGGGAGCATTAGCGGCTGCGCGGGCAGGACGTCTTGCCGATCAAGGCTCAGGACAGCGAACGACGGGTATTGCGCTGGCTCTGCTGCTGCTATCCTGGTTGCCTATCGGCTATACCGAGCACTCGCTGTTCGCTTTGGTCCTTGGCGTTATCCTTCTGGATCTGGCGGTACAGGCTGTGCATGTGACGAATCAGAGCATGATTTTCACTGTACGTCCTGAGGCACGCAGCCGACTGACCGCAGGCTACATGATATTTTATTCCATCGGCAGCGCCACCGGGGCCATCGCTTCGACTCATATGTACACATATGCAGGCTGGAACGGGGTATGTCTATTAGGTGCTGGCGTCAGCACTTTGGCACTTATTTTTTGGGCCGTAACCCGTAACACATCTATAGATCAGCTGTCACACACTAAAACCAAAACAGCTCCATGATAAAAAATGTCCGCTTTATAGCGGACTACATTTCCATTTTTCAAGCCATGTTCATTTTTACGGGTATTATGATACGTACTACCCCACCACCATAAGGAGCTGCCTCGTTGTGATTTTCTAACATCATTGTACCCTGATGGTGGTTGATCACTTTAGCTGCAAACGTTAGCCCTATTCCATAATGCCCTTGCGAACTTCTGCTTTTATCTGCCATGTAAAAAAGCTGTGTAGCTCTCTTCAAGCCTTCTGGAGAGAATCCCTTGCCGCTATCTCTAATTGAAAACTCAATTGAGTTTCCTAAATAACTTACCTCCCATACTACAGTTCCCCCGGCAGGTGTATGATCCACAGCGTTGCAAAGTACATTCATTAATGCTCGTTGTAATAAATCCTGATACATATATACCTTGATGTCCAGCAGCTTATTATCCTTCAGCATGAACTGAACAGTTTTTTCTCCGCAATAGGCAATCGTAAGCCTGAATCAAGCTGTAACGGTGATGATGATTTTTCCAATTGATTCATCTTTTCGAACAAAGCTATGTATTCGTGTTCCCCTTGTCCCAAAGGCAATTGACTGTAATGCTCCATTTGTACTGCAATCGCCTGGAGGTCTGCCAATCTATCTTCAGCAACGCATGCCCTCCCCGCCTGTTCAATAAAGTATTGATACTGATCCAACACCGTAAGGGGCGGCCTTAGATGGGATAGAAGAAACTCCTTATCTATTAATTCCATGACATAATCCTTGATTCTTCCTCCTTCCGTATGAGGATACTTCTGACTTAGCCTTCGTGTGATATCCTGAAAGGATACAAATTCTCCGCAACTCTCATATACAATCTTAAATACAGGGGTAGCCCCAATACTGATTTCATCTGCTTTTCCATCTGTGCTGTATAATAAAAAAGCACGATCTCCCTTGACGTAACATGCATCATTCATCCTGAATTCAAGCCGATCCGCAGATTCTTTTTCCAGCTTTTTAATCATGTTAAAGAGCCATTCCAGATCCACTCTGGCTTTTTTGTAAAATTGATACTGATCAAATTCAAACTGATCTCCTGATGCAAACTGACCTGCTCCGACAGATGTAAAAAGTCCAAAAAGTGTCGTTCTTGTTGCCTTTCGTATCGCATATTTAATCATGGATTCAACAAAGTTTCTCTTCTTCTTACCTGTCAGTTTCTCTGGTTTATTTAAGAAATATTTCATTGTTCCATACAATGTTTTGCTGGACACTAATACTTGTTCTCTAAAAGCAGGATCTTCACACAGCTGTTTCAAAAGCCTGTCTTGATCTTCGTTATTCAAAAAGGCCAAACTATTATTTTGTAACGGTAAACGAACCATAAACTGATCCGTTTGGTCATACAACGCTTTCATAACTATTCACCTACTTATTTTGAATTGTGACATTTTATACTATAAAACAGAAATATCAAGAAATTCTCAAGATGGAGTACCAAAAAACCTCTATATGCCGAACAGCACACAGAGGTTTCTTCTTTTCTCGTATGAAAGCAGATCATCACTTGATCGCAATGTAAATTAGTACAGGCTCATCAGGATTGCCATACACTTCAAAATCACCTGTGTACGACCGCTCTGCTTGTCCCGAGGCGGCCCAGCTCCAAATCGCTTGCCATACCCGGAAGACCGAGGAAGGTTCGGGTGTAGCTTGAAAGACAGCGTAACGCGCAGCAGGAATAACGAGTTGTTCAAGACCGTCAGGAGCTTCACCATCCGCAGCCGCTTCTTTTCCGATAAAAAAGGTATAGTCGCCAAAAACCCCATTTTCATAATTGGTATAGCAACCATAGACAGAACGGTGTTCTTCATGCCCGCTTATTCGTCCAGGCACATCTTCACTCCAGAAGCGTTCCCACATGCCTGGAATGATTGCCTGGGATGTTTGCTCATTCCGGTTGCTTGTACGTGCTGCCAGTCCGATCAGGCGAATCTCCCCCCGACTTTCCTCCCGGATCGGTTTAAAATCTTCTTCACGTTCCGTACTCTCCTGTGAACGCCAGCGTTTTAAATTCGGCAGATAACTACGCATCATCGCGACAGCCTCTTCCTTCTGCATCCCTTGCTCTGCGAGAATAGGCGCGCACTGCTGAATCATCTCCTCCATCGTCAGCTCAGGCTGCACAAACGCACCTTCCTTATAACAATACTTACAATATTCATCAGTTTTGGCCTGTTGTGCGTCCGTTCCGTATTGTTCCTCATGCTCCAGCGGCATCCCGCAACTTTGACAAGCTTTATCCATTTTCATAAATCCCCTTTCGTGATTGATATGACATCAGTATAACGAAACAAACCTGACAACTATCCGTCAGGTTTGTTTCTTTTATATGCTATGTTTTTCGAGATTCTCTATAGGAGGCTCTCCATAATTGGATGCAATACGTAACGCCATATCCCGAATCTTCTCCCGTAAATGGGTGGGTTCCTTGACGATCACATCCGGCCCCAGACTTAAAATAAATCCGTACATCCACGCATCCTCGGGAAAAGGAACCGAAACTGTATACATCCCTTCTTCCTGCTCAGTCAATGCTTCCACGCCAAACCAGTCTTCCGCCAGATGCCGGGATTTGTGGTTAAATTGCAGCGTAAAAGGCTGTACCGCCCTGACCGCCGCCAGCCGTTCCTCATTCCATGGCAGCACTTCATAGGAAAGGTCCCGGCGAGTGAAAGCCGTCTCCGTCACGACAGGATCACTCATGCGGGATAGTTTGAACAAACGAAATTGCTCCCTGTCGAGACAATATGCGTATACAAACCATTGCTGTCCTTTCAGAACGAGCGTATGCGGCTCGACATTCCGTGCAGTCACGGCTCCCTGCGCATTCCGATAAGTAAAAGCAATCGTACGCGCTTGACTCAGCGCCTCCTTCACCTTTACCAGCTTAGCCTCCTGCGCAGACTGATTTCCCCAACCCGAATGATCGACGATAAACTGTGTGGTATTGACACTGAATTTCGCTTTTCCCGAATCCGGTATAATGCTTTCAAATTTATCGAGCAGCCGGGTTACATTCGGTCCACCTAACGACGAGGACAAGCTATGCAAGCCCATCACAATGTCCTTCACATCGCCATCCGTCAGCACACTGCGATCCAGGCGGTAGCCATCCATCAGGCCGATTCCCCCATTTGCCCCCTGATAAGTTACCACCGGAATACCAGCCAGGCTAATCGCTTCGATATCTCTGTAGATCGTCCGTATCGAAACTTCATATAAATCTGCCAGTTCCTTCGCCTGAATTCTATTTTTTTTCAACAACAAAATGACGATGGAAAGCAACCGATCAATTTTCATTTCTCCAAAACCTTTCATTAAATAGATCACGCTTTTTGTGCTCTGAGTAAGCAACTGCATCTATGTCCGCTACGTGACCGGATTATTCTTGAACGCTTACGCTTCTCCAAAACGACTCCGCTCTCTTCGCTGCTTTTCTGCTCAAATATTTTCGATCTTCTTTTCGAATCTAAATCTACGCCTAATGAAATTCCTTGAAATATTGTTCTTTACAATCTTTTATTATGTCTAAAACTTCGGTGAATTTCTCTATTGCGAATTGATTAAGTAATTATAATCTCCATCTTACTCTATCTCTTATCGAAAATGAATCTGTTATTTCTAGAATAAAAAACCTCAGGCATTCCATCCCGTTGGATAGAACTCCTGAGGTTAAATCATTTATTTCACTTATGACTCATAACGCTTCATCACAATCACCGCATTGTGGCCGCCAAAGCCGAAGGAGTTGGATAGCCCGATATTTAATGAGGCCTTGCGTGCCTCGTGAGGCACATAATCCAGGTCACAGGCCGGGTCCGGATTGTCCAAATGAACCGTTGGCGGAATGATGCCTTCTCTTAGACTCTGTACGAGTGCAATGGCTTCGACACCGCCTGCGGCTCCCAGCATATGACCGAGCATAGATTTATTCGCGGTAACCGGAATTTGATAGGCATGCTCACCGAACAGTTTGTGTATCGCGAGAGTCTCAGCCAGATCGCCAACGGACGTACTTGTTGCATGCGCACTGATCACATCCACCTCTTCAGGCGTGATATGGGCGGATTGAAGGGCTGCTTTCATCGCCAGATAAGCTCCGGTCCCTTCCGGGTGCGGTGCAACCATATGGTAGGCATCCGAGCTTGCGCCATAGCCAATGACCTCCCCAACTATTTCTGCGCCACGCTGAACAGCATGCTCCAGCGACTCCAGTACCAGAATGCCCGCCCCTTCGCTCATAACAAAACCGTCGCGGTCCTTATCAAACGGTCGGCTCGCAATCGAAGGCTCCTCGTTACGAGTCGACAAGGCCGTTGCATTGGAGAAGCTCGCAAGCGCCAGTCTGGTCACCGCTGCCTCCGCTCCGCCTGCAAAAATCACATCCGCATCTCCTGTGCGAATCGTACGAAACGCTTCTCCAATCGCCGTATTTCCAATGGAACAGGCCGTAACCGGCGAAAGCGTGGGACCCATCGCTCCGAACGCAATACTGATTTGCGCTGCAGCCATATTTGAAATCATCATAGGCACCAGGGTCGGACTGACTCTGCCCGGCCCACGATTCTCCAATACATTCACATTGTCCACCAACGTATCCAGACCGCCGACCCCTGATCCTACATAGACACCGACACGCTCCAGATTCGTGTTATCCAGCTCCAGACCGGAATCCTTCAGCGCTTGCTCTGCCGCAAACAACGCAAACTGCGTGAAGCGATCCATTCGTCTGGCGTCTTTACGTCCCCATTGCTTTTCTGCATCAAAATCCTGTACCAGCCCGGCGATCTGTGCTTTCAAATCAGACACATCGAACGTGTCTATTTTTCGTATACCTGAACGACCCTCCAGCAGATTCTTCCACAGCGTGTCCACGTCATTGCCCAGTGGTGAAACCACACCCATACCTGTAATTACAACTCTTTGCATACGCTCTTCATTCCTCCTGCTCGTTTGCTTACTTATAAATCTCATTTTAACCTTAGCTTATCCTATTACAAGTGTTTGTTTATCCTGGTATAATGAACACTACTATAGTTAGAGCCTTAACTGCTCATTACTTATCCACCATCGAATGGAGAGAACTCGCTATGAAACCGGAAGCACGTCTGGAAGCACTATCTGTTTTTCTCAAAACCAAAAGAGCCCGTTTACACCCGCATATGGTCGGTCTGCCGAACGGACCACGCCGCAGAACACCCGGCTTGCGCAGAGAAGAAGTGGCTCAATTAGCAGGTGTCAGCACGACATGGTACACCTGGCTGGAGCAGGGACGCGATATCAAGGTGTCCGCCTCTGTACTGGATGCCATTGCCGCCGCCTTGCAGCTAAACACGGATGAACGAAAGTATTTGTATGATTTAGCGCTTGAAACCGGATTTCAGACACCTCCTGCTCTTGCAGAGCAGACGGTTATTTCTCCATCCCTGCAAAAAATAGTACAGGAGCTGCGCTATTGCCCTGCTATTATTTCAGATCGGCGCTGCCATATTGTCGGCTGGAATGCAGCCGCGGCTCATGTGTTTATGGATTTTGCCGAGCTGCCCCATGAACAACGCAACATGATTGAACTGCTGTTTACCAAAAAAGAGTTTAAAAGTCTCGCTGTAAACTGGGAGCATTTCGTCAAAGGATTCCTTGCTATTTTCCGCGCTTATTACGGACAATATGTGACGGACCCTTGGTATGCACAGTTCATACAGAACATGAGCCGGGCTTATCCGGAGTTTAATGAACTTTGGAATCAGAGTGAGGTCAGCTCTGCGCCGGAGGTGCTGATTGAATTTCGTCATGCCAAGGCAGGCAAAATGTTGTTTGACCTGACCTCCCTTCAGGTGCAGGGCAGCGTCGATCTGCGTTGCAGCATCTACACCCCGAACGCACAAACCTCTACAGAAAGCAAACTCCAAAAGCTAATGGAAGGCAGCTAAAGGATTTCACCCCTCCTGTTATGAAGATATCTTTTTCCGTCCATACTACATCTACGATCTGTGCAACATAGATGTCAACAATGTGACAGAACCAAGAGCTTCATCTGCGCCATTACTAGGAGGGAGGGAATCCATCATGAAAGCTAAATCGACAAGTTCCCCAACATCACAAAATCAGGCAACACTGCCTGTTCCGGTGCAATTTGACCGTAGCTGGCAGGATGAGCTGGACCAACGCCTTCGCAAAGGAGGACCTTGGGGAGATTGGGGTCTATATCAGTTGGCGATTGAGGCAGAAAAGGCCAAGCTGGTCCCCAGCTTTGATGAGCTTCAATGTCTGAAGCATTTGCAAGACCTCACTCCGCTGCCCCATCAGCTGGATACGGCCCGTAAGGTATTGTTTGAAATGTCTGGTCGCGCCATCCTCGCTGATGAAGTCGGCTTGGGTAAGACGATCGAAGCTGGAATGATTCTAAAAGAATATCTGGTTCGCGGGCTTGCCGCCAAAGTGCTTATTCTTGTCCCCGCTTCTCTGGTGCTTCAATGGGTTCGTGAGCTGAACAGCAAATTTGGCATTCCGGCTGTCGCTCAGAAAAAAGCATATTCCTGGTCGTCCGAGGTCGTCGTGGCCTCTATGGATACAGCCAAGCGGGAGCCACACAGCAACATCCTGCTGGACACTGATTATGATCTGCTCATTATCGACGAAGCCCACAAGCTGAAAAATAAAAAAACATCCAACTACCAGTTCATTATGAAGCTGCGTAAAAAATATTGTTTGCTCCTGACCGCTACCCCTGTCCAAAATGATCTGTCCGAGCTCTTCAATCTCATTACATTGCTCAAGCCCGGTCAGTTAGGACGACACGGGGATTTTTCAGCTAACTTCGTTGTGGATAAACGTCTACCTAAAAATGAGGATCAGCTCAAGGATGAGCTGTCCAAAGTCATGATCCGCAACCGTCGCGGCGAAGGGCCGATCCAGTTCACCAAACGAAATGTTTCCAACATTCACTTGGAACTTTCGCCGGAAGAACAAGCGCTATACGATGGAGTCACTTCCTTTGTCAAGGATCAATATCAGGCGAATGGCGGAAATTTGAGCAGCATGCTGTCTCTCGTTACCCTTCAGCGTGAAGTGTGCAGCAGCCGTGATGCGGTATTCGTAACGCTTGTCAATTTATCTAAAAAGATGGCGCCCGACTCTCCCTTGCGTGATCGCGTCTGGGAATTGGTCGCGCACATCAAAGCGATTAAAGCCAATTCAAAGGCGGAAAAGGCGCTTGAACTCATTCGTCAAATGAACGAAAAAGTGATAATTTTTACCGAATACCGGGCTACACAGGAGTATTTGCTGAACTATTTTCGTGATCGTGGATTATCCGCTGTTCCTTATCGGGGAGGCATGAACCGGGGACGCAAGGACTGGATGATGGATCTGTTCCGCGGACGCATTCAGGTGATGATTGCCACGGAGGCGGGCGGCGAGGGCATTAACCTGCAATTTTGCCACCATATGATTAACTTTGACCTGCCGTGGAACCCCATGCGTGTGGAGCAACGGATTGGACGTGTGCATCGACTGGGACAGACGCATGATGTAAATATTTTCAACCTGTCCACCACCGGAACGATTGAAGAGCATATCCTCCACCTGCTGCATGAAAAAATCAATATGTTCGAAATGGTTATAGGCGGGCTGGACGTCATTCTGGAACGGTTTGAAAAGAAGGAATCCATTGAAAAGAGCCTATATAGAATCATGCTTGAATCCAGCAGTGATGATGAAATACGCCGAAAAATGCAAAAACTCGGTCATTCGCTGGATTCGATCAAACAGGAAATGAAACAGATTCGCACAGAAAGTCCATCTACTTCGGATACGGCAACCGATATGTCCTCCGAAGCCAATCAGATCAACGGGCGTTTGACGGGAACAAGCCAAAGCACCGCTGCTTTGCTAGGCTTGTCAGGCAGCGCTGTCCCTCCAGCCAAAGCCCGACGCGGCGCGAAAGGAGGCCGCTGATATGACCATGAATTCACAGCAGGTACAGCGCTTTGTCCTCACGTATCTGGAAGCGACCGGATGCAACGTGATCGAGAGGTCGCCCAACCATGTGACCGTCAAGCTTTCTCCCGAAGCGGATAAAGCTCTAACGAACCGCCCCTACTATTGGGGCTATGTAGAGCGTACCGGTGTTCCGGCGCAAACGATGTCGTTCACCTTTATTTTCGATGGGGAAGCCTACCGGACGGCACAGGAGAGTTCGATAGACAATACGTCGCCCACAAAGAATACGTCTCTCACCCCGTCACAAGCACAACCGGGGCAAGGATCACAACAGGCTCCAGCGTCCGGCAGTCCGGCACAGGATCAGGTCATGGGCCGTTACTTCGGCCATGTTCCAGCGTTACCGCAGTTGGGACCCGGACGTATTTTGCAGGAAGAACTTCACTATGGGAGTCGTCGGCTGCATCAAATTTTTGAAGCTGCACGAGATGGAGGAAAATATGTCAATTTGTTCGAGCAACCTAATGCTCGTCAATTATACGCCCGTTCTCCCGCAGTATATGAAGCTTGGTTAGGCGTCTGCTACAAGATCGAATTTGCCTGTGATTTGAAGCGGGAAGAACTCCACTGGCTTGGGATTTCACTCAAAAGCGGCACCATCGTACCCAACTTTGGTAGCATGCTTGAATCCCGGCAGCTCAGCCCGCTACTGGCAGGCAATATGCATGTGCAGCCTGCAAAATTATCTGTTCAGGAGGCCTCCATCTCGCTGGAAAACTACCTCAATGCTCAGCTGAGCCAGCAGGATTACAAGTGGGCTGTGCAGGCCAGAGAACGGTTGCGCGAGGAATTGGAGGTGATTGATCACTATTACGATGATTTGGTTAAGGAGCAAAAAGAAGAAGAGGAAAAAAAAGAAGCCGTACAAGAGCAGCATCAAGCCCGTCGCAAAGAAATGGTATGGCAATATGAACCCAAGGTGCTTGTATCCGCCATTAACTGCGGGATATTTCATCTGCGGTAACCAATATCTCACGCTCCTTCGCAGGCTGGTTGCAGAAGTATCGTCAGCTTTTAACATCGTACTTCAGACTATATCGGGTTTATTGCTGTACCGACAAGCTTTGCCAGGCCTGCCGCTACTTATCGACAGCAAAAAACGAACCCGGTCAGGACAGATGTGCCGACAAGGTGTAGCAGTCTTTTTATCGGACAAGCTTTATGCTGGATAAAAAAGCCTCCATCGGTGCATTAGCCGTCAGAAAGGTGGATTCCATTGAAAAAAAATTCCGGACACTATAGCGTTGGTATGATTGCGGCTGTTCTGATCGGCCTGTCCGCAGTCTGTCCGTTTGCTTCCATTCAAGCGGCCTCCTCAGCAACCCAAGACCACAACGCAAACCCGTCACCCTATTACGAAGCAACTTCATTGGTTTCCTCATCGGAACCCACGAACAAGAACCAAGATGGGAAGCAGGGGCAAATCGAGGCAACTACTGTAAGCCCTTCCCTTTCCCCGGGTAACTCTTCTGCAAGTCCTCCTGCTCAGGAACAAGGGGTTCCAACGGACGTAAAGCGGGTTTCCACCGATACGGTGCAGTCGCTATCCACACAGCCGTCTTTTGCCCAGTGGAAAGATGCCGAGCTTAACTACCACCCGCTCGGTCCCGGAACACATAGCTGGCTCGTGCAGGTGAATCGTGCAGGAGAATACATTGGCTACCTGATTATCGGGGCAGATCATAACGGCGCTTATCAGCTTAATGAATACGGAAACGGGCCAGGCGGGCCGTACAGTATGAATTTACTCCGCCAATCCCTTAAATCCCTCCCAGAAACCAAACTTTCCTCCATTGACAAGCTGCAAATTACCCCCATGTATGAGGAACCGCTATTAGCCTACTGGCTGGTGCGTTCCTCCACTGGCATCGAAGTGTGCATCGACGCTTTTACGGGGGATCCATTGCCTGCGGAGGTAGCTGATGGGAGTTGGAAAAACAAGCTCCACAGCAGTACAATTCCTTCATCTGCTCTCTCTCTGAAAGCAGATGCACAGGCGATTACCCTTTCGGCTGAGCCTTTTGATCCCTATGACGATCTTAGTTGGCTTCTACCCAAACAAAAGCTTTCCATCCATAACGTACAGCAGTTTACTAACACACTGAGTGAATCATCACGTATCGTATTTTCTGCTACAGACATAAATTTCGCTTTTGGCGGCCCCTTAGCTATTAACGGATATCAGTCCTGGAACCCTTCGCATGGTCTCTCTCATCCTATTATGTATGCGGTAACCTGCCGCACCGGGCTTTCCCGCTTTGTCCCGCTGGATCAGCTGTTATCTGGCGGTGGATTTTATCGTATGCACTCCTATATAAACTGAACTTAAAAGTTTCTATCGTGCCACTGTGCAGCCGGATGGTGCTTCCCATCGCGACCGCTTCGCTTGTACAGCACCATTACGCCTACTCCGTTTTTATGTTCATTTTTCGAGTTCGTTTTATAGCCATTAATTAATGCAATCACCTTGATCATTTCTATAACACAAAAAGAGACCTCAAACGGCATTCCGTATGCCTCTTGTGGTCTCTTTGGCGATTTTAATGTCGTTCCTTTCGCCCTTTGCGTGCGGATTTAATCCACATATTCAGAGCGAGCGGCAGCATTCCGAACCATTTGTATACCCATGGCTCTCTTGATTGTTTACGGCTACGGCGTACATCGCGTGGCGTTTCCATATACCGAACAAATCGTTGCGTAATGTATGTCACCAGCTCGTCACTCTTGGCCATCCTCCGCGACCTCCTTTAATCTGCATCCCTGACATTATGTTCGCATTGCAGGAAAACATTAAATTCACGCGTTGGATGCAGATAAGTTTAGCTTGCTCATTTTCCAAAAAGTCTAACCCTGCGGGAATAACTATGCATGGTTTCCCTTAAATGGTACATACTATCTTAAACAAAATCGTTACCCGAAGGCTAATAATTTTGTTTAAGGCAGCTATGCTGCTTGGTTATAGTTGTTTATGTCTTTGTTAGCTTGTTTATGTCTTGCAGTACCTGAATATCAAATTAATCAATCCGTCTATTGGAGGAATAGAACGTGCGAAAAGAAAAGCTAAACATCATATGGCTAATAGGAATGGGATTGAGTTTAAGTATCCTTTGCAGTGCTGTATTTGCCTCCTTTGCCTATGCAAGCGCCCAGCCCGGCGAAAAAAGCACCAATCCGAACAAGGACACAGAAAGTCAATCCAACGTACATTCGTCCTATCACGCTTTTGCCAAACCCGTTGTAATCATAGACGTTGGTCATGGAGGCGTGGATGGTGGAACGAGCCATAAGGGTCTTTTGGAAAAAGATATTAATCTCGCAATTGGTCAAAAGCTATATCTGATTTTACGCTCTCAGGGCTATCCTGCGGTCTTAAACAGGGACAAGGATTATGCTCTAAGCGACGATAACCGTTGGCTGCAATCCAAATCCCGACATCTGAAAGACCTGGCCCAGCGTAAGAGCCTGACAGAACAGCTGCCCACCGCTTTAGTCGTCAGTCTGCATGTGAATTGGACCAAACGTGCCGAAAAACGGGGGCCGATTGTTTTGTACCAGGACGAAGGCAGCAGCTATCTGTTGGCAGAACGGATTCAACATTCATTGAACCGCTTATTCTGCATGAACAGAGAAACGGTTTACGGAAAACCCTTCTATCTTCTGAACAAAATCCAGCATCCCTCTGTAATCGTGGAAACCGGATTCATCAGCAATGAACAGGACAGGGCCATTCTTTCGGGGGACCGCGGTCAAAAAAACGTCGCAGAAGCGATAGCCGAAGGCATTATTGCTCATTTGACGGTATGGTAGTGTGGGTGGCAGGAGCTCCCTTCCATCCCCATACGGAACGTACCAAATCACTAATGCCCACAAACTTGGCGTGATCTTTTAGCGTGGGAACCGATGAATGGAGTGCCGCGGACGTGTACATGCCGGATACACCAACATGACCAATCGTTACACAGGTATCGTGCTCGTCCACCCATTCTCCCACCTTGGTCAGTTGCCGATTCACATGGGCGAGTGTATGGGTATCATCCAGAAAAATGTCATTGCGCACCGGTGGCATTCCCTTTTCTACGGCCAGCTCAGGCACTACTGACCAATAGTTCGTACGGCTGTCGACAAAAAATAGTCCGTGCTCCTTGCAAACATCCAGAACAATGGACATAATGCGTTTGTCTGAGGTGACCTTGGAGCCCATGTGATTATTCATACCTATCGCAAAAGGGACTTCCTTAATGGCTGCTGTCACCTTGGCGCGTACTTCTTCATCCGACATATTCGCCTTAATCGCTCCAGGTCCAAGCCATTCGGGTTTTCCCTGCTTTGGCTCCATTGGAAGATGCACAATGACGTCATGACCACGCTTGTGAGCTTCCATGGCATCCTGCTTGGTGGAAGGCAGAAACGGCATCACCGCAACCGTAATTTTAACCGGCAAATTTAAAATTTGCTCTGTCCCTTTCATGTTGTTGCCCATGTCGTCGATAATGACGGCCACCATCTTTTGGTGCTGATCCTGCTTACCCGTAGCGCTCGCTACATCCATGCTCCAGACATTACCGCATACCGTAAACACAAGACCCACCACAATACAGGCAGTTAAGTTTTTTTTCATTCTTAGATTTTGGAAAACCACCTGTGCACAGCTTGGCTCTTTACGGCTGCGAGTAGCCTGTATAGCCTTCTTTATGACGTTTCTCAGGTTCTGCTTCGTTCGTTTACTCATTCAGGTCAGCCTCCTTCTCTGTCCCTTCATTGTGTGAGTAACGAGGCCTAAATATGTATGGGCAGACCCAAGGGGGTATCCCTGATCTGCCTTACGTACGCAAAATGTATGCTAAACCTGCTTACCAGTTCTGATGTATAAACTCATCACGACCCGATTGGGCGCGGTCTTCCTTGTAATGCTTCACATTCTTTTTGTGATAATCCTGATGGTAATCCTCTGCCGGATAAAATATGGAGGCCTGAAGAATTTCCGTCACGATGGGCTTGTCAAAGCGTCCGCATTGTGCCAATTGTTCCTTGGATTGCAGTGCGAGTTCCCGTTGCTGCTCCGTGTGGTAAAAAATAGCGGGTTTGTACTGTGTACCCCGATCCTGAAATTGACCTTCCCCGTCTGTGGGGTCCGTTTGGGGCCAATACAATTCGAGCAGCTTTTCATAAGGAAACAACTCAGGCTCAAAAGTAATCTGTACCACCTCGTAGTGACCTGTACTTCCTGTTTTAACCTGTTCGTAGGTCGGATCGGGAATCGTCCCTCCAGTATAGCCTGAGACAATGCCATGAATGCCCGGCTGCTCCTCGAACGGAGTCACCATACACCAGAAGCATCCTCCTGCAAAAGTTGCTTTCTCCATCTCTCAACCAACCTTTCAATAGCTTCATCATAAAGTGCGTTATTTTCTATCATATCTTAAAGGGGAACCTTATAAAAGAAATTTTCTCCCTTTACAAACCTCAACCGATATCCGTATTACATAGTCGTCCGGATTTTTTTCTGCGAAATAGCTGAGCAACTCCACCGCGTACGCATTTCCGCATACAGCCTTCCCATTACTCTCTATATATTTTCTTATAATGGAATACGTTTCTGACATTGTTTCATATGATCCTCTGTGATTCATGACTGCATAGAGCCCTTGGGGTTTGGTGATCATTCTCTCCCCCAAAATCGGAGCCTTGAGTTTATTGGCAATATAGTCCGTATAATAATCGCCTGACTCAAAACGATCCTTGCATAAAATCGTCCAGATCGGAAACTCGTAATCAATAAAGTGATTTTCGCAATAATCTCGATGTTCGCTTAATTTGTGAGCAAACTCCTTATCACCATCTCCCTGTTCCAATGGTGTGGCAATGAAATATTCCTCTTCACATTCCTCAATCGACGGCCCATCGTGTAACTCTCCGTTAGCTTGCTCCGTCATTTCAATGGCGCCTTTCAAAAGGCCTTGCAACCGTTTTATTCTAATCCGTTCTACTTCCAGGTCATGCAGTTTCTGTTTGAACAGTTCTATGAGTAGAGGCGTGTTCTGATTCTGAATAAATCCCTTGATTTCCTGTAGTGAACTCCCCGCCTTCTTCAGCACATTAATAATATCAAGCGTGTAACATTGCTGAATGGAGTAATAACGATAGCCTTTTTCGTTTGTGAATTCTGGTTTTAAGAGTCCAATCTCATCATAATGGAACAGGGTATGTTTGGTAACTCCGCAAGTTTTGGCAAGCTCACTGGTAGTAAAGTATTGGCTGTGACTTTTTGACATAACTCTTCCTCCGTTATGATTTTAGAAACCTAATAATTTTAGTATACCCCATGAATTTTCACTTGAGTATACGGTAACCCTATAGTTTAAAGTTTTAAATGCAATACCTTAAATTTGTATTAACGGAGGAAAACATGTCTAAATTCAAACGTTGGATGATTCTGGCTATCGTATCAAGCGCACTTTTACTTATTGTAATGGATATGACCATCCTTTACACGGCATTGCCAAGCCTAACCCATGACCTCGGTGCTTCCGCGTCAGAAAAATTATGGATTCTGAATGGGTATTCGCTCGTTATGGCGGGTCTGCTGCCAGCAATGGGAACGCTTGGGGACCGATTGGGTTATAAAAAAATCTTTACCCTCGGTTTGCTTGTATTTGCTGCTGCTTCGCTTACTGCCGCCTTTTCTCCCGTGCCCTTTGTATTAGTGGCATCTCGGGTTCTTCTTGCAGTCGGAGCGTCAATGATGATGCCCGCTACCTTGTCAATCATTAGGATTACATTTACTGATGAACGCGAGCGTGGATTAGCGATCGGAATTTGGGGCTCCGTTTCCGCAGGAGGTGCAGGACTAGGTCCTATCGTCGGCGGGCTTCTTTTAGAGCATTTTTGGTGGGGTTCTGTATTTTTGATTAACTTGCCAATTGCGATCATTGCTTTTGCATTAACTCTGATTTATGTTCCAAAACATGCGGGCAATAAAGAGAAAAAATGGGATCTTACCGGTTCCATCCAAATCATGATCGCCATGGTGGGACTCATCTATTCTATCAAAGAGTTTGCCCGTCGTGACGGGTCTCCAATATTGGCCGTAATAGGTGCGGTTATCGGCGTCTTGGCACTTATCATCTTTATCCGTCGTCAAAATAAAAGCGCCAGCCCTCTTATTGATCTTACTTTATTCAAAATTACAAGGTTCAGCACCGGATTTATAACTGCCTTGGTGGGTGCATTTGCACAGATGGGGATTCAATATATTGTAACCCAGCGTCTTCAACTGGTGGAAGGTCTGTCGCCTCTCCAAGCAGGACTGTACACGATAAGCATACCGATTGCATCTCTCATTGCCGGCCCGTTAACCGGGTCCATATTGCATCGCTATGACGTTATCCGTATTAAGAGCTTCTCTCTTCTGATTGCGGGTCTGGGTATGGGCATCTATGTTATGCAATTTAATTCAGGCATTGCCGGGCAGATCCTTGGATTGGCCCTGCTTGGTGCAGGCTTGGGAGCAGGTATGACAGCGGCATCTCATTCCATTATGAACTATGCCCCCCCTCAGAAAGCAGGTATGGCTGCATCCATTGAGGAAGTTGCCTATGAAATGGGGGGAGCATCGGGGATAGCTATCATCGGAAGCATGTCAACCCTTGTGTATACACTGGCTATGAAAGTCCCCTCGGGACTCCATGTTCCTGCGAATGTGAAAGACAGCCTGGATGAAGCACTCCTGGTTGCAGAGGGTTTGCCTGCACAGGCTGCAGAGGCATTGAAAGCTGCAGGCCGTTCTGCTTTTGATCAATCCTTTTTTGTTATCATTGTGGGTGTAACAGCATTTTTGGTTGTAGCTTCGCTAGTAGTCCGTTTGGTAGGGGCGCGCTCAAAGAAAAAAGGAGATGCTGAGTCCTGATACAGTTAATTTCATACAGTTAATACTAAACAACTGCCGCTATATCTTACGAGCGGCAGTTGTTTTATTCGTTATTGTCTAAACAGCAGCATTTGCTGATCAAGGTGAGTGATTTGAGTCCACAATGGCCAAAAGTTATGAACACCTGAATTATAGCTTAAAGATTTCTTCGACACAGGTCTTGAGCAACAGCTTAATCTCTTAAGCATATAAAAAGGTCCGTAAGCTGCTACAAAAGCAATTCACGAACCTGTATATTATAAGATGATGCGGTCGAGAGGACTCGAACCTCCACGGGGGTTAGCCCATACGGACCTGAACCACGTATGCGATTGGGATCCTAGCGGAATATAAGTCAATGGAACGGAATTAAAAAACCGTCAAAACCCTTGTAAAATCAAGGTTTCTGACGGTTTTTTCGTCTAATTCAAGCGCCCGGCAGGTCGGCAAAATGTGGTCGATTTTGGACGTTTGAGAGAACTCGGAGAGAACGACAACCGAACCAGCCCACTCTCTGCCATTGACAAATTAACGAAGCGACAGCTTCGGGGAGGCCTTTCTCCTCCCCTGACCAATACCTTCATTCTATGGGGAATATTGACCTCATTCCGAGCAATAAAGTCATCCTGTACGAGCTAAGCCCTCACACCATATAACCATTCCTGCCACATAGATGCAGTATGGCTCCTTATTCCCCGTATTTCTTCTTATAATGGCTTAGGGTCAGAAGCGGCCAGATGTAACGATAGCTATGATAATGAGAATAGAAGTTACCCGGGAGCCCGGCGCCCGTGGGATATGCGGTCGGCCAATCGTCGTTTTGCAGCAATTCCATCAACTTATATATTCCTCTATTTACGGCAGCAGACGGCTGCGGCTGAACCGCGATGAGTGCATCGAGTGCCCACGCAGTTTGGGATGGCGTGCTTTCCCCTAAGGGCATGTATTTCATCACCCGGTCGCTGGTGCAGGATTCACCCCAGCCCCCATCCGAATTCTGAATCTGCAAGAGCCATTCCGCTCCTTTTTGAACCGAAGTATGGTCCGCCGGGAGCCCGGCAGCCTCTAAACCAGTCAGTGCCGCCCAAGTGCCGTAAATGTAACAAATCCCCCATCTTCCAAACCATGATCCGTCTTTCTCCTGATGGGAGATCAGCCAGTTGACCCCCCGTTTGATGAAATCGTGCCTCGTGTCGAATCCGCAACAATTTCCGAGGTATTCCAATGTGCGTCCAGTAAGGTCGGCTCCCGAAGGGTCGATAGCGGCGGACTTGGCACCATCTATGGCCAGCCATGTGAGCATTTTCTTATTGGTGTTTTTTTCGAACGCAGGCCAACCGCCGTCTTTATTTTGCATAGACATAACCCAGTTTAGTCCCCGAGTGGATGAGTCACGATATTTAGGATCCGAACGGGACAGGCAGTGAATCGCTCTTAAAGCGGCTGTTGTGTCGTCTACATCGGGATTTAAGGTATTGGTCTCGGAGAATCCCCAGCCGCCAGGAACCGTATCCGGATTATGAACACTCCAATCCGCCGCTTTGTCCTGTTGTCTGGATAAGAGATAGGCTGCCGACCGCTGCACGGCCTCATGATCCCCGGCGACGCCGGACTCCTGCAGCGCATAGGAGATCAAGGCCGTATCCCAGATCGTTGAGGGCGAATTCTGAATGGTAGCTTTACCGTCAAAGCGGTACTGCATCTCTGTCAACCCTTGAACGGCCTTTAAAATAAGCGGATGCCGTTTATCATAGCCCAGTGCAAGCAGGGCAAAAACCATGAGAATGGTGCTGCTCGCATAACTGTATAGGGTGCCATCCGATTCGATTCGATTCAGCATGAACTGCTCCGCCTTGTTTAGAGCTGCTTCATGGATATAACGGGGAGTTCCGAGAAGTCTGCTGAGACCGATACGTATGCTTTCCGCGATCTCCCGGTGCTCCTGAGGTTGCGGCTCATCGTCATCATAGCGTGAATCGAACAGATCGGATACAATGGGAGCCTTATTCGTTGATATAGAGAAATTCCGGTCCGCCATGATCAGCATAGGGATCAGATGGATGCGGGAATAACCTGAGAATTCATACAGATTAATTGGCATATAGGCAGGAAAAAGGATGATCTCCAGCGGTATGAACGAGATCGATGCTGGCCATTTGCGCTGCCCCGTTGCAGCGAGAATCGCCTTTGTCAGAATGCTGGTCGATTTCCCCGGTCCACCTTGCGATTGGATGTAACGCCTGGCCCGCTCCATCGACTCGTCCGTCGGTTCACTGTACCCGGAATAGAGCAGGGCATAATAGGCATCAATTGAAACGGATAAATTACCTTCTTGCTCGTCCCGGTACCAACGCCAACAGCCTTCCGGCTGCTGCTCCACAAGGATGCGATCATGCAGACGCCGGATCAGCTCTTCATTCTGTATATCCAATATCCGAAAGAGGATCATGACATAAGCATCCATCGTCACCCCGTTCTCAAAGCAAAAATGCCATGATCCGTCTTGATGCTGCTGGCGCATAAAAAAGTTCTTCAGCTTCCTTGTCCCCTCATCGACCGTGCTCCGTGCATCGCCCATTCTCTTGTACCTCCATATAACGTCATGATGTACATTATATGAACGCCGGTACGAGGAAATGATGTGCCGCTTGCTGTCGTCTGACGGTTAAGCATTAAACACCAAAAAGGCCCCATACCATTTCAGGACTACAGACTCTTTTGTTGGTGCGATATAAAGTTGGCTTTTTCAGAAACAGTCATGATACTCCTTGCTATTATAGAATGTCCAGCCAGATTTTGAAATCCGTCGCCAGAAACAAATCAAAAGCAAGACCGCATTTACAGTCATTCTCGTACTTGGCGATTTAGACGCTTACACCAATGCAGCAAACATTCATGAGGGGTTACATCTGGGTGTCATGAGTACCACTTTACATATCCCGAATATGCAAAAAGCTCCTGAATCTCCACAGGGGAAATTCAAGAGCGTTCATTGTTAAGATGATGCGGTCGAGAGGACTCGAACCTCCACGGGGGTTAGCCCACACGGACCTGAACCGTGCGCGTCTGCCAATTCCGCCACGACCGCATATATGTTGTCGTTTGTCCTCGAAAGACCAATTTTTCTTAGCGACAAGATAGATCATACCATGCTCATAAGAAGAAGTCAAACACTTTATATTTCCATTCCCTCTTGATAAATTAGAAATAATACACTAAAATAAGAACATCAGTTCTTAAGAACACTAGTTCTTTTCGTTCAGTCAGATATGGAATATCATCACATTTTCCTAAGGCGGTGAATGGTTATGATCTCTTCAGTTACTACTCAGAATGAATTGTCTCTTGTGAAAAATTATCTGCTCCTTACCTTTATTCAAAAGGTATTTGAGTGGGACAGTCTTATTCTTGAAGAAAGCGGTATGCTGAAAACGCCTGATCTTTATGTCGAAATGGTTAACGCAGGAGTAGATCGTACCGGAATCTTACTATCTGAAATAAAACATGAATTTAATAAATGTCATATTCGTGTTTTGGACATACAACAAAACCACTCAGGCGTTCACGCCACCTATATAAGTAAAGGAAATAAAGAGCAGTTCAGTATGGCTATGCCTGTATTCCGCAAAGAAATGTATGAACGAATGCGCGCTTATCTGGGGCTCTCAACCTCTATGCCTCATACAGCTGCCTCCCCTTTACCCGAAAAACTTCGCCCCGAGTTTCCAGACAGCCGCTCAGCTTCCAAGCCCCTACGGTTTGTTGAACGAAGTCTGGTTACATCCTCCTCGGCCTATAAGCGTAAATCGCTTCGCCCTGCTGCTTCTGCCGCAAGCGGAAGTGCATAATCCCCGCACAGTCCGCAAACAAAAGAAGCTTCCGCAGACACCAACCGTGCTCGGAAGCTTCTTTACATAAACATCAGCTATCGTTATCCATTCCTACCCGCTATGAACGGTGTATGAAGAATTCCCATAAATCATTCGCTTTATTGCAGCGCCTTCTGCACACGAGTAACCCCTTGGCTAAGAGCATGTCCTCCGCCTACCGCTGCGGCTACAGCAATGGTCTCCATAATCTCCTGATCACTAGCTCCTTTGGACCGAGCCTCGTCCACGTGATAAAACGTGCATACCTCATTATTGGCACACAAACCAATACCTAGCGCGATCAGTTGCTTGGTCTTTTCATCCAGACTCCCGGCTTGAAAACACTCCCCGGTGAAACGGTGATATGCATGAACTACCTCCGGCAGCTTATCTTCCAAATGACTGATTTGATCCTTATACGCATGTATTTTCTCATTCATAACCGTCAAGACACAGCACACCCTCTCATATGGAGTATATTCTTATGTACTGTGTCCGGTTTACAGGCTGCATATGCCATCAACACGTACACCTATTTTATCCAGTCACTTCAAACCCTTTTATCCAGCCAGCCCGAGACCCATTCGTCTAATCCAGTTCTATCGGATTGTGTCGGGGTTCGCTGAACGACTGATATGTATAGCTGCGATCCAGCTTGACCACACGCCGATTCTGGCGGCGGATAAGCACCTGTTCCTCGTCCCACGCCAGCACTATGCCTACCACATCGTTGGACTCCAGCCCATCCCGCACGACGCGCACCTTCTCACCGGAGAGCCGATAGGCGTCTAATTCTTCATCATTAATCATCCCTGTCCCCCCTTATACAATCGTTTCAATCGTTTCTAACACGGCAGCTATCATTTATGCACATTAAAAAGTTTAAAAAGAGACCTAAACGAAATCATTTAGGTCTCTTCCCGCTTACTACTTATATGGATTGCCAACAGAGCGACAAATTATCCCGACTGATTTACACTGTGATCATGTTCTTTTGTATCGTTCTTCTCATACCAGAAGTCCAGCACTTGTGCAGACAGCACTCTCTGATCTACGTATTCCACTTGGTGGGCAGTAAATTCTTCTTTCCAAGAGAAGGACAATTCTTCGCATAAGTTAACCAACGTCAACAACTCAGACCAGGCCACATAGCGTTTGTACCAAAAAAACTGAGGATGTTCAATCATATAGGGGTATAAATCGTCAAATTCCGTATGCTTACAATCCAAGGCACGTTCAAAATGTACTTTAGCCGCTGCCAGTTTTTCCAGAAAAAACTGTTCGGTCAATTGCTCTTTCCCCATGTTGCTGCCTCCTCTCCCAAAACCTTAACTATATTATAAGCGAAATCGAAGTTCATGCAAAGGTTATTATTAGAAATAAGGATCAGCAGCTTTTGAATTGTTACTATTCGGCAAACTCAATCTTGCCGTCAGTTAACGATGAAATTCTAACAAGCGACTCTACCCGTATACCCTGCTCACGTATCGTTCTCGCCCCGGCTTGGAAGCATTTTTCCACGGCCACGCCGAATCCGACCAGCTCCGCACCGGAGCGCTGAATGATTTTGACCATACCTCTTGCGGCATCACCATTGGCGATAATATCATCAATGAACAGAACACGGTCATGCTCATGAATAAATTGACGGGACAGCATAATGTCCGTGACAATGCCTTTCGTAAAGGAAGGCACACGTTCGCATAATGCGTCCGGGTCGGCCAATAAAGTCTTTTTGCGGCGGGCAAACACCAGCGGTACACCCAACTCCAATGCTGTTGCGAAACCTATGGCAATACCCGAGGATTCCACGGTTACCACTCTCGTAATATTCTCTTCCCGGAAACGGACTGCGAACTCTCGTCCCATTTCCATCGTCAACTCCGGATCCACCTGGTGATTAAGTAAACCATCCAGCTTCAACACCTGATCCGACGCAACGACGCCTTCTTTTAAAATCCGTTCCTTTAATACTTCCATTCCATGACCTCCCACGGCATTCCTATGCGGTAAAAGTACCATACATCACCTGACGCTTTCAAGCCATAGCTTGCTTTCCCATACGGTCATGTGACATTTTTTTTGCGCTTATTCCAAAACCACGCGACTATTCCTCCCAAAATAATCAGAAGAATAACCGCCAGCCCTACCCGATGCGTCACCTTTTCCATCAGCCTTGCAACCTGTTCCCAGCGCATACCCACCGCATGTCCAATCCCCAGAAAAGTACCGCACCACAGCAGTGCTCCTGCTGATGCATAAATGATATAGCGAAAAACACCTAGACGGGTTGTACCTGCCAGATATGAGGACACATGTCTCAAGCCGGGAACAAAATAACCGAACAGAATCCCCCAGGTGCCATAGCGCCCGAACCAATTTTCGGAAGAGGCAATTCTTGAGGGTGTAAGCCTCACCCATTTACCGTATCGGTACAACAGCGGCTTACCCAGCAGACGACCTAGCGTGTAGCTGACCATCATGCCCGTCATACTTCCAAAAAATGTAACCGCCAGCGCAGCAATAAAGTTGTAGTGTCCTTGTGACACGAGCCCACCGAAGGCGATCATCAGCACTTCGTCGGGGATCGGCATACCAGCTACTCCAAGGGCAAGCAAGCCGAACATTGCCAAATATCCGTATTCCAGTATCCATGCAAGGATTTGACCCATAAATTACGCTCCCGTCAAGCTATTCATTGAATGCACTATAATTATTTCAGTCTCATACAGTCATGTCCCATTTCAGTTGAACATAGTTTGTATTATATGCTCGCTACAGCGTTATTCAAGCAGGCAAGGAGGGACTGGGGATGAAACGTAATATTCATGTTTTGCAGATTGCTTTTACATACATCGGAACAGTCGTCGGTGCCGGATTTGCAACCGGACAAGAAATATTGCAGTTTTTTACACAGTACGGACGTTGGGCTACACTCACCATCATGCTGTCCACACTCATATTTGTATGGCTGGGTACGAAAATGATGCTGATCGCTCATGATATTTCGGCCCGGTCCTATGAGGATCTGAACAGACACCTTTTTGGCACCAAAGTCGGAAAATGGATCAGCTGGTTCACGCTCATTATATTGGTCTGCGTCAACAGCGTCATGCTAGCAGGCGCCGGCTCCGTTTTCGTGGAACGCCTTCACCTGCATTACCAGACCGGACTGCTCATTACACTCATTGGAACGTATCTGCTCCTGAGTAAAGGCATCAAGGCTATCCTGCATATGAACACCATTGTTGTCCCTATGATGATGATCATGTCTATCCTGCTTGTTCACAGCACACTCTCTATGCCAAATCCCCAGAGCTTTATTACAAATACGTCCGATTATAGCATGCTGCGAGCTTGGCTTTCTCCGCTGCTGTATACTTCCTTCAATCTGGCAATGGCCCAAGCAGTGCTTGTACCACTCGGCAGCCAAACCTTCTCCCGCAAAACGATCCGCTGGGGTGGGATTTTGGGCGGGATCGGCGTCGGGTTTATGCTGATGTCTGCTCACTTTGCCATGTCGGCACATATGCCGGGAATTCGGCAATTTGAGATCCCGATGGGAAGCATTGCTTACCGTCTGGGGGCCTTGGTCGAAATCATTTACATTTTACTCATTTTCATGGAAATTTTCAGCACCTTCGTGGCCGACATTTACGGTGTCAGTCTGCAAATCCGCCAGCATATCCAAATTTCACCTAAGCTCATCACACTATTCATTATGCTCACATGTTTTCTAATCAGTCAGTTTGGTTTCAGCTCACTGCTGTCTGTTCTATATCCGATTTTCGGGATACTTAGCCTGATGTGGGTGGGCAAGCTGATCATGGCAGGACGGGGGGGACACTTCCGTTCCTCGCGTCCTCGCTCCAGCTTCCGGCATTCTGATTCAAAAACAGGTGATACACGCCATGGTTAGTGCTGGAATTTCAAATACATTTTCTTTAGCTCATTAACAGCCCTGCTCAGGGAATAGCTCGATTTAGCCTTGTCGCAAGCAGATCGCGCCAGCTCATAACGATAGGCAGGGTCTGCGATGACCTTTTCCAATGCGTCTGCCAGTGCCCTCGGGCTGTCGGGTGGCACAAGCAGACCATTTACCCCATCCTCAATTTGCTCCGGTATTCCTCCCACCTCTGTACCTACCAAAGCCAAACAGCTCAAAGCTGCCTCCGCAAACACGGAACCAAAGGCTTCCGCTCGTGAAGGCAAAACAAACACATCAAAGAAAGGCATAAACTCTTCCGGATGAAGCGTGTATCCATAAAAGATCGTTTCATGGTAAATATCTAACTGCCGCGCCAGCTCTTCCAGCTCGGGTCGAATGGGACCATCTCCGATAATATGCAGCACATAATTCTGATTTCTCTTTTTCAGCTCGGCACAGGCCTGTAACAAAGTATCCAGCCCTTTGGCAGGGACAAGGCGACAGACAGTTATAAGCTGTGTCACTTCATTTTCATGTGGTATGGGCTTGAAGCGCTTCTCATCATATCCATTCGGAATGACCACAATATCTTGCGGATTTTGTACATACGGCATCAAGTAATGCTGGAAAGAGCGGGATACTGAAATCAGGCGATCCGCCTTATGCTCCAACTCCCGATACAAGGACACCAGAAATTGATGCTCAGGCCCGTTCTCCTCTATTTTACCGTTTAGAATTAACTCCTTCTCATAAGAAGAGTGAATCGTCTGCACGAGCGGGATGTCGGGAAAAACAGTTTTCATAGCAATCCCGGCAATCGGGTGATGAGCATGAATGAGATCAAAGGGCTTCTGAATGCGAAGCCGGGTCCACCACAAATAGTCACGGTACGTCTGTATATATTTTTGGACAATCGAATATTGTTCATATTGCGTCCAGTCAAAGGTATCAAATATTACTTCTTCCCTGCCCTTGTTGCGAATTCGTTTAGGGATTGAAAATAGCTCCATTTCCCAACGCGGGGACATAAATCGCTCTTGCAGATATGGAATCATAGATGAAACGCCGCCCGGTTGCTCGGGTGGGAAAAAGAGAGCCTGTAGCAATTTCATGACGTGCTTCCCCTTTCAAGCGTTGTACTGCCCGGAACAAAGGTTGTATGTATAGGTTTCCGGATTTTCTGAAAAATGATATATTGAGAATAATTGCTAAGTACAAAAGAAAATTATAACATTTTAAATGGAATAAATCCTGTCTATTGTATCGGAACCATATTGCCCGTTCAATAGACTCACTATCTATACAGATGGAGTCGGTGACGTTGACGTTGTTGTCCTTATCGGGAACCTTCGGTTTCCCATCTCTGGCCGGGGCTGTAAGTGCCGCCTGCGGTTTGTATATTATACTCATGATGGCGCTGATGTGCGTGATCATATATAGCAGACAGCGAAAAAAAGCCTATATCCTTTTTTCGGTTGCCGCTATTTTTATTATGACATATGAAGCCATGAATCTCTATTCGGCAGGTGGCGGCAAAATGCCGCTACAAGGAATCGTGTGGCAAAATACGCTGGAGGCTGCTGCCTTTGTGCTTACCAATGCCGCCGTATTTCAGCTCTACCGGAAGCTAAAACGTGCGGGAGCATGGTCTTTGCTGTTGCTGGGAGCGCTACTGATATTGCCGGTTGGCGCATGGGCTGCGGGAATACTACCCAGTTGGATCAGCGCAGCAAATCTCGTCGGGTTCACCCTGCTTTATCGACTCATTGTGCTTACTTTGAGCCTTGTGTTCATCATCCCACGAATCGGTCAGCCCAAAAAGTTTGCGCTGGGCTTACTGTTCTATTTACTTTGGCTTGGATGTCTGTGGTTGCGAGGTGACATTCCGGCAGAAAAAGGTGCAACAAGCACAGTTCTATGGATGTCATTTTTGCCATTGCTGTATTACACTACGTTGTTTCTAATCCTGTTCGAACGGATTGTGGAGCTGCTTCAACGGATTTACCGTTCCTCCATCACTGATGGTTTGACTGGTCTGTATAACCGTAAATACTTTTCGGGGCGATTGCGGCGATATATGGAGCAGGGAATCCGCGTGTCGGTCATTTTTTGCGATATTGATAATTTCAAAAAGCTGAATGATACACAGGGCCATGCCCGCGCGGATGATGTGCTTAAACAGGTTGCGCAGATTATGGAAGAAGAACTGGATGAAATCGGACTGACCGGAAGATACGGCGGCGAGGAACTGGTCGCGATGGTCGTTGATCGGCGGGCCAAGGTTGGACAGGTCGCGGAAAGAATCCGTGAACGGGTCGCAGATGAAAGCATTGTGACCATCAGCGTCGGGCACAGCACGTTAAAGAAGGAAATGAACCCGGATGAACTGGTTAAACAGGCTGATCAGGCTATGTACATATCCAAAACAACAGGTAAAAACAAGGTCACGGCTTATACGGCAGCAGAAGTGAAAAAAAGCCGTGCAGCACGCGCACAATAAACATGCAGTCTGCCATATGTTAGCTGTAAATCATAGTCTGTACAGTAAAATGACGCACAGGGAACTCCCATAAGAGCCTGTGCGTCATTGTTGCTTCCCCTACTCCCATCAAGCCTCTGACGTTGCAGATGCCAAATCCCGGCCGATCCATGCCAGCTCCTCGTTTGTCAGCTCACGATAGCTGCCCAAGGATAGCTGATCATCCAGCGTTAACGGACCCATCGCCGTTCTTTTCAAATACGTAACCTTTTTGCCAACCGCCTCAAACATGCGCTTCACCTGATGAAACTTTCCTTCATGGATCACAAGTGAAATGTATGAAATGACTTCTTCATCTGTCTCTTGTGCTTTTTCATGACGAAGAATGGTCAATTGGGCCGGAAGGGTGACATAGCCGTCATCCAGCTCTACCCCTGCTGCAAATTGACGTACATCCTCTTCCGTGACATGTCCCGACACCGTAGCCTCATACGTTTTGGGAACATGTCGCCGTGGAGACAAGAGTTCATGCGCCAGCTTACCATCGTTCGTTAACAATAGCAGTCCTTCCGTATCTTTATCGAGCCGTCCTACCGGGAAAGGCTCAAAATGCCGTTCCTCCGCACTCAGCAAATCCAGCACTGTCTGCTCTCTTGTATCCTCTGTTGCGGATATAACGCCCGGCGGCTTATGCAACATGATATAAATGTATTCCCGAAAAACAACCCGTTCCCCGTTCACTTCAATCTGATCGTTGTAAGGGTGAACCTGCCAGCCGCTATCCTTGGTGGTTCGACCGTTCACGGTAATCATCCCTTGCTTTACCTGTCTCTTGATATCACTGCGCGAACCATAACCCATATGGGTTAGAACCTTGTCCAAACGCTGCGTCTGTCTTCCCTTCCCACTCATACTGATGTCCACCTCCAGCCTGTAGGGTATTCATTTTTGAGCATACCGTCCTGCCATTTTCCCCATCCGACAGAATATCCGTCAATGCATACGAGAGTGTAACCTTTGGGCTGTGCTTCGTTCTGCAGCGTCATTCGCTGAGCCGGGATGGATAGCGTTTCACCTTTCAAATAACGGATGGCATCCGTGTCTGAACTGGAGAGGTTTATACTCCTGACCGCCTCAGAAGGGCGCAAAGCCACCGCCAGCGGATGCGAAGGGACAAACCGACCATTCTTGTCTGTTCCCATAAACCAGCCCGGACGGACCACCTTAAGCCCGTCCAGACGATAGGATTCCAGCGGCGATTGATAAATCCGATCTCCGTAGACTACCGTATGGCCTGTAAATGACGCCTCAAGCTGCTCCTGTAAAAAATAGCGATAGGACTCCAGTACATCATGTTGTCCGCGTCCATCCCATTTTGCCGCATCTTTACCAGAACGAGACTTGTTGTTCCCGAAACCGCGTGCATTCGTTCCTTTACCCGATTTCCCGTCCATCCCTTTTCCATTCCGTTTGTAAACACCAGTTGCAGATCTGCCCTTTCCGTTTGCCATTGGCGCTTCCTTGATGGACAGCCGCTGATTATCCGCTTTAGCTGTACGACTGCCTTGATGCTGCAACACAGCGATAAAATGACCCTCACCCTCTATAAGATGGGGCCAAAGGCGTGCCGTTCCACACAGTTCCGGATGGGCTGCCGCGACCGCTTCACTCACCCATTCCGGGTGACCTGAAGCAAAGCCCGTTCCTGAAGAAGCAGGAACAACGTCAAAATCAGGATGTGCCTCCAGAAACTCTGCGATCATCCCTTCATTTTCTTCCGGTGCAAAGGTACAGGTCGAATAAACAATTCTTCCCCCGTCACTTAACATAGATGCTGCCACTCGCAAAATATCCCGCTGCATAACTACACATTTGTCCACCGAATGGTTTTCCCATTGCTTCGCCATATCCTCATCCTTGCGAAACATCCCTTCTCCCGAGCAAGGAGCGTCAATTAATATTTTATCAAAAAAATGCGGGAAGGCATTTGCGATTCGATCCGGGCTTTCATTCAGCACTACGGCATTTCGCACACCATATAATTCCACATTTTTGGCCAATGCCTTGGTTCGATCTGCGCTAATATCATTCGTTACGAGCAGACCGCTTCCTTGCAGCTTGGCCGCAATTTGGGTCGATTTCCCGCCCGGTGCAGCGCACAAGTCCAATACAGCCTCACCCTGAGCAACATTTAGCAATTCTACCGGAGACATTGCACTTGGTTCCTGCACATAATACAGTCCCGCATGATAATAAGGATGTAACCCCGGCTTTGTGCCGTACGGAACATAAAAACCTGTATCACACCACGGAATTGGCCGCAGTTCAAACGGCGAAATCGCCTTAAACGCCTCCACCGAAATTTTTAACGTATTGACGCGTATCCCGGCATGAGGCGTATGGTCATAAGCAGCCATAAAAGCCTCAAACTCGTCGCCGAGCAGTTGCTCCATGCGCTTCACAAATGCTGTAGGGAGCTGTACACCCATAATTGTAATCATCCTGTCCTGTTAAAATAAAATTTATTGTACCATAACCAACCTGTTAAGCTGCAATATCCGTGTGATTTACAAACTTTCACTACAAGCTGTAATGTTGTATAATAATGAGATTCATAGCTACATATTTTGTATTTTGATGGGAGAGATTGCATTGAACACCCAAAAATCCAACAAAAAAAAGCTTATACCTGTCATTGGCTTTTTTGTTGTGCTCGTCATTTTGCTTGGGGTGCTGCTCGCTTTGAATTCAGGCACCAAAAACAAGCTGTATGGCGTTTCCACAGCCTCGTTAAAGCCTGCCACCCAAGAGCTGCTGAATGATCCAAACTATCAGCAGATTATTAAACCGGAGGATCTGCAAAGCAAAATTGACAAAAAAGAAAACTTTTTCGTCTATCATTTTGCATCCGACTGTGTACATTGCCGCGCCACCACTCCCAAGCTAATGCCTTTGAGCAAGCAGGAGAACATTACCATGCACGAATTTAACCTGCGTGAGTATGAGGACGGCTGGGACAAATACAAAATTGAGTACACCCCTACACTCATCTATTATGAAAAAGGCGTGGAAAAAGAGCGTATGGTAGGTGGTTTGAAGGAAAGCCCTTCCGACAACGGCTATACACTCGACGATTTCAAAGCCTTTTTTGAAAAATATAAAAAGAATGTAACTTCCTAAACAACCTCCTAAATGACGTTCACACGGCTAAGGCTACTGAACGATAAAGCAGCCCGATCCCCTGAAACGGATCGGGCTGCTTGCTTTCATAGACACGCCTCAGATTACGTCGTGCCCTTCGTACCAGGCGAGGCAGAGCAGGAGCTGCGGCCCGCCTGTCTGCGCCTCACAGAAGCCTCAAGCGCCTGCTGACGCTGCTCATGCTTTTCCCCACGCCGCGGGCCTCTCTGCTGCGGGATATTGGCTGGTATGGACGACGATGCGTCCTCCACGGCCTGACGCAGCCCGGGATTGACGATTTCAATCGTCAAATCCCGATAAACTGGCGGCTGGCGCTGGAGATCTGCCGAGCCACCTACAACAGCCGCGGCAAGCTGGCTGGCGCAAGCGCGCGCCTCGTCCACCAGCTTCACCATGTTAATGCCCAGCGCCTGCGGAGACGCATGCTCCAGCTTGTGTACCGCGCTGTCCAGCATCATATGTCCGCCTCGGAAATTTCCGTTGCGAAAATGATACAGCCCTACAGCAATTTGCAGCAAACCTTTATATACAGGGTCACGGTCCAGCTTTAGCCACAGCTCTTCCAGTACCTCGTGACATTCAAAATAATCCCGATCCCGATTGAAATATACCAAATAAGCCACGTATAACGGTTCATAGGAAACGTTCACCATTTAATACTCATCCCTGTCGTCTTCCTTGGTAGAAGCTACCAGCAAATCCCTGACTTCATCATGGAGCAGCTTGATCCCTTCCATGTCGTGCCGTTCCCACAGCTCATTGAACCTGCGCTGCGCATCAATCGTTTCACTGATCTTATGGTAGAAATACAGACGGTGCATACCCGTCAGCACCTTGGATACGATATTCGCTTCATCCTCGAACTTCTTCTGCGCTTCTAATATTTCAAGACGCATCGAAGACATTTCATTATCCAGTACAAAGGCCGCCTCAGCTGCCTTTTTCAACCGTGTCCGCATATTATCCGGTAAGCTTTCACGATACTTATAACTGAGGGAATGTTCGATGGTTGCCCAAAAATTCATGGCTAAGGTACGGATCTGAATTTCTGCCAGCACAATTTTTAATCCAAGCGCTGTCTGCACTGGATATTCCACAATCATATGAAAGCTGCGATATCCGCTATCTTTATAATTGGTGATATAGTCCTTTTCATACAGTACAGTCAAATCCTTGCGTCTTCGAATATACTCGGCTACCCGCCGGATATCCTCAACAAATTGGCACATGATGCGGATTCCTGCAATATCCTCGATTCCCGTCTCCAGCTGATCAGAAGGAACCTGTAATCTCTTCGCTTTATCGAGGATGCTTGATATTTTTTTCACCCGTCCGGTTACGAATTCGATAGGAGCGTATTCCTCGCGCTTTTTCAGCTCCGCACGCATTGTTTTGAACTTGACCTTAAGCTCCTCCACCGCCTGATCATATGGCAGCAAAAATGTTCCCCAGTCTCTTCCGTCCATCCCCGTACCTCCTGTCTCTTCCGACAACACTTTTTTATCTGTGATCTGCACCAACAGCCTCGGTAATGTGTCTAAAGCCGTCCTTTCGCAGCAGCTCACGCAGACCGGCATGTAATGTCCGGTTCACTTCCGGTCCCTCATAGATCAATGCTGTATAAATTTCAATCAGGCTTGCGCCTGCTTTAATTTTGTCGTAAGCATCACGACTGCTGAAAATGCCGCCCGATCCGATAATCGGCAGCTTGCCATCTGTTTGGCGATACACTCGTCCGATGACCTCTGTAGAACGGTCACGCAGCGGCTTACCGCTCAGCCCTCCCGTCTCACTCGCATTCCGGTGCGTCAGGCCAGCCCTCGAAATTGTCGTATTCGTCGCGATGATACCGTCTACTCCACTGGCCGCAATCGCATCTGTCATATATTCCAGTTCCTCATCTGATACGTCCGGCGCAATTTTGACCAGTACAGACTTGGCTCCGCCATACTTCGTCGCCTGTACTCCCATCTCTGCTCGAACAGCTTCCAGCAGCGATTTCAGCTCACTGCCATGCTGGAGCTTTCGTAAATCCGGCGTATTCGGTGAACTAATATTCACTACAAAAAAGTCCGCATACGGATACAGCGCGGAAATGCACTTCTCATAATCCTTATGGGCATCCTCATTAGGCGTGTTTTTGTTTTTACCAATATTAACAGCGACCGGAACAGGCCGATGTTTTAGCGCAGCCAGACGTTTAGCCATGCTTTCCGCACCCAGATTGTTAAAACCCATCCGATTCACTAACGCCTCATCGGGAGGCAACCGGAACAAACGAGGGCGGTCATTGCCGGGCTGTCCCACAGGTGTCACCGTGCCCACTTCCATAAAACCAAACCCGATCGAGGAAAAGCCGGCAACTGCCTCCGCATTTTTATCCAATCCCGCAGCAAGTCCAATCGGGTTGGGAAAATGAAGGCCGAACAGATCAACCGCAAGATCCTCCGTTTCCTTGACTCCGTACATTCCCCGCAGCGTTGCTGTTCCACCGGGAAGCGCCCCCGCATACTTCAAGCCATCAATGACGACATGATGGGCCGTCTCTGGACTCATTTTGAAAAAAACAGGTTTCACAATCCTTCGATACAACACGATTCATCCACTCCGTTCTATGCCCTTGCGCAATCCTAAAAAAACATCTCTACAAAATAGTTTAGCTTTTTCCATACCAAAAAGAAAGTAATTTGCGACGTGCAGTATCAGGAACAATTCGTTTGTCATGGAGATGTCATTGAAAATGTATAATCAAACCATTTACAATGGACATAGTAAGACAGGGCTATAGCCCGTCAGAAAAGAGGGATTGCTGATATGAAGACCAAGCGCAAGCCGCCAAGTCTGCAAAAGAAAAAGGACGAGGTGAACAAGAAAGCGATTGTATGGACCGCCGTCAGTTTTGTTCTCCTCATCATTGTGATTGTTCTGGTCGTTATTTTGGCACAAGCAGGAAATCGTTAAACTTCATGTAGCAATAGCATCTAAAGCTAATTTAGCCAGTGATAGGTTTTTCGGGGATTCGTCTGGTCGTGCTGCGGCTCAGTTGTAAATCGGGAGCCAGGCACAAGCACTTGATCAGGCAGTCCCCCGTTACCAATGACCACCTCTGTACCTGAAGGTACGAGAGCAAATAACTCCTCCACATCCTCTTTGCCCATGCGAACGCAGCCTAGCGACTCATTTTTGCCAATGCTGTCCGACTCGTTGGTGCCATGGATGGCATAATTCGTTGCAGACAGCTGCATACCTCGGCTGCCAAACTCACCGTTGGACTTACCGTTCGGATTTACGACTTTATCCGTAATCACAAACTTCCCTTCCGGAGTTCGATCTCCACCCAATCCGATAGGATAATTGCGGATCAGCACATTACCACTCACCAATCCGAGCCTGTGCTTCGACTTGTCTACCACAATCCGCAACGGCTGCCCCAGAAAAGGCCGTCCATACAGCGACGACGTCAGCAAAGGACTGCTTTCAGCCGACGAGCCAGCTTGTTGGCTTGCTGCTCCTTTAGCCCTCTGTCCCTGTGAAGCAAGTAAATTACGCATAGGTGTAAAAGCCTTCTTCATTCCGTCTGTCGTACCGTACATCATATTATCTGGAAAGCTTCCGGTCAGCTCATCGAGACTTTGAGGAAGACGTTGATGCTGCGTACGAAAAGCACGCATGGAGCTATTCAGCACAGCCAGTTCTTCCTGTCCCACAGCCCATTGCAGACCTGTTTTTCGAAGCTTTTCACTGTCCGACGGCTTACAAGCACACGCTGCTGCGTCGTAAGACTGGACAGCCAAGCCTCCATTTCCTTTGTTTTGCAAACTAAGCAGCGGCTGCATACGATCTCTCCAGAGCATCCAAGAACCGCTTTGCTCCATGCCCAGCACTGTGGTCTCGGCTGGTAGACGACTAACCTTTGCCAACATATCTGCAAGTGCCGTTCCTGCTGAACTGCCTGTGCGCGCTTGGGCGGTAAACACGCCACCAGCACCAGGCCCACCGATCTGAGCCACTTCATTCGGGTCAGAAGTCTGTACTCCTGCCACTTGGACATTGTCGGCTGCCACAGGCTCTCTTCCTGACGGAACGGATGCACTTTCCCTCGAATGGCCCGGCGAATTGGCTGAAGGCACCCATATCAGAAGAAGTACCATCAACGTAGTTAACAAATAACGCGTTCGAGCCGTTCTCCGCGCCTTCTCCTTAGACATCTGAACCAGTTTATCCTGATACTCCATCCATACGTCTGCCGGAATCTGTTTATGCTCGAAGGCTTCGAACACTTCCCCCGCGCGATTGAAGCAATAATTTGCTTTGCCCTCCTGACCGCTGCTCTCATACTCTTTTCCGAGCAAATACCAAGCCATTTTATTATCAGGGTGCATTTTTACATACGATTTAAGATGAGGCGAATGATTCATCGGATCCTCCTGATCGTGTAGTCTTGCCCTATTATTTACTATGTATATCGGCCAAAATAGATCATATGGATAGCACATAAAAAAACAGCACCGACAGCACCTTTTCACCGTTGTACGGCAAAGAGTGCTGTCGGTGCTGTGCCTATCCAAGTAGACTTAACCTTCTTTATTGAACGGCTCGTCTGCAACTTTAATAGAATCAGTAGGGCAACCGTCGCAAGCATCCTGCATATCATCAAACAGGTCGTCTGAAATTGCCTTGATCCCTTGGTTTCCATCTCCATCAAAGATCACTTCAGCCAAGCCCTCATCGTCATAATCATAAATGTCCGGTGCTGTAGCACCACAGGCTCCGCACGCAATGCATGTATCTTTTTCTACCCAAGTGTATTTAGCCATAACTCTCCTCTGCCTCCTATACAATCAAACAAACCAGCTTTTGCATTCTATTCACATATTAATACAAACAATAAATTATTACAAATTATTTTCATTGATCCTTTATGCAAAAAATACTTATAGCGTACGCCTCCGCTGCTTCGTATAAACTCACCAAAAAGTTTACTCAGGCGTCTGGAGATTGTCTTTTTGCAGCGAAGTTCCGCGCAGCTTGGAGTTACGAAGAAGTACCGAAGGGTCATCTCCCAGCATCCCGGCGGTCAGAACTGCATTTTCGCCAAACTTGTCTCGTAGCGCATCCATCGTCTTCAGCAGGCTTTCCTTTTTGGGCTGGTCCTTATATTCAAAAAGATCCATTTGAACGGCAGCTTCTTCCTTCGGGACTAACTGCTGAAGCGTAATTCCCAGCAAGCGCACAGGTTTGTCCTCTCCCCAATGCCGCCGATACAACGCACAAGCTTCCTTATATATATCCTCTGTACTTTCCGTAGGAATACTCCTTACCTGAGAACGCGTAAAGGTTTTCATCTCTGGCGTCCGAATTGTCAGTTGAATACCTCCTGCCAGCATGCCATGCCGTCGAAGCCGGCGTGCTACCTGATCGCTGATATTGAGAAGCACCCGTTGGGCTTCCTCCAGCTTCACCACATCCATGGGCAAGGTGGTGGTGTGTCCGATGGACTTGTTCGGCTCCCGCTCGGTATTGACCGGAGAATGATTAATCCCGTTAGCAGCCAGCTTTAACCACGAGCCAGTCACGCCAAATACGCCGATCAGCATATGCTCGTCCGCCTTGGCCAATTGGCCAATGGTGCGAATGTTCATTTGCCGAAGCTTGTCGGCTGTTTTTCGTCCCACACCAAACAATTGACCACAGGGAAGATTCCACAAAATATTTGGTACATCGCGCAAGCGCAACACAGATATCCCGCGTGGCTTTTTCAGGTCAGAGGCCATTTTGGCCAGCAGCTTGTTGGGTGCCACTCCGATGGAGCAGGGCAGTCCCAGTTCGTCCGCTACCCTGCGCTGAATTTCCTCCGCGATCTCCATAGGCGTTCCAAACTGCCTGGAACCTGTAATGTCCAGATAACATTCATCAATTGAAGTTGCCTCCAACATAGGCGTATACGAATAAGCAATGCTCATAAAAGCTTTGGAATAACGACGGTACAGGTGAAAATCAGGCTGAATCACGATAAGCTGCGGACAAATCCGCCGGGCTTGCTGGACGACCATCCCTGTTGAGATGCCCAATCGCCGGGCTTCATAGGAGCAGGTTACGATTACACCTCTGCGCAGCTCACTGCTACCCGCGACGGCGGTAGGTAAACCCTTGTATTTCTCCGGTTCCTCCGCTGCATGAACAGAACAATAAAATGCGTTCATATCGACATGCAGAATAACCCGCCCACCAACCGGATAATAAGCACTGACATCTCTCACGCTCAACCCTTCTTTTAACTATAAATTATAAAATGATTCTATGCCCTATTTTACATGAAATTAAAGGTTTTGCGGTCAAAAATGATATTTATATATTACATTTGAAGTCATAAGTTGATATAATCAAAAATCATACGAAACAAGGCAAGTTGACACCTTTGTATTTTCACGCGTTAAATGATTAAATAATCTGCTTAAAAAGCAAAGCACTACCAATCTGTGCAATCCGCGAAGGAGGAGTCCTCATGTCCACCGCTATTTCTATCTTCGATACAACACTACGCGACGGAACTCAAGGAGAAGGAATTAGCTTGTCTGCTGACGACAAATTGAAAATCGCAAAAAAACTCGATGATCTCGGTGTTCATTATATTGAAGGCGGGATTCCCGGGAGCAACAGCAAGGATATCGAATTTTTTAAACGAGTGCAAGAGCTGGGACTTCAGGCAAAGATTGTCGCCTTCGGCAGCACGCGCCGTAAAGATAGCATAGCGGCACAGGATGCCAATTTGCAACGGATTCTGGAATCCGGCGCCCAAGCTGCTACTCTCGTCGGCAAATCATGGGATTTTCATGTACACACTGCCCTACAGACGACGCTAGCAGAAAATCTGTCCATGATTTACGACTCCATCGCCTTTTTAAAGCAAGGGGGCATGGAGGTTATTTTTGATGCCGAGCATTTTTTTGACGGATATAAAAATAATCCAGAATACGCACTCGCCGTCATGAAAAAAGCAGAAGAAGCAGGCGCAGATTGGCTCGTCATGTGCGATACTAACGGTGGTACCATGCCGCATGAAATACAGGAAATTGTCAACATACTGCAAAGCCAGCTGACAAGGTCACGGTTGGGCATTCACACACACAATGACTGCGAATTGGCTGTTGCCAATACACTGAGTGCAGTACAAGCAGGCGCGAGACAAATTCAAGGTACGATTAACGGATACGGCGAGCGTTGTGGTAACGCTAATTTATGCTCCGTCATTCCAAATTTGCAGCTCAAGCTCGGCTACGATTGTTTGGACTCCGACAAACTAAAGCAGCTTCACAACACGGCCCGCTTTGTCAGCGAAGTCGCCAACGTGAATTTGCCTGTGAACCAGCCTTATGTCGGTAATGCTGCCTTTGCTCACAAGGGCGGTATCCACGTGTCAGCTATTCTGCGCGACTCGCGAACCTATGAGCACATCGCCCCTGAACTGGTGGGCAACAAGCAACGGGTGCTGGTCTCTGAACTAGCCGGACAAAGCAATGTTGTGTCCAAAGCGCAGGAGCTGGGTATTACCCTTGATCCGTCCAGCAATGAGGCACGTGGCGTCATCAGCCGCATTAAGGAGCTGGAGCATCAGGGCTACCAGTTTGAAGGAGCCGATGCTTCACTGGAGCTGCTCATTCGTGAAGCGGGCGGTGAAGTGAAGGAAATGTTCTCATTTGAGTCCTTCAAGGTGCTTGTGGAGAAAACAGCGGGTCGTCCAGTTGTATCCGAAGCGTTCTTGAAGCTGAATGTTGCAGGCACAAGCGTTTATACTGCCGCCGAAGGCAACGGTCCGGTCAACGCACTCGATAATGCACTGCGTAAAGCTCTTTCTCAATATTTTCCGGCACTACGGGATATGCATCTGGCTGACTACAAAGTACGTGTACTTGACGAAAAAGATGCCACCGCTGCCAAGGTACGTGTGCTCATTGAATCCAAAAATTACGAGGACGTCTGGAGTAACGTGGGCGTATCCGAAAATGTAATTGAAGCCAGCTGGGAAGCACTGGTGGACAGTTTCCGTTATGCGTTGCTGGAAGCACCGTCTCCGAAAAATCAGCAGACCGACCTATCGCCCCAAGGACTGGTAAATCACTGATTTGATAAGTGCTTATATTGTTAAGCGGTGTCTTTAGCGGTCTATTCGGACCTCAAAGGCACCGTCTTTTTTTGCAGAAACTCTATTTTTCGTTCCAGATCCCCTTCGCTGAGCATGCCGGTTATGATTTCACGTACCTGTCCATGACGGTCAACCATGACATGAGTTGGAAAAGCCGCCCCCCCAAACCGTTCAAACAGCGCCCCTTGCTCATCAAGCAAAACCGGAAATTGGAGCTTTAGGGAGCGGGAAAACTTTTGCACATCCTCCAACCGATCATAGCGTGTTACATTAATACCATATACGTCCACATCGTGCTTGTACTTGCTATATAGCTCATTCAGTACAGGTGCCTCCAAACGGCACGGATCGCACCATGAGGCCCAGAAGCTAATTACCAGCGCTTTGTCGCGCTTGACTCCCATATTGTAGGATTTGCCATCCAAATCTTTTAAAATCATGGAAGGAAGCGGTTGACCAGGCTGTATCTTTTGCATCACTTCTATAGTATCTAACTCTGTATCTACCCCTTTGCCAGCTTCAAGTCTTTCTCCGTCCTCATTTTCCTCCTGAGTTTGCACATTTTTAGCCGGTACGCTTGCCGCATAAGTATAAGTCATGTTTGTTTCTACTCCCCATGAAGCTACTCCTACCACCAGCATAACCATCAGGAATTTAATAAAAACAACTTTTTTCACAGTCCAATCACCCGGCCTTTCATCTGGATTACTCTCACCTTCTCCATATGGTGCCCCTTCTGCTCCCACCTCTAACCCTTCCAATCTATACAGATGCAAAAAAACAGCAAACCCACGAATGATCGCAGACTTGCTGTAATGTTGTTCTATATTGAAGCTTGGCTTAAATGAGCATACACATCTGCCAAATTGGTCACATTACGCTTCAGCATTTCCTGAACATAAGCCACCCACAGCTTTGCCGTCATTTTCGCGTCCTCTAACGCATGATGCCGTCCCTGAATCGGTATGCCCTGATAGGTCAGCAATTCATCCAAACTATACGTTTGGCGCTGCTGCGGCTCCAGCCATTTGGCGAGCATCATCGTATCCAGAACACGATGGGTCAGCTGCACTTTAGATGTTTTCCATAGCGCAGCATTCAAAAAAGCCTTGTCGTGAGCGCTGGCATGCGCTACAAGCACCCGTCCCCCTACAAAGGACATAAAGTCATGCAGCCCATCCATAAGCGGCAGAGCCTCATCTGTCATTTCCCGGGTAATCCCGGTAAGCTCCGTAATGTGCTCAGGAATTGCTGTACGTGGATTGACAAGCGTGTAAAACTGCTCTTTTTCCATAATCGTATCCCCGACCACCCGAATCGCACCGAACGATAAAATCTCATCTCCGTGCTGCGCTGAAAATCCCGTGGTTTCCAAATCAAAAACAACCGTCTCCAAACGCTCCAACGGGGTCCGCAATACTTCAGAGCGCCGTTGCTCCCGGGTCAAGGAACGGATAAAGGCCATCTGCTGAGCCGTAGGAGCTCCCATTACAGAAGCGATGGCTGATGGCACTCCTCCTCTGCGAAGAGCGCTCCAAAAGCCGCCTCCCTGCGTTGGCTCCTTCATGACCTTCTCCCTTCCGTAAACCGCAACTGTCTTTGCAGCGCACGATGCAGCCGCCGCACCGTTGAGAGCGCCTCGCGCAGTTCATGCCAGCCCTTACCTTGCTTCAACGGTTTGACAGCAAGGTAACCCTTGCTAACCAAGAGTCCGTTCTTCTCCTGCACCGGAGTAGCCATCCGAAGCTGAAGCGCGATCCGAAAGGCCCGCTCGCAAGCATCCAGCAAAGGAGACGGTGCTGCTTCCAGCAGCGCGAGCCGCCTGAGCCTTTTCAACGTAGAGGTCTCCTCCACCCCGTGCTGCAAAGCCCAAAAACGTACTGCATTTACCAACGGGATGTATAAACCGTATTTCACATCAAAATCGCCCGCGTGCTCCCCGAAGCGCTCGGTAACGATCTGACCCAAAATATTAAGTGTTGCTTTATGCCTTACCGTGTTCCTAAGTACCGCGGACGGCAAATCGGGACGCTTGCGCAGCAACGCATAAAAGCTTCGTTTCCATTCTGCTGACAATCGCTCATCTCCAGCGATATGCTTCATATCAGACGAGATAATCAGATAACGAATCGGCTCCCAGGCAAAATCATCCGACCATTTTGCCAGCTGCTCCTGCCATTCAGACAATGTTTGTCGCCATAGCGGCTCTGAACACATCACTTTCCCTTCACATTTCGGATATCCCAAATATTCCAGCATTGCAGACACCCTCCGGCCGAACTCCATAAAATATGTCTCTTTCCCGGCAGATGCAGCGTCACTGATAATCATACCGTTATCCTGGTCACTCCACAGCGTCGACTCCGAGCGTCCCATGCTGCCGAAGGCTATAAATGCGTAAGGGACGGGAGGAGGGCCGAAGCCATCCTCAACCATCCCTTTTTCGCACATTTGCACAGCTCTGGCCGCAATGCGGTCATGCATATCATTCGCCGTTTGTAACCAGTCTGATAACGGAGCGGAGGCTTGGGAAGCCAGCAGCCATTTTTGAGAATCGACCCTGGCCTGCCTTAGCGATTCAGGCGTATCTGCATGATCAATCGCTTCGGCTGAACTCACCCAAGGTGCCGTATTTTGCAGTTCCATACTTCCATCTCCTCCGCTCATCCTTACTGGCTCTTTATATTTTACATATTAGCTTACAGTCCCAGAACGCTTTTCAGCCTCGGCAACCAGTTTCATTTGCTCAGGATAGCCGTACGTACCATGCTCGCTTATATCCAGCCCCATCGTTTCTTCTTCTTCCGTAACACGAATTCCCATAATGGCTTTCATCGCACCCAGAATAATAAAGGAAATAACGAATACGAAAGCAAATGTCCCTACCAGTCCAAGCAACTGTACTCCCAATTGCGTAAATCCGCCACCATAGAATAACCCGGCTTGACCAACCCCTGTTATTTTCACCAGCTCAGGAGTAGCGAACAATCCTGTGGATATCGCCCCCCACATCCCTGCAATACCATGAACGGAAAATGCATATACCGGATCATCTACTCTTGCACGCTCAAACCATTGTGCTGTGAAGAAGGTAATAATCCCTGCTACCGCACCGATGACCAGAGCCGCCCAAGGAGCTACAAATGCGCACGCCCCTGTTATTGCGACCAAAGCCGCCAGTACACCGTTCAGCATGGACGGAATATCCGCTTTTCCATAGACCATCCAGGATACCAGCAGGGCAAATACTCCACCTGCCGCCGCAGCAAGATTCGTGGTTACCGCCACATACCCGAAGAAACCGTCATTCATGGCCGATACAGCACTACCCGGATTAAATCCAAACCAGCCAAACCAGAGAATAATAACACCCAGTATGGAATACACCTGATTATGTCCAGGAATAATATTCGGCTTGCCGTCTTTATTGAACTTGCCCAAACGCGGTTTCAGCAGCAGTGTAGCGACAAGTGCCGCCGTAGCGCCTGTCAGATGGACTACCGTCGAACCGGCATAATCCTGCATGCCCAGCTTGCCAAGCCAGCCGCCGCCCCATACCCAGTGAGCTACAACCGGATAGATTATGATGGAGAACAAGATACCGAAAATGATGTATACACTTAATTTTGCACGCTCTGCCATTCCCCCACATGCGATAGAAAGAGACACAGCAGCAAAAGCAAAGTGGAACAAAAACATGATTGTAATCGGAACATCCAGACCTGAAAGGGAGTCAAACGATACAGCAGCATCCGTGCCGCTCATGAAGAAACCCGTCAACCCCATAAATCCGTTGCCGCCATCGTTACCGAAGCCTAGCCCGAACCCGAGAGCCCAGAATGACAATGCAGCAACGCCCGTGGTGAGTATCGTTTTACCAGCGACATGCCCCGCATTCTTCATTCGTGTGGAGCCAGCCTCCAGCAATGCAAATCCCGCCTGCATGAAAAACACAAGAATAAATGCCAAGAAGGTAAACGCCGTGTTTAATCCAGCTTGAAGCTGAATATTTGTCGGACCATCAGCAGCGAATGCCCCCACTGGAAAAGCCAGTACCGTCAGCATGGCCAGTAATGCAACAAACCACTTTTTTCTCATGAAGCCCACTCCCTCGAATGTTAAGTTTCTTTACACTTCGTGAAATTCTTATTGTCATTATAATCAGAATACATGAAACTTGACAAGATTTTTTTTATTAACTGAAAAAAATTAGATATATAACTTCCAATGTCATGTTTACTAACTATTAAAGTAGCTTGTATCATACCCTAAAAAAGCATGACGTTTGACTGTACGGTTGGGAATCATGTAAAATATTTTTATAAGCACTCTGTTTGCAGATGCGTAATATGGAAGGCTGAATGAAGAGCGCGAGGTGAGGACAGATGGGGATATGAAGCTATTTCGAATTGGCGAGCTAGCCAAGACGGCTGGTGTCAGCGAACGGACCATTGATTATTATACGAAGCTTGGTTTGATCACACCTGAAGAACGATCTTTGAAAAATTATCGGCTATACAATGATGAAACTTTAAAAAGGCTTGAACGTATTAACCAAATGAAACAAGAGAAGTATAGCCTCGAGGAAATCAAACAGACATTAATGAAGTGGAATTCGGTTTCAGGCGAAGAGCACGTCACCGACAAGCTGACAAGTCTGGAGATGCACATGCAGCGCCTGGAGCGCGAAGTCAATGAGCTACAACCTCTTTTGGGGCAGCTCAAGCCCGTTCAAGCGCGTAAGCTGCTTACTGGTCTACTACCGCAAAGCGCCGCTTGTATCGAAGCTCTGAAGTATTTGCTGGAGCATAGCTCTATGATGTAAATTTCCAGGCTATACTGATGAAATAATATTGGAGGGTTGCTTTTATGATGGGGATGTATCTATTGATTATTCTTGCGTTCGGCTTATCCTTATGGGCGCAATTTCGTGTTAAAGGTACCTTTAATAAATGGTCTGATGTTCCTAACGAAAACGGCATGACAGGCTACGATGCCGCCCGGCACATGCTGGATCGCAACGGTTTGCATGATGTGCCCATTGAACCTGTGCCCGGTGCGTTATCTGACCACTATGATCCGATGCAACGAGTAGTACGCTTGTCCGAGCCTGTATATTATGAAAAATCTATTTCCGCAGTTGCAGTGGCTTGTCACGAGGTCGGTCATGCGATTCAGCATAAAGAGCATTATCCTATGCTGGCGCTGCGTCACCGGATTTTCCCGATTGTCAACTTCGCATCCGGTCTTGCACCGTTTCTGCTGATTGCCGGGTTCTTGTTCAGCTACACTAACCTGATTGGCTTAGGCATTATCTTTTTCTCGGCTACTGTCGCTTTTCAATTAATTACATTGCCAGTCGAATTTAATGCTTCCAACCGAGCCCGTGAAATTATGGTGTCCGAAGGATTTATCCGCAGTGATGAAGAACGAGGTGTAGCTAAAGTATTGAATGCCGCTGCATTAACATATGTGGCCGCCGCTCTCGTTTCCTTGCTGGAGCTGATTCGCTTGATCGGTATCTTCAACAGCCGTGACTAATCGCTTTTGTAGCAAAAAAAAGGTTGTTCCTCCGCCATGATGATGGTAGGGGAACAACCTTTTTATATTTTATCCAATTCCTTTACTCGCCTGTCCGTTAGTCCGCTTTAGCACTTCCATCCGTCACAGTGCCACTACCTTGAAGACCAAAATATTGCAACAAAAAAGTACGGAACGATTTGGCAACCAACGGAAGCTTGTCATCTCTACGGTGAATTAAGCCAATGGTTCGCGTCACTTCAGGATCAACAATCGACACTCTCGCAGGTTGGAGCGGATTGGTTTGGAACAACGCCATCTCCGGCAAAAGGCTGACCCCCATGCCTGCGGCAACTAATCCGCGGATCGTATCCGTCTCCTCGCCTTCAAAAGCGATGTCCGGCGTAAATCCAGCCTCCAGACAAGCCTGCCAGACAATCGGACGCAAAGAGTAACCATCTCTGAACAGAATGAACTTTTCTCCTTTAAGCTGATCCAGCGTGATGTGCCCGGCTGAAGCCAAAGGATGGTTAGGGGGCAGGACCGCAAACAGTTCCTCAGTCAACACCACATCGCCCTCGACATGATCATGACGATCCGGAAAAGGGGATACAAAAGCCAAATCCACCTCACCCGCTAACACATCACGGATCAAACTTGGGTACATCCCCTGTTTAAATCTAAATTTAACATTCGGATACCGTTTACGAAATTCAGCTACAACCGTAGGAATAAGATGAATGCCCAAACTGTGCGGGAAGCCTATACGAATTTCTCCACCCTCCGGGTCTAAAAACTCATGAACCTCCAGAACAGCCCGCTCCAAATCCTTTATAATCGTTTCAACCCGCTTGCAAAATAACTGCCCCACCGGTGTAAGCTGCAAGTTGCGGCCCTTTTGCATAAAAAGGTTCACACCCAGCTCCTCTTCAAGCTGATGAATTTGCCGACTGACCGCAGATTGCGCCACATGCAGCTCCTCGGCCGCCTGAGTGACATGTTCCTTTTGCGCTACCTTCATAAAGTATTGCAACTGTCGTAGTTCCACTCCGTTATTCGCTCCAATCTGTTTTTCAACATCAGGAAGAAGAGGTTAGGTGAACCTCTCCCTCTTCCTTGCTCTGCTGACTTACGGTAAAGCTGTCTTTAGTGACGTTTACGTTGGCCAGTCAATCTGATCATCAATCCATACAGGAAAAACCCGCTGAGCAGTCCTCCAAAATGGGCGGTCCAGTTAATGTTCGCCACAGCAAACGAAAACAGGATACCAAAGCCGAGCAGCGTGTACAGTGTTTTGCGCGAAGCCTCATCCATAAGCGTCCGCTGGAACAGGGCAACGTACAGAAATGCACCGTAGATGCCATATATCGCTCCTGAGGCCCCTACAGAGACCGTAGTTTCCGCTACCATGTTGTAATGCGCAATGGACATTACGTTTCCTACAATGCCTGTAGCAAGGTACAACAGCGCGTATCGAAAGGACCCTAGCAGACGTTCCAGCGGTGGAGCAAATACGAGAATCGCAAAGGAATTAAAGAAAAGATGATCAAACCCCGCGTGTAAAAACATAGCTGACACATACCGCCATAACTGGTTGGTAAAGGGATCCTCATTGATCAAGGCTCCATACCGAATCAGTGTTAAACTATTTTCCGATCCACCATGAACAGTCAGCACAATAAACATCACGATATTGATAAGCAGAATCAAACAGGTTACCGGGTAAAAACGTAAATAACTTTTCCAGTTCTCATAACGTAAAAAAATCAAGGCAATCCTTCCTTCATGGGTGTCTCCACCTTATTCAAATTGGACAATGTCTTTTATAAAAGATTATAATAGATTTCGGCACCGATAACCAATGCTAAAAACCAAGGAGGCTATTACATATGGCACAAGAACGTAAAGAAGTTGCTACTTTTAAAGGCAATCCTTTGACTCTCGTGGGTCCTGAACTGAAAGTTGGAGATCAGGCACCTGATTTTAAATTGCAAAAAAATCTGCTGGAAGCTGCTACGCTTCAAGACTTTGCAGGTAAAGTCAAGCTAATCAGCGTTGTTCCTTCTCTTGATACAGGCGTGTGTGACGCACAAACCCGTCGTTTTAATCAAGAAGCGGATTCTCTTGGGGACCAAGTCGTGATACTGACTGTCAGCGTCGATCTGCCGTTCGCCCAAGCTCGTTGGTGTGGTGCTGCGGGCATTGACCGTGTATTGACACTATCCGATTACAAGGACCATTCCTTTGGAGAGGCCTATGGCGTGTTCATTAAGGAATTCCACCTGGATCATCGCGCTATTTTCGTTATTGATCAAAACGATAAAATCGCTTATGTAGAATACTTGAGCGAAATGTCTGAGCATCCTGACTATGAGCAAGCGATTGCAGCGGTGAAGAAGCTCGTTTAATTCATGTCACTTACGTTGTGTGATTCGAATATTAAAAAAGCGAGTGAAGGACTGCCTTCCTCGCTTTTTTTACGTTTATCTGTCACTTTGCTGCCCACATGTCTGCAATCACTGTACAACCTTATAAGCGGACAGTTTCTTGTCAATCACAGCGAACAACTGCAAAATAATGCGATAATTTGCACCCATGTCCCCCAGCGATCCGCGCGAAGCGGAATAAATATCCACAGCGCTCCGAACTGGCGAGACGGACAATATAGAAACGGTAATGTCCACAGTTCTGCCGAATGCTGTTCGCTTCTCAAGCGTAATCTCACCTACGGAGGGCACTTCATGCAGCACCTTGTAGCCAGGAATCTTTTTTAAAACGGACGATACCTCTTCCCAGGCCTTGTCCCTCGATAAGTTATAATAGCGCGTCTTCATTTGGGGGTCTTTGACCCGGTCGCTTGTACCTTCTTGGCTGCGCACAATCCCTACCAGAGTCCTCTTCAACGACAAGACATTTCCTCCTTCATGATAATCGTTGCTGAATACAGCACATCGATTTCCCTTTGCTGCAAGCGCTTTTATAAAAAAGTTAAAACAACAAAGTAAACCCGATCATACCTGCGGTATGCGATTGAGTACCTTATTTCTTATTTTAGCATTGTTACATACAAAAAACACCCTGTTTCTGCACGGAGCAGTATCAGGGTGTGTTGATTACGTTATAGAGTACCCGCCGATGCCGTCCGACCATAGCGTCTTCTGAACCTGCTTAAGCAGGTGGGTGACCGCAGGACAAACTTTTGAAGTCCCCTTGTCAGAATTGACAGGGCTTTTCAGCTGTCCACCCGTATTGATCTCCCTAGACATTGTCATTGGTTCAAAACAACAAATGACCGTAACGTGCATCGCAGGATGTGACCTTATTATAGCGCTTCTCACTTGGAAAGTAAATGCTAGGAGAAATCTGTTTTATTTTTGGAGGTTATCACTTTTCTTGTCTTCCGTGCTTGCTGCTTCTTCGTCTTTCTGTTTCATTTTTTCCATCTGATCCTGCATTTTGAGGAACGTTCCATAAAAATTAAAGAAAGCAAACCAGGCTACCACACTACCAATGAAGAACAAGAACAGCACAGGGTATTTGACCCCGATAAAGATAACAACCGCGCTGCCGAGCAAGGTAGAAAATACACGGAACGGTCGAATGAGCGTCAGCAAGACCGCATTTTTGATCAGTTGTCCGATGGACATATGATAATGAGCAACCATCGAGAAAAAGTTAAACATGGATACGAGCAAAATAATCATGAGAATAAGCATGATAATGCCTACAATTTGCAAATTGTTGAGCTGCGTCATATACACGGTATAATCCACATACATAATGACAAACAGCAGCGTGTAAAAGATGCCTCCGATCAGGCTCTGCTTGTAGTTTTCCTTGTATCCTTTAAAAAAGGTACGAAACACACCTGCATCCGTATCGCCCATTACCCATTTGCGAACGACGCTAAACATGGCCGATGTAGCCGGGAATAAAGTAAGCGGTGCCAAAACAGCCATCGCCCAGTTCATTTGTAAAGATTCATTAGCCAAGTTCTGATTCATCACAAGTAGTTTGAGTATGAGACAGAACATAAAAGGCGACGAGCATAACACCCATAACAAATTGGTAGCCGCCAGTCGGGTAATCCATTCAGTCAGGCGATAAATACCACCCATAGCTCCTTTAAACTCCAACGTTAGTCTCTCCCTCCGCAAGCCCTGGCAGTTCCACGGCTCATGTTGCTGCGCCTGTAAATTCCGGCTGTTGACTATATCATACCGTATTTCATCCCCAATGCGCCAGTGAAATCAATACTTCAGCCGTCGAAGCAGGTTGCTAAGAATTTTATACTTTTTGATCTATAACAAAAAACCGAAGCGAGAATTCACTTCGGCTTTCCTGTTATTTCAATTCTTATTCAGAAGAGGAATCTTCGCGTCTTGCAGGACGACGAGTTTCTCCGCTACTGCTTGGACGTGGTCTGCGATCTCCGCTATTGCGGCTCGCGGAATCACGGTTGTAGCTACCGCCTTCTTTGCTGCCACGGTTGTAGCCACCATATCCGCCTTTGCTGCCACTACCACTGCCGCCAGTACGGTTGGAGTTATAACCACCGTTACTGCGTCCGCTGTAGTTAGACGGCTTGCGTCCGCCAGAACGAACATCCGGTTTACGACGTTTTGCACGAATTGGATCTTCCGGAGTCAGCTCAATAGACGCTTCTCTTTTCTCGCCAGTCATCAGCTTCAGAGCTGCGGAGAGAAGTTGTACGGAGTCATACTGCTCCAGCATTTGAATAGCCAAACCTTTGTATTCGTTCAGCTCACCGCTTTCTACAGCCTCCAGGAGACGTTCTGCGATGATGCGTTGTTTGCCTTCCAAAGCTTCAGCCAAGGTTGGAAGCGGCTTACGCGCAATTCGGTGACGAGTTACACGCTCAATGAAATGCAGATGATCAATTTCACGAGGCGTTACGAAAGACCATGCTTCCCCTTCTTTACCTGCACGTCCAGTACGTCCAATACGGTGAACATAGCTTTCTGGATCTTGTGGAAGGTCAAAGTTCACAACGTGAGATACACCGGAAACGTCCAAACCACGGGCAGCTACATCAGTTGCTACGAGCACGTCAATGCTTCCGTCGCGGAATTTGCGCATTACAGCATCACGTTGGTTCTGAGACAAGTCACCATGCAAACCGTCTGCGGAATATCCACGTTTTTGCAGAGCTTCAGCAAGCTCGTCTACCCGACGCTTGGTGCGACCAAATACGATAGCGAGTTCTGGAGATTCCATGTCGATCAAACGGCTCAAAGCTTCGAATTTTTGACGTTCAGGAACTTCAATGTAGGCCTGATCAATCAGTGGAGCACTAACTTGTTTAGGGATAACTGAAACATGCTCAGGGTTTTTAAGGAATTGTTCAGCCAGTCTTTTGATATTAGGAGGCATCGTAGCCGAGAAAAGCATCGTTTGACGCTCGTCCGGAACCTGCTTCAGAATGGATTGGATATCTTCCATAAAGCCCATATCCAACATTTCATCCGCTTCATCCAAAACGACGGTGTTTACGTCTTCCAGCTTGATGGTTTTGCGGTTAATATGGTCGAGCAAGCGACCTGGTGTACCAATGATAATTTGAGGTTTCTTTTTCAAAGCGCGAATCTGGCGCACGATATCTTGACCGCCATAGATCGGCAGGGTGCGAAGGCCTTTGAAGCGGGACAGCTTTTCGATTTCTTCAGCAACCTGAATGGCAAGCTCACGTGTAGGAGCCATAATCAGTGCTCTGATTTTGTCGTCGTTTTTAGAGATTTTGCTGATCAACGGAATACCAAAAGCTGCGGTTTTACCTGTACCTGTTTGGGCTTGGCCAATCATGTCTCTTCCTTGCAACGCAAGAGGAATGGATTGGGATTGAATCGGCGTCGCTTCTTCAAAACCTAGCTCTGTAATCGCCTCAAGTACTTTCGGTTCAAGATTAAATTCTGCAAATGTCGTCAAATTTATTCAAACTCCTTCATAATGGTGGATGTGGTGGACAATCCACAATGTTGTCTGTATTCTTAAGTAGCGATATTATTGTATAGGTTTTCCCAATACAGTAACAGTTTATTTAGGCCTATAACTGCATCTTTCTGTATAAACTCGGGTAACCTTATCCGATACATCTTAAACGAATTTATCCTTTTTAAAACAGTTTAAATTTTAAGTGTTTCTCTGGACAGAAGGTCCCTACTCAAGAATATCCACATCGCATTATAGCACAAAACAATTCATGAATACCAGCAAGTTGCTTTCCGTATATTTTAAATGAGGTGAAAAAACGTTGTTAAAAATAGTGTTAAACTGTTTTGTTGTCATTTTGGGAGCCGCTGCTATAGCAAGCGGTTTTAATCTGTTTCTCGTGCCCCACCACCTGTTGAGCGGCGGAGTAGCAGGGCTTTCCATGTTAATCGGCTACTTTACAAAATTCGATATCAGCGTGATGTATTTTGTCCTGAACATCCCGATGCTTATTGCTGGCTGGTTTATTTTGGGCAAACGATTTATTAGTATGAGCATTTTGTCTGTTGTCGCCACAACATGGATTTTGGCCTGTATTCCGGTGCAACCTCTCGTTAAAGATCCGCTGCTTGCCTCCGTTTTTGGTGGAGTACTGATTGGCGTTGGAGCAGGGATCTCCTTTCGGGTGGGGGGGTCTACTGGCGGTTTTGACATTATCGGCTCCATTGTCACCCGTTACCGCGATTTCCCTGTCGGAACTGTGCTCGTCGGTTTGAATGGACTGGTTATTCTGGCAGCGGGATATCTGAATAAAGACTGGAACATTGCCCTTGCATCCATGTTATCCATTTTCGTGACCGGCAAAGTGTTGGATCAGATTTATGTGAGCCACACCAAAATAACCGTTTACATCATCACTGAGCATACCGAGAAGCTGCTCAGCCGAATGCTGACAACGCCGCGTGGAGTAAGTAAAATTAAAATTGAAGGTGCATTTTCTCATACCGAAAAGGATATGCTGATGACAGTTACAACACGCTACGAGCTGGCAGAACTGAAACGCATTATTAAGAAAGTGGATCCTTCTGCTTTCGTTAATATCGTAGAAACGGTAGGGGTTATGGGCTCTTTCCGCCGAAGATAAGCACGAACCCAAGTGTCAAAATGCAGTTTCTGTGGTACACTATACGTGCGCTGTTCCCATATTATATAAAGACCAGCTTTACCTGCTATTTCACAGGCACTTTGCTTTTCCGATTCGTACCGAATGATTCTTATGGAATGATTCCGAGCAGGAAAGGGTGATTTTTGTGGAAATGGAAACGGTAAAACTGTCCGACATTGTCTTGAGATGGTATCCAGAAATGCTCCCGTTTCTCAAAAAGAATGAGCTGAACTCGATGATTGTACTTCGGGACGGGATGGCCATTCTCAAGCCCACGGATGCGCTCGAAATTATTCAGTACAGTATTTGTGAGCATCAGGACAATACGTATCTTCAGTAAACATCTTCATTAAATCTCTCCACCAAGTGCCGCTTCTTCCGGTCGCAATTGCGCAGCCGCGAAGAAAGCGGCATTATTTATGCCATTTTACGGATTCAATGAACAAGGGTTGGGTTAATCATGTAAGACTGTGCCTGATGATTCCAGTATTGGTTACAACCGTGTTGTTTTTCGATACATAACTTTACGTATAATCAGGTAAGCGACTTACATAAGGGAGAGAGTTAGGAAATGAATATGATTTGGGCAATTATGCTATTGGCAATGGGAATAGGCGGAAACGGGGATCATTCAGCCAACGCCCCAAATGTAAAAGATACGGTGGCAACGACAATCAGCAGCGCGATGATTCAGGCTCAGCACAGTAATATGAAGGTGGATGCCTCCAATCCTCCGGTTAAAATTGACCCACAGCCGACGACTCCTGCTATCAAGGGCATCTATGTTACGGCTTATAGTGCAGGCGGTTCGCGTATGACCCAGCTGCTTGAACTGCTCGACAAAACAGAGCTCAATTCCATGATTATTGATATTAAGGATGATGCAGGTTACATCACTTATCCAACGACCAATCCCGAGCTGCTGAAATTGGGCAAGCCGCAAAAATTCATTCGGGATATTTCCGGTTTGATGGACCGATTGAAAAAGCACAACGTGTACCCGATTGCCCGTATTGTAGTATTTAAAGATACGGTATTAGCCAACAAAAATCCCGAAATGTCCTTCCGCAATCCTGACGGCTCTGTCTGGAAAAACGGCAAGGGAGATGGGTTCGTCAATCCCTATAATAAAGAGGTTTGGGATTATAATATTGCTATCGCCAAGGAGGCGGCAAAGCTGGGCTTCAAGGAAATTCAGTTTGATTATGTACGTTTCCCTGAAGGCTTTGAAAAAAGAGCGGACAAGCTGAAATATACCAAATCCGATCAATCACGTGTGGATGCGGTCGCTGAGTTCGTGCAATATGCCCGTAAAGAGCTTGCTCCACTGGGTGTGCGGGTATCGGTAGATATTTTCGGGTATGCCGCATCCGTTCCTGCTGCGGAAGGAATCGGACAGGATTTCGCCAAAATTTCAGAAAACGTGGATGTCATTTCTCCTATGGTTTATCCAAGCCACTATACAACAGGCTGGTTCGGTGTAAAAGACCCTGACAAAAATCCGTACCAGACCATTAAAGGCTCGATGGCAGATACGCACAAAAAGCTTGACCCGACAGGCAAGCTGAAACCAATCATTCGTCCATGGATTCAGGATTTTACCGCAAGCTGGCTGGGAAGCGGTCATTATGCCAAGTATGGTAAAACCCAGGTCGAGGATCAAATTCGAGCGCTCAAGGATATGAAGGTTGACGAATATTTACTCTGGAATGCTACAAACCGCTATACTAGCGGAGTAACGTACAAATAATCCATGTATCCCGGTTTTATCATTATTTCTACACAATACACCAAATCATTTAAAGGTTTCCAAGGCTGCCCCATTCGTTTGATCATGGGTGCAGTCTTTTTTGTTGCTGTTCAAATACTGCTACATCCCTTACAATAAATACTTGACACGTTATGATATATACGATTGATAACTTCCAAGTAAGTGAGGACATAAACATGCATTTGACGCTAACTAACAGCCAAAAATGGAAGCAGCTTTTTAACATTTTGCTTCCTATTCTGGTAACACAGCTTGCACTATCCGCGATGACTTTTTTTGATACTAATATGTCGGGACACTTTTCTTCTGCCGATTTGGCTGGTGTAGCTATCGGAGTGAGTCTGTGGGTCCCTGTACAAACAGGCCTCAACGGAATACTTATGGCCATCACCCCTATTGTATCCCAATTGGTTGGAGCACAGCGCAAGGACAAGGTTTCTTACTATGTCATTCAGGCGCTGTGGCTCTCACTCACTCTATCCATGATTGTTCTGATTGCAGGTATTTTTCTCGTTAAGCCCATTCTTCACGGAATGAATCTGGAGTTGAGGGTTCATAATGTGGCCTTGTACTACCTTTGTGCGATGGCCTTCGGCATTGCCCCGCTCTTTGCCTATACGGTCCTTCGGAGCTTTATGGATGCGCTGGGACAAACTCGGTTTACAATGACCATCACGCTGATGTCGTTGCCTATCAATGTCTTGTTGAATTACTTACTTATTTATGGAAACTGGGGTTTTCCCCGTCTGGGGGGTGTGGGCTCCGGAGTAGCAACTGCCGCCACGTACTGGATTGTTATGCTTGTCGCTGGCATGACCACACATCGGGGAAAGATATTTGCCGAATACGGGGTTTTCAGCAAGATATACGGCATCGCTGCTAGCGCTTGGAAAGAGCTTATCAAAATCGGCGTACCCATCGGCTTTGCGATTTTTTTCGAGACCGCTGTCTTCGCAGCTGTTACCCTCTTCATGAGCAGTTATAATACTGCAACAATTGCGGCTCATCAGGCCGCTATGAACTTTGCGACCACGCTGTATATGATTCCACTCAGTATTTGTATGGCGCTCACAATTCTGGTTGGGTATGAGGCAGGGGCAGGACGATCGCGGGATGCAAAAATATACAGCGTAATGGGGATCAGCAGTGCGATTGGTCTGTCATTGATCACGGCTGTTGTGCTTGTGATCTGGGGCGAACAGGTCGCAAGGCTGTACTCCACCGATCCACAGGTTATTCTGTTAGCGCAACATTTCCTGCTCTATGCGATTTTCTTTCAAATATCCGACGCTATCGCTACACCTACTCAAGGAGCACTGCGTGGATATAAGGATGTAAATTCGGCCTTTCTGATTACGTTCCTGGCCTATTGGGTTATCGGACTTCCTGTAGGATATATGATCGCACGTTGGACATCATTTGGTCCCTACGGCTACTGGATTGGCTTGATTACAGGTTTGGCTGCGGGAGCAGTGGCACTTCTCTTCCGCCTGCTGGTTGTACAACGACGTTTTACCGAAAAAAAACGACACGCAGAGGCTGTTTAGCCTTTGCGTGTATCAGCGTGTTTCCATGACATAGGCAGTACCCGAAGTTATTCTTTTTTTCTCCACAATAGCTACTTCGTTCAGTTTCGGAGGATACAGAAAATGTCTCTCCACATGCTGATCCACAGCCTGAAATGCCTGCTCCTCATTTTCCGCAACGAGAATAACAGTTAAGGCTCCTTCCGAGCTGTCCACTTCGATTTTGAACAAATACATGGTTTATTTCCTCCAGATCTGCTTTAAATGTCAGGATTTTGAAAAATTTGATTCCAGCGCTCCAATTACAGGTCGCTTCTTGGATTTTTGCAAAATCCTCATGTTAAAAAATAAGCGGATGACTGGGGTCATCCGCATGAGTTTAAGAATTCCTAGATGTGAATCAATTTGTTACATAAAACGGCTATTCATTACTGGGACAAGCGCAAAGCCAGCTCGTAAAGCTCCATGTTGAATTCTTTTTTCGTATTTACGACCTTGTCAATATCAGTGGCTACCAGCTTGCCATCAATCGTTCCGCAAGCCTTGTCCGATATACCCTCAATCAATTGACGAACAGCAAAGTCACCCAAACGGCTTGCCAGATTACGGTCAAATGCGGTTGGTGTGCCTCCACGTTGAATGTGTCCAAGCACCGTTACACGCGGCTCATAATCCGGACAGTTTTCCTGGATTACCTGTGCTACGGTTTCACCTTTGCCTGCGCCTTCAGCAACGATAATGATACTGTGGCGTTTGCCGTGCTTAAAGTTTTGCTTCATCCGATCAGATACTTCATTCAGATCAAACTCTACTTCGGGCACCAAAATCGTTTCTGCGCCGGATGCCAGACCTGCATGCAAAGCAATATCGCCGCAATGACGTCCCATAACTTCTACGATAGAAGAACGTTCGTGGGATGACATCGTATCACGCAGTTTGTTGATGGCGTCCACTACGATACTAACCGCCGTATCAAAACCAATCGTATAGTCGGTGAAGGAAATGTCATTGTCAATCGTACCCGGAAGACACATGGTTTTAATTCCTTGCTTGGTCAGTTTGTTAGCCCCTTGATAGGAACCGTCGCCACCGATCACGACTACGCCATCAATTCCGCGGTTACGCAAAATTTGTGCGCCTTTTTTCTGCCCTTCTTCAGTCGTAAATTCCTTGCATCTTGCAGATTGAAGTACTGTACCCCCACGTTGGATAATATCTCCGACACTTCTCAAATCCATCGGGAAAATATCATCATTCAGCAGGCCCTGATATCCGCGCTGAACCCCGAATACTTCAAGTCCAAAATACAAGCCGCTGCGCACAACGGCGCGAACTGCGGCGTTCATCCCCTGTGAATCTCCACCACTCGTTAATACTGCGATTTTCTTAACTGCTGTCATGATTTATGACCTCCTCAAAATGTTCATAAAAGCCTTCTTATCCATCGACTGTTTAATAAGAAAAACAAACGCATGAGCGGACTGTTTTTCATTAAACGTTTCGAAACCGCGCGCACTTCCTGCTGCTCGCTAACTTTGGGGTCGGATAAATATAACGCCAGCAATCCCTCGATAATCATCCGGTGAAAGGAGCTGGCAGGGACATCTGCAATATCAACCCGCGCCCGATTCACAACGTAGGCGATCCGGTCCAGCATCATGTCGGCATCTTCATAGTAATTGCAGAAGTTAAGATCTCCGCCCTTCCGGTCTTCGTCTTGATCGATTAGATAATCCAGCAAAATATGAAGACTGCACACATGTGGAAAATACGATGCATGTATTGAGGCAGCCCCCGCATCCGTGAGATGCCGGTCGCTGGCAGCAAGAAACAGCATAAAGACCCCCAGGGTTGAACCGGTAGCCGCCGCAAATTCGTTCCAGCGCAGCTCCGGTGTACGGCCCTTATGAACCGACCACCAATCCAATAGCGCTTGTTCGCGCAATTCGGGTTTAATGTGCTTGTAAACTTGCAAATCCGTGTATAATCCCGCCAGATCCTGAACGTAAGGCATTGCCGCCTCATAGCCCGGAAGCCTGCTTACACAAGACTGACAGGTTGTCACCAGCCCGGTCAAATAACCGCCATCCTCCTGCTCACGACGCAAAGCGTAATAATTCACTGGCTTGGCTGCCGGGTTGACCGCATCCAGCATAGACTGATGCAACAGCCTGAAATCATCCGGGTCCATGGACGTGCTGCGATCACACAGGTTGTCCAGATAATCGCTAATCGTCTGGTACGCCACAATAAGCGGAATTAACGTCTGCCGGGCAGACATATTCCCTGCGGCATAAACCGCCCCGCCTACACAGTGAAACGTCTTTTCTGCTATGCTTGCAAGTGCCTGACTTCTCAGCTCGGGATCCGGAATCTGTTTAGCCTTGTGTTTCCAATTTCCCAATTCCTGCTTCGTTTCAGGGAGAATGTGCTTGTACATTCGGCTCATTAGACCTATGGGGCCTCTCGGAACTTGATAACGTCCTTGCTCAACATAACTCAAATGACGGTGCCTCCACATTGTTGTCTACGTAATTATACCTATCCAAACCATACTCATTATAATATGATCGTCCTTTTAGCACAAATGAACAACCTCACTTTTTCTTTAATATTTAAGAAAAATGAGCCATTTTCAAAAAAAATCTTTATACCTGTCATGATCAAATGCACAAAAATTGAAATTAAACAAAATTTACCCTGATTCAAAATAGGTTAAAAGCCCTGCCTATCCCTCATCCTCTACGGGCTTCAAGCCTTGAAAGGCATCCCCCATGCTGGCCTGCTTCCATTTTCCAAAAGCATAATAGAAAATGACCGCCACTGCTGAGATGGCAAAACCGACAGGAAAGCTCCACCATACAGCATCCAGACCATATTCATCGACGAACGCATAGGCCAGAGGAATACGAATGCCCCATAATGAAATGATGGTAATTAAAAGTGGCACGACTACGGAACCCGTAGATCGCACAACCCCTGTAATGACATTTGTAATACCGAATATGACAAAAGACCACAACGTAATCAGATTAATCCGCATCCCCAGTTCCAAAACGCCGCCGCTAGAAGGAAGGAACATCAGCAAGGCCTCCCGGTTGAAGATGTAAATCAATACTACTAATCCACCAGTCAGTACAAAATTGTACACAATTCCAATCCATGTGATCTTGCGCACTCGATCCCAACGCCCAGCCCCGATATTTTGTGCCGCAAAGGAAGACACAGCAGCACCCAGCGCCATGGCTGGCATCTGCACATAGCTGGACAAGTTATTTGCTGCAGTATAAGCCGCAGCCGCCACTGTCCCGTATCCGTTAATCAAGTTCATCAACGCAATTGCACTGGAGGAGACAGCAATCATTTGCAGACCCATAGGCACTCCCTTACGGATTAAGGTCCCAATAATTTCCCAATCGAATCTCAGCAAATGAAGCTCTGAAGATGTAATACGCAAAAAGCATTTTACACGGTAAAGATAAATGAGAATCAGCACAAAGCTGACCCCTTGAGCGATCAGTGTAGCCGCTGCGGAACCCCCGATGCCCATCGCGGGTATAGGTCCCCATCCAAATATTAACAGCGGGTTGAGCAGCACATCCAGTACGACAGAAACGAGTAGAAAGTAAAATGGTGTTTTGGAATCCCCCGCCCCTCTCATCATGGTCATAATATAGTTATAACCGTACAAAAAAGGCATGCCCGCAAAAATAATACGCGTATATGTGATTGCCATATCCACAGATTCAGCAGGTGTGTTCAGCACACGAAGAATCCAGGGAGATCCAAAAAATCCAATAATGCCCACAGCCAGAGCAAGTACAAGAAAAAAGACTGCACTTGTGCCTACTATACGCTTGGTTTCAGCGACATCTCCCGCACCAATCTTCTGTCCGATCATGATAGTGGCAGCCATGGTGACACCAAAGATGGCGCTGATGAGAAAAAACATAATAATGTTTCCGTTGGAAGCGGCGGTCAATGCAGCCTCGCCCAGAAACTTGCCGACCCAGATCGAATTGATCGTTCCATTCAGCGACTGTATCACGTTTCCGAACAGCATCGGCAAGGAGAATAAAAACAGTGTTTTGGCAATTGGACCTTCGGTCAAAGAAGGTTTACGACTCGCCTCTGCTGCGCTCATCTTATCAACTCCTTCAATAATAACGAATGTTTTGTTTCCATTACGGTATAATACCCTATTCCAGTTCAGCTTTCTCATATCATAAACTTTTTTACGCAAAAAAGCGCAGTCCCTTAAATTTTAAGGAACTGCGCTCTCAATTCATCGTTTAACCGTAATATATAAGACATCCGCATAAACGGAACATTTCTTACAATTCAGTTACACTTACAGTTTATTTACGTTAGCTGCTTGGGGTCCACGGTTACCTTCAGTGATTTCGAATTCAACCGCTTGACCTTCTTCCAAAGTCTTAAAGCCGTCGCCTTGGATTGCGGAGAAATGTACGAATACGTCCTCGCCACCATCCACTTGGATGAAGCCATAACCTTTTTCTGCGTTAAACCATTTTACTGTACCTTTCAAGTGAACAACCTCCTAAAAATACCGCCATCTATGGCGAATATCCATATTATACTTCATGCTTTTTCACAATGCAATTGATGTTTTGAGGGCTTTTGCAGGCTGGAATGATTTGCTTTTGCGGCGGAAACTGCGGTATCATGAACCAAAACATCTTTAAAATCGGAGACATGCATATGATGAAAAAACACGAAATATACAAAAAAGACAATTGGAACATGATGACTGTCGAGGTGCAGGGCCGTTACATCGTTCTACGGGAAATATCCGATGACTGGGGCGAAGAAGCCCACACGTTTTTGAGCCGTCCGGCGCTGATGCATTGGGCTCAAAATCGGTTTCCCAAGCAGTCCTTTCAAGATAACGAGGAAGAGTGGCAGCAGATCATGAACGCTTTCAAACAGGTATAGCGCATTCATGGTATCCAATAGCTTTCTCATCTTCATTATTCTGGCCTTTACGCTGGGCGGAGTGCTGATCATGAAACGTGATACGTTACCGGCTCCTCTCAAAAAGTGGATGGCCCTCACTGCCGTAATCATGGTTTGCTTTGCCTTTTATCTTATTGTATACAGCTTATTAAATATAGGTTCCGACCCAAGGTAAAGAAAATTATACTTTTGGGCGCAGGAGGTCATACTATGGCATAACAAGCCATGGTATAAGGAGGATATGCCGTTACATGCATGCCACAAAACCTCTTGCTCTGCTGCTCACGGTCAGCGTGGCGGTTTCTTCGTTTTGGCAGCCGCCCCGTACCGCCGCAGCCCCACCCCACATTTCGTTCGATCAGAGGAGGCTCTCCATGAGTGAAATCGTAAAACGCGCAGATGCGCCTGCGGAAAATACCTGGAAGCTAGAAGATCTGTTTCCAGACCGCAAAGCATGGGATCAAGAGTACGAAGAAGTTAAACAACTAGCCAAAAAGGCTGCACAATTCCAGGGCAAGCTGAATTCAGCCGAAGTGATTGTCAATTGCTTTAAGCTGGAAGATGAACTATCGCTCAAAACCGAGCGCGTATACGTGTACGCCCATCTACATCATGACGAGGATACCGCTGAACCTACATATCAGGGCCTTTCGCAAAAAGCCAAAAAATTAGGCGTTGAGGTCAGTGAAGCCCTGTCTTTCGTGACACCTGAAATTTTGGCGCTGCCCGACAATCAGCTCGATGCCTTGATTGAAGATCCGAAGCTGGCAGATTATCGCTTTACGCTCCAGGAAATGAAACGGGAGAAAGCGCATATTTTGGGTAAGTCGGAAGAAGCCCTGCTCGCACAGGTCGGTAACCTGGCTCAAGCACCGCAAACCATTTTCGGTATGCTGAACAATGCCGATATGAAATTCCCTAAAATCAAGGATGAAAACGGCAAAGAGGTTGAGCTAACACATGGCAGCTATATTCAATTTCTCGAAAGTCCGCACCGGGAAGTTCGTGAGCGTGCTTTTAAAGCGGTCTATGATACGTATGCCAAAAATAAAAATACGATTGCTTCCACACTGAGTGCCAATGTGAACAAAAATGTTTTTTATTCTAATATTCGCAAATACCCTTCTGTACTGGAAATGTCGTTATACGGTGACAATATCCCAAAAGAAGTGTATACCAATCTGATTGACACCATTCACGAAAGCTTGCCTTTGCTGCACCGTTATATCAAGCTGCGTAAAAAGCTGCTGGGTGTGGATGAGCTTCATATGTATGACCTGTTCGCTCCGCTTGTGGACGAATACAAGCTCGACATTTCGTTTGAAGATGCTAAAAAGCAAACGAAGGAAGGTCTAAAGCCGCTGGGCAAGGACTACCTGGCTTCGTTGCAAAAAGGCTACGATGATCGCTGGATTGATGTGTACGAAAATGAAAATAAACGTACAGGTGCATATAGCTGGGGTGCTTACGGCACTCACCCTTATGTGCTGCTGAACCATAAAGATAACCTGAACAGCATGTTTACACTCGCTCATGAGATGGGACACGCGCTGCATTCGTATTACTCGGATAATGCGTTGAAGTATCGGGATGCCCAGTACACCATTTTCCTGGCTGAAGTAGCATCGACAACGAATGAAGCGTTGCTGATGGACTACTTGCTGAAAAAGTCCACCGATCCAAAAGAGAAAATGTACCTCCTTACCTACTATGCAGACCAATTCCGCACGACGGTATTCCGTCAAACGATGTTTGCGGAGTTTGAGAAAATCGTACATGAGCGGGCAGAACAGGGAGAGTCCCTTACACCGCAGCTTCTATCAGAGATTTATTATGATCTGAATGTGAAATATCACGGCTCTGGCATGAAAGTAGACAAAGACATTGAAATGGAATGGGCGCGTATCCCCCATTTTTATAACAGCTTTTATGTCTACAAATATGCTACCGGCTTCTCTGCGGCAACCAGCTTCTCGAAACAGATTCTGGAAGAAGGCCAGCCAGCCGTTGACCGTTATTTAGGATTCCTGAAGAGCGGCGGTAGCGATTATTCGATTAATATTTTGAAGAAGGCCGGCGTGGATATGTCCTCTCCGCAACCGATTCGCGAAGCAATGAGCGTATTCGAGGAAGTTATTACGGAAATGGAAAAGCTGACCGCCGGAAAGTAAAACCATACACGATTAGAATCTGGCATTGAAACGATGCTCGGATAAATCCCTTGTCCATGACGGGCAAGGGATTTTATAATGTAGCGGAAGGAGGTGGCATTTTGAAAACACAATGGTCTTTGATTGCAGCTCTTGTTATTGCTTTGTTAACGGCTGTATTCGCTGTCATTAACGTGAAATCGGTCCAAGTAAATCTACTATTTCGTACGGTCAACGTTCCTTTGATTTTACTTATTCTCGGCTGCACTCTTCTTGGAGGGCTTATCGTCGGTTCCTTCGGTATTTTCCGTCAATATAAGCTTCAGAGAGAAATCAAACGTCTGACCACCCAGCTTCATACACTGCAAGAAGAGCACACACCCGTTGTGGAAGCATATGCGGATACGGCCTATGGCACGACGGGTTCGTCCAGCGCGGTGTCTACATCCGACAAGGTTACAGAGCAAACGTTCTCTGACCCTGACCGGTTGTCCAAATGAGGAGGAGCAACAACATGATGATTCACCTGAATGAGAATTATATAATGACCTTTCTGAATCAACTATTGAACACCCCCAGTCCCAGCGGTTACACACATCATGTGATGGAACTGATCCGTAAGGAAGCCGCAAGCCTTGGGATGCCCATAGAATGGAACGCCAAAGGCGGTGCCATCTTGACCCTGGAGGGCCATGAAAAAGACCGTACAGTTGCGCTGAGCGCGCATGTGGATACATTAGGCGCAATGATACGCTCGATTACCAGTCACGGCACCTTGCGGCTGACATCTGTCGGCGGTTTCATGATGAACAGCATCGAGAACGAATACTGCCTTATTCATACCAGAAGCAGACAAACGTATACAGGCACGATTTTGTCGAGCCATCCGTCTGTGCATGTCTATGATGATGCACGCAGCTTTGAACGCAAGGAAAGCCATATGGAGGTGCGGATCGACGAGCTTGTCGAGTCCAAAGAAGATGTGCTCCAGCTCGGCATTGCGGTAGGCGATTTTATTTCGTTTGACGCCCGTCCGGTCGTGACACCCAGCGGCTTTATCAAGTCGCGGCATCTGGATGATAAAGCTAGCGTAGCTGCGCTGTTTGGTTTATTGGAATCCGCTGTACGCGAAAACTGGAAGCCCCGTCATACTGTTAAGCTGCTCATCTCCAACTATGAGGAAGTCGGTCACGGAGCTGCTTACATCCCTGAAGGGGTCAGCGAGATGATTGCCGTCGATATGGGTTGCATAGGCGAGGATCTGAGCTGCAAGGAGACGGATGTATCCATTTGTGCCAAGGATTCTTCCGGACCTTATGATTATGACATGACGACTCGTCTGATTGAGCTGGCCAAGGAGCTGAATATCCCGTATGAGGTTGATATTTATCCGCACTATGGTTCTGACGCTTCGGCTGCGCTGAAAGCAGGTAACAATATCCGTGCTGCGCTGATCGGCCCTGGCGTACACGCCTCCCATGCGATGGAGCGTACGCACAAGCAGGCTGTGGTGAACACTGCTCGTCTGCTTGCCGCTTATGTGACGGTTTAATCCGAACAATGACGACCGACCTGTTCCACTGAGAATAGGTCGGCGAAGGCTTGGCGAAAGGAAATCACAACTATGGATCTGAAGAAACTACGTTACTTTATCGCAGTCGCAGAAGAACTACATTTTAATCGTGCTGCAAAAAAACTGAATATCACCCAGCCCCCCTTGAGCCAACAAATCCAAAGCCTTGAGGAAGAGCTTGGCGTGAAACTTTTGGAACGAACCAAAAGGCAAGTTCGACTTACGTCCGCAGGAGCCATCTTTTTAGAAGAATCCAGAAACATGGTTTCTCAATTGGAAAAATCCATTAAAATGACACAGCTTGCAAGTCAGGGAAAATTCGGACATTTATCCATCGCTTTTGTTGATTCGGCATCTGGCAGTCTGATGGTTAACGCCTTAAAGAAATTCCGGGAGCGTTTTCCAGACGTGAAGCTTACGTTGTTTGAAATGACATCTGCCCAACAACTGAAAGCCATACACGACGGCAAAGTTCATGTGGGCTTCCTGCGCTGGGCAGATCCATCTATACATATCACCTCTCAACTCTACACCAACGAATCACTCATCGCCGTACTTCCCGCAACACACCCGCTAGCCCACCACTTAACCTTGTCTTTACGTTCTTTAGCGGAAGAATCTTTTATCTTGTCTCCACCTCATATGGGAGCGTCTTTTCATGACCTCATATTAGACTTTTGCAGACAACACGGCTTCCAGCCCCAAATCGTACAGGAAGCCGTTCAAATGTATACAATCGTTAACTTGGTAGCTGCTGGTATAGGCATATCCATTGTTCCCTCTTCCGTTTCTGTTTTCCAACGCAGTGATGTCGTATTTCGTTCTTTTCGCGAAGATTCTCCGTCCGTCCCACTTTACGCTGCATGGAAAACAGATGCGAATGACGCTGTTCTGACTCGTTTTCTGGAGGTGGTTGAAGAAACAGCTTGTAGTGAGCAATTAGGCATGTAAACTACCATCAGCGCCTAATCTTAACCCGTTTTACTCGGATCAAGTTCAACAACGCCGTTTAAAATACTGTCAATTTGTCTCATAATCTCCCCTTCGAGACGGACACCCGCAGCTTTTACATTCTCCTTTACCTGCTCTGGCTTGGAAGCACCGATAATAGCTGAGGACACTTGCGGGTTTTGTAAAACCCATGCTACTGCAAGCTGTGGTAGCGTCAAACCATTTTCCTGTGCAATCGGCCGGATCAGCTCCACTGCCTGAAGGACCTCTTTACGTAACCATTGCCCGGCCAAGCGTTCGAAAAATGGTGAACCTGCTGTCGTAGAAGCACGTGAACCCTCGGGAAGCGGCTTGTCTACTGCATATTTCCCAGAAAGAATACCCTGTGCCAGAGGTGACCAAACGACCTGTCCAATTCCTTCCTGCTCACAAGCGGGAATCACTTCAGCTTCAATAATACGCCAGAGCATGGAATATTGGGGTTGACTTGCCACGAAGGGGACCTTTAGTTCTCTCGCTAAATCCGCTCCTTGCTTTATCTGGTCTGCTGTCCACTCGCTCACCCCTACATACAAAACCTTCCCCTGACGAACCAAATCGGATAATGCCAAAAATGTCTCTTCTAGTGATACGGTTGGATCAAAACGATGTGCATAATAAACATCAATATAATCCGTCTGCAAGCGTCGAAGAGAAGCATGGCAGGCCTCCATAATGTGCTTGCGGGATAGCCCTTTATCATTCTGTCCGGTACCTGTTGGATGAAAAACCTTTGTGCATAGTTCAATACTTTCACGTCGTATTCCCTTTAAAGAATGACCTAAAACCGTTTCCGCCATCGTTTCTGAATAAACATCAGCGGTATCAAACGTTGTGATTCCTGAATCTAATGCAGCATGGACACATGCTTTCGCCGTGGTGTCATCCACTTGTGCACCGTGGGTTATCCAGTTCCCCAATGCTATCTCGCTTACCCTCAAGCCGCTTTTTCCAAGTTTACGATATTCCATTTTGAATGCCTCCCTTCCATATAAATTTGATTATAGCAAGCAAATTTTAATATTAGAAATATATAATAAACTGATTATTAATACGAAAAACATATTAATTAATTCATTCAATACATTTGCATAATGATAGGTAGCTTCGAGTTTCCAAGTCAGGACATGAGTTGTTTCCACGACCGATGTACTGGAATAAATACGAAAAAGCAAGCCTCCAGTGCTTAACGGAGACTTGCTTGTTTAAGTAACGACGGAAAAACGATTCACGCAATATACTTGTTTCGTATTTTAAGATTTGCTTTGTTCAATTTGCTCGGCCAGCTCGTTCAGATAGGTCCAGCGCTCCATTTGATGCTCCAAATGCTGTTCGGCCTTTGTTTGCTCAGCCATAAGCTCTTGTAGTCGTGCGGAATCATTGAAAGACTCTTCCATCTGTCGCTGGATGCTAGCCAACTTCTCCTCAGCCTGTTCGATCAATTCGTCAATTTGCTCATATTCCCGCTGTTCCTTAAAGGTGAATTTAAGCCTGGTTTTGCTAGTCTCCTTAACTGAATCCGAAGCATCCGCAGACTTAGACGTGGAAGACTGAGCAAAAGAAGTACCCGCGGGGACAGGCGGATTCGAAGCGGATTGAGCATTTTTACTGATCCATTCTGCATACTCGCTGTAATCGCCCACATGCACACGTACCTGTCCTTCTCCTTCGAATGCCAGTACCTTGTCTACTGTCCGGTCCAGGAAATACCGGTCATGGGAAACGATAAAAACAACACCCGGAAATTCATCCAGATAGTCTTCCAGCACGGATAGAGTCTGAATATCCAGATCATTCGTTGGTTCATCCAGTAACAGTACATTCGGTGCGGACATCAGCACACGAAGCAGGTACAAGCGCCGTTTCTCGCCCCCTGATAACCGGGAAATGACCGTCCATTGCGAGCTTGGCGCAAACAGAAAACGCTCCAGCATTTGCGCGGCTGTAATAGCCGAACCATCTGCTGTCCGGATCACTTCGGCTTCTTCCTTAATGTATTCGATGACACGCAGCGATTCGTTCATTTCCTGATGCTCCTGGGTAAAATAACCGAGCTTCACGGTCGGTCCCACAATCACACTGCCTGAATCCGGTTCTACGCGCTGTGCAATCATTTGGAGCAGAGTCGATTTTCCGCTACCATTGGGACCCACAATCCCGACCCGGTCACCGGGCACAGCGATATAGCTCAAATCCTGAATCAGCTTACGGGAACCTACCGATTTGGACAGGTGATCCAGCTCCAGTATTTTTTTACCGAGACGCGTCGAGGCTACCGACATGTCTACAGACCCGGAACGGGCTTCCGGCTGCTGATCCTTAAGCTGTTCAAATCGTTCAATACGCGCTTTCTGCTTGGTCGAACGGGCTTTTGCCCCCCGGCGAATCCAGGCTAGCTCATTGCGCAACAGGTTTTGCCGTTTTTGCTCCGAAGATGCTTCCCGTTCCTCGCGTTCCGCCTTTAGCTCCAGAAAATGGGTATAGTTGGCCTCATAGCGGAAAAGTCGACCATGATCCAGCTCCAGCATGACAGTTGCCACTCTATCCAGAAAATAGCGATCATGCGTAATCATCAGCAACGCGCCGCGTCTTTTCTGCAAATACTGCTCCAACCATTCAACCGACTCATTATCAATATGGTTGGTAGGCTCATCCAGAATGAGTAGCTCACAGGGCTGGATCAAAGCTGCTGCCAAAGCAACACGTTTACGCTGTCCACCAGAGAGCACTCCCATACGTGCCTCAAACTGCGTAATACCCAGCCGGGTCAGTATGTTTTTGGCCTCACTCTCCAACTGCCATGCCTGGAGCGTATCCATTTGCTGGCTTGCCCGCAACAGGCGGTTTTGAAGCTCCTCGCTGCCCGGATTCAGCTCCAGCATCTCCATCGTTTCCGTATATTCGCGCACCGCCTTCATTTCCGGCTGGTTGCCGTGGAAAATATGTTGGAGTACCTTCACCTCGGGGTCAAACTCCGGATTTTGCGCCAAATATTGAATGCGTACACCGTTGTTGACCGCAATATTGCCATCATCCGGTGGCTCCAAGCCGGAAATCACGCGTAAAAACGTCGATTTCCCAGTGCCGTTCACACCGACCACTCCTATTTTGTCACGCTCATCCATGCCAAAGGAAGCATCCTCAAACAGCATTTTTTCGCCATAGCTTTTCGTTATATGTTCAACGGTCATAATATTCATACGGATTCCCTACTCTTCCCCTATTTTGTGATGCATCTTGTTTATTTTAACACAGTCACACCAAATGATTAAAAAAACCGTGATCTGAACGAAGTCAGTACGGTTTCTAGCTTTACAATATCACGATCTGTGTATCCCGCTGCCGGCTTCACAGCCGTACATAAACAAGTTAGTCGCAAATTCAGCCGTCTGATCCACATCGCATTCACAGAAATCTTTATCCAGTAAAATGTCCATTTTGAGGCGCTCCATCATGCCAATGAAAGCCTTCGCATGAAGCTCAGGCTGCTGCACACCCTCCAAAGCCAGTTTGTTTTTGACCATATCGGTATAATCCTGAATAAATCCGCGCATAAACTCCATTAAATCAGGGTCATTGTTCGGGGTCATAAAAAACAACTTGGTATGCTGCTTGCGCTTGTAGTAGTAATGTAAGTGCAGATTTGCCATTCGCAGCAGTCCCTCCTCCAAAGCGCGGTTAGCCAATGCGCCCTGCATTTCAGCCAGGTATTGCTCGCAATCTCTGCGCGTGACCGCTGTAAACAGCTGTTCTTTGCTTTTGAAGTACAAATATACCGTGCCTTTGGCGACACCCGCCTGTTCTGCAATCTCGGAAATCTTGCTTTCATAAAAGCCTTTGGTGCCGAAGACTGTGTAAGCGGCGTCCAAAATGGCCTCATATTTATCTCCATGTATACCGCCCATCTTCGCACCTCCCTGTACTAGAGTATAAACAGAATGCCTGCCAGAGCGACCAGCCCCCCGAAAATCGAACTGATGCTATTCACTCTATCATTGCTCATCCAACGCCAGCCCCGCACATAGACCGTCGGTTGTCCACAGTGCGAGTCTACCTCTACTTCCCGGCCGCAAACCGTGCAGGAACGCATCATTTGCACCGTAGCACCGAGATAGGAATCGGCGAAGGCCCCCGCACTACCAGATATTCCCCCGATCAGTGCCCACAGCCATAGCGGCAAGCCTGGCATTCCTATGGCGTGTCCAAAGACCCATGCGCCTATTCCAATCAGAACTCCCCCAGCCAAGGCCGCAGCTGTCCCCAGAACAGATACACCTCCCGAGGTTCCGGGTGCCAGCACCTTGCCATTCAGTATCGAGCGAGGCGGCTTGCGGCTCAGGCTGCCAAATTCCGTTGCCCACGTATCCGACGTGACTGTAGCCATGACGCCAACAAAAGCCAACTGCCAGGCAACATGAGGCCAGATCGCATAGCACAAGCATAACAGCATACCTAATCCCCCGTTGGCCCATACCTGACCAGCATCCCGATTTCCGGTTTTGGCATACGATTTTTCAAGCTCTGCCTTGCGCTCCTTTTTGAACCTCGACAGCAAGGTCGATGTAATGAAGAACAGGAGCAAGGTCCCGAACCAAAACAGGTTACCTGCACCATAATACACGGTTCCCATCAGCACAGCCGCCGCAAAGCCCGATAAGGTTAAGGATTTTTTATAAAAAGCAGCTCCCGCCACTACTGCAGCGCCAAGCAATCCGATGATCCAATCCATGATATACCCCCACTTTGAAATGAATCTCTCGTTTTTCATTTTTCAGTTCGTAATTTATTGTACAACGCTCTACACTTATATAAAAACCGTGTCCCATGCTATGGCACAGGACACGGCCCTTACATTCTTGCCTGCGGAAATCCCCCCATACTGCCCAACTACCAAGAGAACTCCCTTTTTAACCAACTTAATTGATGCAATCACACGAATTAACTTAACCAATTGTGCAGCTTCCTTGATGGTCAGTTCCCCAAAATAGCTCGAAGCGATCTCCACTCGTTGCAGGCCCTACACCTGCCGGAGTGCCTGTAAAAATAATATCGCCTTCACCCAGTCCATAATGGGTCGCTATGTAATCAATGATATGCTCGATGGAAAAAATCATATCCTTGATATGGCCACGCTGTACTTCCTGCCCATTTTTGAGCAATGAAAAATCCTGCTGCTCCAGCGTGTCCAGTTTCTCTAAAGGCAAGAACGGTGTAACGGGAGCAGAAAATTTGAAACCTTTAGCCGCCGTCCATGGGTGACCCTTTTTCTTGAGAACGCTTTGTACATCACGCAGGGTAAAATCAATACCAAAGGCAAATGCACTCAGAATCGTTTCCGCAGACATACCCGGTTCGTAATTACGGCCTACCGCCACGACCAGCTCTGTCTCATAATGAATGTCTCCTTGATCTTTAGGAAGCTCCAGTGTTGCACCATCCAGCGGTACTACCGCATGGGAAGGCTTTAAAAAAATCATCGGTTCTGTAGGAACCTCATTTCCCAGTTCCTCGGCATGCAGCTTATAATTGCGCCCGACACAGTAGACATTACGAATTTCTACGTTCATTACGACCGTCACCCTTCCCGCGTATATAGTCCAATTATTTAATAAATAGATTACGTATATAGTGCCACATCCGGTGCTTGGAATGCAAAAAAACCTGCTCCCAGCGATCCGGCCAATTGGTACAAATCATCAATTCAGGATGTAATGAGGCCAATCTTCGCATAATGCTACGGTCATCCACTGTCCACGCCATGACAGTGATACCGCGTCCGGTCAAGTCTTTCATCAGCTTTCGGTCCAAACGCGGGTAGCCCATGGATAGAAAAGAGCATTGCAGCCCTTCCAACTGCTTTGCCAGATCATCCGGACGAGCATCAATAATCAGCCCGGTACGGATACCTGGAGCCAGCTCTTTGGCCCGACGTAAAGCGGAACGCTCAAAAGAGGTCAATACCACTTCATTCTCCATATCCCGCGCCACAATTTCACGGAGTACCGCCTTCTCCAGCCCCGGATACATATCCCCTGCGGTTTTTAGCTCAATATTGAGCGATACGCGGCCACGACACAGATCCAGCACTTGTGCGAGAGTAGGAATCCTTTCTCCTTGATATTCCGCGCTTTTCCAGCCACCAGCATCCAGACGTTTCAGCTCTTTCCAGTCCGTATCCTTCACTCGACCTGTGCCGTTAGTCGTGCGCTCCAACGTGAAATCATGGATGACCACCGGAACGCCGTCCTTCGACAGTTGTACATCCAGCTCAATCCAGCGCACAAACAGCTGATCGATCGCAAGCTTAAAGGCCGCCAACGTGTTCTCGGGAGCAATTCCCGAAAAACCACGGTGAGCCACGCACAAATGATCCATTCCGGTTATGACCTCCATCCACAAGTGGTAGCCTCAATACAGACCAGCCTCGTGTAAAAGATTTCCTTCGACAACTATCGGGCGGTTACTGAACCGTCTGCGCCTACAGAAACATTAGCCGGTGACATCGCCGCTACTCCTTGCAAAATTTTGCCGGCCTCCGCATCCTTCATTGGAACTGGTTGCCCCAGCTCCGCCCGGTAAGGAGTCAGCTTCATCCTGCAAGCCCCAGCCCGGGTACAGGTTGCCTGAAATATCGCTGTATCCCAGGTGGCTGGTACTGTAGATTTAGAAAAAATAAAATTGCCTGTGCTGTAAGCAATCCATTTGCCTTTATACTGCTCCATCCCCTGTAGCACGTGCGGGTGACCTCCAATTACAAGATCTGCCCCTGCATCAATAAAAGCATGCGATAGCTCGGTTTGATGAGGCTCCAATACAGTTACGCGCTCCTTGCCCCAATGGGCAATGATAATAACCAAATCAGCCTGCTTGCTCGCCTCACGAATCGACTTCACGATCGCGGTCGAATCGTAGGCTCCTGCAACACCGGGCTGTTTGGCGCCTGCATTCCAGTTGGCCTCGGGCATAACCCGTGTAGCTCCCAACAACGCAATTTTAATACCTTTACGTTCAAAATAGTGCGGAGCATACGCTTCTTTTGTATCACGCCCGGCTCCGGTATACGCTATATCATTTTCTTTCAAATATTTCAGCGTATCCAGTAATCCGTCTGTGCCCTGATCCAAAATATGATTGTTGGCCAAATTTACAGCGTCTATTCCTGCCGCAGCCAACGCAGTCAACGCCTTGGGAGAAGACTTATACACATACGTTTTATTCAGCGCACCCACGCCCCCGGTTGTAACCGGCGTTTCCAGATTGGCTATCGTCAGATCGTCCTTGCGAAACAGATTTCCAAGATATTGATATGGGAAATCAAATCCGTTCTTTTCCAACCGCTGCTCAACCTTACCGGAAAACTGCACATCCCCTACAAAATGGAGCGTGACTGTCGGTGAAGCTGTTCCATCCGATGCCATGTTCTTTCCCTGCTCCGATTCGTTGGGGTCAGTAGAATTTCCGCTGTCCGATGCATCCTTATTTGAAGAGCTGTTCGGTGATTGCCCTGCGTTCTCTGAAGATACTCCTGATTCTGACGAGTTGCCTTCGGGAACATTTGTGTCAGACGTTGTCACGGGGCGGCTGTCTGTATCTGTAGCAGTATCAGAAGAATGCTCCGTTTTATCGTCATCAGCTTGCTCGCCTCCATTGGAGCTATCGTCCATTTGTTCATTTGAAACGGCTGTAACGTTCTCTCTTATCGGGCTAGAAGACTGTCCTCCACCCGCAGAATCCGTTTTGGCCTTGTTCTCCTGTTGCAATAGTCCGGCGTTTTCCGCAAGAGAGCTACTCTCCCTGTGTTCAAATATGTAATAATATCCAAAAAGACCTACGATCATAAGCAGCAGGACAAGATTCGTAATGATCCAGGCCTTGCCTATTTTTCGCTTCCTTGCTTTCTTTCGACCTTCATTTTTCTGTGATCTGGGAGGGTACATTCTTCACTCCTTCTATGCTGTTGCATATGCATTACTTTCCTAAAATGATCCGGCGCTTTTGACACCTTCTCCATTATATATCAAATTTCGGTATAAATAGAACCCCTCGCTTGGGATTGCGAAGGGTTCGTTATTCAAGTTGCTCCATTCATTTAATTATACCTGTACCTCGACCGCTTCCCGTTCCGCAGCTTGGACGGCGACAGAGGCCCATTCCTTGGCCTGACGGATACAATCCGGCAAGCCGATAGCATCATAGCCGGCACCCAGAACATACACTCCCGGCATCGTTGTACGCAGTTCTTCCCGCAGATCGGTGATAGCCTGCGGGTGTCCTACCGGATATTGCGGCATGGAGTGGCGAAGACGGGTAATTTCCGTAAATAGTGGAGTCGCCGTAACGCCCATCATGTCCTGCAAATCCTTACGTACCAGCGCAGTCAGTTCATCATCGGGTAGCTCCACCGTTTCTTCGGCTCCGGCACGCCCTACATAACAGCGCAGCAGTACCTTATCATCTGGACTGGTATGCAGCCACTTGGCGGACGTCCACGTACAGGCCGTCACACTGCGTCCCTCTTTACGAGGAACCAGAAAACCGGAGCCATCAAAGACATTCTCGATGTCTTTTTTATTAAAAGCCATGACCACATTTGCCACGGACACGTAATTAACGGCTTCCAGTGCCGCCACCTTTACATGTCCCCGCAACAACGGCGCAGCGGCAAAATTCGGAGTCGTGATAAATAGATCGTCCGCCTCCAACGTCTTCCCATTATCCAGTACAACATGGTAGATGCTTCCTTCACCGTCTGCTGTCTTTGTGAACTCTGTAACAGCAACGCCTATACGCAAATCACAGTCATGCAAGTCATTCAGTAACGCATGTACCAAACTTTGCAGTCCTTGTCGGAAGGTCAGGAAAGCACTTTTTTTCGTGCCTGTATGCGTCTCGGCTGGCTTTCTTCCGGTCATCATCCCGTGAATGAGGCTTCCATATTGCTGCTCTACTTCAGCAAATTGCGGGAAGGTCGCCTGCAAGCTCAGCGTCTTCATATTGGCAGCATATATGCCAGCCAGCAGCGGCTCGGTTACATTTTCCAGCACTTCTTTGCCCAGTCGGCGTTCGATAAAATCACCCAAGGCTTCATCACCGGGTATGCGCCGAGGCGGAATAACAAAGTCCATCATGGCCCGCAGCTTGCCGCCCAAAGAGATGAGCCCGCTTCGCAGAAATGGTTGCAGCTCCGTCGGAATTCCCAGTACCAGACCGGGGGGCATCGGATGAAGCTGACCTTCATGCAAAATGTATGTTTTTTTCGCCTCAGGATTCGTGCTTACCAACTCATGATCCAGCTCCAGCTCTTTCGCCAGGTCGATCATAGCCGTTTTACGGGCCAGAAAGGAGTCCGGCCCTTTTTCAATCACAAACCCGTCTTTATGCAACGTTTCGATTTTCCCGCCCAGCACCGGGGCCTTCTCCACCAGCGTAATCCGTGGTGTGTAGCCTGCTTCTTTGTACATTTTACGTGTATAAAAAGCTGCGCTCAGTCCGGTCAATCCTCCGCCTACAATCACAATGTTGCGTAATTTTTGCTCCATTATGTCCTCATCCCTTTTTCCATTGGTCTATGATGACATCGCTAAGCGTCTCCATGTACAATGGATCACTGTTAAGTGAATCAATCCGCTGGAAACGCATATCCAGTTCCTTCGCTAAAGCCTGCGCCTCAATATCCAGATCGTACAGTACCTCTAGATGATCGGAAACGAAGCCGACTGGCGCAGTCAGCACATATTCAACCTGCTCTTCCTTGAGACTATGCATGGTATCCAAGATGTCAGGACCGAGCCAAGGCTCTGCTGTGCGACCTGCACTCTGCCACGTAAACTGCCAGTTGGTGATTCCTGCCTTATCCGCAATTGCTTGCGAAGTAGCCATCAATTGCTCTACATAAGGGTCACCCATCGCCAAAATCCGCTCAGGCAAGCTGTGCGCACTGAACAATACACGTACCTCGTCCCGATTCGCCCCTGCCTCTTCGAAAAGCGCCAGCTTTGCATTCACACGTTCGGTCAACGTCTTGATCAGCTTTGGATGAAGATGATAGCTTTCCACAAACGATATAGCCAGCTCCAGTTCCTGTGCCTTGGCCTGTGCTCGCTTGATATAAGTGCCTACACTCATTACGGAATAATGCGGAGCCAGCACGGCACCTACCGCTGTACGGATACCATCTTGCACCATAGCCTCCACACCATCCTCGATGAACGGCTTGGCATGTTTGAGTCCCTGATAGCAGACAAATTCAATATCCGGGTTACGATTTTCCCGATTTAAGGTTTCTTGCAGATTGTGAACCTGACGATCCGTATTTTGACGTAGCGGAAATACACCGCCCACAATGGCTTCATAACGGTCCTTTAATTCTTTCAATTGCTCCGGGGAAGGAGCGTTACCACGACGAATATGCGTATAATAGGCTTCCACCTGATCCAAACTTTCCGGTGTCCCGTAGGACATAACCAGTACACCCACTTTGGTTTTCATCAGCACATCACCTCTTAACATTTTGGATTGATTACTTCTTTGTCAAAACGGAACGGGAATACTCGTGCACATACTCTGTAAGCTCTCTCAGCTTATCTAACGAAGCTTCTGGAAATAAACCGTGACCCAGATTAAAAATATATCCTGGCTCCAAAATTCCTTCATCCACAATCGTTTTCGCGTACTGTTTAATTACATGTATCGGCGCTGTGAGCACGTAAGGATCCAGATTTCCCTGCACACCAAAAGCATTACCCAAACGACGGCGTCCTTCAGGTATACTCACCCGCCAGTCCAGTCCGATCACATCGGCTTTTACCCCGCCCAGCAGCGGAAGCAACTCACCGGAGCTTACACCTGGAAAATAAATTTTCGGTACGTCCAGATCGGACAGCTCATGGAAAATACGTGTAATCGTCGGCAGCACAAACGTTTGGAAATCATGAGGCGAAAGCGCCCCTACCCAGCTGTCAAACAGTTGAAATGCCTTGCCGCCGTTAGCGATATGGGCACGCACGTATGTAATAACCATGTCTCCAAGCTTGTCCATCAGCCGACGCCATAATTCAGGCTCTCCGTACATCATGGCCTTAGTGCGGATATATCCCTTGGACGGTCTGCCTTCTATTAAATAACTAGCAATTGTAAAAGGAGCTCCGGCGAACGTAATCAGCGGTACCTCCAGCTCACGGTCCAAAATACGGATCGTTTCCAAAATATGACCCAGATCTCGTTCTACATCAATCGGGCGCAGCTTGTCCACATCCGCCGCAGTACGAATCGGATTATCAATAACCGGACCAATATTTTTGACAATATCAAAATCAACCCCCAGCGAGGCCACCGGATTCATAATATCAGAATATAAAATAGCAGCGTCCACCCCGAGCTTGCGCACGGGCATTAAGGTCACTTCTGCGGCCAGCTCGGGCTGACGACAAATTTCAAGCAACGTGTATTTCTCTTTAATTTTGCGATATTCAGGATCATACCTTCCGGCCTGCCGCATGTACCATACGGGAATATGATCCACAGCCTGCTTGCGGCAAGCGCGGATAAAGGTATCGTTGTAGGTCATGACTTCAGCCTCCAGTTCGAATCGTAACTACTGTGTTTTATTATGCCCTTTTTCAAGAGTCGTAACAACCGCCACTGGCAGACAATTCATGACAAACCCATGACATTTGGATAAAGTTTCAATGAAGTGTGCTATACTAGAGAAATGGCTTTTTTAAAGCTCCGGGAAGTTCTACTTAGGATAAGTAGTTTTGCATCAGCAAGAAATGACAGAAAGGAAGTGAAAGCACATTGAAAACGTGGGAGACGTGGAAAGTCAATCTCATTGTGCTTTGGTTCGGTCAGTTTCTGGTCAATGCGGGTATTACGATGATTACTCCATTCCTCGCCCTCTATCTGGCTCAAGACCTTCATGTGAAGGGAGAACATGATATCGGGCTGTGGGCCGGAGTTATTTTTGCCGCAAACTTTTTGACTTCATTTATGTTCCAGCCTCTATGGGGCAAGCTGGCTGACCGATATGGACGCAAAGCAATGCTACTCCGCTCGGGTTTCGGTATGGCTCTGGTGATCGGCTGCATGGGTTTGGTCACCCATCCGTGGCAACTGTTGGCGCTTCGTCTGCTGAACGGTACGATTTCGGGTTTCAATCCGGCTTCGATTTCTCTGGTGTCGGGTACCACACCCAAAGAACGGACCGGTTTCGCTATGGGGATTATGCAATCCGGTCAGATGGCGGGTACGATTCTCGGCCCTCTGATGGGCGGTTTTTTGGCTGACTGGGTTGGATTCAGACCGATCTTTTACATTACAGGCGCTCTTATTCTTGTAGCCTCTCTCATCGCAATGTTTCTGGTTAAGGAAGATTTCAGCAAAGCCGAAGCTGCACGAATACCGCAAATTTCGGTTCTTGCCGGATTAAAGGAGCTAAGCCATACGCCCCAGCTTCCGGCTCTGTTTACCGTAACGTTCCTGCTCCAGTTTGCCATGATCAGTACGGTATCTTTGTTGCCGTTATATGTGCAAAAGCTGTATGGGTCGGCAGAAGGAATTGCGCTCATTGCTGGCTTTGTTACAGCCATTACCGGCGTATCCAATATGGTCGCTGCGCCGCTGCTTGGAAGATTGAGTGACAAGATCGGGGCACACCGCATTTTGACCCTCGCTCTGCTCGGAACAGCACTTATGCTCATTCCACAGGCTTTTGTCAATCAGGTGTGGCAGCTCGTCACGATTCGTTTTTTCATGGGTATATTTATGGGCGGTCTGCTGCCGAGCGTAAACGCGCTGATTCGCACGTATACACCGGAAGGCATGGAAAGCCGTTCGTTCGGCTTCAATACCAGCTCGCTGTCGCTTGGTAATATGCTGGGCGCTGTCATTGGCGGGGTGCTGTCCGGATTTATCGGCATCGAAGGACTATTCATCATGTCAGGTGTCCTGCTGATCGTCAACATATTCTGGGTACGTATGAAGCTCTACGATCGTAAGCCAGCACCTGATTTCAGGTAAAATAGCCCTCTCGTAAGGGCAACCTTCCAGAACAGACAAGAACCTCCGATCCACAATTTTGTGGACAAGGAGGTTCTTTTTTGTATAGCTACTTTTTGTATAGCTATATAAGTAGTATTACAACCTATTTTACTCGTGCCAATGCCAATCCGTCATAGGCTGGCAAAAGCGTACTAACCAGCCGTGGGTCCGTAGCTATCGTTTCGTTAAAGCGTCTCACAGCCTGTACGGCAGGGCCGTTCTTGTCGGTATTAAGCGTCCGTCCGCGAAGGAAACAGTTATCTCCCGCAATAATGGCTCCTGGATTCGCCAGAGCAATCGCATATTCCAGATACACCGGGTAATTTTCCTTATCGGCATCGATGAAGAAAAAATCGAAGGTCCTCCCCTCTTCCTGAAGCTCCTTCAGGCTGTCCGCTGCAGGTCCGAGACGATATTCGACACGGTCACCGTAGCCGTTTTCCTCCATATGTCTATGTGCCAGTGCCGCATACGCTTCTTTCAGCTCCAATGACACAATGCGTCCCTTTTCTCCCAGCCCACGGGCCAGACATAATCCGCTGTATCCGCCTAATGCGCCAATCTCCAGTACCTGCTGCGCGCCGGATACCTCAATCAGAAAGGTAAGCAGCTTCCCGTAAGGATGAGCCACCGATACCTCAGGCATTCCCTCTCCAACAATGGCCTCCCTGATGCCGCGGAGCGCTTCATCCTCCTGTACCAGTTGGTCTACATATTGTTCAGGCGTCATATTGGGTGTAATTTCCACGTTTCATCTCTCCTTCTCGCTTTATCATAACGCAGGTTGAAAGCGATGTCCTTCGTAAATTATTTGCCTTAATTATTTGTCTCTTCGTGTACAATGACCTATACTATAGGGATTGAAACAAGCTTATATGATTATGGGGACGGAGTGAATACGTTTAATGACTCAACTGCAACTAATTGCAACTGCGCCGATGGGACTTGAAGCCGTCGTGGCTCGGGAGCTCAGAGAACTCGGATATGAGGACCTGACCGTCGAGAATGGCCGCGTCGTTTTTTCCGGTGATTATATGGATATATGCCGGTGTAACCTGTGGCTGCGCACATCAGACCGCGTTCTTATTAAAATGGGTGAATTTGCCGCAACCACCTTCGATGAGCTGTTTGAGGGCACCAAAGCTTTGCCATGGCAGGATTGGATTCCTTTGGATGGTGAATTTCCTGTAGAGGGACGTTCGCACAAATCACAGCTTAGTAGCGTACCAGCCAGTCAGGGAATCGTCAAGAAGGCGATTGTGGAAAAGCTCAAGGAAACCTATCACACGGATTGGTTTGAGGAGAACGGCCCTCGTTATGTTATAGAGGTCATTCTCTTAAATGACCGTGCATTGCTAACGCTCGATACGACGGGTCCGGGGCTGCACAAGCGCGGCTACCGCAAGCTCGTAACGGAGGCACCGCTCAAAGAGACTATGGCTTCGGCTCTTATTCAGCTTAGCCGCTGGACCCCGGATCGACCATTCTATGACCCGTGCTGCGGTTCCGGTACTCTGCTGGTAGAAGCAGCAATGCAGGCATGGAATATTGCCCCGGGATTGAGACGTACCTTTAACTCGGAGGACTGGCCTGTCATTGGTCGCGAGCTTTGGGATCAAGCTCGTGACGAAGCGATGGATTTGACCCGCGATGACATTCCTTTCGAGATTGCAGGCAGCGATATTGACCCGGGTGCCATCGAAGTCGCAGAGGCAGCTGTAAAGGCGGCAGGCTTCGCTAAAGATATCTCCCTAAAGGTAATGCCTGTAACGAAAGTCAGACTTGAAGGCCAATATGGTGTGATGATTACCAATCCACCCTATGGTGAGAGATTGAGCGAGCAATCCGAGGTGGAAAAGCTGATCCGTTCACTCGCACGCACGGCAGCGGAAATGAAGACATGGTCCTTCTTTGCTATCAGCTCCACCAAGCAATTCGAGCACTATTGGGGACGCAAAGCCGATAAGAGACGCAAGCTGTTTAATGGCCGGATCGAATGCCAATACTATCAGTATCTGGGCCCTCTACCGCCGCGCCGCAAAGATACTCCGCCGTTGCAGTCTTAAATAGATGATGCCCAGGCCAGGAAGCGAACCATCCGTTCGCCTCCTGGCCTGATTTGTGCTGTTCATAGGATAAAAATGTGGCTTTCCCCTGCTGTACTGGAAGGAAAATGCTGTATTTTCTTTACTTAATCATTGAAATGCGCGGGATGAGCGCTATAATAATTAAAGGCGATTTCGGTTTTAACATTACGTTAATATGTAGTTTATACTAGCCGAACATTTATGCCGAAGGGGGTAAAGTGTTGGTTATTCGCACGGCCGGTGCAAATCGCACTGGAAACATGTTCAGCAGAATGCTGCTGTCCCGATATTTTGGGTTTGGTCTGTTTTTTGTACTTATGATTGGCAAGCTCGTTCTGATCCACCATAACCTGCATGCCCAAAATATTGACATGAATCCGCTGGATTATGTCATCGCTATCGGTTCGCTCCTGCTTGTGAGTTTTTGGACCCTATGGCTGTCAAGGCGCGGACGTTTGGTCGCTCTTGTAGTGCTCGATATTTTGCTTACCGCTCTCATTTATTCTGACATGGTTTATTATCGGTATTTTCAGGATTTCATTACGATCCCCGTCTTGCTTCAAGCTGGACAAGTTGATTCCTTGGGTGGAAGTATCGCATCTCTGATGTACTGGTGGGATCTTTTCTTTTTTGCAGACTGGATACTGTTCATTCCGTATGTGATGTTCATGGCTTCCTTACGGCGTCGGTATGTAACAAGTGATCCTTACTTCAAAACGTCCCGCCGCTCATTCACCAAAAGCTTTCTGCTTCGCTTCTCCAAAGGAGCGCTGGCCTTCCTGATCGGCTACATTTTTACCTTTGGACCGATTAAATATTATACGTCCACGTGGGCAACCGGCATATTCGTCGGTAACTGGTGGTCGATGGCCCTGTACAATGTAACCGGGCTGATCGGATTTCACGGGTACGACATTTACCGCTATAGTCAGGATCATCTGGGATCCCAGCCTACGCTGGCTCAGGCGGAGTCCGATAAGGATAAGGAATGGTTTAATCAGCATCAAAAGCTGCTCCAAGTGAAAAATGACCTATCCGGCAAGTATAAAGGCAAAAATGTGATGGTCATTCAAGCTGAAGCGTATATGAACTTTTTCATCGGCAAAAAAATCAACGGTCAGGCCATTACGCCTAACTTTGACAAGCTGACGAAGGAAAGCATGTATTTTAACAATTATTATCACCAGACTGCGCAGGGCCGTACTTCGGACGCGGATTTCTCTACACATGCTTCTCTGCATCCGCTCCCTACAGGCTCGGTATTCATCCGTTATGCGGACCATAAATTCGATACGTTGCCTTCTATTCTAAAAGATACTGGCTACAGCCCTAATGCATTTCACGTATACGACAGCAGCTTCTGGAATCGCTATACAATGTATAAGGCAATGAACTATGACAAGTTCTACAGTAAAAAGGATTTTGAGATAGATGAGCCACTCGGCTGGTCACTGGGAGACAAATCCTTCTTCCGTCAAACGCTCAATGATCTCACCACTGAAGTAAAACAGCCGTTCTACGCCTATATGGTCGGAATTTCGAGCCACCACCCGTACAATCTGCCACCAGACGCCGTGGATCTGGACGTTGGTGAGTTTGAAGGGACCATGTTCGGAGACTATCTGAAATCCGTCCATTATGTGGACGAAGCACTAGGCGAGCTGGTCGATCAGATGAAGAAAGACGGATTGTGGGATAATACGATCCTCATGTTCTACGGGGATCACGACAATTCTATTAAAGATAAGGCACTGTATGAGAAATTTCTGGGTAAACCACTCACAGATCTCGACATGCAAAAAATCATGAACCAGGTGCCACTGCTAGTACATCTTCCCGATGGAAGCCGCGCGGGAACTTACACTGAACCGGCAGGACAGCTTGATCTGACACCTTCGGTGATGCATCTGCTTGGCATTTCAACGAAACCGTATTACTTTATGGGTAATGATCTGTTCAGCGAAAAGCCTCGTATGGTCGTGCTGCGCAGTGGCGCTTTCACTGATGGTCGTGTGTACTACATTCCATCTGAGGATGGCACGTTCTCCAAAGGAACTTGTTACAACCTCACCACAGGCCAGCCTACGGATGTGAACGCCTGCGGACCGGGGTATACTGAAGCACTCAATCGGTTGAACATTTCCGATCAGGTGATCACATATGATCTCATTCGCCAATGGGAACCGGAAATCAAAGAAGTCACTGCGACTCCTTCGACATCCAATTAAATTTTCTGAGGAAGGTTGCTTACACAGCACTCTTCCCAGATTCCCGGAAAGATAATACCAACAAGAAAAGCCCGATCAAGCAGCATATGCTGATGATCGGGCTTTTTGTATTCTTGAGCTAGTAAACCGCGCTCATTTACATTTACGAATGCTTATGGGCGCAATGCTTTTTTGGCTTGCTCCAGCCGTTGTGCTTCTTCACCAAGCATTTCCTCAGCAACCTCTACCGCATCGTCGCCAAGGCTGTCCTTCGCCTGCTCTAAAGCATGCTCCGCATGAGTACGGGACTGCTCCGCCTGCTCAATCAGTTGCTCAGCCGGATGTGACAGTGCCTGAGAAACGGCATGGTGAAGCTTGTCTACCGAGTTTTGCGTTTGGGCCTCGACACTGTGATTGTCGAGATTGGAATCATATTGGGCCATGAGTCACTCCTCCTTCTGGGCAGTGGTCTGCATCCATTAGCATGGATCAGAAGAAGGGGAACTATACAAAGCTGTGAATGCTGCGTACTGGAATTATTTTATAAAACGCGCAGCCTTCTCCAATACTTCATCCTCTGTAGCTGCACTTATATAACGTCCGTTCACATATACAAACGCCCGCTTTCCACAAGGACCGCAATACGATTTGCAACCGATTTTGATCTCCGCATCCGGTGCCATCTTTTGCAGCTTGGGCAGGATCGTTTTCAAGCGAATATGATTGCATTCATCACATACGCGAATATCATTGGCCATCTGTCATCCCTCCGTGCTCCGGCTTAGTGGTCGCCGTGATTACCTTGGGAAGGGTTAGTAATGACAAATCCTTCTTCGGGGAAGTATAAGTAATCAATTTTTACACCATCCAGCAGCGGCTGGCCGTTTTCCAAAATAACATCAATGCCTTTATCTGTAGATACGACGGTATCTGTTTCTTTAGGCGTGTCCAAATCCAGCCCGTAATGAGCATGGTCTCCATGGGAATGAGTAATGACAACGCGCAGGCTCTTCCCTTGGTTTTCTTCTTTATCCAATTCAAGCTTCAATACTTTAGCTGCGTTGCGAGTAATTTTGCAATTCATCAACTTCATCTCCTTCATATTAATCAAATGAAGTGTGGTCCATCGGAGTATGAATATCCGTGCCACACAATTTAACAGGTAAATTCAACAACTACAAATAGCCTCTATACTAGAAAGGCAATATTCCTATTGTAAAGAAAATGGCGAAAAATCGCAATCACGAAATTCATAAGCTTTTATTCCTACTGGACACGTACGTGCTGCTTCTCAAGCACATCGGGATATTTACGTTCAGCGCGGGTCACAAACCAGTTCATCAGCAGCAGCGTCACCCCAATGTCGTCAATGGGCATAAATGGCATGACATCTGGCAACACCCAATAGAGCAATACAGGGACGGCAAACAGCAATTTTTCACCCAATGGAATCTTCGACGAAGTAATAAACCGGGGCATGCGACGAAACACATGTGACCATTGACGGAGAGACAGTAATCTTTTCCACTTCATAGGTTGTTCACTCCATTTCCAATGCTCCTAAGTATATATACCCCATTGAAGGGACATGTAAGAGGAACACTTGTAAAACACGTGCTCCTCCTAATACGTGCTGATAAACCATGGAGTTTCAGGCTAACCCTTTTACTATGAAAGCACCGTTGCCATTAACATGCCCACCTCTGCCGCAATATCGTCATAATCACGCATAGGCAGCGGATTTACACCCAGCCCGACTTCAACGGTAAAACCCGGTTTTCCAAACCGCTGTATAAACCAATCCTTATATCCCGCATCGCTGCCCCCCAGCTTTACCGCCCGGTATCCTGTTGCAGCCGCCAGCCGTGATGCCCAATCCCGACTCTCCTTTGGCTCCAAATCCCGGTAATTCCAATAGATTTCCTGTCCCTGACTGTGTATGGACAACACCATATCAAACTGTTCCCGCTCCGTCAGATCGACAAGCGCTTTAGCCTCCGGCTCAGACAAAGGCGCAGGGCCCGCATAATCCCTTCTGGACGGGCTTGTTTTACCGCGTCTGCGTACCTCTTCCTCCCAATACGCCGGAAACTGATCGTTAAGGTCCACACCGCGAATGTTAGCCTTCCATCCACGATAATCAGCACGGCCTTCATTCCACTTTCTTAAGTCATGGTACAGGGGATGAGACGGAAGGACACCTTGTTGAACCAGTTCCACCCCATCTGGATTGACCATGGGCACTACCCATAAAGAAGTGCGGTATAGCCAGGTTTGTGGAGAAACTCCATATATCCATAGAGGAGCCTCGCCTTGATCCTCACGCTCATCATGATGCTCCCCACCTTTATTTCCATTCGTACTGTCGACTCCTTGCGCATATCGCTCTACAAAACGCAGCAAACATGGTGTCGTCAGCCATTCATTGGCATGTACAGAGGCGTTGGCGTGAATTTTCAGCGGGCCCCGTCCAATGCGTACATAGGGGATATCCTTCCCCATGACACTGGTGCCGATGCTGCCCACTTCAATAAACGGATACCTTTGAGCCAGGGCCGCAAGATCTTCTCTCAAGTCCTCGTATCCATACTCTCCACGCAAACTTACAATCTGATTCTGATGGTTTTCAGGTATAATAATGGTTTTTCCTTCCACAAAATCATGCTCCGCAAGTTCGGGATTGGCCTGCCGCAGCTCATCAAGCTCCATACCAAACTGCTTGGCAATCTGTCTGGCATGCTCAGCGGCCTGAATAACGTATTTACGATCCATTGACGGACGAATGTACAGCACTTGACCACAAATCAGATAGGGTTGCGCGGCAGTCCACGGATTGTCTGCCATCAATGTATCTGCCGATAATTTAAAAGCCGAGGCGACCCGGTGCAAAGTATCTCCTTTTTGTACGATATATTCCCTCATCTTCTACGCCCCTTCCATCTGTCTTACTGCATGTTATGCAGACGCGGCGTGTCTTGATGTAACGAATACCAAAACAGCCGATTCTTTTGTCCAATGACAAAAAAATCGGCTGCCTCATCAATCCAGATTGGTAACCTGCCAAACAACAGGCGTTTGACGAATTTGCTCCCCAAGCCACTGTGCGGCAATGCTCTGGAACATTTCCGGATCACCGGAACAAAAAAGCTGATGCACAGGGGTTTCATCCCCAGCCTCTAACTTGCCCTTGTTATACAAAATCGTACTCGTCTCACGAGCCGTTTCGTCTGCTGAACTAATCAGCTTCACGTTAGGGCCCATCACTTCCTGAATCGTTTCCTTCAAAAAAGGATAATGCGTACAACCGAGAATCAAACAATCAATCGGGTACGCTTGAATCGGCTTCAACGACTCCTCTACGACCTCTGATGTTGTGTCTGAGCGGAACAGTCCCTGTTCCACCAAAGGAACGAGAGCAGGGCAGGCATGACTCAACACGTCTACATAGGGGGATAGTTGCTTCAGCGCAGCCGTATAGGCTCCGCTTCGAATCGTACCGACAGTCCCAATCACCCCGACATGCCCGGTGGCTGTTGCGCTGATTGCAGCACGTGCCCCAGGGTGGATGACTCCGATCACCGGAATGGATACCTTTTGGCTAATATAATCCAATGCCGCGGCTGTTGCCGTGTTGCAGGCAATAATAATGACTTTCGGATCAAATTGAATCAGAAAATCAACCATTTGCTCTGTAAATTTCTTAACCTCTTCCGATGGCCGGGGTCCATACGGGGTGCGCGCAGTGTCTCCAAAATAAATGATTTTTTCCCGTGGAAGCTGACGCATGACTTCTTTAACTACCGTCAAACCTCCTACACCGGAATCCAATATTGCAATCGCTTGCTGCACGTACACACCGCTTCCTTTTTTGTTCAAGTATGAGTCGTTCCCTCTCGGGAAGCTATCCGTTGCTACATACCTTATGTTGTATTCGAGTAAAAGGTACCCCCAAATATTACTCGAAAAAGGGAAAGCCATCAACAAAGAGGCTTCATCCCAACAGGAGAAGCCTCAAAGCGATTCCATATTCAGTTATATTATATACATTTAGAGCTACTTACAGAGAATCCTTTTTCGTATCTTCTTGAACAGGAGCAGATGAAATGCTGACTTCGGGAAGAACTTCACTTTTTTTACGAAATTGTCCGATTTCATGAATGACCGCTGAGGCCGTATCCTTAATTTTATCGGTATACTCAATAGAGGCGTCTGTAATTTTCCCCGCCAGTTCCTGCCCTCTATCACTGACAAGACGGGCCTGATCCTTTATGTCCTGACGCAGATCACGACCTGACTTGGGGGCAAACAGCAGCGCAGCGAGCGAACCGGCAATGCTACCTGCTACCGCACCACGGATAAAGCTTTTGTAGTATTCTTTCATCATCATCTCTCCCTTATGCCCGGGCGAATGCCCATCTGTTAATGCATTATAAGCGCGGAGAGCTTGTCATGACACAGCGAACAAGCCATGAAAGTACCTACATTTTTCGGGACCGGATACGATACAGGCAGCAACGTCCTCCATCCGCCAAGCAATCCTCACGAACAACCTCGGCATCAAGCAGCTCCTCGAACATTTGCTGCTCACATTCACAAGCCTTGCGGTAACGGCCTGCGATTTGAGAAATCGGACAATTGTATTCCACAATAGAGTAGCTCCCGTCCTCTTCTTCCCGCCACTCCGCCATATAACCGGAGGCGTTCTGAATACCGGAAAGCTTTTCCACACGTGAAGCCAGCGTGGTCTCGCGCTCTATCTGAGGGGCGTAACGCTTCATCATTTTGCGTTTTCTGCCGTCAAACAGAGAGTAAACAGCTTCCATTCCCCGCTCTTCATCCAGTTCCTCCAGCAGCTCCAGCAACAAATGATCATAATTTCGGGGGAACTGCTCACTTCCCTGCTCACTTAGACTGTACAAAAACGTCGGACGTCCCATCGCCTGCCGCACTACTGTAGCGACGATGAGACCATCCTGCTCCATCAATTTGAGATGCCTGCGCACCCCCATTTCAGTAATGCCCAATTGAGCTGCCAAGCTTCCGACGCCCACAGGTCCCTGGGTTTTCAATAGTGTCATAATCATGCGCCTGGTGGGCATTTCGGGTACGATATGCTTATCCGTCACTTTAGCCTTTACACTCCCTCGGGCTGCTGACCCAATTCCTTATTTAAGTAGTCATGCACACTGGATGCAAAACGCTCCAATAGCTCGGGCAGCTCAGGTGTAAGCGGATGAAGGCTCGTCCGGTCCCAATGGAAATACTCCTGCACCAAGGGTTTCCGCAAAGCTACCAGCTCCATCAGAGGATTAAACACGGTATCCTCCAGTACGCCCTCTTCATGAATGATACCAATAATATCCTCATAGCTGCTGGCATCGCGCATAATAAATCCGTCAATGATATAGCTTCCTACGTCCGTCACCGTTTCAATCGCCAGATGAAGGCAGCGCTCCTGCACCAGCCCCTGCAACAAATCTCCGTTCCAAGCGTCCGATATGCGGCGGAGTCCTGCAACAATGTCGGTAACGGCCCCTAGCCGAAGCTCAATTTGCTCCCGGTTGACATAATACAAGATCCTGCACCTCCCGTAACCGCTTCAAATTTCATAATCAACTGCGATCGATACATCCTTCACTTCATTCATGTGTACAATGATCTCCTGATGCACAGGGTGTACCTGATACGTTTGCAAGTCCTCCAATGTTTCGACTACAGCCGTAAGGGAAATATCATAAGATCGTTCCGAACGAATCACATCCGTACCTATTTCGAGTGACAGAAGTTCTTTGATTTTACCGTTCATGCTGCGCAAAATGGATGCCGTATGCTCAATGCTTTCAGGGGAGCGGTCTTTCAATTTGAACAAAACAATATGTTTAATCATACGTATAGGCTCCTTATCTTTTAAAATGTTCTCTTCAAAATTTTATCATAACGCCCCACATACGGAAAGAAGCTTTATAATTCTAGCGATCTTTTCCACCATCTTTCCCACCAGACTCCTTGTCCTTCAGCAGAGCAAAAAAATTCTTGAGCTTTGGTGGAAGTGGCAAGCCCATGCGTGAGCAGTTTTCTGTAATCGAGATTAATTCGTTGGATAAATAAAAATACGTCGCCGCCCCTTTCATGATTTCGGTGCCCATCAGGAGATCCATATGATGTGCCAAAGAAATCACCATCAGCATCAAAGCCTTTCTCGTCAATCCCCAAAAACCGGCTTTGCTGCTCAAGCCTTGTCCAGTCTTAATCGCTGCGGCAACTCCTGTCACATAATCAACAGCCATCGCAACTGTGAACAGCACCATCAACTGATTCCAGCCGCCAAATGCAAATGTTATAATGGCACCTGTGGTAGCACAAAACATACTAAACATAGCCGGGTTAATATTCATACCTGTTCCTCCTCTCGGGGCGGTTACTGCAATATATGCAGCGACGTGGCAACCCGTAAAGTCATATGACCTGAACAGGGATATGTAATTCATAGATTCATATAAAATTTATGGGCAACGTAATACTTGTTTATCCAACACGCCTGATTTCTGCTTACCGCTTATAAAAAAACAGACCCCCTCTTCAAAAAAATAAAGTAGGGTAGCCTGTTTTTCTGACAGCTATTCAATTAACGATGATCATTCCAAAAATTAAGTGGAGTCAAATTGCCATTTAACGGCTCGAACGAATAGCCTTCTTTCTGCAAAGCTGCCATGATCTGTGGAAGCACCTTGATCGTAGATGGCTTATCATGCATAAGAACGACAGGTGTTCTGCCTTGTTTCTTCAATCTTTTAATATCACGCAGAACGCTCTGTTCAAAATGCTCTGGATTTTTGGTATAACGCCAATCGTTGGAATCTACATTCCAATCCCAAATATGATAGCCTGCACCCGTCAGTTGATCACGGAATGCTTTATTCAAATAAGGTTTGCTGCCATAAGGCGTACGAATTAAAGAAGTGCGTTGCCCTGTTGCCTGGAATAAAATCTCATTATCCTGATTCATTTCTGCAAGCGCCGCTGCCGGAGAAGCATAGATTTTCTTCACCTGGTGCGTTATCCCGTGCAAGCCCAAACCATGACCCGCCTCTACCATTCTCTTCATAACTGCACTATGTTGACGAATTTCCGGTCCCAACATGAAGAAAGTCGCCTTGGCATTATATTTATCCAAGATATCCAACAGCTGTGAAGTATGGGCTGTAGGACCGTCATCGAAGCTCAAATAAATCGTACGGCTTGATGGGGAAGCGTTCCCCTTAGTTCCTGTATTGCCAGATTTTCCTGGCTTCACAGCAACATACTGTTTAATTTCTGCGGCAAATTTGTTCAAAAATTGTGCATCAGACAAGCTTGCATTCGCATTCTGAATCCGGTATACATTGCTTGAAGGTATCGTGATGGTAAAACCGAAGGCATCCGCCAATGTGCGAATCGGCACCATCGTACGTCCTCCGCGCTCAAAAACATCACCCTTGGTCACATCCAGCGTAAAGCTGCGATTATGTCCCGTCAACTGCAATGTACGTCCGCTGACCGAAGTCGAAATCCCCATCTTTTGACCTAATGTAACGATAGGTACATACAACTTGTCATTTTCCATCACCGGCTGAATCGTATTAGAATCCAGTAATACATCATTGACTCCCAGCAAAGGAGTCTTCGCTTGCGCACTTGCCGTATTCGTATGTATGCCCAACAGACCCAAACAACAGATTGCCATCAAACATACAGCCATCCATTTTACATTCAAAAACTTCATTACTTACACCATCCTGTGCTGTATTTTATATGTGCGGGAGCTATCTCTAGCTTGTCTATGAAGTTATACAGACATGACGGTATAGACATGGCAATATAGACATTCACTAAACATATAGAACATAAACGTATCTCAACTTTTTGAATCGGAACGCCTTTCCGTTCCCCCCCCTATATATATTAATAGATTACCAGAGTATAGTATGTAAATATAGTGAAACAATTCGACAACAATCTCGCAATCTCCCCGACCATCGAGATTACAAAGTTGTGAATAAATTAGCTGAGTTAAAATGCAAGCGATTAATAAATTCTTTTAGTAGAACTAGAGCTTATAAAACAAGCCTTTCATGAATTTTGTACTCAGTATTAAGTGGCTATAACAGACCACTCCCCTTTACAGTCATACAATAATTATTGAAACTTCATTAAGACATTCTTCTGAAAATAAGATAACTTCTTTTTTTCCGAACCTGCTCTTATTTTCATAAAAAAAGAAATCCCCTAGTCTTAATTCTCCTTATTGCTTCCAAGTTGTAGAGAACTCCTTCACCATCAATTGCATTATACTCTGCAATTAAACGTGACTCTACGGCAATAGTTTTAAATATATTTAATTCAGCTTTATGGCTGTACCCATTGTACTCTTATACTTCCCTATTATGAAATTCCCATATTCAATTCATCTGCATAAAATAACCCAATGAGTCCAATGCAAATGAAAAACCTTGAAGGAATTTATCCCTCAAGGCGAATTTGGCTTTACTCTGAACCAAAAATCTCTACTCTTTCACAATGTATAATGTTCTTCTGGTTAGTATAAAATATTCCGCCTTTAGTCGTAGGCATAAATTCTTGCCCGCTCGGGTCAACATACCCCAACGGATTATTCGCAACGCATGCATACCAGTTTAAGCTTTGCGGATCTCTTATCTCACCTTGACACGTATCCTCGCCATTTTGCGTACGTCCGATGATGTTTTTATTCCCATCCCGCTCATAACCAAATTGGTGCAGCGCTGTACTGTCTTGCTCCACCGTAACCCCAGACAAGTCCAGTCCGTTATAGCTGAATCGCGTACTCAGTCCTCTGCTTGAAGACTGACCTTTCAGCAGCCCGTTAGGGGCATAATCAAACGTCATGCTATCCAGTGATCCGCCCGCAGCAGCACTCGCCCCTGCCAAACTCTGCTTGTTGTACTCGTAGGTTATTTTCGTGCCGTCCGGGTATTTCAGTCCGGTCAACGACCCATTTGCTGGATCATAGGCATACGAGGTCGTTCCCTGCCCATCTGTCATGCTGGTTCTGCGTCCTGCACGGTCATAGGTATAATTGGTTTTAAAATCCGGTCCCGCTGCTTCGGTAACCAGCCCACCATAATATTTATTTACAATAGCATGAAGTAAGCGCAATTAAGGACTGATAATTAAAAAAGACCACAACACGAAACTATATCGCATTGTGGTAAAATATTCAAAAATCCTATTTCAATATTTGCGCAGTCCCCGCCTCTACATCAATTAGAAAAACTCTGGGATCCATACCATACCTCCCATTATTATGTTCGTCCAGTGTAGACAACTCGTATTGATTCGGTACATATGTCGGTTTTAAAATACCCCAAGCCCAGTCCTCGCTACCTCCACCTGAATAGCCCTCATTTTCCTTTCTAATTGAAATAGGAATATTTTTTTCTTCTCCTGTTGAAATATTTTTTAAGTGTAATTGCTCCCTACAATTCCTCTGGAAAGGATTAATTAAATCAATACGATATTCATATTTTTGATCTGAAGTTAAGCGTACTGGATCACTATCAACATTATCATATAGCCATCCTCGAGTGGGAGTTCCATCTACTAAATAATAAGAAAAAAACAGTAAAGATGCCATCAATATTGCTGACACCACATATTTTATTCCACTAAATGGGGCCCATCCCTGCCAAATATACGTTAACGATATTAATACAATTATAATTGACGGAACTCCAAATAAAACCATTGTAGCGGTTCCCAAGATATCATGTCCATGTTGAAAGCCCCCCGTTGAGCCTAAAATAAACCATATGAAAGCCGCTATATTTATAAGAATAGGTATCATCCATATTATTTTGAACCAGATAGGCATTTTCATTTCCTTCCCTCCAGTCATTAAATTCTCACTAAAATGATTCCTCACATTGTAAAATAACTGATACTGATACTTGAATACCTCAAATACTTACCTTATTTAACAATAAATAAAAACTAGTATTTTTTAATATCAATATTTTCCTTCGTTAGTTGTAATCTTGACAAAGCAAAGAAAAAGGTGGCAACTTTCTGCTGCCACCCTCCAACTTAATATAAAGTTAACAAGAAGTCATAAACCTCTCCATCCAAAGTAAGGAGTAGCCTATATTCACCTACCACCTTCCCTTTATATTCAATTAGTAAATAAGAAATGACATGAACATAATCAAGCACCGGAAAATTATCCAACATTAAAGCAATTTTTTTTAGATATACATCCAAATATTTATCATCATAATCTCCAAAAAACATGTGAAACTCTTCTGCTTGTTCTTTCATATAATTATCGAAGTTTAGAAAGAAATTTTCTAGAGTTCTTTTTTCAACCTGATGATTAACTATCCATTCCTTCAGTTTCCCAACTTCCATCAAACACAAACCTTCCCTAATTAATGTGATTTAACAAATTTGGTAAATATAATATGGCCCGATTTTTGGTCAAGATTACCGTATACTCTTGCATTTCCATATTTACCAACTACTTTAATTTCATATTTATAATATGTGCTGCCTATTTTTTCTCCACTACCAGATAGTGCCTTTATACCATTATCACTCTTAGCACTATTTACAAATCCTTTTTTCATAGCATTTGAGAATTTATTAGCGGCTTCTTTTCCGAATGCATCCTGAATATCAGTATAGGTATCCCTTTTTATCCAAGCTTGCACACAGTTAGTGTTATGAACCCAGATATTAAGATCACTAACAAAATACGTATGGAACTCATCGACTGTCATATTGTAAACTGTGACGTGCTTCTGTTCCAGTTCAATGCTGTCTACCTTGAGTGTATTCCCGTCACTCTGAACAAGCAAGTCACCGGGTTTGAGGTCTTTGACGAACGTCCACCCTTTACCTTCAACATAAAACGGATGATTGAAGGTTGATTCATGACTTGGTAGCCCACATGGATGTTATAAATCTCATCCGTCTTATGGTTAAACGTTGCCGTAACCTCTTTGTAAGCTACGTCGCCAGTCGCTTCACCCTTGGAAAGAAGCTTATCACCGACTTCAATGTCTTCGATATTCTTCTCCCCTTTGTTAGTTATAAACTTGGTTCAGGGAAGAAAGAAGGTAGCAACTATTTCAGCTACTGCGATTGTATCATTAGCTTGCCGCCGTTCAGGTATAGCGATAAGACGGTATTCGGTTTTGTTCTTCAACATGCTGTAAAGGATGTTGACTAGCTATCGCATAATGCAGATGATTGCCTGTTTCTTTTTTTATCTGATGATTTTACGTTATAACGGGGGTGGAACATTAAAATAAAAGGGTATACTATTCAAGACTATACACGTGCCTACAGCTATATTAGAGAAATATTATACGAGGGTAATGAATGTTAAGTTCGATTCTAGGCTCATTCGATAATAGGTGCAGGTGAAAGGAAGACCTTGAGGATAATTCCTCAAGGTCAGAAAAATCAATCCAGTGAAAAATAATCATCATATACTACACCATCAAGAGAGAAAAACAATCTGAACAGCCCAATCGTTCTGGAATTATAAATAATTGGGATGTACGTTACAACATGAATTGATTCATATTCTGGATAATCACTAATCATCAGTGCTACTTGTTGTACTTTAATATCCAAAAACTGTTCACTAAAAGAATTAAAATAGATTTTAAACTCATCTGGAGATTCTTCCATATAATTATTAAACGCAATCCAGAATCCCTCTATTGAACGATGTTCGATATTGTTATTAATAATCCATTCTCTTAATTCCCCGACATTCATAATTATCAACACACCTTTTCTAATGCTTTCCTTTGTCAAATTTGTTAAATATAATTCGATTTAATTTCGCGTCATAGTTACCATAAACCCTCCAATCTCCATACTTACCTTTTATTTTAATTTCATATTTAAAGAAAGAACCTCCTACCTTAACCCCATCTCCTGAAAGGAGTTTGATTCCATTTGCCCCTTGTCCACTAACTAACCCCTTATTCATAGCATCAGTAAACTTGTCTACTGCATCTTTACCAAACTTATTACGAATTTCATTGTACGTGTCATGTTTTATCCATCCAGTACCACAACTGTTATGCGTCCAAATTCCAAGATTCGATACAAAGTACGTATGGAAGTCCTTTACCATAAAATTGTATACAGTAGCATGTTCCTTCTTAACCTCAATTTTCTCAATGTCTAATTCCTTGCCAGCCGAGGTTGTAAGAATATCGCCCACCAATAGGTCTTTGGATTTGACCCAACCTTTGCCGACAATCCAAAACGGATGCTCGTCAGTAGTCGTTATGATTTCGCCGCCGACAGTAATATTATATGTTTCCTTAACATCACGTTGAAAGAGCCATTCAACTTCCTTGTAAGCCATTTCTCCTGTCTCATCGTCTTTGGCTAGGACTCTATCACCTACCTCAATGTCCTCAATCGGTTTCTCCCCTTCATCTGTTTGAACCTCCGTACCCGCTGTAAAGCAATTACATTTACTTATTATATCTTTTGCTGTTTTGCCCGCACCGGCACCTTTACTTTTAGTCACTTTAGCTATGGCAGGTCCTTCTACAAGGGAACCACTTACAAAACTTGCACACTGTACATCATAGTAACAACCCATAACAGCATCAGATATACCTGATTTATCCCATGTAATCCGAGTCGCGCCTTTAGGATACCATGTCCCTTGTTTTACTCCTGCAGCGTAGATAGACCGACCAAAATTAATGGAAATGGAATCTGAAATATAGTCTGCATTTTTACCTGAGCCACTGCAATATCCAGGGTGAGAATAATATTTCCCCCTAACCGTCGCTGTACACCAATTCCCAGTTGGATCACTGTTAGTCAACGGATTATTATGCACATACGTATATCCATTCAAACTTAACGGCTCGTTTATTTCTCCCTGATACGTATCCTCGCCCATAAAACGCGCTGTGCCCGGATCATACCAGCGGGCTCGCAAATACTGGAGTCCAGTCGTGTCGTCCCAATACTCACCAGCATAGCGCAACACGTTCGGAACAGTCTCTTTCACCGTCTTCGGGCCGCCCCAAATGTCGTAGCTGTAGCTGTTCAGCTCCTTGCCCGCACTATCACTCAGGCCCACCACATCCCCGTGGCCGTTCAGTTGGTAATATTGCAGCTGTCCGCTGGCCTTGTCCTGTCTCGCCCACAGTTGACCGGACAAGTCATACACATAAGCATACGTGATCTTCGCCGCTCCACCTTCGACCTCAGCTTCCGCCATCAGCTTCGCTTCTTCATCATAGTAATACCGGGTCGTTTTGCCACCCTCCGTACGCTCGTACAGCAGCCCGTCTCCGTTATAGCTGTATCCGACCTCTTTGCCTTCACCGCTCACATGGGTCAGACGACTGACGGAATCATAGCCATAACTGGCGTTTTCCATGCCGAACACTTTGCCGCTGCCTTCGGCGCTTCGGTTTCCATTCGGATCATAGCCGTAGGTCTTGTTCTTCTCACCTGCGGCTTCGCTGGCCATTCGGTTGGACGGGTCATATCCAAATTGATCCGTGGTTCCGTTTTGTGTACGTCCGATGATGTTTTTATTCCCATCCCGCTCATACCCAAATTGGTGCAATGCCGCACCGCCTTGCTCCACCGTAACTCCGGACAAATCCAGTCCGTTATAGCTGAATCGCGTACTTAGCCCTCGGCTTGAAGCCTGACTTTTCAGCAACCCATTCGGTGCATACTCAAATGTCATACGATCCAGTGAACCACCCGTAGCAGCACTCGCTCCTGCCAGACTCTGTACGCCCGCTGTCCCGGCTCCACTGCTAACGTCCATTTGAGTCACTTGGCCCAAACTATCCAGCTTGGATTGAACGTGCATAGACGTACCAGCACCATCGGTCAGCACATAGCCTGTGCGAGACTGCTTGTTGTACTCGTAGGTTATTTGCGTGCCGTCCGGGTATTTCAGTCCAGTCAACGCCCCATTTGCTGGATCATAGGCATAGGAGGTCATTCCCTGCCCATCTGTCATGCTGGTTCGGCGTCCCGCAAGGTCATAGGTATAATTTGTTTTAAAATCTGGTCCCGCCGCTTCCGTAACCAGCCCGTTCGTATTATATTCAAAAGTGATCGCTTGCGATTTCCCTGTCAGCATACGGGTGATATTGCCATCCGTATCGTAAATATTTAGCGTCGTTCCTCCACTGGATTTCTCCAGCAGCATGCGTCTGCCCAGCTCATCATACGAGTACAGATTCTTTTGCCCGTCAGGATACTGAACGGTCTTCAAATTTCCGGCCAGATCATATATATAGCTAACCTGCTGTCCGGATGGATCTGTGACGGAGGTCATTTGTCCCAGTGCATCGTAATCATAGGTCATACGTTGGCCGTTACCGTCCGTCCGGCTAGTGACCCTACCCGCATGATTGTAAGCGAACGACTCCAGCGGCTGAAAGGAGCCATTGTTAGCTTCTTGAGTGGAAGTCACACGGCCTAAAGCATCCGATACCTCACGCACACGATAACCAGCTGCATCCGTATAAGTGACCGTTCGATTCACCGCATGATACGCCACGGTATCTGCTGTTCCATCCGCATAGGTCGCCTTCACAGGCCGTCCAAAAGCATCGTAGGCGTAGCGAGTGGTGGCTTGTTCGGCATCCGTGCTTTCGACCATATCTCCATGATCATCATAACCATATCCGTAGATCGCATCGTCCACCTGTTGCTGGAGCAGCTGTCCGAATGGGTTATACAGTCTTTCAGCACTCACGCCATCCGGTCCGGTGACGGTGACATCGTTCGTATCATCCTTGTATACCACAACCGTTTGAGTGCCATTCGGATAAGTAACCTTCGTTACACGCCCCAACGCGTCATACACATAGGACTCCGTTTTGCGCTTGGCATCGGTTTGGGACTTGATTTCTCCGGTCGGATAGTAGTCATACGTATACTCAACACCTTTAGGCAAAAGCTGCCTTGTCGGGAGCTGAGAACCATAGGAAGATTTATAATCTATAGAAACATCCGTATAGTTTCTGTCGTCAATGAGAACCTTCTGACTGCTTACATTCCCTTTTGCATTGTAAAAAGTATAGCTGTGTGATAAAAGCTTCCCCTGCGCTGTGCCTTCATAGTTTTTTAGTTCATTCAATGTGCCCTCTGCTTTATAGGTTCGAACTGTCGTTCCGGTTTTTCCTTCACTGATTTGGCTAACCGTCTGAACGGGTTGTACCCAGAAAAAAGGCTCACTAGAGGTTTTATACGTATGAACCGTCTCCGACCCCGTACTTTGGGATATTTTCAAAGGGAGACCATATTCATTGTACTCATAAGAGGTCGTGACAGGCTCGGATGAAGAACCCCCCTCCGTATAGGACTCTCGCATTTGCGCAGGCAAATTCCAGTCCATGGCGTCCTTATACGTGTAGTCTACATGATACCCGGTGGAATCTCCCTCTTGATCATAGCGGTTAAGAACCGATTTGTCGGGCGCATGCTCTCCTCTAAAGGTTTTAGCGAAATGGAAGGTTTCTGTTGTACGTGTTCCTGTAGCAACCACCGTCCATTCAGCGTTTTTGCCATAGCTGGCTAGATCTTCTCCCGAATAGGTGAGATCGGTTTGATTTAAAAAACGGTTACCTGCCGTTGTACTGTACACATCTGCGCGTGAAATCACTTTAAACACGCCTTGTGTACCGTATACGCCTATGCGCTTGTTGTAGGCTTCATAACGAATGTCAGTCATGGACGAAGTAGGTCGTACAATTCGTGTCAGCAGCGCGGTTGCATTGGGCTGTAAGGCTCCCGTTTTCCCTTCACGATCTGCTACCAAATTAAACGGAGCATCCATGAAGGTATACGTATAGCTGGTGCTTCGTGACAGGGAATCCAGCACTTCCGTTAGCACCTTGCTGCTTCCCTCGCCATTTTGACGATAGGTGTACTGATGGTCCGTTCCCTGCTCCTTGACTACAAGCTGTCCGGCATTGTAAGTGAAGCCAAGCTCTCTGCCATCATTATTTCGAATCGAACGAATGAGCTTAGCTCCACCAGAGCTTGTATAATCCAATTCTACCCGATTCTTATACGCATCCTGAATTAAAATCAAATAACCGTCCTGATCGAGATAATAGTCATTTCCATTCAGCTCAGATATTTTGTATTCACTTCGTATTCCCTGCACGCTTGCGCTTTGATCTGTACTGATCTTCAGATCTTTGTATGCATATCCTTCAAGCTTCAAATCATTTTTCAGTTCATAGGAGCCTGTTCCAGGCATGTACAAATACCGTTTACCGTCCTGTTTCTGCATATGTGGAAGATCCCATTTCCAGCCTCGTCCCAGACTTGAAGTTGCTTCCTCCTCGCGGATGGCACTTGTGTTTGTATATGCCCCCTCATTTTGCTGCACACCAATCTGGTTATTGGCCAATGAACTGTTGTACACACGAGTCAGTGCAAAGGGCAATGACCCTGGCAGCACGAGGTCCGTATTTTGAACAACAAGCTGTCCAGAAGCGGTGGATACACTGTTGTCACCGTAATCCAGCCCATAACGCGAAGTATCATCACTTAACCTGCTTTGTGCAAGCGCTGCCTGATCCAAAGGAGCATACACATCTGTTGCAGCAGATACCTGTAGCAAGCTTTGTTTAAGTAAAGCCTGCCCGATCAGGCCGTTTTCTTCTGGAATCGGTGCATACACGGAATCATGTACGCTGGGTAAGGATGGTATACCTGCCTCAGTCGTCTCAGGGACCAGCGATGGTTCCTCACCCTTATCCAGCGGTTTGGGATTCACCACTTCATCCTGAACGGGCTTTTCACCTGCCTTTAGTTCAGCCGGCTCCTTGGACGGTTCCATCTTCGCTTTTGTGCTCAATTCAAGCCCATTTTGCTGTACCCACAAGGCAGGACTTTGTTCCGGTAATGAGTTTTCCCCACCATCTTTTTGCCATGCTTTATAAATATCATATAAAGTATAGCCCTTGGATAACTGTGTATTGATCCAAGCCTGATCCTTACCCGTTTGCTGTGCAAGCCATGCTCTGGTAATAATCTGTGGAGTGGAAGACGAAGAAGCCTGAGAAGCCGCTGCCTCTCCTTTCCCTTCCTCTCCATATGCCCATGTACTCCATGTACTCCATGGACCCAGCAACATTGCCACACATAATAGACTACAAATATAACGTTTAAACACATGCTCACCCCTATTTAATTTGTAAAAGGAAATACCTTTTTCAGCCGCATACTGACGTTTCCGTTTAAATCATAATGCAGCTCGATTTGATCTCCGGTGGAAAAAATAACTTTATTCAGTCGGTTCCCTTTGCCGTATTCATATGAAGTATCCTTGCCAAGCGACATATGTGCTGCCTTAATTACGGTTTGTAATGCGCCACTGTTGGCTTCTGTCAGCTTTACATAAACGGTTTGTCCTGTCTTCATCTCATACTCTAAAACAGTGAAATTCAAACCATATATTTGCTCTTGCTCTGTTGAGGAGACAAGCTGATTAGAAAAATCTGGGTCCGTAAACAAGGTTACAATAGGCTGCTGCACAGCATAGTTGGATTTTTCCATCACCGCAAAACGGTACATTCCGTCTTCTTTGGGTGTAAAACGATATTTCCCTTGCTGACCTACTGTAAAGTCAGCTTCCTTTTCTATGAGCTCAATGAGCTCGTCCAGCTTGCTGTCATCTTTATTTTTCATAGCAAACACACGATAAGGCGCTCCAAAGTTAACAGCAGGAGTAGCTGCCGCTACGGCAAGATGAATGTTTGCTTTACCTGGCACTTGCTGTAGATTATCTGTCGCCTCTTTATGTTCACGAATCACTTTTCCAGCCTGATCCGTAACGGTATACTGATACGTTCCACCAGCCGTCTCTGCATTCGTCAAGACAGGGGCTGCCTCGCTTCCGCGATTGATCCATACTTCCTGCTTTCCGCCGGACAAAGACGTTTTTAATAACGCTGGTTCTGGGCTTGGCTCCGCTTTAATGTCATTGTTGAAATAAAAGGTCACAGCTTGCGGTGAAGTGACGGTCACAACGAGCGTACCTCCAGCTCCAAGTGAGATTTTGGGTAAAGAAGCATCCATTCCTGCTCCATCCACCTTGGAATTCACACCGCTACCTGCTCCATATACGAGATAGTCATAAAGGCGACTTTCGTTTGAAGCATCTGTGGTCAACGAGGAAGCCTGTGAGCCAGTATTATTGAATACATAGCTTTCTCCCTGCTTGACGGTAATCTGATTGCCTGTCGGTACCTCGGCAGCCTCAACATCGAATATCCCCCATACGGCTCCAAAAGTCACAGGTATTTCCGATACCGTCGTAACGATGGCATAGCCGCCAGCCTGAACTAGTGGCAACTGAGTCGTATCAATCGCTTGACTGTATATCGTCCCATCTTCCAGATAGTTAGTGTAACTCCATTTCATCCCGGTGGAAGAAAGTACGTCCAAAGCCTTGGCATTCGGACTTCTGTTGATAAATTTCCGGCTTTCTCCCTGCTTTAACGTAATCCGATAAAATGCCATTTGCGCGCTGAGTAAAGCCTTTACCTTAGTGCTATGGCTAAAGGTGATAGGCCGATCCGAAACATTCGTTACAATACCAACACCATTCTCGATAATTTCCGGGTCAGCCAAGGTATTAAAATGATCGGCTGCGAGTAGCCTAAGTCCCTTGTAGCTGGCAAAATCAAATCTAGAGCTTCCACTGCTTTTGTTACGACGCAGCGTTTGCGATGTATTGTCATGATTCTCAAAAATATAGGAATCCCACGGCTGCAAAGTCGTTTCCTGAAGTGGGTCACCATCATCTCCTTGACCATGGAAGCTCCGATAAATACCGCCGAATGTAATCGGCGTATCACCTGTTACCGTAAGAAGAGCTGTCTTTCCAGCACCAACCTGAGGGGCTGTACTTGTATCACTGCGCCTGGATTGCTCTGTACCATCCACTTTATACAGAACCGCTTCAAATTTACCTTTAACGGTTTTGGCGGTGCTGTGCAGATTCCTTAAACGATTACTGATATTGGTATACGCATAGCTTTCACCTTTCGACAGTGTTACGCGTAAAAAGGCAGGATCACTGCTCGTTTCCCAGGAAAAATCGTCCGTATAGTCAAAGATAATGGGACTCGGGCCAATCACAGTCACAATGGCATATCCCGAATAGGACCTGCCTGACTGTTAAAACCGTAAGTGTATACCGTTCCATCTGACTTATAGATAACATAATCGAACAAATTTCCAGTCTTTCTGGAGTTATTGTAGATCGGATTCATCAGCGTGCCGTTATTATGGAAAATGTAACTCTTGCCTGCCTCAAACTCGACGCGGCTGATCGCATATCCGCCCACAGGACGGGCAATAAAGTTACGATAAGGAGCGCCGTATGTAACCGGATTGGCAGTGACCTGAGTAATTACCGCGTATCTGTCCACACCAATCTGCGGCTTCCCCGAAGTGCCACTACCGCGTGAAGACTCCGTTCCATTTGCCAGGTAAACAACGTAGTCAAGCTTATCCTTGGTTGTCCCATCGCTCTCAATCGTGTCCAATCTGGTTCCCACATTGATAAACTGGTAGCTTTCTCCTTGATTTAAGGTAACCCGTGCATAAGCCGGCTCTCCGGTGTTTTCTATACTGTATTTGCCATACGGAAATCCGAAGCTAACCACGTTTGCAGTGGAGCCTGTAATAATCAGCTCTTCGTCATCCGCAAAAGTAGGGTGAGCAATACTATTAAGACCCGATGCGACTAAAGTTCCATCCTCTTTATATTTTGCATAGTCAAAACGGCGATTGTCCGCGCTCGAAGCATTATGCAAAATGGTACGGCTGCCCGCCCCCTCATTTACAATGCGATAACTCTCGTCCTTAAAGACAGTAATGCGCTCCAGTGCCGGATTCTCGGAGGTGCTGTAGGTAAATTGAGGCTTAACCGATACGACCAGAGGCCCTGCTCCTGTAGCCGTTATAAAAGAAGAACCTCCTCCCGGAACCACAGTTGAAGTGGAAGTGTGATCCAGATAGGCTACATTTATAGACCCATCTGCTTTATAAGTGACCAGGTCATAAGTAACATCATTTTTTGTTGATGCATTACTGGTTATTGATCTACCAGCAGTATCTATATTCTCAAATTCATAGGTCTCTCCGGGATGAATGACGAGCGTCGTGTTATCCACCGCTGCCAAGCTCATCATCAGTGCGTTATAGACGCTGTTTGTCGCAGAAGTGGACGGGGTGAAAGAAACGGTTCCATCAGAAACCTCAAATTCCTCCTGTACCGTATCCACTTGATCCAGTTGCATTCCGTCCCTTAAATCTTGTTCCTCCGCTCCTGCCACACCAGGCAAGCACAACAAAGTGTTTGCTGCCAAAAGTGCCGTCAGAAACCATACCATTATCTTTTTACAAACCATCTGACTGGATAACCTCCTCTTGTCATTCAGGAAATAGTTGGGTACACTTGGAGTCCCCTATCCATTTCTCTCTCTTATAAGCCTTACAATCATAAAAAAAGAACATCTTTCCTTCATTTCCATAATAAATACGACAATTTAATATATCGGCCCCTTAAACGCCCCTTTTCATAGGTCAAATGGACCTTATTTTCCATAAACCGGTTAAGCCCATGGGATTAAAAGAAAATCAGGAGGGGAGTCACTTGCAAAGCCCCCTTCGGGTATAGTAGTATGTGGTTAAAAAAATCGGAGGATATATGCCTAAACAACAAGATAAACATTCCATTCAGGCGTGGTCTCTGATCAATCGCAAATATTTGGGAAAAGGTGTGCGCGTCAAACGTTTTCGCAAGCCGACACGCTGTCAAGTGCGCAATCGTGTTCTGCTAGCCGTTTTGATGGCTAATGACATTAAACTGTCTCAGCTTGCCGAGGAGCTTTCCATTTCCTCCCGTAGCGTCAGCGCGTGGGTATATGAAGGTCGTATTCCCGGCAACACTAATCTGGAAAAAGCTTGTAATACACTTGGTTATCCGCACCATATTCTGTTTAATGAAGAGGTTGTCCGGCGTTCACCGCTCATCTGTCAGCCATCACCGTCCCGTTTTATGAAACGGACTGTGACTCGTTCCCCGGTCAAAAACCGGATTTTGGCGGGTCTATGTATGGTCCATGATATTTCGGTGACCGATGTCAGTCATTGGATTGGCGTTCATCCCGGCACATTTCGAAAATGGTTGCACCAGGGTACCGTTCCTTCTCAAACCTTCCAGGATCAGGCGGAACAGTTTTTCCGCATTCCAAAATCCATTTTGTTTGCTGATGCCATGCTGAAAAAGTGAGAATGCCCGTTAAACCTAAACGATTGTACTTTACCTGAAAGTCTATGAAAGGAACGCATTACCATCTTTCATTTCATAAGACTTTCGCCTGTTGCAAATCATGGAATATAAGAACAAAGAAAGCACAGTCTGCCATTTTCCCGGCGTACTGTGCTTTTTTAGATACCTTATCTTTTTAAGAATGAGTGCTTGCCGCTTGTGTAGAACGTCCGGCTTCTTCCTTAATCGCCTTCAGCTTCTTCATCACCGGATTGCCTCCACGTCCAAAGTAGTCGTGAAGACGGCTGTATTCCTCGTACAGCTTATCATAGACGGCCGCGTTCTCCGGGATCGGTTTGAAGCTCTCGTCCCGTACACGAGCCATATGGCGCGCTGCTTCGACGATATCGTCATACCCTCCGGCCTCTGCTCCCGCAGCCACTGCCGCGAACATCGCTGCGCCCAGGGCAGGGGTTTGAGTAGAAGCCGCCACTTTGATCTCCCGTCCGGTTACATCGGCATAAATTTGCATCAAGAGACGGTTTTTCTGCGGCAATCCACCGCATGCATACAATACATCTACCGGCACGCCGTTGTGATGGAACGCATCGACGATTTTACGTGTACCGAACGCTGTGGCTTCCAGCAATGTACGATACACTTCCTCCGGCTTCGTCAGCAGCGTATAGCCGACAATAAGACCCGTCAGGTTCGTATCCACCAGCACAGAACGGTTGCCGTTCCACCAATCCAGCGCAAGCAATCCGGTTTCGCCCGGTTTGTACGCTGCCGCTTTGCGCTCCAGCCACACATGGACGTTCACGCCTTCTGCCGCAGCCTGCTCCTTCACCTCACCGGGAACAGCATGCTCAACGAACCATGCGAAAATATCTCCTACCGCCGACTGACCAGCCTCATAGCCGTAATAGCCCGGGATAATTCCGTTTTCTACAACACCGCACATGCCTTCGACTTCTTTTTCTTCCTCACCGAGCAGCATATGACAAATAGAAGTTCCCATAGACATGACCAGCTTGCCTGGTGTAACGACACCTACCGCCGGAACAGCCGCATGTGCATCCACGTTACCTACTGCTACTGCAGTTCCCGGATTCAGCCCGAGCTTTGCAGCCATGTCCTCTGTTAATCCACCTGCACGGCTACCCAAGTCATAAACTTCACCACGCAGCTTCGTATCTGTCAAATTTTCCAGACGAGGATCGAGCGCTTTGAAAAACTCACGGTCCGGATAACCGTCACGATGATGGTAAATGGACTTGTAACCCGCTGTACATTGATTACGTTTCAGTTCTCCACTAAGCTGGGAAATAACCCAGTCGGTCGCTTCTACAAAGCGATCTGTCTGATCATAAATATCCGGCGCCTCGTTCAGAATTTGCCAAATTTTTGCGATCATCCATTCGGATGAAATTTTACCACCATAACGGGGCTGAAATGCCTCTCCGCGTTGTGTGGCAATTTCATTCAGACGATCCGCTTCATCCTGCGCTGCATGGTGCTTCCACAGTTTTACCCAGCTATGCGGGTTATCCTTCAGGTTCTCGTCAAAACACAATGGTTGTCCCTGCGCATCGATTGGCAGCATCGTACATGCTGTAAAATCAATCCCGATCCCGATGATGTCGTCAGGAGAAATCCCCGTCTCCTTCATGACAGCAGGTACAGAAGTCGTCAGCACTTCAATATAGTCAGCCGGATGCTCCAGCGCCCAGTCCATTTCCAGCTTGCGTCCGCTGCCAGGCAGCACTTCATCAATAACCCCATGGCGATATGGTGTTACGTGTGTAGCAATTTCAGCTCCGTTAGAGAGGTCAACAATGACCGCGCGCCCGGACTCTGTTCCATAATCGACACCAATGGTATACTTGCTCATTTGTGTGTCTCCTCCTTTTTCGTTTGACCATAGTAGGCGTTCGCTCCATGCTTGCGCAGAAAATGCTTATCCAGCAGCGCCTGATCCATAGAGGTTAATTCCGGGTTCAGCGCGAAGGAACGGTACGCCATCTTGGCTACTTCCTCCAGCACCACCGCATTATGAACGGCATCATCGGCATTTTTCCCCCAAGCGAACGGTGCATGCTGATTAACGAGTACACCTGGAATATCCGCTGGACTAATATCCTGAAACGTCTCAATAATCACATGTCCCGTCTCCAGCTCATACTCTCCGGCAATTTCCTCTGAAGTCATCGCGCGAGTACACGGAATCGTTCCATAAAAATAATCACCCTGTGTTGTCCCTAATGCAGGAATCGCGCGTCCTGCCTGTGCCCAGCTTGTGGCCCAAGAGGAATGCGTGTGTACAATACCACCGATTTGTGGAAACGCACGGTACAGTGCCAGATGTGTAGGTGTATCTGATGAAGGACGAAGGTCCCCTTCAACAATATCGCCTTGCAAATTGAGTAAAACCAATTGCTCTGCTTTCAGCTCCTCATAGGCCACACCACTTGGCTTGATTACAACCAGTCCCTGCTCACGGTCGATACCGCTTACATTTCCCCACGTAAAAGTAACCAGACCATGCTTGGGAAGAGCCAGATTGGCCTCCCATACTTCCTGTTTTAATTGTTCTAACATGTATAAGACACTCCTTTTACTATCATTTCTGAAATGGAAGTGCTAAACCCAGCTTCAAATGGAAAACCACAAGAGGATCATAATGTCCCTTATCCTTGGTTCCGCTTTCATTATACACTTGTACGTACAACTTAGCCAGTGTTTTTTTATACGTTTTTTCACTGCGTAACTGTTTATGTTTTCAGAAAAAACATAGCAAAAACAGCCTATTTTCTGCAATCCAGAAAACAGGCTGTACGATAAGGCGAGTAGGCAGGCCGATACGCTGTGAGGTGTCAGAACTACATTTCTTCCAACTTGTCCTTACATGTATCCAAATAAAAACTCGCCCATATTTATTAGGTTCTTATACGTCACTGGCAACAGGACCCGTAGATTCACGGATAATCAGCTCAGGTGGAATAATCCACTGGCGATCCTCTTCGCGGAAGCCCTTTTCTTCGATCATCGACAGTATCGTATCAGCGGCGCGAAGTCCCAGCTCTTCTTTGGGATGGCGGATTGTAGTTAGCTTGATTTCCGTTGCCGTTGCCAAAAAAGAGTCATCAAACCCCACCAGCGACAAATCGCCCGGAATGCTCAGACCCGCCGAACGCACAATGTCCAACAAACGCACAGCCAGCTCGTCATTATAGGTTACCCATCCGGTAGGGCGCTCTTCCGGCTCCATACTCAACAGTGCAGACGCACGCTGTAACGGAACTTCATTTTTTTCTTCTGTCCGGTAGGTGGTCACTGCATTCGGATGCAGCGTAACCCCATATTTACGGTGGGCGGCCACAAATCCCTTCATACGAAGAATTCCCTGCATATCATCTGTCTTGAAAAACCCGGCTAACCGCCGATGTCCCAACTTAATTAGATGCTCAGCCGCTAAAAATCCGCCCTTCTCATCATCCACACGCAGACATGGCGCATCCATTTCCTCATACCGGGCATTAATCATTAAATAAGGAATTTGGCGGTTTTCCACGGTCAGGTAATAATTGAGATTGGGGTTGCGCTCCCCACTTTTGGTCGGCTCAATAATAATCCCGCTCAATGGCTGACTAAGCAGCATTTCCAAACACTGCCGTTCCTGCTCAGGGTCATTGCCTGTGCTTGACAGCAGTAGCTTATAGCCCTGACGACTTAATTTGGATTCAATTCCCTGCACAATCGACGGAAAAATATAATCCGATATATAGGTCGTAACGACCCCGATCGTCCGTGGGTCCTCGGGCTGCTTGCTATCCCGTGTGGCGACAAAGGTCCCCTTGCCCTGCATGCGAAACAGCCAACCTTCCTGCACCAGCTCACCTAACGCCTGACGCACGGTTTGCCGACTAACCGCAAATTGCTCAGACATTTCATGCTCAGATGGAAGCTGGCTTTGAGGCTCCAGCCTGGATGAATGAATCCATGACAAAATTTCCTGTTTAACTTGTATATATTTGGGCGCCATAATTTCCTCCGTCACTTGCAATATCGTGTACCCTTTTGTATTTCACGATTATAGCATATCGTTCATTTGTACATACAAATGTTACAGGAGCAGGATATCGTTGTATAGCTGCCGGAGGCGTAAACCCATTCGCTAATCCCTTCCATGTTACAAGTGCTTGGTTATCCTGTCTAAATACCGCTTCTGTAAATGTGCATTTTATGAGCGAAGCAATTGATGATCGTTCATATACTTGAGCCCTGTATAGCGATTACGCAGGGTATGAGCCGTGCGAAGTGCGCGCGCAAGCTGCTCCTCGGTTACGCCCAGCTCGGCAATCGTAGACGGACCACCGACCTGAGCCAGCCATGCACGCATCTGCTCCGACGTGGGCAAGGTTCGATATACCTCAAAAGCATCCACAGCTTGGCTGGCAACCAGGTCCCTGTACAAGTCCGCCAGTAAAGCAGAAGCTACGCCCACTTTGGCACCATGCAAAACTTGCTTGCGTCCCTCCGCAATAAAATCCATTTCAATTCGGTGAGAAATGTGGTGCTCTCCCCCCGATGCTGGACGGGAATGATCAATCATCAGCATGGAAATGCCGGATGCGATCAGCGCGTTCATCAGCACTTCGACACCTGCCTGGCTACCCGCCGCAATCTCATCAACATGCTCTACACAGGCCCGCAGCGCCTCCTCCGTAATTCGATTAGCCAAAAGCGAATACGGTTCGCCCCCCAAATCCCTGGACACATGCCAATCGGCTAATGAGGTGAATTTGCCGAGCATATCGCCAAAGCCTGCAGCAGTCATCGCTTGTGGCGCATTCGCCAGTACGGATAGATCAGCAAAGATCGCTTCCGGTGGAACAGCCTGGAATGTCTGCTTGCTGCCGCCCACAATCAACGGCGCGCCTGCCGATGTGAATCCATCCACAGAAGCGGCCGTCGGCACCGACAGGAACGGACGATTCATTTTATAGCATGCGAAGCGAACCAGATCATGAATAGTGCCGGAGCCTACGGCCAGTACAGCCTGACTCTCATCTGCCACGCCCAACAACACCTTTACGATATAGCCCTCATCTGCAATCACATCCCCCACAGCATTGGGAGGCAGCCGAACCACATCGACCACCAAACCTGCGTCACGTATCCGTTGTGTCAACTTTTCCCCTGCCGCCGCAGAAGTATGTTCATCCTCTACCAGCGTCATATGACGGTAATTTTGTTGCTTCAGATAAGGGACGACGGCTTCAAGCGCTCCATCACGCACCTCAATAAACAATTCGACCTTTCGGTAAGGGTGATCGGTGTAGTTTGCCTGTGCTTCTTCGTTCCACTGCTTGATCTGCTCATTCATATTCATTTGATCTACCTCCTGAAAAGGAATAATTTGCACAAGAATGATCCATACTATTAAAAAGATTCTCTTTGAAAACGATTTCTATTTAATTGTACGCACAAGTTCCTGTCCAAGTCCAGATGAAAAGTACAAGTTGCTTTTCAAATCCTGATTCCGAAAGGAAAAAAGCTTATGAAATTCAGAACAGACATCGCTTGCGCACTCGGTTTACTGGCAGGCACAACCTTTGGCAGTGGTATCGCTTTTTTATTCGGCTGGCAAGCCTACCAGGCTTTGACCTCCGTATCTGTATTTGGCGTTGCCGGGATCATGATTACCATCGCTGTTTTTCGTCTGCTTCATCACAAATCGGTTTCTACGTCAGATCCCCGATAGTTTCAGCTACTGAAACAAGAACACTTTGCTTGTACAGCACCATTCCGCCTGCTCCGTTTGCATGTACCTTTTTTTAGTTCAGCTTATATACATTTGCCTAACATATGAGGATTTTGCATAAATCCTGATATAAAAAAACGGGCCTCACAAGCGATTTATTTCGCTTGTAAGTGCCCGCTTTTATTATGTGTGTAGTACAATTCGAGATCAGCCATGATTCTACTGAATATCTGGATTTACATCCAAATCATAATCAATTTCATCAAACCCGAATCCAAACAACTGAAGGAAATCGAGACGATATTGTTCAAGGTCGCCCCGTTCAGACACATTTTCTGTAGTAATCCCGGACCAAGCCTCTTGGACAGCCTGCTGGACATCCGCTCTCATTTCCCAGTTGTCCAGACGAATGCGCCCTTCCTCATCGGTTTCCACTGTCGATCCACTATATAGCTTTCCGAACAGACGCTGCGCTTGCTCGATACAGCCCTCATGCAAGCCCTTTTCCTTCATAACCTTAAACAGTAAGGAAATATACAGAGGTACAACTGGAATAGCCGAGCTGGATTGTGTAACCAAAGCTTTATTTACAGAAACGTAGGCTTTTCCATCATAATGCTCCAGTTGCTTCGTTAAGCTGTGCGCTGTGGCCTCCAAGTCATTTTTGGCTTGGCCAATGGTTCCTTTACGGTAAATGGCCTCCGTGATCTCTGGACCAATATACGAGTAAGCCAGTGTGGTTACCCCTTCAGCCAGCAGATCAGCTTCTTCCAGCGCTTTTAGCCATAAGGACCAATCTTCGCCCCCCATTACCGTTATCGTATTTTCAATTTCCTCCTCTGTAGCCGGTTCCAGCGTAATCTCCGATACGACACCTGTATTGGTATTCACCGTTTTATCAGAAAAGGGCTGCCCGATGGGCTTGAGAACGGAGTTGAAGGTTTCACCCGTATCGGGATGCGTCCGTCGTGGTGAAGCGACACTATACACAATCAGATCTACCTTGCCCAGCTTCTCCTTAACCAGTTTCAACGTTTCCTGCTTGATTTCATGGGAAAAAGCGTCTCCATTAATGCTTTCTGCTATGTAGCCAGCCGCTCTAGCCGATTCCTCAAAGGCTACAGTGTTGTACCATCCAGCTGAAGCTGTGCGTCCTTCTGAAGCAGGGCGTTCATAGGATACACCTATGGTATCAGCTCCCATACCAAAGCTGGCAGCAATGCGGGAAGCCAGTCCATAGCCGGTGGAAGCTCCGATCACAAGCACCTTTTTGGCTCCTTGTATTGAAGGACTTTCTTTGATGTAGTCGATTTGACGATTGACATGAGCCGCACATCCTCCTGGATGCGCAGTAGTACAGATAAAGCCACGGACTTTCGGTTTAATAATCATTGCAAGGGCCCCCTACTTTGGCATTCATTTTATATAGATGGAATGGTTGTCCAGTCATAACTATATAGCAAATCAGCTTGAGGCTCAACCTTTTGCGGGCGTAATACAGCAGTCAACATCTCTTTAAAGTTTGCTGCTACCTTCAAGCCGGGATCTAAATCGGGGTCTAGTATAGCCACACTCATGCCTACTATTTGAGGTGATTTCAGTAAGACTCTAAGAACATCTGTGAGTTCCTTCCACTGCAAGCCATGAGATTCCGGGCAATCCACACAGGGCATGAGCGTTTTGTCAAGCACATCTGCATCCAGGTGAAGCCAAAAACCGTCAACCTCTCGCTGATGAATGAAATCATTCAAAAAATCCTCAGTCCTGGCACCCCCTTCCCGAAGAGAGCGTTCCGCACTGAAGCAGGTAATGCCCTCCGTCTTTGCCTCTTCTATAATGCTCTGCTCCGGATCTGATTCGCGATAGCCGAAGGTCAGGACATTGGAACTCTGAATATAAGGTTTTCGGTTTTCCAGATTGGTTAAAATATCTGTTCCTTTACCCGTAACAATAGCAAGGTCCATACCAGCCACAACGGCTTTATCACTATTTCCTTTATGGTAATAATCTGGATGTGCGTCTATATGAACTAGTCCGTAATTCCCCTTTCGCGCCAGCGCCAAGGCGCTTCCCAGCAGCACACTGCAATCGCCGCCCAGAACAAGAGAAAACGCAGAGGTGCTCAGTACCTCCTCCACCGTATCTGCCAATTCAATGGAAAAAGCGGCCACCTGAGCCCCAAATAAGGCGCCGTCGTTGTATGTATACTTCTTCGGATATGCAGGCTGAGACAGCCTTGTCGCGACTTGTGCTCCGATCGCTGTGTGAAGACCCAACTCCTCAAGAACAGCGGGAAGCTTCCAGCAGCCTCTTTCTCTACCGTCCGGATGCCTGCTAAGGCCAAGATTGGTGGGGGCATGAATAATGCAGATTTCTTTTTCCATCGACAACCAACTCCTTTACCTTCGATTATGAGGCATAGCTATTTGCTAAAATGTAATACATAAAATATACTTTAAGCATTACTATATCCCTCAACGTGTAAGGAGTCAAACTGAATTGGAATATTACAACGAACTCTGGTTTTCTTTCACCTTCGATCTATTAAATAGTTATGATCCCTACTATGAAGAACCGGAACGGCTTGACAGTCCGGAACAATTAAATGATTTGCTACAAAAGTATGGAGTGTTATGCGATGAAACGGTAGCTCTGAAGGAGCTAACAGCCGTGCGTGCTTACCGCGACAGACTGCGCGATTTGATTATGAGTGGAAGTGATGAGCAACTGGGAGAATTTCTGACGGAGAGTGAATTGCGTTCCCCCCTGCGCCCACGATTAAATGCACAGGGAGACGGCAGCTTTCGTTATGTTTACAGTCCACCTGATAAAAACACAGGCAGCTTGGCCGACCGTATTCTGGCGGTCTGTTCGCGTACGCTCGGAAGAGAACTGACCCTGTACGGAAGACCAAGACTCAAAGTCTGCGTCTCAGATCCTTGCCGTGAAATATTTTCCGATCATTCTAAAAACAGACTACAGCGGTTCTGTAGCAAACGTTGCTCTACCCGTTATCATGTCAAGAAACACCGGGAATCACAATGAAATACACGCCCGGGTAAATGGCTAATGCTACGCTCATCCCTTTGATATTACTATCAGCGCTATAGATAACATAAAAAAGGTTCATCATTGCTACAATGAGCAATGATGAACCTTTTTTATGTTAATGATGCGGTCGAGAGGACTCGAACCTCCACGGGGGTTAGCCCACACGGACCTGAACCGTGCGCGTCTGCCAATTCCGCCACGACCGCATAGTATGTAATCATGCCGATGTTTATCTATGTAACAGGGCCATAAATAATGCCCAGTACATATAATCACCGTAATTAAGATTATATCGCTCATAGAGAATAAAAGCAAGCCATTCTTATATTATATTTTCTATATATAATTCCAGAAAACATGTGAAAACAACTGGATTTCTCATACCATATATGGTAATATGGACGCATCAGGAAAGGAGGTGCGTCAACATTAGTAATCAGATGTTGAACGTGTCCCTTACCCGGTCCGCCATTCTCTAATTCTCAGAGATGACGGAGGCGCGGGATACGGATCAAAGCTTTAAATAAGCGCCACGGGTAGAAAGACCGTCTACGGACGGTCTTTTTTATGTTAAACATCATACTATTGTAATCACATTACATACCGGGAAAAGGAGTCATTCTATGTCTATTCAACCAGGAAAAGTGGAAGAGTTTAAAGATTTAGCAGCTATATGGCTGGAAGCTTCCATAGAGGCCCATCATTTTATTGATCCACAATATTGGACATCACAGGTTGGCGAAATGGAAGACAAATACCTTCCTCTAGCTCAAAACTACGTTATTATACAGGACGATCACACTATTGGTGGCTTCGTTTCCATGATAGATGGATATTTGGCGGCCTTATTTATACGAGTAGGTTCCCAACGAAAAGGCTATGGCAAGTTACTACTAGATTGGGTTAAGAAGCAATATGAGCAGATCCAATTGAAAGTATACCAGTCCAACACGAAGGCATTTAACTTTTATACCAGAAATGGATTTATCATTCAAGAGGAATCCATTGATCCAGAAACCCGTGAAAAGGAATTTGTAATGGTTTGGACAAAGCACAAGTAACATTAAGTTACATTATCTCAATGAAGTCAAAGGCTCTGCTCCCGTATAAATACGGTAAAAGCAGAGCCTTATATATTTTACCTACACTAATATATATGTTCTCTCATTTCAGCCCGTAAACCTCGGTATATAAAATTTGTCTAAACGGCGCAAAATCCTGCTCTGTCAGCGCATACGGATAGCTCATAATTTGAAGCCTCAGATCGGCCTGTCTTTCCCTCAAAGGAGGCTGTACATACTCAAAATCGTTGAGATGGAATCCCAAGCGTTCATAAAAACCAATTCTTCTCCGAGTCCATTCATCCTCAGGTGGCTCAACCTCCAGAACTACTGGTTTATCGGACTGTGAAATAAATCTGCTCATGAGCTTTTTACCTAACCCGCCACCACGTATAGCCTGATCTACCGCAATATGCTCTACAAACCGAAAATGTGTAAATTCCCAGCCTGCCAGAAAAGCGATCGTATGCCCTTGCTCATCCTTTTCAGTGATTAAGCGATAACAAGGATGAGTAAGCAGTGCCTTTTGCGACGCAAAGATTCTACATTCTGTTTCAGGAAAAGAGGCTTCCATAATCGCATACACTTGTGAGAATTCAAGTTCATTCATTTTATATTCCCTGCTCCTTTAATTCTAACTTCCCTTTCCAGTTCAATTCAATCTGACCAAATCGTTGAAATCAATTTTCATACCTTGTGTAATTCCGTAAGCGTCAGCAAAATATGCTCCAATAGCTCCGGGATATCCTCCATCTGATCTTCATTAATTTGTCTGGAAAATTGAAGCTCAATCTTGTTTTGGTATGTAGTTGCCTCCTCCCCGTAAACAAAGCTGAGCGTTTGGAGCGGCCTAAGATCCGGCTTCCAAATTTGCGTCAATAAATCTTCAATCTGGCTGCACTGTGTTTCAATCTCACGAATCTCCATATAGAAGCTGAGCAGCAGCACACATCCGGGGATTTGATCTTCGATCTCCAAAATTTCCGCAGCCAAGTTATTTAAATCTGCATTTAAGCGAATTTCTGCCGTCACACCGGGTCGTTCCGTCAGCCTGAATTGTATAGCGAATTCACGCGACATTACGGACATTTCCAATCGGTCGATCCGTTGCGTGATTTCAATACGTGAATCCAGACTATCCAGATCGTATACTGCATTTTCCATACCTACTTTTAAATTATCAAAAACCGTCGGGTCAAACATGTTCATTTCACCTCTGCCTATCATTCCATATGTTTCATACATTTAACATTCAAATAGGTTTCCAATCCAATGAGTATATCATAAATGTTTGCAGCCAAGAAATTTACCGATTTTCCAGCAAAAAAAGCTCTGATCATGTATTCCATTTTGAGCTGTTAGTAGATACTTCATTTCCTTTTCTACAGAACTTCCTTGGATTTTACTTCTGAGGGATGAAAAAATACACCTTTGTAACAAAATGTTCTATTATATTTATTTTATTGATAAATATTCCTTTTTATTATTCCAATTTACTGGTAAATCACATACAATTAATCTGAGTTCTATTACTAATATATTCATATAAATGAATATAAATCCCAAAAAGAGAGGTAGTTTATTCATGAAAAAAACGTTGTTAGCTTCATTAGGTCTGACACTTATGTTAAGTACTTCTGCCGGTGCCGCCTTTGCTCAAGAAGACATTGCTTCACCCACTAAGGAATCGATTAAACTCTATGATAACGGGACCGACAGAGAGCCTAATAATAGCTTTGAAGAAGCAAGCGAAGTTTGGTTGGGTGATGATATATATGGAACCATTGGAAAACTTACTCAAGGGAATTGGGATTCATACGATGTTTTTAAGTTCAAGGCTTTTCAGACCAAACGGGTTAATTTTAAAATTGAAGGGGATAAGTATCCTAATGCATGGTTAAAATTGGTTCTATCCGATAGCAATGGTCATGAGATTAGAGCAGCGGAAAATCGTCAGAACACTTTAGGCAAAGAACTTGAAGCTGGCAAATGGTATTATATAGCAGTTGAGGTTCCAGGCTACGAAATTGGTCAACAGTTCGATTATAGGCTTACAGCTACGATTGAACAATAAATATTAAAAATTCTAACCTTATAAATCAAAAGCCGCGTCCCTATCTCAAGGGACGTGGCTTTTTGTAGTTCAGTCATTTCACACTATCCATATCTTACGACAGACGTGAGCTAAAATCCTCATAGGAGAACTGGCGGATCACCTTAATGCCTTCTTCGTCATTGTAGCTGGCGATGGCTGGCAGGTTGACTCCGTTAAACATGTGGTTTTTGACCATCGTATAATGGGCCATGTCGCAGAATACAAGCTTGTCTCCCGGCTTCAATGGCTCTTTAAAGGAATAGTCGCCAATCACATCTCCGGCCAGGCAAGTAAGTCCACCGAGTCTGTAGGTGTGTGCATACTCACCAGGTTGGCCTGCATCAATGATATTCGGGCGATACGGCATAGCCAGTACATCAGGCATATGACATTCAGCCGAAGTATCCAGAATGGCAAGGTCCATTCCGTTTTTCATCGTATCCAGAACTGTAGCAACCAGATAACCGGTATTCAAGGCGATAGCTTCGCCCGGCTCCAGGTAAACCTGTACACCATACTTATCCTGAAAATATTGGATGCAGCGTACCAGCGTGTCCAGATCATAGTCTTCTCTGGTGATATGATGACCGCCGCCAAAATTAAGCCATTTCATTTGCTTAATGTATGGCCCGAACTTCTCATCCACGACTTTAATGGTGCGCTCCAGCGTGTCCGAATTCTGTTCACACATCGTATGAAAATGAATACCGTCTACGCCATCCAGATCCTCAGGTCTGAAGTTAGCCAAGGTCACACCCATTCTGGAGTTGTTGTAGCAAGGATCGTACAACGGAGTTTCGATTTCCGAATATTCCGGATTGACCCGAATTCCAATTTCTATCTTTTTGGAAGTCACGCCTTGCACCTTACTTTTGAACCGTTTCAATTGATCGAAGGAGTTGAAAACGACGTGGTCAACATACTCCAGTAGCTCGTCAAATTCACTGTCAACATAAGCTGGTGCGTATACGTGAACCTCCTTGTCCATTTTTTCGCGACCCAGTCTCGCCTCGAACAACGAACTGGAAGTTACGCCTTTTAAATATTTACCAACCAGAGGAAATGTCGAAAACATCGAAAATCCCTTAAGAGCAAGCAAAATATTGCAGCCTGTTCGCTCTTGAACAGAATTTAAAACCTCAAGGTTTTTCACAAGAAGTCTTTCGTCAACAAGGTAACAAGGTGATGGAAGTCCGCTAATATCAATATTCATCACAGGCCTCAATCAAGCAACGTTGGCGTAAAGCTCTCTTGCCATGGCAATCCGTGTTTATTCAGTGCTTCCATGAATGGATCTGGATCAAATTCCTCAACGTTGTATACGCCTGGTTTTTTCCAGATGCCTTTAATGATAAGCATTGCGCCGATCATGGCAGGAACACCTGTCGTGTAGGAAATGGCTTGGGAGCCAACCTCTGCATAACATTCCTCATGATCACACACATTGTATACATAATACGTTTTCGGTTTTCCGTCTTTAACGCCTTGGATGATACATCCAATGTTCGTTTTACCCTTGGTTCTAGGTCCGAGGGAAGCCGGGTCTGGCAAAATGGCTTTCAGGAATTGCAATGGAATGATTTGCTGTCCTTCGTAATCAATAGGCTCAATGGAAGTCATGCCTACGTTTTGAAGCACGTTCAAATGATTCAGGTAGTTGTCCGAGAAAGTCATCCAGAAACGGATTTTTTTCACGCCTTTAATGTTTACTGCAAGAGATTCCAGTTCTTCATGGTACAAAAGATATATGTTTTTCGGTCCGATTTCAGGAAGGTCGTATACCTTTTTCTCGGAAAGCGGCTCAGTTTCAATCCACTCTCCATTTTCAAAGTAACGGCCCTTCGCCGTAATTTCCCGAATATTAATTTCCGGATTAAAGTTAGTGGCAAAAGGATATCCGTGGTCCCCTGCATTCGCATCTACAATATCAATCGTATGAATTTCATCAAAATAATGCTTTTGAGCATAAGCCGTAAATACTCCAGTCACGCCTGGATCAAAACCGCTGCCCAGCAGAGCTGTAATGCCCGCTTTTTCGAATCTTTCTTTGTAGGCCCATTGCCAGCTGTATTCAAACTTCGGCGTATCCGGCGGTTCATAATTCGCCGTATCAACGTAATGAACGCCTGTCTCAAGGCAAGCATCCATAATCGTCAAATCCTGATAAGGGAGAGCCACATTGATAACTACATCCGGTTGAAAGCTTCGAATCAGGTCAATGACCATGTCGGTGTTGTCAGCATCCAGCTGAGCCGTTTGTATCTTCGTACGGCCTCCACCCAGCTTTTCTTTAAGCGCATCGCATTTCTCAACAGTTCTGCTCGCGATACAAATTTCTTCAAATACATCTGGGTTTTGGCAACATTTATGCACCACAACGCTGGCCACGCCACCGGCGCCAATAATCAATGCTTTTCCCAAAATAAATAACCTCCTTATTCCATACGCTAATCGCTAATCATTCTTGCAAACAAAATGATTATAAAGACATCCCATCAAATAATCAAGAAAAACGATAATTTGCAGTGTAAAAATTCACACCACTATGTCACAAAAATTTTACAAATCCCAAATTCAGGCATGAAATCACCATAAAATAAAGAGCACAAAGCCCCTCCCAAGGCGTTCCAAGGAAGTCAGTGCACGTTTACCGGAAGTTTTTTTGCACTCCAAGTAAACAGCCTTAAAGAGTTAATATTATCTTATTTCTAGTAAAAAGGCCACCCGCCATTTCCTTTGAAGAAGATTCAGAGGGGGGGAAAATGATTGGCTGGTACTGTAGGATTGTTTATCATGAATAAAGCCGCCCCCGATGCGGGAACGGCTCTGTACAGCATTAAAGCTTGTTAAACCATAATTTTGCAAATATCATTGGTGAATTCAACCGGGTCTTGCAGTGGCAAACCTTCGATCAACAGAGCTTGATTATACAGCAATGCCGTATAGAGATTGACCTTCTCCTTGTCCTCAGCAAAAGCCTCTTTCAAAGAGTTGAACACCGCATGGTTGATGTTAATCTCCAGTACTTTATTCGCTTTTACATCGGCGTTGTTCGGCATGGCGTTCAAGATTTTCTCCATTTCAATCGTCACTTCACCGTCTGCGGACAGACACACCGGATGTGTCTTCAAGCGCTTGGAGGCTTTAACACTGGATACCTTGCCTTCCAGCAAGCCCTTCATGTACTCGAACAGCTCTTTGTTGTCGTTTTGTTCCGCTTCTGTTTCCTTCTCGTTCTCGTCAGCCTCAATGCCCAGATCGCCACTGGATACGGATTTGAATTCTTTCTCCTTGTAGCTCATGAGCATTTTAATAGCGAACTCATCAATATCATCGGTGAAGTACAGAATTTCGTAGCCCTTGTCGGCCACCATTTCGGTCTGCGGCAGCTTCTCAATACGTTCGTTGGACTCTCCGGAAGCATAATAAATATACTTCTGATCCTCAGGCATACGCGATATATATTCGTCCAGTGTAACCTGCTTTTTCTCTGTAGAAGAGTAGAACATGAGGAGATCCTGAAGCGTCTCCTTATGAGTTCCATAATCGTTGTAGACGCCAAATTTCAATTGTCTTCCAAATGATTTGTAGAATTGATCATACTTTTCCCGGTCATTTTTGAGCAGAGTCAGCAGCTGGCCTTTGATTTTGCTTTCGATATTTTTGGCAATCAGCTTCAACTGGCGGTCATGCTGCAACATCTCTCTGGAAATGTTCAACGACAAGCTTTCGGAGTCCACCATACCTTTGACAAAGCTGAAATAATCCGGCAGCAGGTCAGGCGATTTTTCCATAATCAGCACGCCGTTGGCGTACAGTTCCAGCCCTTTTTCATACTCCTTGGAATAGAAATCAAACGGGATATTTTCTGGAATGAATAAAATAGCCTGGTACACCACCGCGCCGTCCGCGCTGACGTGGATATGCTGGAGTGGCTTGTCATAGCCATAGCGTTTTTCCACATAAAAATTGTGATAATCCTCGTCGGTCAGCTCGCTTTTGTTCTTTCTCCAGATTGGAACCATGCTGTTAATAAGCTGTTCTTCTTCGTAATCCTCGAACTCGTTGTCACTGCCCTCTTTCAGACGTTTGCCTGTAACATCCATCTTGATCGGATAACGGATAAAGTCGGAGTATTTCTTGATCAGTGCTTTTAAACGATACTCGTCCAAATATTCGTCGTAGGATTCATCCTCGGTGTTTGCTTTGATTTTCAAAACAATCACAGAACCGACTTCATCCTTCTCGGCCGGCTCAATGGTATACCCGTCTGCACCTGTGGATTCCCACTTATAAGCGGTATCGCTGCCCAGTGCCTTTGTAGTCACTGTAACGACATCCGCCACCATGAACGCCGAATAGAAGCCTACCCCGAACTGCCCAATGATGTCATGACCATCCTTGGATTCATTCTCATTTTTGAACGCCAGTGAGCCACTTTTAGCAATGACACCCAAGTTGTTTTCCAGTTCTTCCTTCGTCATACCAATCCCGGTATCGCGAAGAGTGAGCGTTCTGTTCTCCTTGTCGGCTGTTACTTTGATATAGTAATTTTCTTTGTCAAAGACCAGTTGATCATCCGTCAGCGCTTTGTAATAAATTTTGTCAATCGCATCACTTGCGTTGGAGATCAGCTCTCTTAGAAAAATTTCCTTTTGCGTGTAAATCGAGTTAATCATCATTTCGAGCAGACGCTTGGACTCAGCCTGAAACTGTTTTTTCTCCATTCTGATATCTCCTTTCGAATATGAACCTTATGTAAGGTAAGGCTGCACATGGGGAACCGTCCAAACTCGAAAGTCTGTTAGCACTCCCCTCATTCGAGTGCCAGCCTACCTTTTTTTATAACATTCCTCATTTTTTATGTCAATACGATAGATGCATAATATAGTCCCAATTCCGAAATTGTTAGTGCCTGATCTGCTTAAACATCACGTTAAACATCTCGACAGAAGATGGGAACAGTCCTTGTACATGGGGAATCAGATTTTCCCTGATGCGTAAATCGTCCTCGTCCAGATGTTTCAAATCCTGGTGATAGAACCATACAATCGGATAGTCACCATCTTTTTGTCTACTTCCTGCATTCAAACAGACAGGACCTTCGTTTTCCTCAGCAATTGCAAATGGAATATAACCTGCCGATAGCAAGGGCGACCATTCGCGGAGCAAATCATGAAATCCCTTCAAGCCTTGGCCCACAGGCAGTCGTGGAAACTCAATAAAGGTACAATCGCTCCAGTAGACTCCAGGAATGAATTCGTTATCGAATTGCAAAGACACATAATGATAGGACATGATGAAACTTCTCAGCAAGGGAGGAAGCTCGAAATGGTAGGTTTCCTCAAGATCCCGAACCTCCTGCTCTGTGATCTGCGAAGGAAGAGGCTTCCACTTGATCCAGCCTTCCTCATCGGCATTGCCGTCACGCATCTCGAAGGGTACATTTTCTACCAAATCCATAAAAAAAGCTTCATCCATATGTGCAAATAACTCCTTCATGGATGTGCGAATATCCGCCTTCTTGTCCATGTCCCCGCACCTCTTTCCTTTCTATATCAGAACTGCATCATATGCCATTACACATTCTTCCAAGCTCAGCTTAACAGATTTTGCTTTTATCATCATTTTCAAAATATTCGTATTACCAGCGCAGTGGCTCATGGTTACGCCAGATGATCCAGCGCCCTGTCTCGCACATACATTTACAACTTATAAAATCCGATATAAGTACAAGCACCTCGTAAAGTGTCAAGACTACATAAGGAGATTGATCTATTCATGAAAAGAATCACCGTACTTGTTATCCTGTCCCTGCTAATCCTTGTAACCCCGATCTACGCTGCTGCACCAGCGCCCATGCTGGTCTATGTGGATCAGAATAACCACTCCTTCATCCCGCTTCGCCTCCTGAACAGCTATGAAGGGATCACCATCAACATGACGGCAACGGACAAAAAAATTGAAATTGCCCAAGGCGATACCCGGCTCACCTTATTTGCAGGACAGTCTACGGCTAAAGTTAATGATCAAACAATCCGTATGCAAAAGGCTCCTTTTACCGATAATGGTTCCACCTACGTTCCCTTGCAGTTCATCAGCCAGCACCTAAACCTGCAAGTCTCATGGCAAAAGGAAACCTCATCGGTACATATCAAGCAGGGCACAACGTCTGTCAGGCTTCCGGTATTCACGGGCAAGCTACCTAGCAGCACCACACCGATCCAGACGGCTCACAAAAGCTTCAAGGTCGGATCACGCACCTACTCCGCTAAGGTGGTCACCATCTCCATGCTTCATCCCAAGGTGAATCTGGATGTGGCGCTGGCAGGCAATACCATCGGCAAAGTGGAGAACTTAAGCGGTCTCGCCAAACGCAATCAAGCGGTTGTAGCCATCAACGGCACCTACTTTGACGCCTATACCAAAAGCTCATACAAAACGCCTTACGGCTATCTGGTCAGCCACGGGAATTTGTTGAAAAAAAGCTCTGGCGACCAACGAACCGTCTTTACCTACGATGCTAACCATCTGGCCGAACTGGTTTCGGGTCCTGCCTTTGAACAGCGGTTAAGCGAAGGCAACGTCGAAGGCGCCCTACAAGCCGGACCTCGTCTGGTGACGAACGGAAAGGTTTCCCTGAATGTCAAAGCTGAAGGCTTCAAGGACCCTAAAATATTAACAGGCGGCGGGGCCCGCAGTGCACTCGGGATTACACGGGATCATAAGCTAATCCTCCTGACCACAGGCGGAGCCACTATTCCACAGCTTGCTCAAATCATGAAGCAGGCAGGCGCTTATCAGGCCATGAATTTGGATGGCGGTGCTTCCAGTGGGCTGTATTACAACGGTTCCTATCTCACCACACCCGGCCGCCAAATCAGCAATGCGATTATTATAAAATATCAATAGACGGGTTAAGGGCTGTCTTCACGGATGTGTAAGCCGTGGGGATGGCCTTTTCCATTTTCATAAGCTCAGGTTTCCACCTGTTCAGGGTTTCCGCATATTCAAGCGGCTTGTCAGGGTCGTTACAGGGTTCATCCTGTATTTACAATCGGATCAGACTTGTAAGCTATTGCTGCCTTCGCTGCACTGTATTAAAGAAAGGTAAATAGATTAAATAAAGCCACATTCCCCTGGTTCAACTCGCCCAGTTCGTCCTCTTCGATGGACCACCAATCCGGCTCATCGTCCAAACGATACTTAAGTGCTTCTGTATCAAATACGCAAAGGGTCGCCGTATCTGTCGTGAATTGAAATGGACTGCTTGCTACGTTCATTGTGTAGTCCTCCTGATTTTGGTCAACGAATCTCCATTTTTTTCGCGTATTCTGCGTATCCATGTATGTCACATTTCTAAGGTAAATTTTCCCTGTATATAAAGTATAGCAATGCTTGCAGGGACAGACAACATGCTTAGGTTAGCATCCGTTCTACACACAAAAAAAGCCTTCCCTCACTATATAGTGAAAGAAGGCTGCTTTGTGAATTTAAGCGATGCTAACCTGCTGTTAGATCAGAAAAGATTTAGTGATAATCACCAGCAAAATAAACAATACCAGAATTGCGCCTGTGGATGTCCATGCTCCACCGCCACCGTAACCAACTTCACCCATGTCTGAATCCCTCCTTGCTTTAAAGCATACTCTTATCGTATGAAGAAAAACGGTTTACGACAGGGCGCATTGGCAACGTTTATTTGGCAAGCGAGTTTATTTTGACAGGATAGGACTTCTTAGAAAATGGACTGATACGTTTCGGATGGATCGGTAATCACACGGGGGGACAACTGGCACAGAATGTCGTCGGTTCTGCGCAGCAGTCTGCCCACATCCTTGTTCTTCATCTTTCGAAGGAGCGGGGTTTCTAACTGGGATGACAGAAATTGAGTGGTGCCGTTAAAAACAACAACATCCAATCCCGGGTTGGTGTCGGTATGTAATAAGTGCAGCAGGTCAGTCATGCTCAGGAAATCTGGAGGGCAAAGGGTATTGTTTTCCTTCATATATAGGGCTTTCAGCATGGAAGTCAAAGCCCAGTCGCACAGGATAATGCAGCATTGGAGCTGGTTGTGCTTTTGCAGGATTTTGGCTAGTTTCATGTGGTATTGGGCTAGGGTGTAAAAATCGGTTATTGAATGATGTAAGTGTTGTGCGCGTCTGGATGGCTGGGTATGACTTCGGTTAAGGGTAGAAGGATCTTTTTTCATATCTATTCCTCCAGAGAATTTCAATATTAGTCTTATTATATCCTGAAATAATACTTATAGATATCATTAATATTTATTGTATTCATCATTCAATGTTTTCCTTTAGATATCTTGTCTACACTTTTAGAATAGTGAGGTGTAGACGATGGAAGATAAAGAAGTTCTCAAATTAGTGGGTGCCAGAATACGTGCTTTGCGAAAAGAAAAGGGCTTGTCTCAGGAATCGCTTGGAGAAAAAGGCGGATTTCATTTTTCATACATAGGGCAGATTGAACGTGGGGAAAAGAACGTATCCTTATTAAATATAGCTAAAATTGCAAATGCACTGGATGTTAATTTGATTCAGCTTTTTGCTTATGTAAATGAGGAAATTAAGGTTACAAAGCATGAAGCCGAACTAAATGAAATACTAACATTGCTTAGAAAGTCAAACCCTCAAAAAATTAAGCTAGCGAAAAATATTGTTAAAGAGATTTTAAACAATGAATAATGACACGCACACATATGTGGTTCAGTTACATCGTGTAGAAACATATCAAAAAAGCCGCTCATCAGATTGATCTAATGAACGACTTTTTTTGCGTAACTGCTTAGTAGCGTGTTTGCGCCTTTTCAGTGTTTCTAATTTCTTATCATTTCCTTAATTCAGCAAGTACCTCTTTCGCTAAAGCAACGATATTGGCTGCGTTAAAGCCAAAGGCTTCTACAACTTCGGTTCCTTTACCGGATGCGCCAAAACGATCAATGGCTAACATCTTTCCGTCCAGTCCGATATAGCGTTCCCAGCCAAAGCTTGCCCCCATTTCAATGCCGACGCGGGCACGTATTGCTTTGGGCAAGACTCTTTCTTTGTAAGCTTCGTTCTGCTGATCAAAAGCAGATGTGTTCGGCAAGCTTACGACAGATGCTGAAATGCCTTCGTTTTCCAAGATACTCTGTGCTTCGACAGCCAGCTTCACCTCTGAACCACTTGCGATTAACAGCAAATCTGGTACTTCTTTGGAAGCAGGCGCTAAAACATATCCGCCTTTTTTCACACCTTCCAACGCCTTTTCAGAGCTGCCTGCAAGGATCGGCAGAGCCTGACGTGTAAGGACAAGTGCTGTCGGTGTTGAAACTGATGAGATCGCCATATGCCAGGCAGCGATCACTTCATTGCCGTCTGCGGGACGGATTACATTTAAATTCGGCATCGCACGCAATCCTGCCAGTTGCTCGATCGGCTCATGGGTAGGTCCGTCTTCTCCTACGATAATGGAGTCATGGGTTAGTACGTAAATCACCGGAAGTTGCTGAATGGCCGCCAAGCGTATAGCTGCTTTTAAATAATCGGAAAATACAAAGAAAGTTCCTCCATAAATCTTTAACCCACCGTGCAGTGCTATGCCATTCATTTCAGCTGCCATCGCAAATTCACGTACACCAAACCAAATGTTACGTGCTGCTGGGGCTGATTTAGAAAAACGTTCATCTCCTGCAATTAATGTCTTATTGGAGCTCGCTAAGTCAGCTGAACCTCCAAAGAAATAAGGGACCTGCTGTGCAATCAAGTTCAAGATGTCGCTGCCGGTATCTCGTCCTGCTTTACTTGAGCTTGCTTCGTAATCAGCCAATGGTTTTTCCCAATCTACGGGCAGTATATTGGTAAAGCTGTCATGAAACTGTTTAGCCAGTTCTGGATAACTTTCCGTATAATTCACCATTAGAGCCTGCCATTCAGCCTCGGCTTTGGCACCACGAACTGCTACTTTTTCACGAAAAAGGGTATATACTTCCTCTGATACGGTAAAAGCCGGTAGTTCCCATTGATAGCTCAATTTTGCCGCAGCCGTTCCTGCTTCTCCCAGAGGTGAACCATGAACTTTATGCGTACCGGCATGCGGTGAGCCATACCCGATCACAGTCTTCACTTCAATAATTGTAGGTTGTGTATGATTTTCTCGTGCCAAGTCAATCGCTGCAGTAATCTCGGTAAGATCATTACCCTCTGTAACCAGGATATGTTGCCACCCACTGGACTCAAACCGCTGTTTTATATTTTCTGAGAAAGAGTGACTCAGTTCTCCATCCAGCGATATGTCATTGGAATCGTATAGCATGATTAATTTATCCAATTGCTCATGGCCGGCATGAGAGATCGCTTCATTAGCCACGCCCTCCATTAAATCACCATCTCCGCACAGACAATACGTGTAGTGATCCACAATCGGAAAGGACTCCTTATTATATAAACCTGCTAAATGCCGTTCTGCCAATGCCATGCCAACAGCCATCGCCACCCCTTGTCCCAAGGGTCCCGTCGTCGCTTCCACACCGTCGGTGTGTCCGACTTCTGGATGCCCGGGCGTTCGGGAACCTAGCTGCCGGAATTTCTTCAAATCGTCAATCATCACATCAAAACCGGATAAGTGAAGCAGACTGTAAAGGAGCATGGATCCATGGCCAGCAGACAGAACGAACCGATCCCGATTTTCCCATCGCGAATTTTTGGGATTTACAAGTAATGCCTGTGACCAAAGAGCATAAGCCATAGGTGCTGCACCTAAAGGTAATCCGGGATGCCCGGAGTTTGCTTCATCAATCGCGTCTAAAGATAATGCTCGGATGGCCATAACGGCTTGAAGGTCTTGCTGGTTAAATCTCATAAAGTTTGTCCTCTCTTCCTGATCCTCGTTTTTTTATAGTGTTCATTTGTATTGTTTATTGCGCACTGCTTTTCGGCTTTTTCAGGCTTACCAAAATCATAATGAGCAGCACCAAACCGATCCCGATCATCGTTATCGTTTTTCCACCCATCTGGTTTAGCCCGCTCAAGAACACCCCCACTACACCGAAGTCGGAATCGGAGAAGGTTGCGTTGGCTAACCCGAGATCCCCTAATACAGGTATTAATAGAATTGGCATGAAACTGATGAGCACTCCGTTCACAAATGCGCCTAAAATGGCGCCACGCACACCGCCCATGGTATTTCCAAACACTCCTGCTGCTGCTCCTGTGAAGAAGTGCGGGACAACCCCAGGTAAAATAACAATCCCGCCGGATAAAACCAGAATGAGCATGCTGACAATCCCCCCCACAAAACTGGAGAAAAAGCCTATCAGTACCGCGTTCGGAGCATAGGTATAAACAATAGGGACATCCAGCGCCGGTTTGGAATTCGGTACAATTTTCGAGGAAATCCCTTTAAATGCCGGTACAATTTCAGCCAAGACCAGACGTACACCCGACAAGATGATAAATACGCCTGCAGAAAACAACCCTGCCTGAAGTAGCGCAAATAAAATATAGTTTTTCCCGTTACTCAAGTGACTTTCGACATAAGCCGGACCTGCAAAAAGGGCTACAATGATGTAGAAGACCGCCATCGTTAACGCAATACTGACCGTACTGTCCCGCAGAAAGCCGAGTCCTTTAGGGAAATTGATTTGTTCAGTGGATACAATGTCTTTCTTGCCTTTCACTGCCATACCTACCAGCCCGCCAATAGCAAAGCCGACCGCGCCAGAATGCCCCAAAGCCACATTGTCATTGCCCGTTAATTTACGGACAAATGGCTGCACAACGGCCGGAGAAAGCGACATGAAAATACCTACAGTCAGCGCTCCAAAAAGGATAAGGGAGACGGATGTGAAACCACTCACTGATAAAATGATAGCAATCATACATGACATATATAGCGTAATATGACCTGTTAAAAAAATGTACTTAAATCGTGTAAAACGAGCAATCAGCAGGTTCACAATCATACCGAAAAACATAATCAGTGCGGTGGAGGAACCATACTTACTCACGGCAAGAGCCACAATAGCTTCATTATTTGGAACGATACCGCTTACATGAAACGCTGCTTTAAACATATCGCCAAAAGGTGCAAGAGCTTGCTGCAAAACACCTGCGCCTGCGCTGATGACAAGAAATCCTACAAACGTTTTGGTCGTTCCCTTCAGGATATCCGAGAGATTTTTCCGCTGAGCCAGCAACCCTACCAAAGCAATCAACGCAACTAGCACAGACGGCTCACTCAAAACGTTAATCAGTATATTCAAAGCTTTATTCATATGGGCCAATTCTCCTTACAATAGATTTTTATCTTGTAAGACTGCTGTTAGTTTTGTGCGTAATTCCTCGAGATCGATAATGTTTTCCAGAACGACCACATCACCCAGGCTCGCTCCGCCTTCAGCAATGTCTCTGGCAAGAAAAAACACATCTGCGCTCCCAGGCGTAGCGGAACCCAGATCGGAATGATCTACTTCCACACCCTCTACGCCCATCTCATTCAATAGCTGCTTAATATTCATTTCCACCATAAAGCTTGTTCCCAAACCAGAACCACAAACTGTTAAAATTTTCATTTTTTATCGTCTCCTTTTTTTTGCATCATGGCTATAATTTCGTCCGCTGTTGTAGCTTCTTTCAAACGGTTTAACGAATCGTCGTTGACCAGAAACGAAGTCAATTCCGTCAGCGCCTTTAAGTGCAACTTATTGTCAATCGCCGCTAGGCAAATAAACATATCAATCGCATGCTCCGGCTGATCAAGCAACAACACCGGTTTTTTCACTCGCAACAGCGACATTCCCAATTTCTGCACACCTTGTTCCGGCCTTGCATGTGGGATAGCAATTCCTTTGCCGACATGAATAAAAGCACCGATTTCCAAAACTCTGTTAATCATTGCCTGTGTGTAGTCAGGTGTAATATAGTTCTGTTCCTCTAATGGTTTGGCTGCTAGTTGAATCGCTTCCTTCCAATCCAGGGGAGCATCCGTGAATCGAATTTTATCTACAGTTAAAAGCTCGGACAACATAGGGGAATGACTCCTTTCAATTGAACGCATCTGTCGTAAATGATTTGTTAAATCTGTATAAAGTGCTTTTTCGCTTTTAATCGTGGCATGTTTCCGTATGGTAGCCATTAATTCATCTATGGGCACCGCAGAAGGTACGGGCAGATCAAAATCAGCAGCAACAGCTTGTTGCAAATAATCTTCTTCTAATACGGTTAATAATGGGCGAGTCAAGTAAACAGGTTTGGATGATTCCAAATAAATAGTAGAAAAAATCATGTCATAGCTATCCGGAGATATCTGTTTTAATTCCGCAACCGAATGTGATTCCGTAAAATGCACGCCCGGAAATAGCTGACACAATTGCGTCCGTAACATCATGGAGGAACTGATCCCGTTTGGACATACAATTGTAGCACGGTATACTTTAGGTTCAGGTTCTAATCTGCGGACATGCCCCCCGAACAAAATGGTAAAGTATCCAACCTCTTCATCCGAGATCCACTCCCCTGTAAAATCAGACAATGGCTTCAACGCTTGCTTGACCAGTTTGAACAGGGCATCATGTTCTGCTTTGATAGTGTCAATTAAAGGATTAGATAAAGGCACTTCACACATAATCCTAAAGTAAGCCGGTACCAAATGCTTGTACAAGATCGATTGCAAAATAGGTTTTTCTTTAAAGGGTACTAGGGTCAGGCGTTCTACTTCCCTGATAATTTCGTCAGATACATAACTCAGCTCTTCACTGGGATAAATATGGGGCACGCCCTGCGTAGCTGACAATAATTGAATCGTTAGATATACGATCTCCATCTCATGCACTTCATTAAACAAATAAGCGGATAATTTCTTGCCCATCAGAAAGAGTGGTTGTTGTTGTATTAACTCTGTTTGCTTAACGGGCAAAAACAGTGCATTACGCCCATAGCGGAATTGCAGAAACAACAGCTCATAAATAAGTTGATCCAGCCTGTTGCCCACAAAGACGACCTGATACTCATGAGCCATATCGGTTAATTGCTGCTTGATCGTTGTACTTGCATCTTCATATTTCCAACTATCCATCACCTGCTTGATACCCGGGCGTCCCATCGGCAGCTGTGATAGTGTCCCAATACATACCGATGCAAATCGCCGCTTGTGACGCTCTTCTCCCTCCAATTTAAAACCGTCCGTTCGGTTATAATCTAATTTGACACCTTCTCCCTGACAAAGCGCACGTAGCTTTTTGACATCTGCCAAGGCCGTATTCCTGCTTACCTGGAGCAAAGACTGATAATGAACGATCGAAATCGGCTCCCGCCGGATATACGTGTATAAATAAATCAAATACAGTCGTTCATTCTCTTGAAAAACCAGTTGCTTGCGACCAAGTGATAATTCCTCATTTTTCCAGTGTTTCTTAACTCTTTCGTCAATCTTAAACCCCATTTCAATTACTTCAATCTTCGGTAAATCCAACTCAATTAGTCCGTCATTTAATTTATTCAGCGTATATTCAAACTGTCGAGGCGATAAATTCAATTGAAGTCTCAACTCCGGAATTGACAACTTCGGATAGTTAACCATCTGAGTTAGCAATTGCAATGACTTGTGGTCAAACATCTTATGAGCCTCCTTGTGCTTATTATAAATGAAAATTATGAGCCATATCATAGCTGTTGAATCCAATCTTTGTTGTGATGTTGGCAGGTGTATTGGACTGAAATGTCATCCTTTACTTACATGCGAAAGGCAAGAGGCTCCTGTAAAATCAATAGTGTGACTTGTAGAGGGGAAGACAATAATTCTACAAAACAGGTATGCCCTCTACAGGGTGCGCTCAAACGCAAGAAATAAATGGGGATAAAGATTATACACCAAGTCATGTGCTATCTGAGCGGAATAAAACTATGGGAATATTAATTAAGAAATGAAGCTAAGTCACACGCCAAAATAAAAAACACGCCCCATGTGGCGTGTTTTTTATGATAACGGAGCTTTAGTTTAAAGAACCTACCCAATCAATTCCTCTAACCCCTTACTTCCAAATCTCGTCCGCAATCTCTTTAATAAAGGCAAGCTTCTTCCACTGCTGCTCTTCCGTCAGGATATTGCCCTCTTCTGTAGAAGCAAAGCCGCATTGTGGGCTGAGGCAGATGTGGTTGATGTCGACGAATTGAGTTGCTTCTTTAATACGGTTAATGACCGTCTGCTTGTCTTCCAGCTCACCTGTTTTCGAGGAAACGAGGCCCAGGACGATCTGCTGCTGGCCTTTCAGATGCTTCAGCGGTGTGAAATCACCTGCACGGTCGGTATCGAATTCGAGGTAGTAACCGTCGATGTTGTCGATGCCGAACAGGGTTTCGGCAACAGGCTCGTAGCCGCCGGAGGATGCCCAGGTGGAATGGTAGTTACCACGGCATACGTGGGTTGTAACGATCAAATCGGCTGGAAGATCATTTACGGTTTCCTGATTCACGCGGGCGAACAGCTTTTTGGTATCTTCCACATTCTCACCCGCATGCTGTCTGGCTTCCCAATAGTTTTTATCGCAGAGCATGCCCCATGTGCAATCATCCAATTGCAAGCTGCGGCAGCCCTCATTGTACAACGCTTGAATCACGGATTTGTAAGCTTTGGCGATATCCGTCACCAGCTCGTCCAGATTGCTGTAATAGGTATCGGTTGTTTCTTTATTCTCTCCACGCAGCAGCTCGGCCAGGAACTGTGCTGGTGCCGGAATGGTTTGACGTGCAATCGCATCCTCACCTGCTACTTGCTTCAAGAATTTGAAGTCTTCAATGAAAGGGTGAAGGGAGTGACCGATTTTACCAGTCAAGCGTGCGGTTTCCGCTCTTGTTTCCACGCCTTGGAATTGGTAACCGTTCGAAAGCTCTACCTTTTCCACGCCATCCAGACCCCACATAAAATCAAGATGCCACCAAGAGCGTCTGAATTCACCATCTGTCACAGCTTTAAGTCCTACGGATTTTTGCTTTTCCACCAGCTTGATAATTTCGTTGTCTTCAATCTTTCTCAGTTCGTCCGCAGAAATTTCGTTATTTTGAAATTGAATTCTGGCATCTTTAATCGCTTGCGGACGCAGAAAGCTGCCGACCATATCATGTCTGAAAGGGGTCACTTTTCGTTGGGATGCATTGTCAAGGATGCTGCTCATTAGGGTTATCTCCTTTTTCGCTTCTGTAGTGAAGTTCTTGTAAGAAAGATAACACACATTTTCAGTTATAATGTAACTCCAATAAACTATAGCTAGTTATAGCCTAAAGCTATACCAAACCTTTTACTCGCCTATCGCCTCATGCAGCGCTTCTACATAGACGGAGGCTAGCTTGGAGAGCGAAGCATTTTTATGACAAATCCAGCCCACATTAATAGACTCCTCACATTCCAAAGGTACGGAAATAATCTCGTTACCGTTCAAATCCGCACTGATCACCCCGGTAGAAATGGTATACCCGTTCAGGCCAATCAGCAGATTGAAAAGGGTCGCCCGGTCATTGACACGAATGCTTTTGGGATGCGACAACGTGCTAAGAATTTCCTCGGAGAAGTGAAAGGAATTGTACTCCCCTTGTTCAAAGGACAGATACGGATAAGGATGAAGCTGATCAATGGTCACAATGGACTGTCGGGATAACGGATTATTGGTGCTGATAAAAATATGCGGCTTGGCGATAAACAGGCTGTTAAATTGCAGGTTCGCATCTTTTAGCAGCTTGTTAATGACCTTGGCGTTAAATTCGTTCAGATATAAAATTCCGATTTCGCTGCGCAAGCTTTTGACATCCTGTATGATTTCATGGGTTTTCGTCTCCCGCAAAGCCAGCTCATACTCATCCTGTCCATATTGATTCACCAGATTCACAAATGCATTTACGGCAAAAGCATAATGCTGCGTGGATACGGAAAAATGCTGCGGTGAAGGCTTGGCATCCAGATAGCGACTTTCCAGCAGCTCCGCCTGTTCGACGACCTGACGCGCATAACCGAGAAACTCCACACCCTCCTTGGACAAAGAAATACCTTTATTGGTACGATCAAAAATCGTGATATGAATCTCTTCCTCCAGATCCCGAATGGCGTTCGACAGACTGGGCTGGGAAATAAACAACCGCTTTGCCGCCTCATTCATGGAGCCGCGATTGGCAACCTCGATGACATATTTTAATTGTTGTAAGGTCAATGCATGATGTCCTTTCCGTTTGTGTTTCTTCTATTATATAACACATGATAACACTGCTGTTTAAGAAACCCCTAAACCCAAAATAGCACCTCCTCAAAATGGTAACATCCATTTCAGGGAGGTGCTCTTGCACTGTTGCTTTAATTAACGGACTTCACCATTGGTAGCGATCAGTTTTTGGTACCAATAGAAGCTTTGTTTACGAATACGGCGCAAATCTTTGAGATCAAACTCTTCACGATCAACATAGATAAACCCGTAACGCTTACTGGAGCCCTGATGGGTACTAACAAGATCAATCGCAGACCATGGACAGAAGCCGAATACTTCTACGCCATCTGTAATTGCCAGTTGAATCTGATCAATATGTTTTTTGAAAAAGTCAATCCGATAAGGATCATTCACTACATCGCCTTCTTCAAGCTTGTCAAAAGCGCCCAAACCATTCTCCGTCACGATGAGAGGCAAATGGTAGCGGGAATAAATTTGACGCAGCGTGGATCTAAAACCGACCGGGTCAATCTCCCAGCCAAACTCCGTCGTTTGCAGATTAGGATTCACCGAGCCTCTGTATGCTCCTGGCTCACCCACAATCTCATGCTGATCTCCTGTATGTGAAAAATCATTTCCGTCATCCAAGCTTTCTCCTACGGTTTGAGAGGTGTAATAATTAAAGGCGATAAAGTCTGGATTTCCCTTCGCTAATATGTCCATATCGCCCTCTTCAATGACAGGCTCATATCCTTTTTCGACCAAATAGCTCCAGGCAATGTGATTGTATCGACCAAATACCGCCATATCCAGATAGAGCCAGTTGCGGATGGCTGCATAGTTGTCAGCCGCCAGCGTATCTTCCGGCTTGGAACTCGCTGGATAAATGACCCCAATATTCGGCGCTGGTCCGATTTTCGCGTCAGGCAGCATCTCATGGCACAACACCATCGCTTTCGCCTGCGCTACTAACATATGATGATTTTGTTGGTAAAGTACCTTTTGCGGATTTTCCAGGCTTGTATCTAAAGTTCCGATGGAGCCGGGATGGAGAATCAGCATATTTTGCTCATTGATGGTTAACCAATATTTCACCCTGTCTCCAAAGTTCTCATACAATGTTTTGGCATACTGCTCGAAAGCGTCAATCGTCTCCCTCTTCGACCATCCGCCTTGTTTTTCAAGAGCATAAGGCAGATCAAAATGATACATAGTAACAATCGGTTCAATACCATATTTAATGAGTTCGTCAATTAATGAGCTGTAAAACGCGATTCCCTTCTGATTAACTTCACCTACGCCCTGTGGATAAATACGTGTCCAGGCAATAGAGAAACGATACGCTTTAAAGCCCATTTCAGCCATCAAAGCTACGTCTTCTTTGAACATATGGTAATGATCACTGGTTACCTTAAAATCAGTGACCCCTTCGACGTGATTAGCCATGTCAATGACAGAGGGTCCTTTTCCATCTTCGTCCCATGCACCCTCTACTTGATAAGCGGAAGTTGAACCTCCCCAGAAAAAATCTTCGGGAAATGCCTTCAATTGGTCATGTTTCATGATATAGTCCCTCCAGTTATAGTTATATCCTTCTGATGTTCGCAATCCATGTATGTGATGATGACGCTTTCCTGTATCACACAACCAAAGTTAACAATACTTCGTTTTTCTGAACCTGCTCCTGATTTGTCTCGAATACGTCCACTTTATTTTTAGTAAGTGTAACGATGACAGGGGTCACAATATCGTATCCTGCTTCTATAATCTGTTCCCTGTCAAATTGGATTAACAAATCGCCCTGTTTCACACTGTCCCCCTCTTTAACCACTGGATTAAAATGCTTCCCTTTCAGAGCAACTGTGTTAATTCCGATATGAATCAATATCTCTGTACCCGCATTTGAAGTCAAGCCTATCGCGTGTCCTGTGGGGAACAGCGAGGTTACAACTCCATCTATCGGCGCTACGACCTCACCGACAGACGGTTCAATGGCTAACCCTTTTCCCATGGCCTCTGTAGAAAATGCAGAATCATTCACTTGGCTCAGTGGTATAGTCTTGCCTGTGATCGGGCTGTATATCGTTTCTTTCTTGATGTCGACGGCCACGGGTTCTTCTGTTTTCACGGATTCATCCATTTCCGGGGCCTCCCCCTTAACCTTGCTTTCATACCCAAAAATAAGAACCATTAGCGTTGCAGCTATAAATGAACATGCAATGGCGATAATGTAGATTAAGGTTGGCGTATATACTGGAATAGCAAAAATATTATGAAAAACATAAGCTGTCATTTTCACCCCAAAATGTCCATTGATGGCTCCGCCTATAGCCCCAGCGATAATGACAATGGGAATGACACGTTTAAAACGAAGCACCAGACCATACACAATCGGCTCTGTCACACCAGCCAGCAATCCTGTAATACTCGTGGAACCCGCAAGAGTTCTAAGTGTTTTATCTTTTTTCGCCTTCAGGAAAATACCAAATGCGACACCAATTTGAGCAAATACTGCTGCTGCAGCCATCGCCTCAATCGGATCACCACCAACACCGATATTTTGAATCGTGATGGGTGTAAACCCCCAGTGAAGTCCGAAGACGACCATAAAGGTCATAAAACCGCCAAGAACAATCCCTGACAAAATGCCACTTACACCGATTAACCATGTCACACCTGAAGAAATCCAATCTCCTACCCCTGTACCGAAAGGTCCGAATGCGATCGCAGATAGCGGAACCATAATCATTAAAGCCAGCATCGGAACTAAAAAAAGCTGTAGATCCTTAAGAATGATCTTCTTCAAAAACTTGTCCACCAACGCATATATGCTGATGGATATGAAAACCGGGAAAACACTGGCCGAGTAGTTCATCATGACCACCGGTATTCCCAAAAACGATACATCAGAGCCTTTGTCCATCAGCCCCGTAAAGTTGGGTTCCATGAGGGCCGCACCGATGACACCTGCTACATAAGGATTCGCCTTCAGCTTTATACCAAGCGTGATCCCAAGCAAAATCGGTAAGAAGTAAAACACAGCATTCCCCGCAGCGGACAGGATCATATAGGTATCACTTGTTGCAGACATCCACCCCAGCAAGGTCAAAACCGTCAGGAGTGCTTTTATCATCCCCGAGCCCGCCATCGCCGGAATCAGCGGGGAGAAACTGCCGGAAATGACTTCAAAGATTGTAGATATGATCGATGTCTTCTTTCCGCTTGATTCACCAGCCGCAGGAGAGTCCGATCCAAAATCCCTATTTTTCATGATCTCCGTATATACATAGGCAACGTGGCTCCCGATAACCACTTGAAACTGCCCTCCGCTTTCGACAACAGTAATGATGCCCTCATGCTTCTCTAGCGATTCTCTTTCGGCTTTTCTTGAATCTTTCAGGTCAAATCTGAGACGTGTAGCACAATGGACAAGCCCGTTAATATTTTCTTCTCCTCCAACGAGGCGTACGATGTCATCGCCCATTTTCTTATGGTCCATGTTCATTCTCCTTCTGGGCAGATTGTCTGAAAACAAAAAAATACCTAAACGAAAGGCCTGTGTAATCAAAGAAAATGATCACTGCCATTCATTTAGGTATCGCCTGCTTAACCAGTAACAATCCTTATATTTAAGTTGTGAGCCTACTATAAATCACTCAGAAATCGTTTGCAAGCTTTTTTTCTAGGAACCAGCAATATCGTTTCTGGAAGTCACACGCTGTATATGAATCGTCAAGTATACCTTTTCATCAATCGACATAGCGCTTTCATGCTTGCTTTCCAGGTATTGATTAATCAAATGGGTACATTGAAAAGCCTTAGTGTATTTATCTTTGACCTGCTCATACAAGAAGTTGTCGCCTGAAGCTCGTTGCTCTTGTTCGTTACTCAGCATTCTTTGAGCAAAGTATTGTAAATGGGTAATAAACCGGGAATAGTTGAATGAAGTTTCATCCAATGCCAGCTGATAGTAATCGGTTACAATGTTGAAAATGTCATCAATGACCTCCGTAATCTCAACCGTTTGCTTCATTCCCTGACCGTCTTGCCTTGCATTGACAAAATGCATGGCAATAAAGCTTGCTTCATGCTCGTCCATGTGAATACCAAATTGAGCGTGGATCATATCCAGCGCATTCATACCAATCATAAATTCTTTTTTGTAAAATTTTTTAATTTGCCACAAAAGTGAATTTTTTAGTCCCACGGATTTCCTGTACCGAGAGATAGCAAATTGAATATGATCAATCAAAGAGATATAAATGTTATCACTAAAAATATCTCCCATTTCCTTTTTTGCGTTCCCTACAATTTCATCCGCTACCTTTAAATATTCCACAGATGTTTCTCCAATGAGATCAATTAATTTTTGCGGAATTTTATCGGACTTTAATACAAAAGTTTTTTCTATTTTTTCCTCATCGACCCTCTGACCATTTTTCTTTTTAAAGCCCAGACCATTCCCTATGACAACAAATTCATGACCAACCTGATTTTCGGCCCGAATAACATTGTTGTTAAATATTTGCCGGATGATCATATATCTACTCACCTCATTGATGTAATGACAAAGTTTGTAATAACAAAAAAAACCAAATAACGACTAAATAATTAGTCATTATTTGGGTATCGCCTGCTAACCAGTAACAATCCCGAAGGTTACTTGCCCCTTCATTCAATTACTTTTACTATAACGCTTTCAAACCAGAATAACAATACAATCATGATTAAAAGTCGTTTGGTAAATATAGATTATGATATAAGTCAGATAAAGATACTGAGCAGCATTACGATGGCAAAAGCACTAAATCCGAGAATGGTTTCCATGACCGTCCACGTTTTCAGGGTTTGCGGTACGGACAGGTTCATGTATTCTTTGACAATCCAGAAGCCGGAGTCATAGACATGGGACAAAATGATCGAGCCTGCTCCGGTAGCCAGTACCAGCAGTTCCGGGCTTACCCCCGGCATGGTGACCGCGATTGGAGCGACAATACCAGCCGCAGTCATCATGGCTACCGTAGCCGAACCGACGGCTGCACGGATCAGACCCGCAATGACAAAGGCAAGCACAAGCGGTGATAAATGTGCATGCTGGGCAAAACCTGCAATCGCATCACCCACACCACTGGCGGTCAAAATCTTGTTGAAACCGCCGCCACCACCGATCAGCAGGATGATAGAAGCGACCGGGCCGAGACAATCGTTCGTAAATTTCAATAGCTGCTTGCTGTCGAAATTGCGTGCATAACCAAAAGAGTAGAGCGAGAACAACAAGGCAAGCAGCAACGCAATGATCGGACTGCCGATAAAATCAAGACCTGTCTAAAGCCGTTGGCTTCTGGCAAAATCAGATCAACAATCGTCGCCATGAGCATCAGAATAACAGGCAGCATAATGGTGAAAAGTGTAATACCGAAGCCTGGCAGCTCTCTTTCTCTCGTTTCCGTAAATTGCTCCATCAACTCACTAGAGGTCTCCACTTTGATACGCTTGGCGATCCAGCTTCCGTAGATCGGACCCGCAATGGCTGCGGATGGCAACGCTACGATGAGCGCAAGGAAGATCGTTTTACCAATATTGGCGTTAAAAATACCTACAGCCAGCATCGCCGCCGGATGTGGTGGAATCAGACTGTGCACGACTGCCAATCCAGCTACAAGGGAAATCCCGATTTTGATCAGTGAGGTTCCCGTATGCTTGGCAATCACGAATACGAGCGGGAACAACAGCACGATACCCACCTGTATGAACACAGGGATGCCGCAGATAACAGCGACAACCATCATAGGTTTAACCTCCGTCTTTTCGCTAAAGTAGACGTAGAGGTGAATGACCATGCAGTACAGCAGCAATAACTCCCGAACGGCGCACCAGCAATCCTATGAAACGCTACGTGATATGATCCTGAACGGAACGATTCCTCAGGGAACCAAGCTGGTCGAGGAAAAGCTTGCTACGCAGCTCGGTGTGAGCCGGACACCTATCCGTGAATCCATCCGCAAACTGGAGCAGGAGGGGCTTATCGTCAATAAGCGTGTAGTCAAGCTCTCTGAAACCGACCTGCGTAATACCTTTGAGCTGCGTATGCTGCTTGAAGGACATGCTGCGCGAAGTGCAGCAGCCTATCTGTCCGAGACAGAGCTGCTGGCTTTGGAGCAATGTGTGGAAATTGGGCGCTCCGGCTCGCTGGATGAGGTGATGCAAGCGAATAAAGAGTTTCACGAAATCATTATGAGCGCCAGCAATAATTCGATGATGATTGGTTTATTTGACCGGATGCAATCCGTCATTTATTTATTCCGTCATACGGTCGTTTACTATCATCGCCCCTTTCTGATTGACGAGCATCAGCACATTTGCGAAGCGATTCGGGCGCATGATGGTGACACGGCAGAACGGCTGATGAAGAAGCATCTCCAGGCCGATCTGGATTTTTGTCTGCATCTGATCAGATAGGCTTTTCTATTCTCCATTTCAATGCCATGCCTAAAAGACCGCTAAACACTTGAGTCCTTGTGCTTAGCGGTCTTTTAGGGTATAAAATTCGTGGATGATCGAACGCCTAACCCTCTTTTCCTCCCCGAAATACGTCTTTGGCGATTTGAATCGCTGAGGCTGCTCGGGGCCATCCTACATAAAAGGCAAGCTGAGTGATGACCTCGACCAGTTCTTCTTCCGATAATCCGTTATCCTTGGCCAAATTCAGATGATAGGGAAGCTGCCCCCCATGCTCACCCGCTACCAATGCGGAAACGGTTATGAGACTCCGTTCTCTGAGAGATAGCTCACTTCTTCTCCATACATCCCCAAAAAGAACATTTTCCGTATAGTTCACAAAAGCGGGCGCAAAATCCCCAACCTTTTCCCGTACACTCGATGTGATTAATTTATGCTTCATTTATTCAACACTTCCCTTCGTTCCTGATGTGCAGTTATGCAGATCGTATGCAGATGTGCAGTTTCCAGCTATAAAATCATCTGGGCAAGTCCGTTGCCAAAGGACCAATCCTCTAATTCCGTTTCCACCAGTGTTACAAATACATCCTCCGGCCTGATCTTGCATTCGGTGGATAAGAGTTCGGCTACCCTTTGGTAGAAGCTCTTTTTTTGTTCCGTACTTCTGCCTGATCCGAGCGTAATTTGGATATAGAGCAGCTTGTCTGTTCTCGGTACCTGTAAATAATCCGGACTGTAATAAAACTCGCTCTGCTTATGAGCATGAAAAACCTGAAAATAATCCTTTGCCGGCACCTGAAAATGTTCGATCAAAGCGTTCATGATACTGCGGCTAATCCCAGGCAGCTCCTTCTCTGTGTATTGATCCTCCATGTATCCTACTCGTACAAATGGCATGTTTATCTCTCCTGTCCGTTGGGATAAATTAATTGTACTCTATCTATTTTTATCTATATAATTGAAAATAATCATAAATATATTCATTTTTACCGATGGAGATGAGTGTTCATGGATCTGAAAGAGCTAACCACGTTTCGTACCATTATCGAAGAAGGAACCTTCTCAAAGGCTGCCGCCAAATTAAACTACGCACAGTCTACAGTAACCAGCCAAGTTCAGAGACTGGAGAAGGAGCTGGGATTTCAGCTTTTTAAAAGAGGATGGGATGCGGAATTAACCGCTGCGGGCAATTATTATGCGGAAGAGGTAGATGGACTTATTCAGCATTGGAATTATGTATTGGATCAGGCCAAGTCTCTGAAAAAGGAGGAAATAGGCACCCTCCACATTGGTGTGATCGAAACCGTGGCGGCTACCGTGCTGCCTGAGGTTCTGCGTCAGTTTCGGGAGCATAAGCCGAATATGACGTGCCATTTTACAGTAGGAAACACAGATGCACTCTCGAATGCTCTGATGGAGAACACACTTGATTTTGCAATTTGCGGGGAACCATACTCGATTCCTTCCCTGCACTTTGAACCTGTGTATCACGAACAGATTGCTTTTATCGTATCCCGTGATCATCCCTTTGCAGCCAAAAGCGAGCTTCATCTAGAAGACCTGTATGAATACCCGCTGATCGTTGGAGGGAAGAACTGCCTGTACCATATCCGGCTGGAAAAAGAGCTTTCCCGCTTTCCGCCGATGCCGTTTTTTTATACCGTAAGCCAAATTTCGTCTATACCCTCATTTGTAAAAACGATCTCTTCGGTGGGGGTGGTTCTATCGTCATTACCTTTGCCAGATGAACTCATCACGATTCCTCTACAGTTGGCAGATCCGTCTATTCCCGTCGGACTATTACACAGCAGCCAGCACCAGCAATACATGCCTTCGGCGCAAAAACTGCTTATGCAACTGGTTAAGGAACAACTGTCTGCGCAAAGCCCCCTGACCTGAATACATGGAAAAGGACTAGCCCAGGTAACAGGCTAATTGCAGCTGAAGCAGCTCCTCCTGTATAGATGATCTATAAAGATATGTTCCTCATATCAAAAAAGCCGCTAAACACACTGAATCTGTGTTTAACGGCTTTGCTTTATAAAAATTGGAGCGAACTTCCACTCATTTATAATACGTTATTTCGCTTCGAGCGGTTTTTTCCACAGTCCCAGAATGAGCGCGGAAATCACGGAGCCAATCGCCACTGCAAGCAAGAACAGCAAAGCATGATTGGCAAGAGCTGCTACAAAAATTCCGCCATGAGGAGCTGGAAGATTGATTTTCCAAAACTGCGTCAGACCACCAGCAATCGCTGAACCTACAATACAAGAGGTTAAGACGCGCAGAGGGTCAGCAGCTGCGAATGGGATTGCTCCTTCCGTAATAAAGGACAAACCGAGTACATAATTTGTCAAACCAGACTTGCGCTCTTGCTCAGTAAATTTATTTTTGAAGAACGTCGAAGCCAATGCGATCGCCAGCGGAGGTACCATACCACCCGCCATAACAGCAGCCATCATAGCCCCGTTCGTGTTACCACTGGAAGTAAAGACACCGATTGAAAATGCATAAGCCGCTTTGTTGAAAGGTCCACCCATGTCAATCGACATCATACCACCCAGAATCAGTCCCAGAATCACTGCATTACCTGTACCCAAATTGTTCAGAACATTGACAAGCCACGTATTAATACCACCGAAAATCGGATCGAACAGGTAGAACATAATCGCGCCTGTAATTAGGAGTCCAAATACCGGGTATAACAGGATTGGTTTTAAACCATCCAGTGCTTTCGGCAGACCTGCAAAAGCTTTACGCAGGAAGATAACCACATAACCAGCCAGGAAACCTGCTGCCAGACCGCCAAGGAAACCGGCATTGGAGTTTACAGCCATCAGACCACCAACCATACCTGGCATCAGTGCCGGACGGTCTCCGATACTCATCGCGATGAATCCGGCAAGAACAGGAATCAGGAAGTGAAACGCACCCGTTCCACCGCCAATCGTTTGTAGCAGCTTGAAGATCGGATTATCTGCTCCCGCTACCTGCTCGAACAGGAAGGAAATCGCCAGCAAAATCCCGCCGCCTACAACGAATGGCAGCATATGAGAGATACCGTTCATTAAATCCTTGTATATTTTACTGCCGACGCTGGCTTTTTCTGCTCTCGTCTCCTCCGCGTTCCCCCTACCTTCGCTTCGGTAAATTGGAGCATCGCCGTTCAGCGCTTTGCGGATCAGTTCTTCGGATTTACGGATACCGTCACTTACCGGTCTTTGCAATACAGGCTTGCCGTCAAAGCGGGCCATTTCGACCTTCTTGTCGGCTGCGACGATTACACCTTTGGCACGACGAATTTCATCCGGGGTTAGTACGTTTTGCGCACCTTCCGAGCCGTTCGTTTCTACCCGGATATTTACACCCATCTCTTTCGCTTTCTTAATGAGAGCGTCTTCAGCCATAAACGTGTGTGCGATACCCGTAGGGCAAGCTGTAACCGCAACCACAAACTCGTCAGAATCCGGGTTGCCAACGATAACGTCTGGCGTTTGCTGTGCCTTGGCAGCTTCTTTCTTCGCCTCTTTTGCTTGCTTGGCTGTTTCTACTTCGGCCTGCTTGGTATCAAACAGCTCGGATACTTCATCTGGTGTTTGCGTATTCATAAGTTTACCGATGAAATCAGTATCAATTAATAACCGGGAAAGTGCCGCCAGTGTGCGAAGATGCGTATTCGCTGCTCCTTCTGGAGCTGCAATCATGAAAAATACGTTCGCTGGCTCCCCATCCAACGATTCGAAATCTACGCCTTTACTGCTTTTCGCGAAAACGACAGTCGCTTCATTCACAGCCTTGGTTTTGGCATGCGGCATTGCAATGCCGCCGCCGATTCCGGTGCTGGATTCTGCTTCGCGTTTGTAAATCATTTCTTTGAACAATGCCCGGTCATTAATGCGTCCGCTGGCTTCGAGACTGGCGATAAGTTCCTCAATCGCCCCGTCTTTTGTCGTTGCCTGCAAGTCCATGATCATCGTTTCTTTAATCATCAGGTCTGTTATTCTCATTTTTCACACTCTCCTAAGTTCGATCAGCGTGTCGACACACGCCTAATAAGCTCATGATGTAGCGGGACTACCAATTCGAAATCGTGACTTGCGGCCGTAATTGTTCAATTTTCTCTCTTGTAGCCAGATCATCGGAGAACGCAGTTGCGCTTCCGGATGCCACACCCGCACGGAATGCTTCGATCGGGTCGCCATGAAGGGCCAGCGTACCCACAAATCCAGCAATCATGGAATCACCTGCGCCTACAGAATTTTTGACCGTTCCTGCCGGTACATTAGCGTGGTACACTTCATTTGCCGTAATGAGCAAAGCGCCTTCTCCTGCCATGGAAATCAGTACATTCTTAGCACCTGCCTCCAGTAGCTTACGGCCGTAAGTGACAATCCCCTCCTTGGAGTTGATAGTAACGCCAAACAACTCAGCCAACTCATGGTGATTCGGCTTGACGAGCAGCGGCTTATGAACCAGTGCCTTCATCAGCGCTTCACCTGTGGTGTCGATGACGAATTCAGCCCCGGTCTGCTGGCATACGCTAATCAACCGATCATAGAAGTCTCCCCCTAGTGACGGCGGGATGCTTCCAGACAAGACGACAATGTCATTTTTCTGGAGACTCGACAGCTTTTGCACCAGCGCATCTGCCTCTTGCTCATGTATAGCAGGTCCCAAGCCGTTGATTTCCGTCTCATCGCCATGCTTGAGCTTAATGTTGATCCGTGTATCATCCTCGATGATTACAAAATTAGTTTTAATGGATTCTTCCCGCAATGTATCGTTGATAAACCTGCCTGTGAATCCTCCGAGAAAACCAATCGCCGTGCTGTCTGCTCCCAACTGATTTAACACGCGCGATACATTAATCCCCTTGCCGCCCGGTAGTTTCAAATCACGTTTCATCCGGTTCAAATCACCTAACTTCAAGTCGTCAACTTCCACGATATAATCAATGGAAGGGTTCAGCGTTACTGTATATATCATCGTTATCCCTCAATTATCTTAGTTTTCTGAGCAATGGATCGGCGTGAGCGTTCAGGCACCGATTCTGTAATAAGGATAGCTTCCTTCAGTTCGAACAGCTTGGCAAAGGTAACTTCACCAATCTTGCTGGAATCGGCCAACACATACGTTTTGCCTGATAGCTGATGGGCACGCCGTTTAATCAGCGCCTCTTCGGGATCAGGAGTTGTATACCCCATTTCCACATCTACCCCGTTCGTTCCTAAAAAGCACTTGTCGAACCGAAAATTGTCCATATTCTGCAGGGCAATACTCCCGATTACGGCCTTGGTATGAATTTTCATCATCCCTCCCAGTAGATAGCTTCTGATTCGTTTGCTTACCAGTGCTTCTACGTGGGATAGGCCATTGGTCACGACCGTCACGTCTTTAGCTTCAATGTAAGGAATCATCGCCATCGTTGTTGTTCCCGCATCCAGATAAATACATTCGCCATCCAAAATTTCTTTGGCGGCCATACGGGCGACTGCGTTTTTCTGTTGAACGTTTTTGAATGCTTTTTCTTCCATGCCAGGTTCCTGACTTTTCTGATTCAGCAAGGAAGCCCCACCATGAATCCGCTTTAGCAACTGACGGGCTTCAAGATCGATTAAATCACGCCGAATCGTTGATTCAGAAGCGCCCAACAGATCGACCAATTCCTGCAACTTTACAACACCACGCTCTTGTAAGCGCTGTATTATTAACGTGTATCTTTCTTCCGTCAGCATCTTCATTCCCCCAACTGTTCATATCGTACCATAAACCTCACAAAAAACAATCATTTTTCTTCAAAAAAATTCAAAAGGCTTCATCTTAACTTCACTTTTTTACAAAATGGTGAATTCCCAGCCCCATCTCCATGGTTGCGTTTACATTGAAAGGAAATGCCATCCATTTTTATGTAAATTCATTCTTCTTACATAGGAATTCAGCAGTAAACGTTCAAAAACGTTCTGACGTTCCAATCAGTATTATTTTACCACAGCAAAAAAAGCTAAACACTCGGTTTGGTCCCCTCTGTGCTTAGCAGATTTCGGCCATTTAACCATTTACGATTCCGATGACGAAACCATCATAACCTTTGCTCCCTACCGTCTGAATGGCTGTAGCTGTAATCCTCGATTCTTCACTCAGCAAATCATAGAATTTTCTTACCCCCTGTATACGAGGGTCTGTGCTGAAGGCTTGAATGACTTCTCCTTCACGAATGACGTTATCGCCAATAATCACCGTGCCAGGATGCGAAAAACGGAGTGCCCAAGCTAGATACAATGGATTATTCGGTTTATCTGCATCAATAAAGATTAGATCAAAGGGGGCTACGCGTTCTTTCTCCATCTGTGCTAATTGCTTCAAAGCCTCTCCCTCTCGAAGTTCAACCATCCCATCCAACTGGGCCAACGCTATATTGGACCGGGCTGTTTCAGCATGAAGCGGATTTGCTTCCAGCGTAACTATTTTTCCATCCGTCGGCAATGCCCTTCCCAGCCAGATTGTACTGTATCCCCCCAAAGTACCAATCTCCAGCACACGTCGTGCGCCTTGCATTTGAGCAAAGATATTTAACAGTTTGCCCTGATTGGGTGTTACATCATGCGGAGGTAATCCTGCTTTTTGGTTCGTTGCCAATACTTTTTCCAAGACAGCATCATGCTGAATAAGACGCTCTGAAATATACTGATCAACTTGATCCCACGTGTTCGCTTGATTCATTTGCTCCACTCTCCTTTGGATTAACTTACATTTTGATTGTAAATGAATTATTATTATAAAAATAATATATGTTTTTGCGCTATTTATAATCTAAATGTATGAATGGTCGAAAAGGAGAGTTCTGCAATGAACCTGCATGCGTTACGTTTATTCCATGTGGTCGCCTCCACCGGGAGTGTGACACGAGCCTCTGAACTGTTAAATATCAGCCAACCCGCTATTACGGCTCAAATCAAAAAATTTGAAAAAGAAATATCCCTCACACTGTTCATGCCGCTGGGAAGAGGAATTGCCTTGACCGATGCCGGTGAAAAGCTTGCTTTACTCGCCAAACGGCTCTTTGCCGTTGAACAGCAAATCGAACAATTTTCACAAGATTATCGTGATGGAACCCACGGGCATATCCGGCTGGCTGCTACATATTTACCGGCTCATTTTCTAATTCCAACCTGGATTGCGAAGTTCAAGCAACAATATGAGCAAGTCGAAATGACGATTAACACAACCAATTCTAATGATGCATTAAAGCAGCTATTAAATATAGAAGTGGATTTTGCCGTCTATGGGGGACTGCCGGAGCAACACCCGGATACGATTCAGACAGAAGAATTATTTCGTGATGAGCTATGGTTTGTCGTCGCACCGGACCACCGCTATGCTAATCAGCAGGTCACTTTATTGGAGATGATGCATGAGCCCTTTGTCATGCGTGAAAAGGGAAGCTCGACACGGGAGCGATTATTTTCCTTATGTCGAACCTACAATGCTCCAGCTCCCCGAATCACCCTGAACTTCACGGGGTTGCATGAAGCGATTACCGCAGTCATTGCCGGATACGGTGCGAACTTTGTGTCTTCATTGGTCGTGCGCGAATATGTAGAACGCGGCGAGCTATGTCGGGTATACGTAGAAGACATCCAGCTCCAAAATTCAATCGCCATCTGTATCCGCAAAAACGAACCTCTATCTGTGGCCAGCATGAATCTTATTCAGCTCATCCGCAACCATTCTTATTCATAAATCGGTTTATGCATCTGTAAAAAGCCCTTATCGTGCTGAACACAGCAAAGAGCCATAAGTACGGTGGTACCCGCAGCTATGGCTCTTTTGCTTTTTTCGCCTAATCTAAAAGCTCTCCTTCGAGAATCTTCTCCAGAAAGATTGCGGGCTGTGCCAAAAATTCGGCAAAGCTGCACACATCCGCATATTCCTGATGCTCCTCGTCGTAATAACCTAGACACTTTTGCTTCGGATTCCACACCAACAGAATATCCGAGTAGTTGTCTACTTTTAAAGAAACACGCAGCAGCTTTTGTCGCCCCACCTTCATCTCAACGGTATCTACCAATGAGAAAAATTCAACAAATCCAATAGCATAATCATTTTCAGGTATATCCACACGAAGCTGGTCACTCGTTAGGAAGGTCACAAGGTCCTTAGGGAGCTTGTAGCTTTTTAAGGCATGTCGTTTATTTTCCAGGTTATGAAACTCTGGAGGCTCCACAGACTTTAAATACTCTGCCATCTCCGTGTTTTTATTAGATATGGCAATTGTATACGCCCGTTCTCCATCTTTTTCTGCCAACGTCACATCAGCGCCTTGCTCGATCAGATACTTCACCATCGCAAAATTATTATCTCTGGTCGCTACGGTTAAAGGCGTGGCTTGATAAGGATATACCATATTAGGGGCATTGAAATTAATATCTACACCATGCTCCAAAAGGAAAGCTACCGTTTTTAAGTCATGCTTACTAACCGCGTTGCGCAGCGTTGCTCCACCATGTTGCTTTATATCCAGCCCAAGCTCATGAATAAGCGGGATATTCTTTTTATTACCGTAGTAGGCTTGTTCATAGGCCCCGGATTTTACTTGATTCTTCCCGTCCAGCTTGGCACCATGGGCAACTACATAGCGGACGATCTCATCTCTACCATAGCGAACAGCCGTCAGGAATGCAGGATTGTCTTTCACATTGAGTTGAACTCCCTGCTCCACCAGCAGCTTCAACACATCCAACTGCCCGTAAATGAGCGTAATGTCCAAGGGACTTAATGTTGTATATTTGCTGAGTACGATGCCTTGTTCAATATCCCAGTCTTCGGTTAGCGCTTGGCGTAAAGCAGGTATATTCCCTTCAACGATATGCATTGCGATCTCAGGAAGAATGTCAAAGTTACCGATATCTTTTAATTTGATCATAGTCATTCCCTTTCCTATGTATCTCGTATTTATATCTCTATTTTATACCATCCCCTCTTTAACATAAAACCGCCTGATTCCCAAGCGCTCATTACCTTCTCCTTTATAAAAAAGTGAGCAATAGGAGACCAAAGTTCCTTAGAGAAGCTATAATTGTATTATGATTCTGTACGTCACAAGCAACCATAAGGAGAACACATGAATAGTATTCAATACCTATCCCAATTTAATCTGCTTGATAGTCTCTCATTAGAAGATTTAGTTGAAATGGATCAAATGACTTCCATTACGACCCTACCGAAAAATACATTTATTCAAACCCCGGATACCTTTTCCGAGGGACTTTATTTTGTGAAAAAGGGAAAGGTCCGTCTGTACAAGCTGAATGCGGACGGTAAGCAATTTACTTTGGATATCCTCAGCGAAGGAAATGTATTTGGCGAAATGGATATGATTTCACTAGGGACACGGGATATGTACATAGAAACCATCGAAGAATGCGATATCTGCCGGATGGACAAAGACCGTTTTGAGCATTTTTTAATCCAACATCCCCGATTCATGATGAACATGATCAAAGTGTTAAGCGATCGAATCTCGGGCATGAGCCGGTTGGCCCAATATCTGGCTTTAGGGAATTTACAGGATAAAATTTTGTATGTTCTTATAAAACTGTCCGATCAGTTCGCCCTCCAAACTCAAGATGAGTATTATAAAATCAATTTCCCGCTATCCCATCAAGAAATCGCTCATTTAGTCGGAGCAACCCGAGAAGCTGTAACTGCTGCTTTACAGGAACTTGTAAAAGAAAAGGTCATTAAAACCGGCTTTAAGACGATTTATATCCATCGCGAAAAGCTGCTGGAGTTGTAAGCTACATTACATCTATAGTCCAGAGAAAAGAAGTATCGTATACCTACCAGAAAATATACGATATGGAGCGAATGAAATGGCCAATCAAAATTTAACTCTATTTGCACTGATGGGGGCAATATATGAATCCTAAAAAACAATTCCTAATTCCAGATTCGATATTACAACGAAAAGGGGCTCGCAAGGGAACAGACATTCCTGATGATGTGCTTCACCTGCTACAGCAAGGACAGCTTCAGACGGTGAATCTTACCGAATGGCTAGCTGTCGACCATGCTTTACTGCTACAAAATGCACTTGATGAGTTTGGATTGCAGCGATCATCCGATAGCTTCCTGTCCGAATTGGATCATCTGAAGGAAAATAAGATCATGAAAATAATCCCTGCGATTGCCCAAGCATGGCTGAACTTGTTCGAGCAACAAACACATCAAGAACGTACTCGATTCTTTAATGTCATGGCCTCCCATCCTTCAGACAGCATTCGCTGTTGGGCTGCCTATATCGTCGGGATTGACCCCCGTTTAAGTATTGAGCAACAATTGGCAGGCATTCGCCCCTTTGCAGCGGACCCCCATTTCGGAGTGCGTGAAATTGCCTGGATGGCTGTAAGAGGGCCCGTAGCCATGCAACTGCTGGAATCGCTCGTGCTTTTAAACGATTGGGTACGGAATCAGGATGCTAATATACGTCGTTTTGCCATCGAATTGACCCGGCCACAAGGTGTCTGGGCCAAGCACATTCCTGAACTGAAAGAACACCCAGAGCTGGCACTTCCACTTTTGGAAGCTGTTAAATCCGACTCGATCAAATATGTTCAGGACTCGGTAGGCAATTGGCTGAATGATGCCAGTAAAACCAAGCCGGAATGGGTGCTTCAAGTTTGTGATGGGTGGCTGAAGACTTCGGATACACAAGAAACGAAGCGAATAGTCACACGAGCCACAAGAAGCTTGATAAAAAAGCAGTAATTAGAGACTCTTCCCCATCCAATCCATATCCAGATGATACACATAAACTATGAGATATATCTGGAATATTAGGAATGGAGAAATTCTATGTCTATTATCCGAATCTATCTGAAAGCAGACAGCATCGTTTCTGGAAGCATAGCTGTCACAACGAATATTAATATCACTCCAATCGTCAATCGTTACACAGCTACTGTGGTGCTTGGAAACATTTTAGGAGGAGTGACCACCATACCGGCACAAAGTTTTACAAATGATAGTGGTACTTCAGTCGCGGCAAACGGACTTATCGTTCCCACCAGTAGCGGATACTATAATGTATTTATAAATGGGACGTTGCAGCGAGGCGGGTTAACAACGCTTTCCACTGCTAATCTAATCATAAATACAGGCTTGATTGTTGGCGTAACGGTAGTCATTAAGGTGATCAATTTCAACACTAGAGCCTCCTCAACCTCTGTCAACAACGTCACAGTGACGACTATCATAAGTGACTGAGCTGACTCATCATAAAAAAACCGCCAAATACAGGGTTTCCCCTCGTATTTAGCGGTTTATTTCTCTATGAACCAAATAATTTATCGGAAATGTATACACGTTCTGCACGAAACCTAAATCTTGAAGTTCTCCACCAAAACCTGCAGCTTCTCGGCCAGTGAGGAGAGGAGCGCTGCGGAGGATTCCACTTCTTGCATGGCGGCAAGCTGTTGCTCCGAAGAGGCGGACAGGGACTCCGCTCCTTCAGCTGTATGATTAGAGACCGTAACGATATTCTGAATGGCTTCAACGAGCCCTTCGCAGATCAGCACCAGCTCCCGGACTGTGGCTGATATTTGCTCGCTTTGGGCAGACATATCGGATACGGAAACTTCGATCTCAGAGAAGGAGCGTCCGGCCGATATGATCAGCTCCTTGCCCTGCAGCATTTCGTCCGTGGAACGCTTCATAGTTTCTCCCGCCTTATCGATTTGGGGGATAATCAGACTGACCAGCTCGCTGATTTGTCTGGCGGATATGGCCGAACGTTCGGCCAGCTTGCGGACGGCGCCAGCGACAACGGCAAAACCCCGACCATCTTCTCCGGCGCGCGCAGCTTCTATCGCCGCATTCAGCGACAGCAAGTTGGTCTCCTCGGCGATACTGGCGATGGTGCCGACGATGTTCTCAATCTCCTTGGAATGACTGCTAAGCGTATCAATAATGCTTGAGAGATCGCCGATGCTTTCGCTCACAACTCCCATTTGGGAGGTGGTGGAATGCATCGATTCCCGGCCAAGACGCGCTTTCTGAACATTATCGGCGGCTTTGTTCATCGCGATGACCGCATTGCCGGCAATATCGCTGATGAAGCGTGACATATCCTGAACGGCTTTATAGCTTCCTTCCAGGTTTTGCAGTTGGGTATGCGCCCCATCGGCCAGCTCAATCGTAACATTCACACCGTGCTCTCCGGCACGGTTCGTTGCCTGGGCGCTGGCAGACAGCTCCTGGGAGGAAGAAGCGACCAGCATGGAGGTGTCATTGACCTGAGTAATCAGGTTGCGCAGGTTCATTGTCATATCGTTGAAGTCGCGGGCCAGATTCCCGATTTCATCCTTGCTTTTGAAGAGAAGCGGTTCATGGGTAAGGTCGCCCTTTGTAATAGTGTTCACAGAGGTTGACAGCTTGGTAAGCGGACTTACCATACGGCGAATCAACAGGTAAGCGACAAGGATAGCCACGATGAAGATGGAGCCGCCAATAATGAAGGGCTGAACAATAATATCCAACGTCCGTTCCTGAATTAATGAGCCGTCAAAATTGATAGCCATCAGTGCAACAATGGGCTTGGTGGGATCATGGTCCTGATAAATGGGGCCATATCCGGTTTTGAGCGAGGTTCCTTCATATGTATAAACCTTGGAGTATGCGGAATGCTTCATAGTAGTTATCATTTCCTTGTCTTCGTCCGTGAAGTAGAAGGAATCGCCAGCTTGATAGCCTCTTTGCTTGAAGTTGGCATCGGCGGCGAGAATTTTTCCATCCAGAGAGAGAATGAAAGCCTCTTTAAAAATAGGCTTATGTGCCACGATCCAGCCTATCCGGTCTTCAACGGCAGCAAGTTTGCTATTATCTCCACTGACCAGAGCTGATATATCCTTAGGATCTATAAGGCCAGTCGTAATATTGGCGCAGCCCACCAGCTCGATCCCTGCAGCTTCATCCACTTGATGGTAAGCGGTACGATATCCGAAGTATCCAATGGAGGATCCTACGAGAAAAAACATGACGAGCATCATCCAAGTTAATTTTGTTGCCAGCTTCATTATTTGAACCACCGATCCTGACTCTAATAAATTTTAGTGACAATCTGTTGTCACTGCTACGATTATAGCCTATCAACACTTGCTAGAATATGGCATTCCGGTGTCGGAATATGTCGTTTTATGTGAGGAAACTCACTATTTTTTATTGCTTCATCCATACAACAATCCCAAAAGCATTGAATTGTGGTGAATCATAAATACTAGCTTGATTGTCGGCACAACGGTAGTCATTGAGGTGATCAAATTCAACTCTAGCGCCTCCTCAACCGCTGTCAACAACGTTATAGTGACAACTACTATATGCGACTGAGCTGACTTATCATAAAATAACCATAAAAAAACCGCCAAGCACAGGGTTTCCCCTCATATTTAGCGGTTTATTTCTCTATGAACCAAATGATTTATCGGAAATGTATGTTACACGTTCTGCACGAATCAGGCCAAGGGACGATTTTTTAAAGTTATATAAAACTTTATTTTTTGTGGGCTAATAGGATATTCACGATAGTGTCGAGTTGAAGCTCCAGCGAATAAGGATCTTCCATGACAAACTCATCGCCCTTTTCGCTGAATGAGCCATACATATAAACCTGTCCTTTTTTTACAGCCGGAAGGCCTTTCCACAGCTCACTATTTAGAACTTGACTGGCCCCTTCATCTTCAGAACCATATACAAAGATATGATCCCCTGTATACTCAGGCAAAACCTCAAGCGAAATACTTTCGAATCCTTCTTTCATGTTTAAAGCTTTCTTCGTAGGTGGCAGCTTTAGCATCTGATAAATGGTTGGACTTCCGTAGTTGCCGCCTTTCGCCGCTAAAACATATACTGATTTATTCGCGACTTGCACGATGGAAACCGTCTCACCATCTTTAACGATACCGTCAATTTTCTTTCTGGCCTCTGCGACTTTCTTCTCATATTCAGTGATCCACTGCTCCGCTTCTTTCTGCTTGCCAAAGATTTCACTGATTCTGCGGAATTTATCCAGCGGCCCCGCTGTAGATTCGCCCTCCCAATATGGCAGGAACACGGTTGTTCCAACCTTTTGGTAGCTGTCGATATTTTTTTCTATCGAACCTATAATTAAATCCGGTTGCAGAACCGTCAGCTTCTCCAAATTCATAGGGAATTCGCCAAGATCCTTAATTCCGGCCAACTTCTCTTTTGGATATCCCGATTTATCAATCCAAGCCTCATTCAGCATAAAGCTTCTGACTCCTATCGGAATAATCCCCAGTTTCAAAAGATGACCCATATACTGATCAGATGCAACTCGTTTCGGGTTTGCAGGTACTTCTACATCCCCTTTTAGTGTCGATACTATTCTTGTTTTTGCTTGTACCGTTGCTTGTCCATCCTCATTGGATGATGTCGTTGTAGGATTAGCCTCTATTTGCGAGCTTCCATTTGTATTTGTAGGAGCGGAACAAGCTCCCAGCATCAATGATAAACACAGCATAATCATCATAGCCGTTATTTTGACTCTTCCGTGCATAAATAAATCTCCCTCCGCGTTATACCGATATTGATAATCAATATCAGTATAACGTGTGAAAGGTGTCTGCTGAAGGGCATATTTTAGCATCGTTTGGTGCATATCCTGATCTTGCTTCCCGAAATGATGCTGCCGCTCTTTTTTGAATCGTACGGGAGATAATCCCTTATATTTCTTGAAGCTGCGGCTTAATGAATGAGCATCCGAATACCCCACACTCTCCGCAATTTCCTGTAAAGTGGCATCCGTCTGCATTAAAAGCTGAACTGCTCGATCTGTCCGTACCTGACCCAAGTAATGAATCGGACTGGTGTGCATTTTATTCTTGAACAGCCTCGATAGATGCCCAGCGCTGCACTCCAGTTCCTCTGCAATGGACTCAAGTGTCAAAGATCGGCTAGAATGCTCACGAATATAAGCTACAGCCTGCGCTACCAGGTCGGGCTTAAGGGGTTCAATGCCTTGTCGATACAACTGCTGCAACAGCTCATATACAAATTGATGAAATAAAGCTTTGACATGCAGTTTACCAAGTTCGGAAGCCTCGCGCCATTCTTGCTCCAACAGCTTCACTTTATCATACAAAGGCAGCGGATAATGAGGTGCGAAAGCATACTGATTCTGAAAAGGATTCTCCTTTTCCAACAATTGTGCAATCTCCTTGCGACCGGGCAGGGCCAACGTTGCCTTGTACAGAATGATGTAATATTCAAGCACATCTTCCGTAATGATACTTAGGCACATCCCTTTTCCCCCATGCAGCACATGGAAACGCCCCACCCTATGAATGCTGTCGTCCAGCCGCACTCGCGCACTTCCGCGCAGAGTATACAAGAACGCACTGGCCGGAAGTCTATAGGTTCGCAACTCCTCCCCTTTACCCATTTTCTTATGACGAACATCCATCACTTGTATAAAAACATGATTCCAGAGCAAGATGTGATCATTTAATTGCATTGCTTTTGTCCAGCCCCCGATCCAAACCATCCACGTACCTGATCGCATTCAGATTCAAACTATAACCCATTATAGTTGATAATCATTCTCACAGGCAATGAAGTGATTCTTACGGAGCCTTTACTTTGTACTATCCATTTTTCTGACCGCGTTCTCCGCAGCCTCCATAATTACTTCTCCCAGTGTGGGATGGGGATGAATGGTTAGAGCCAAGTCTTCTACGGTTGCGCCCATTTCGATGGCTAGAGCAAGCTCCGAAATGAGTGTTGACGCTTCGACACCCACAATTTGCGCCCCCAGTAGGATTCCCGAGTCCTGCTTTGCTACGATTTTGATATACCCCTCTGCTGCCCTTAGTGCCAATGCTCTGCCGTTAATCGAAAAAGAAGCTCTGCCAATGATAATCGGTAAGGCTTTTTCCTTGGCTTCTGTTTCACTTAGGCCAACACTAGCCAACTCCGGTTCAGAAAAGACAACCAGCGGTATGGCTTTATAATCCACTTTGGCAGCTTGACCTGCTATCGCTTCTGCCGCAATCTTCGCTTCATAGGAAGCTTTATGGGCAAGCGCTGGACCCTCCGTAATATCTCCAATGGCAAAAATATGCGGAATAGCTGTTCTACACTGCTCGTCTGTCTCGATCAGCCCCCTGCTCGTCACTGGCAAGCCAATGTGCTCCAGTCCTAACCTGCCATCTGTATTGGGTTTTCTGCCTACAGTAACTAATACAAACTCTGCGGTAACATGATGCTGCTCCTGATCTTTTGAATAATGCAGCGTAATGGTATTCGCATTCTGCACGACGTTTTCGGCTGTCGCCCTAGTTACGATGTTTACACCATCTGTTTTCAACTGCTTGACAACAGGGGCCACAAGATCCGCCTCAAACCCCGGCAATATCCGTTCTCCTCCCTCCAGAATCGTTACCTTTGTTCCAAATTTGGCATACATCTGTCCAAGCTCGACGCCAATATATCCACCGCCTATCACGACCAGACTGGTCGGAGCCTCTGGAAGCGAAAGCGCCTCTGTAGAGGACAAAATACGTCCGCCGAACGGAAATGCTTTCAGCTCGATTGGGCGGGAACCGGTTGCCAATATGGCATGCTTAAAGGATATCGTTTGTTCCGCTCCATTTTGCTTGATGATGGCTGTATGCTCGTCAACCAAGCTTGCCTCCCCTTCCAGAATACTCACACCTGCCGTTTTCATTAAATAGCCGACTCCGCCTGCCTGCTTATTTACAACCGCCTGCTTTAAGGCCTGAGCATTCACGAATGACGCTGCTGTATCGGCCTGATTTAACTGCCTGAGTACCTCATAGCGATGTGCTTCGGCAATCAAAGCTTTGGATGGAATGCAGCCTACATGCGTGCAGACTCCACCTAGCTGACTGCGTTCGACAATCGCTGTCTTCATTCCAAGCTGAGAAGAACGCTCTGCCGCCACATAGCCTCCCGGACCTGATCCAATGACCAGGGTATCTACAGATTCAAGCTTGCTCATAACCTGATGCCTCCCTTTAAAATTGCCTGATTTAAATATGATGATTATAATATATTATAGTCATCATATTTTGTATACGTCAATAGTCGTGATCAGCCATGCTGAGGTAGTCGTTGCAAGAAGAACAATTGACACGTTTAATTATGATGATTATAATATTTTGAAGTTAGCATTATGAAGCCTTGGAGTGATTACAATGCCTTATCCAAAAGGCCATAAGATGAAAGTGCGGAGTAAGATCGTTGAAAGTGCTGCCCAGGCTTTTCGCGCCAACGGTATCCACGATGTAAGTGTGCCCTTTATTATGAAAGGGGCCGGATTAACTCACGGCGGGTTCTATTCACACTTTGACAACAAAGAAGAGCTAGTCGCCGAAGCCTGTCGCTATGCTGTCAGTGATACCCTCGCACTTCTTCAGAAGGCTGTTGACCAAGAAGAGCAAGATCCCAAAATTAATGTTATCATCGACTACTATTTAAGCATCCATCACCGTGATCAAACAGAAATGGGCTGTATTATTCCTGCTCTTTCCGTAGACATAGCCCGTTCTTCCGAAGAAATCCGGCAGATATTCACGCAGGAGCTGACACGAATGATTACGTTTATCTCCCGTTTGGCAGGAATGGATCTGTCCAAAGGTAGCGCGTTGTTCAGCAGCATGGTCGGTTCTCTTGTGCTTGCACGTTCAGTTAATGATCCTGAACTGAGCGACAGCCTTCTCTCGGCAGGCAAACAGCACGCCAAAGCACTGGTTAACAGTTGAATGTAAACATGTTTTACGTACGTAAAAAAGCCGCTAAACACCAATCAATCCTTGGTATTTAGAGGCTTTTCCTATGGGCCAAGCTCAAAACGGGGATAGCGATTTGTCAGAGATTCGAAATCTGCACTCGCCAAATGTCTATTATGTTCCAAATCGTTTACGGTACCCGCATTTGCGGCACAGCTCTTCCACCGCTTCTCTCTTGGAGAACCCGAAGTACAAGCGATTTGCACGCTCCCCTTCAACAATGTCGGAAAAAGATTGCTCATGCACGTTACCTAAATTAATAACGCCTTCCCCATCCAGACAGCAAGGGACAACTGTTCCGTCCACCAATACCGCCGCCTGGCTGCGAAGCGCATGGCAAAAGCCTTTGCCATCATCCTCCGGGGCACTCAGGCTAGGCCATTCAAATTCGTGATCCTGATTCAAATAAACGTTGGGGGCAATTTTAATCCCACTCCCAGGTATAACCTTTTCCTCAATCCGGTAGTCCAGCCCAAACTCCTGCTCCAGTCGCTCAAGTGTCTCACGGTTGCGCTGACGCTGCACATTAGTCAAATTATCTTGAGTCAGGTTCCAGAGACGGAACGAGATAATGACATTATGCTTCACAGCTTCCCTTACAAACGTAAAAATATTGCCCAAATACCCTTCCCGATCTACCGAGCCTTCATGCCCGTCAAAGCTGTGAAGCGAAAAATTCATCTGCCGTAGCGCAGATTGACCCAACAGCTTATGTCCGGTTTTGGGCAGCAAAGTGCCGTTGGTGGTAATATTCACTTTCAATCCTTTTTCATGAGCGCTCTCCAGCAAAAGATCAATCTTCGGATGGAGCAACGGCTCTCCTTTTACATGCAAATAAATGAAATCCGTATGCGGCTTGACCTGGTCAAGAACGTCGCGAAAAATTTCCGGATCAATAAATTTTTTAACACGCTGCGTCTGAGGGCAAAAGCTGCAAGCGAGATTACAGATACTTGTAATTTCAATATATACCTTTTTGAAAGTCTTCAACATGATTTCCCCATTCTAACCTTCATCCTAAGCATCTTGTTTATGCTCACTAATCTTATGATTATAACGGGTTATCACTGACAGGTAAATCATTTATGTTCGTTCATTTGCTCTTCCTTTGCTGTCCTCAATTTGCTATTGACCTTAGGTCTGACCTAAGGTTTATAGTGAAGTTATTCAACTACACCATAAGGAGTCTTGTCATTGAAAGAACACATTACGATCAGCCAGCTTTCACAGCTTATGAATGTATCTGTACATCAACTGCGATATTTTGAAGAAAAGGGGATCCTGTATCCGTCATACACAGAAAAAAATCAATATCGAATGTACGGGCTTCATGAAATTTATCAGCTTTCCCATATTTTATTGCTACGTAAATTAAATGTCTCTGTGGGTCAGATTGAAAAATGCATGACTTCCTACGCTGCCGATGATTACAACCAGCTTTTAGAGGATTCGCTGCAGAGGGTACAGGATGAAATAGCTAATTTGAAGTTGCTCGAACAGTTTATCCACAAAGTGCTAAAAGAACATCATAGCCTCACTCATCAGGACAATGAGTATCAGATTAGGCTAATAGGTCCCCGACATTTAAAGCTGTGGTTTGCATTTGAGAGAGATCAAGAGCTCACTGCCAGGGATTTATTCGAACAACGACCCGTTCCACCTCAGTTATTTGAAAATGATCTGCATTATCTATCTGGCTCTGGACAAGTGAAGCTATGCTATGAAACGACAGATACAGCTGACTATATTCTGGAAGAAGGCAGCTATCTTTATAAGAATTTTTCCGTCACTGAAGACGACGAGATTGAGTATGAAATCCAACAATTGGAGCGCTATGTCACTCAGCACCAATATAAGTGCCAAAGCAAGATTATTCTAGTAGAAAAATCCTACCTATCCATGTTCGACAACAACAAGCTGCAATATGAGATTCAAGTAAAAGTAAAATAAACTTCTTAGAGTGCGGGAGGCAGTTACATGAGTCCAGAATCAATTGACATTGTTGCTTATCAAAAGCAAGATTATGAAGCTGTATGTAAGCTCTTAGTGGAATCATTTAAAACTAAATTTCAAGCTCTTGTTACACTGGAAGATCAGGATATACAGCAGCTACTCATGAAGGTCTGGGTTCAAGACCCTAATCCTTCAACTATGAAGCAATTTGTAGTTAAAGAGAACCAAGAAGTTGTCGGTGTTCTCTCCCTCAAATGGAAAGCACCTTCCTCTTCGCTCCCTAAAACAAAACCCATTTCTTGGGCTCCGCTCATAAAACAGTTTGGCTGCTTCAATGTATTTAAATTTTTGACAGGTATGCATGCGCTGGAATATAAGCCTGCCTCAGATGAGTGCTATATTGATCATTTGGCGATTCGCTCAAGTCATCGTAATCAGGGAATAGGACGACGTTTTCTAGCTTTCGCACAGCAATTTACGGTTGAATCCGGTTTTCATGTGTTGACGCTTCATGTAGAGCATAAGAACCAGGGGGCCATCCGTTTGTATCAGAAACTAGCGTTTGAAGTAGAACAATCCAAATGCAATGGATTGCGACATTTTTGGTTCAAGGAGCCTGTATGGCATCTGATGACTTGGAAAGAAACTAAACTGCATTCGAGGAGAGAACACCTTTGAAAAGAACATCCAAGCTTATCCTTGGTATTGCGTCAGGTCTAGCTGTTGCCTTAATATTGATTATTCTATATCAAGATTCCTACAAGATGACGGAAGAAAAAATACAAATTACGACTCCTAAAGGGGTATTAACGGGTACATTAGCTTTGCCTAAGGACTACTCGGGAAAGGTTGGACTGGTTGTTTTTGTCCATGGGGATGGTCCTATCAATGACACATATGATGATGGATACAAACCACTGTGGGAAAGGTTCGCTTCCAAGGGTTACGCCTCCTTATCCTTAAATAAGCCCGGTATTAATGGCGCTCCTGGAAATTGGCTGGATCAAAGCATGGAGGACCGGGCACAGGAGATCCGATATGCAATAGACTGGGCGAGTACCTTACCGATGATCGATAAGCAGAAAATCGGCCTATGGGGAGCCAGTCAAGCAGGATGGGTCATTCCTAAGATCGTTAAAAAGGAGCACAATATTGCTTTCAGCATCCTTGTATCGCCGGCCGTGAACTGGATTACACAAGGGCAATTTAACACCAGAAAAGAGATGGAACAGGAAGGGGCTACTCCGCAAAAAATTACAAAGAGATTGGACTACAATCAACAGATTTTGCAATTACTAAAAAAACAAGCTTCTTATGAAGAATACCTGAAAATAGCCAACCCAGACAATTTGATTTCCAAAGAAAGATGGAGCTTTATAGGCAAAAATTTCCGGTCTGATTCCACCGAAGAATTAGGCTACTTTAATTCTCCTGTACTCTTGGTTCTGGCTGGAAAAGATATTAACGTTGATGTAAAAGATACTGAACGAGTATATCGACAGAAGGTGCCTTCAGAGCTGCTGTCCGTCATCCATCTACCTGAAGCCGACCATTCCATGATGAATGAAAAAGTCGCACATTCAAAATCTCTAACTTTTTTAACAGCCGTATTTGCCCCCAGAAAATTGGTGAATGATGAGTACTTGAAAATCCTCGCCGATTATTTAATTTACTGAATACAAGATACTGCAATCTCCTCATAGATACAACGTATCCTATCTTGGAAATCGCAGTCATGGTAGTACTTCGAAATCAGAACTTATAAACTAATAAAAAACGACATCTCTGCCGTTTTTTAAGGATTGATAATGCGGGACTCTAGCTCTCTAACTCTGGACTACCTGAATTAACCTACCCGACTACGCGTCGGAGCTACTTCCTGAGCAGTAAATAAGCAAAATAAGGCACACCGATTAACGACACCATGATGCCTGCGGGAATACCGTCGGGATCTGTGAGATTGCGACCGATCGTGTCCGCGGTTAACAGCAGCCAGCCGCCAAGCAGAACAGCGACGGGAATGAACAACTGATTGCGTGGCCCGACCAGTGCCTTGGCCATGTGCGGGGCCATCAACCCAATAAACGCGATACCGCCCGTGACAGATACCGCAGATGCAGCCGCGGCGACCGCCGTCAGAATAAGAACGAGGCGTTCTCGTTCAAGCTTCAGACCGACGCCAATCGCCGATGGTTCGCTCAAAGCAAGAAGATTGAGCCGCTGAGACTTGTACAAGGTAAACGGTATAAGCAGGATCAGCCAAGGAAGCAGTGCCCAAATGAACGGCCAGTCCGTGCCCCATATATTGCCCGCAATCCATTTCGCGATAAAATCGACCTTCGATCGTTCAGCCGAGGAGATGATTACAATCATGATCCCCGACAGCGCAAGGGAGAAACCAACCCCCACCAGTACAAGCCGGATGGGATCAAGTCCGCTCGTTCGGCTATACGAGAAAACATAGATCAAAGCTGCTGTTACCAATGCGCCAATAAAAGCGACAAGTGGCAAAACATAAATGAACGATCCGACATCGATCGGGAAGTACAGAAAGAAGCACGCAATGGCTACGCCCGCGCCAGAATTAATGCCGATGATGCCTGGGTCGGCCAAGTCGTTGCGGGTGATACTTTGCAGAATGGAGCCTGACAACGCAAGCGCCATGCCCGATAGCAATGTAATAAAAATCCGTGGCAGTCGGACGGAAAACAGAACAAACTCTTCTTTGAAGGTGCCTTGGCCGAACAAAACAGGGATCAGCCTGTCAAACGACAAAGACGAGTATCCCCAGGCCATGCTGGCTATAGCGGTTAGAACAATTAGCCCTAAACTGACGAGCAGGATCAGGCGTTGTTTTCGAACAAGAGCGGACAGAATCATAAGAAAGCTTTACCTCCTCTACGCACAACGAGCAGAAAGAAGGGCAAGCCCAGCATCGCTACGATCGCTGCCACCGGCGTCTCGTAAGGTGCATTAATCGTGCGGCCCAGCGTATCTGCAAGCAGCATGAACGTAGCTCCTACAAAAGTCGAGAAAGGCAGGATATGCCGATAATCGGTGCCAACCATTTTACGGACGATATGAGGAATCATCAGCCCCACGAATGCCATGTTTCCAACAAGCGCGACCGATGCACCCGTAATCACAATCACAAGGACGAACAGGATGGATTTAATCCACATCAGATTTTGCCCCAATCCAGCCGCCACCTCGTCGCTCAAGCTGAGAATACTCAGTTGGTTGGAAAACATCAAAGCTACCATAATTCCGAGAAGGATCACCGGCGCAATGGCCTGAAGTTGTCCCCACGTCGTTCCGATCAGGCCGCCAGCGGTCCACATGGATACGTCCTTTGAAATCTTGAAAGCGATACTGACGCCATCCGAAATGGCATACAGAAACGCAGAAACTGCCGCTCCGGCCAGCACGGTTCGGATCGGGGACAGGTTGCCTCGGCGCATTGAGCTAAGGACGATGACCAAAACTGCTCCCAGAGCGGCCCCGAGAAAGCAGGCCACCATGATGCCGAAGTAGTTTATGCCCGGTATGAATACGAAAGCCAACGCGAGCGCCATGTTGGCGCCGGAAGTCAGGCCCAGCAAGCCCGGATCGGCCAGCGGATTGCGGGTAACTCCCTGCATAATAGCACCGGACACGGCAAAAGCGGCGCCGACCAGCATAGCCGCCAGCTCGCGGGGTAGCCGAATCTCACGCAGGATGAGAAACTTGTCTTCCTTGGTACCCGAGGTGAGAGCAAGCCACAGGTCGTGGAGCGTCGTTTCCGCTGCACCGAATATCATTGAAATGATGAAACAAAAAATGAGCGCCAGCACGCTGCCAAAGAGCTTATACGCAAAAGGAAAGGCATGTTGTTTAATCTTCATCGGACTCTCATCTCTTCTTTAATGAAATATGCGAAGAAACTGTTAAATAACCAGTTCCTTCGCATCGAATAAAAATGATTCACAACGAAAGACAAATCGTTGCCATGCTTTGAATCGTAGACGCCCCTAAGCGATGCATTCCCGAAATAGGGATCAACGTTTACTGGTCGAGAAAATGCTGAATGAAAAATTTCAATTGGTATTCCATGCTCAGTGGATCGTTAAAGTAGAACGCCTTCGCGTTAGCCTCGAAGACATGTTGATTCTTGACCGCGGGAATATTCTTGTACGTTTCGGTATTCTGGAACGAATTGTCCTCATCCGCGTTTTTACTGAAAATGACATAGTCACCCAAGTAATCTTTCATAACCTCAGACGATAAGGCAAAATAACCTTCTTTCTGGGTCGCCTCCTTGACTTTCTTCGGCATGGTGAGTCCGAACTCCTGATAGAGAATTTCTGTTCCACGGCCAAAGTTATCGCCATAGACATAGAGCTGCTTATTGAATGTCTCGATGACCGAAACCGTCGCGTTGGCACCGATCTTCGCCTTGATTTCTTTTCCGGCTTTTTGGGCACGGACTGTAAAATCATCGATCCAGGCTTGTGCTTCTTTTTCTTTATTCAACAATTTTCCGATTTCACGTTGCTGGGTTAAGAAATCCACCTTGCCATATGTATAAGTGACAGTAGGAGCGATTTGCTTAAATTTATCGACGTTCTTAATATCTGAAAGCCCGATAATAAGATCCGGATTCAACTCGATGATCTTCTCCAGACTTTCGTCCGTAACCGCCTCTGCGCCTTTCAGCTTCTCTTCAAAATTCGGGTTGGTCTTGGACATTTCGTCCACGCCGACCAGAGGCACACCGAGCGCCATCACGTTACCCGTCAAGAACCTGGTAAGCACAACGACGCGTTGCGGATGGGTCGGAACCTCCACGGGTCCATTCTCGGATTGATAGACGAATGTGGTAGATTTCGATTTCGAGTCCGAAGAAGGCACAGAGGACGAACTTTTACCATTCTCGGCATGGTTCGCTTGATTTCCGCCACAAGCACTCAATACAACCACAAGTAAAAGTACCAGCGGAATAAAAAGCTTTTTCATAAAATAACTCTCTCCCTTTCAAAACGCTATGTTCAATGAGTCTTCATATCGTGCATGAGATGCTAATCTTAAACTTAGTACCCCTTTCATTGATTATGAAATTCATTCTCATTTGTATGAACTAATTATATGGAACCGCTATGCGCCGAGCCATGCCTTTTTGTTTGGAAAATGACTTGGACTATTGGTTACTTGTAAATAAAGCTACCGCGCGTTGAAGCTGCAAACGAATAGAAACCGGATTGTAGGGCAACCATTCATCCAGGTCAAGCAGATGTACATTATTCCGCTGTACAGCGGGAAGGCTGTTCCAATAGGAGGACTTGAATATCATTTCACTATGTGCGGTGGAGCCCTTCTCATCCGGAAACATAGCAACCAATAATTGCGACCCGGCATAAGCTGCGAGTTCGGATATCTCAATGGGAATAGAATGAAATTGGTCCCCACGCTTCTTCATCTCCTGCCCAATCAATTCAGGAGGCCGCAGTCCAAGCGATTGATAGATAATATATCCGACATTTCTCGCTCCGTAAACGAGCAGCTTATCCGGCTTAATCACCAGAATCGTTATAATTTCATGAGCGACTGCGCATTGCTGTACCAGTGAACGGGCTGCCTGTTCTTCCTTTTCAAAAGCAGCCAACCACTGCTCTGCCCGATCGCTCCTCTGAACAGCATGTGCGATACGACGCAGATGCTCTTTCCATCCCATTTCCATCCATGAAATTTCCACGATAGGCGCTACAACTCGCAAATGCTCAGGATTCAGCCCATATTGGTGCAAATGCTGTTTGGCTGCAATGATCAACTCAATGTTGGTATCGAGCAATACCGAGTTCACCTGTTCAGCAGAGCAGTTCGTGCTTATAAACTTCATCGTTTGCGGCGGCTCCAGACCATTCGTCTTCACATATTCGCTGCTTTCCGAAATGGTGACAGCAGGTTCCAACCCAAGCAGCAACAGATGGCTGGCGTAAGGTATGAGCAATACAGCCACACGCTGGGATGATCCGCGGTTGTAGCTTGAAGGTGATGCTCCTGTATGCTGCTTAAAACGACGGCTTAGATAAAATTCATCCTTGTAACCTACCTTCATTGCAATTTCCCGGAGCGTGCCTGATCCGCTAATTAACAGTTCTTTGGCTCGGTGAACGCGCAGCCGCGACAAGTATTCGTTCGGGGAAAAACCGGTAAGCTGCTTAAACTGGATAGAATAATGTGATCGGCTTACGCCTGCAATCGCGGCCAACTGCTCACGCATTATTTTCTCGCTATAGTGATTTTCCAAATAAGTAATGCTGTGTTCCATCGACGGCTGCTCACTGGCAGCATACTTGGCCTCCTGCTGTTTCAACAGTTGAAGAATGATTTGGTGAAAGATAATTTGATTTTGCACATGACGGGCTTCACTAGCAGGTAAACGATGAATATACAGATCCTCCACATGGGCCACAATCGCAGGTTCGTAAGGGAAAAACTGAATATTGGCATTGGAGGCCACCTCGCTTTTCCGCATCATTACACCTGTGGGCAGAGAATTTGCCTGCTCTCGCGTACGGATTAAAAGCTTATAAGCATGAAGTGGTTGCTGGAGATTCGTAATTAAAGCGGCATGGCTATGGGCTGGGAGAAGGATGACACTCCCTTCCATGAGTTCGTACATTTGATCATTAATCCTGAGAATGCCTTTGCCGCTGGCAATTGCAATCAGCACGGTTACACTCTCATGAATCTTATACATCGGAAAATTCGAGGTGCTGTACAGCGAATGGATACTGTCAGCAGTATATAAAGGAAAATGGGACTCTGCCCATTCCGAGACAACGTTATCCACAAGCAAAGCCTCCATTACAAAATATTGAGGAACGTTTTTCAGTCCTCTGCATCGTATTAAGCAAAAAAGTCCAATTATATAGCATAAAAACGATATCTATACTATAAATGATCAAACCTTTTCCATGATACGGCTATTCTCCTAATTTTCAGGCCCCTCGTTAGTTAGTTTTACGGATTCAATTGACGTGAACCCCACCTTAGATTTTTACAAAACAGTCCTCAGTTTACCGCGGTAATCCATAAAATCAGGTCATATTGTTAAGAAGCCCTCTTTGTTGTAGTAATTCTTTCGTACAATTCCACAGTTTATTTTGCATAGCAATATCTCCACTGGGGTCTACAGGTACAATTGAATGTCCGGTTCCTACATTAAAATACCCTCCTGTAACTGCCTGGTACTGCGGATCCACAATTAAACGAGTCATAATATCAGCTCCTCTGCGTGGATCACCAATATGAAAAAAATTCAAAAAACGCTCAAGCATTGATGCAAACCATAGCTCACGTCCAAGACCTGTAACATTAAACCCTGGATTCAGAGCATTAACACTGATCCCCGTTCCAGTCCATTGACGTGCCAGTTCACCAGTAAACATAATGTTATACAGCTTGGTTTTCCCATATATTGCAGACGAGCCTCTGGGAGTAAAAGGAGCTATATTGGTCAAATCCTCAGGGAGCTTAAGCTCACCATGATTGCGTGAAGCCTCAGAGGCAACATTTACAATTCTGGCGCTTCCTGCATTTTTCAAGGAATACTGTAAGGCGTGCGTCAATAACCACGGTGCTAAATAGTTCACAGCTATCATTTCTGCAAATCCCTCGGAGGTTACCCTTTGTTCGAATGCATGCAGTCCTGCATTATTCAAAAGCACATCTATTTTGGGGTATGCAGTTGAAATCTCGTTCCCCATACGTCTGACATCTTTCATTAAGGATAGGTCCCCGAAAAAAAAGTCTACTTTTGTTGAGGGCATCATATCTTTTATAATTTTTTTAGTAGCTTCAGCGCGATCCTTGCTCCTGGCTGTCATGACAAGATGAGTACCACGTTTAGCCAATTCAATCGCAACGAGTTGCCCCAGACCACTCGTTCCGCCAGTTATTACAACAATCGGATTAGCCATCATGGTAATTCTCCTTTGTGCTGAATAGTCATTGTCAATGTAATTGGGCCGTTCATTGCTTTACTCCGTTAGACCCGTCTCAAGTTTTGACATACAGCTGACGCAGCCATATACTTGATATAAATCAACTATATTATTTTGATTGATATATGTCAATTAATTAACTTGAATGATTTACTTTATCAATTAAGGTTAGGTGAAATAGGATGAATAATGATCGACACAAAAATACGCCGAGAGGCCAATTGGAACTGGGGCTCGGCGAGCAAATCAATGCCCTCATAAGCGCCTCACATGCGCTAAATGTCAAAACTGCAGCACGTTTCGATCCTTCAATACAACCTGCGGGTTTCCATATTATCCGTTGGCTTTACTCGTACGGCCCAACAAGCGCCACTATGCTGGCGGAATCAACAGCTATGGATCGCAGTTCGGTTAGCCGTCTCGTCAAACAACTTGAGCTTTTGGGTTATGTGAAAAGGGAAGCCTCCCCTGATGATCGTCGAGGAATACTTCTATCCCTCACTGAGCTTGGACAACAAAAGACGATTGATGCTCTAAAAGAGAAAGAATTTGTATTTTACGAACACATTTCAAGATGGGACGATGAACAACTTGAAAATTTTATCGGAATGCTCAGGGACTTTAACGGATTTGATCACAAGTAACAAGTTCATAGGTTGAATGACTGCCTTTCTTAAAAGCATGGAGTAAAACTAAAATAAACGTCGTGTCCTCATTAAAGAGAACATGGCGTTTATTGTTCATCAAGAAAGTAGGGCCTTCTGTGACCAAACGTGTGACCACGAAGGAAAACAAAGCTAAATTCAAAACAAAAAAACGGCATTTCTGCCGTTTTTCTAAAGGATGGACTCTCAGGGACTCGAACCCTGGACCAATTGATTAAGAGTCAACTGCTCTACCAACTGAGCTAAGAGTCCATAATATAAAATTGGTGGAGCCTAGGGGGATCGAACCCCTGACCTCATCGCTGCCAGCGATGCGCTCTCCCAGCTGAGCTAAGGCCCCATTATATGTAATTAAAAACGTTTCAAGCGACTCCTATATCATATAAAATTTTCATCCCTGTGTCAATACTTTAATAAAAAAATTATAATTACCCTTCCACCATCAACCAAGATACAGTCAGCGATCTAGTCGCTGGCTGTATCTTTGGATAAAAGTGTTTTCAGTTCCTTCATAAACATGTTGATGTCTTTGAACTGCCGATATACGGACGCAAAGCGCACGTAGGCAACCTCATCAACAGGATAGAGCTGTTCCATGACCAGTTCGCCGATCTGCTGGCTGTCCACCTCAGTAGCGGCTGTGTTGCGGATAGCGTTTTCCACCTGGGATACGATCATATCCAGTTGCTCGACAGATACAGGACGCTTCTCGCAGGCCCGAATGAGACCGCGCAGCATTTTATCACGGCTGAATTCTTCACGGCTGCCATCCTTTTTAATGACCATCAGTGGAGTCTCCTCCACCATTTCAAAGGTGGTAAAACGCCTGGCACATTGCTCGCATTCGCGGCGGCGGCGGATGGACTTGTTGTCATTCGCAGGCCGAGAGTCCAGTACCTTTGTTCCATTGTAGGCACAGTAAGGACATTTCATAAATTCACCACTTCCTTTTTCCAATAAATTCCCTATACTTTTTCGTAATAATTTTGTCAAAACGGTTCATAATATGTTTACCACGTCGCGAGGAGGTGAACAACAATGGCACAAGGAAACAATGGCAACTCCAACAACCTGGTAGTCAGCAAAGCCTCCGGCGCTCTGGAGCAAATGAAATATGAAATCGCTCAAGAGCTGGGTATCAGCATTCCTCAAGATGGATACCAAGGTAACATGACTTCCTATGAGAACGGTTCGATCGGGGGCTACATCACAAAACGCCTCGTAACGATCGCCGAACAACAATTGGCAGGTCAATACCAATAATCGCGGTAATAACGCAGAAGAAACAAGAAAAAGTGTATGGACGGGCTGCTAAAAACAGCCTGTCCTGCGCTTTTTTCATTTTAATGCCACCAGGCTCATTCTGTCATGACATATTTACACGCAGCCTCGTCATCCGTTAAAACTGATTATAAATTTTTGTGTATTGCCTGTAGTAGTAAATAACCCGCTGTACATAATGTCGTGTCTCGCCAAAAGGGATTTGCTTGATGGATTGTTCTTTCCCATCCCATACGCCCTTATCCAGCCACTCCTGCACTTTACCGGGGCCTGCGTTGTAAGCCGCAACGATAGCTACCGGATTATCCTTAAATTTCACCGACAGGTTATGCACATACCAGGTTCCCAGCTCAATGTTGGTGCCTGGCTCGTGCTTGACGCTATCCAGCGGAACCTTTTGGATCTGAGCGCTGTCCATAATCCAATTCGCCGTATCGGGCATGATCTGCATGAGTCCCAGTGCACCCTTGTGTGACTGCTTGCTGGTCTTAAAGTTCGTCTCAACACGGATAATGGACGCCACCAAAAACGGGTCCACTTCATACGTCTGCGAGTATTGCCGGATCTCATCCTTATATTGAATCGGATAGAACCACGACATCCAGTTTGAATTAAAAAACAGAATCAAGACAAACCCAACAAACAAAGTCAGCAGGACTCTTTTTTTGCGCAAAATATTCATGCCAGTCCCTTTCGCTGCCAGAATTGATCAATTTGCTGTTTTGTTTCAGCCTGTGTTCCACTATTATCGATGACGATATCGGCCAGGCTTCTTTTTTGTTCAATATCCATTTGCGCGGATAACCGAAGTCCGGCTTGTTCCTCGGTCAATCCATCTCTGAGCATCAAACGCCGGAGCTGCACATCGCGTGGTACGTATACCACCATAATTTCATCGTACAAGCTCTCCAGCCCGGACTCATACAGTAACGGGATATCCGCTAAAACAAGCTTGTTCGGATGTTCCTGCTCGTAAGATTCCATACGCATACGCATTTCCTCACGAATCGCAGGATGTGTAATATCGTTAAGCGCCTGCCTCTGGACAGGGTCTCCAAATACAATCTCGCTCAGCTTTTTGCGGTGCAGAGTCCCATCACTGTTCATCACAGCTTGTCCAAAATGCTGTATGACCGCCGTCAGCACCGGGTGCCCCGGAAGCATCACTTCCCGGGCAATAGCATCTGCGTCGATCAGCAACGCACCCTTGACGACCAATAGAGCCGACACGGTGCTTTTACCGGTAGCAATACCTCCGGTTAATCCGATATTCATGCTCTTTCACCTCATAACAGCTTCAATATGCCCATCATAATCAATAATAATGCCGGTAACACACCCAGCGCCTTCATAAATCGGAATGCCGACAGACAGAAACCTGCTTTCATACCTGCAATCAAAAATGTCCCGCTGAATAATGCAATAGCCAGCGCGGTAGCGAGTGGCTGGAAGCCCAGCATAGCTGCTCCCAATCCTGCACCGAACGCATCTACCGATAAGGCGATACCTAACCAAATCGCCTCCGTAGCGGATATACTGCCTGAACGGTCCATATCTGCAGCAGACGGACTTCGGAGAATCCGAATAACGAGACCCCATTTGCGGAATTCCAAAGAAAATAAGGTCCGTTCCTCTTGTACTTCTAAAGATTTCTCACCCTCCAGAACATTTCTGCTCACAGGATCAGGATCATCAATCAGATCTTCCTTGCGATGCAGGGACTGATACAAAGAGTGGCAGCCAATCCCGATCAGAATAACAGCGCCAAAAACCGTCGTATATACAGGAGACAGAACCTGGGACAATAATGCGCCTAGTTGCATGGATATGCCAATGACCAAACCTGAGCATACTGAAATGATGACAATGGACAGCAGTGGAATTTTCATTTTGCGTAGCCCATATGTAACACCGACTCCGAAACTGTCAAGACTTAGCGCAAATGCCAGCAGCAGCAGGGCTCCCCAATGATTAGCCACTCCAATTCCCTCCCATTGCGAAGGAAGGGCCCTACAGCAGCCGGAACCCTTCGCAGTATTGGTACTTGGAATCAATATATGAGAGGAATGGGCTTTGGGTGACTGTACCTGTTTAACGAAGAGGTTGGCAAACCGGGCAATGATGGGTACCACGTCCGGCTACGACGGATTTTTCGATCAATGTACCACAGTTAACACAAGGCTTAACGCTACGTCCATAGATTTGCAATTGATGCTGGAAGTCGCCCGATTGGCCTTGTCCGTTGACGAATGATTTGATGGACGAGCCTCCGACCAAAATCGACGCGCTCAATGTGGAGATAATAGCTTCATGCAGCACACGAAATTGGTTGCCATCCAAGCTTTTGGCTGGCTGTGCCGGATGTATCCCCGCCTTAAACAATGATTCATCCACATAAATATTCCCGATGCCCACGACATATGACTGGTTTAACAGCGCAGCCTTGATCGAAGTCGAACGGGTCCCCACAGCGGCACGAAGTGCCTCCGGTGTAAAGGACTCGTCCATCGGCTCCAAACCGAGCTTGTTCAGCGGCTTTTCCAGCAAATCCTGTCCTTCCGCAAATAAATGCATCGTGCCGAATTGGCGAACATCCTGATAACGTAATTCCGTACCATCCGTAAAATGAAAGATAACGTGAGTATGCTTTTCCACAGGATCATTTTGCGAATAGAGGCCATACCGTCCTTCCATTCTGAGATGGGAAACGAGCACCAGCCCGTCCAGCAGAATCCGCAAAAACTTCCCGCGTCTCTCCACTCCTGTAATGCGATGATCAGCCAATTCCATAGCAAAAGCGTGTATATCATCAGGTCGCTGAATAATGCGCGGCAGATTCACGGTCACATGATCTATATGTTTATCGACGATAAGCTCGTTTAACGTTCGTTTAATCGTTTCTACTTCCGGTAATTCCGGCATGATGTCTTCACCTCACCCTATATTATAACGGAAGCAGCGTTAAATTGGGACTATCTACTCGTTGAAATAACTTATTTCGCTTCGTACCAATTACTTCCATAGCTAACTTCCGCTTTGAGCGGTACAGACAGCTTCAGCGCCGCTTCCATCGTAGCCGGGACAAGCTCTTTCATCGTTTCCAATTCCTCCGGCGGAACTTCGAAAACAAGCTCATCATGTACTTGAAGCAGCATACGGCTGCGAAGATTACGGTCGCGAAGAGCCGCGTCCACCTGTACCATCGCCAGCTTGATAATATCGGCTGCGGTACCCTGGATCGGCGTGTTCATGGCGGTACGCTCCGCGAATGAGCGCAGGTTGAAGTTGCTGGCGTTAATCTCCGGCAAATAACGTCTGCGTTCCAGCAGCGTTTTTACGTATCCGTCCCGCTTTGCATCCTTCACAATATCATCCATGTAACGACGAACGCCCTGGAACACGTCAAAATATTGGTCAATAAAGCGAGCCGCTTCCTTGCGTGTAATATTCAGGTTTTGCGACAAACCGTAATCACTGATCCCGTAGACAATCCCGAAGTTAACCGCCTTGGCAGAACGCCGCATGTTAGAATCTACGTCTTCCGCAGGGATGCCGAACACATCAGACGCCGTCTTTGTATGGATATCCATGTCGTGGACAAAGGCTTCTTTCAATCGCTCATCATCCGAAATGTCAGCCAGCACCCTTAGCTCGATCTGTGAATAGTCCGCTGCGAGAATAGACCAACCCGGCTCGGACGGCACAAATACCTTACGGATTTTACGTCCCTCTTCCAGACGAATAGGGATATTTTGCAAATTCGGGAATTGACTGCTCAATCGTCCGGTTGCTGCAACCGTCTGCCGGAAATACGTATGCAGCTTGCCCGTTTTATCCGAAATTTCCTTAAGTAATCCTTCCACATACGTGGATTGGAGTTTCGCAATGGTACGGTACTGCAAAATGTTTTGCACAATATCATGATATGGGGCGAGCTTTTCCAGTACCTCGGCATCGGTGGAATACCCGGTTTTCGTCTTTTTAATAACAGGAAGGCCCAGCTTATCGAACAAAATTTCACCTAGCTGCTTGGGCGAATTCAGATTGAACTCCACACCGGCAATGCTGTAAATCTCGCGTACCAGCGTTTCAATCTGGGCTTCAAATTCTTTACCCAAAGCGCGCAGTTCTTCCACATTCACCAAAATGCCCTGCTTCTCCATATCCGCCAAAATGCGGGACAACGGCATCTCCAGCTCATGGAAGAGCTTGTGCATTTCCGTTTTTTCCAGCTCGGCCTGCTGTACAGGCACCAGCGCTTCAATCACCGCCGCCTTGCGCGCCACATGATCGGACAGCACATCCACATCAGGCACTTTATATTTAGCGCCTTTGCCGAATACTTCATCGTCCGGACGAATCGAAGACAAGCCATATTTGGCTGCCAATCCGCTTAGTGACTGGTTCGCATCCGTTGGGTCCAGCAAATATCCGACCAACTGCACATCGAACTCTGCCCCGGCAAATTCGATCCCGTGCCAATGCAGAGCTAAATCTGTACGGTGCAGATCATACCCCCGTTTTTTGCACCCAGCATCGGCGAGCCATTCGCGGACAGGCTTGGCTGCATCAGTTTGCAGTACATCCAAGGTCATAAAAAACTGTCGTCCCGCTACGCCAAATACCAGCCCCACAATTTCAGCATGATGCGGATTATCGCCATGGGTCTCCACATGCAGCAGATCCACAGTATCCAGTACATTTACCAGCTCGCTAATCCGCTGTTCGTCCAGTACGGTCACGTCAGCAGAGGCTTCCTCTACGCCCATTCCTGCACTGCCAACCTCGCCCGAAAAGGATAACCGCTCCAGCAAGGACTTGAACTCCAGCTTCGCCAGAGCAGGTCCCGCCGTTTCTGCTTGCAGCCCGTCGAATACAACATCTTCCAGCTGCTTGTCCAGCGTTACATCCCGATAGATGGTCGCCAAATCCTTGCTCATCCGTGCATCATTTGCATGCGTTTCGACGCGCTCTTTCATTTTTCCTTTCAGCTCATCCGTATGTGCCAGCACCTCTTCGACCGATCCATACTGATGCAGCAGCTTGAGCGCTGTCTTTTCCCCCACACCCGGAATCCCGGGAATGTTGTCCGACGTATCGCCCATCAGACCTTTGAGATCGATGATTTGCAACGGCTTCAAGCCATAACGCTCCTGAATCTGCTCAGGTCCGTACGTCTCCACCTCGGTAACCCCTTTGCGGGTTAAGCCGACAGTGACGTTGTCCGAAGCCAACTGAAGCATATCCTTATCTCCGGTAACCACCAGCACGTTAAAACCAGCTTCGTCCGCGGTTTTAGACAGGGTTCCAATGATATCGTCCGCCTCATAGCCATCCAGCTCAAACTGGGCAATGCCGAAGGCAGTCAACAGCTCTTTCAGCAGCGGGAATTGTTGGGACAGCTCAGGCGGCGTTTTCTCGCGTCCACCCTTGTAATCCTCGTATCCTTTATGGCGGAACGTTATTTTTCCGGCATCAAAGGCAACCAGTATATGTGTCGGCTTGTGCTCCTCCAAAAGCCGCAGCAACATCGTTGTAAATCCGTACACCGCGTTCGTCTGCTGTCCGCTCGAATTTGTTAACGGAGGCATAGCGAAAAACGCCCGGTAAATGATACTGTTGCCATCTATAAGCATGAGTTTATCCATTTAGCACCTCGCAAGTTCATCAATGCATCGAAAGGTTCTTTCGCTTTACGCATTCCTTTTCCTATCTTAACATAAAGGCTCCTTTTTCAGAAAAAAACGGCTGCTTCCTAGCCAGATTCGCCTTTTGCACAAAGACAAGTCTGGGTCAGAAACAACCGCTATATACCTAAAAAGCCCTACTGGTTCAAATCTGGTCGCTCCCCTGTCACGAGATATACAGTGCTTTCACCGATATTCGTCGCATGGTCACCAATCCGTTCAATATATCGTCCGACGAGCAGTTGCAGCATGCCTTGTGGAGCTTCCTCAGGCTTTTCTACCATAAACACATACAGATTGCTGATCATATGGCTATACATGGAATCTACACGATCATCCTCTTTGGCCATTTTATAAGCCAAATCTGTATTTTCATCCAGATAGGATGTAATTGCGTCGTCAATCATTTCTTTGACGATCGCAGCCATCTGCGGAATATCCACCAGCGGCTTGATGACCTGCTGCCCTTCCAGACGCAGCGTGACCTTGGCAATATCGAGTGCCAAATCCCCCATCCTTTCCAGATCACTGGAAATTTTAAAAGCAACAATGATCCGGCGTAAATCCTTGGCTACCGGCTGCTGGGTAATAATGAGCTTGGAGCCCATATCGAGAATGTTCTCTTCCAGTGCATTGAGAGATGCATCATTTTTGACCACCTGCTGGGCCAATTCTGTATTTTTGGTCTGCAAACATTCAATGGCCTGATCGAGTGCCTTCGATACATGTGCACCCATTTCGCGCAGTACGGCTCTCAGCTCATCTAATCCTTCATCAAAACCTTTTCTGCGTATCATTTCGAAGTCACCCCTCCTGGCATTACTATCTGGTTGGCTTTAGCCGAATCGGCCGGAAATATAATCTTCCGTACGGGAATCCTGCGGCGTAGAAAACATCGTCTCTGTATCCGCCGCCTCTACCACGACACCGTTCAAGAAAAACGCAGTACGGCCAGACACACGAGCCGCCTGATGCATGTTATGCGTCACCATGACGATCGTATATCTGTCACGCAGTTCTTGAACCAGTTCTTCAATCTTCATCGTGGAGATCGGGTCCAGCGCTGACGTTGCCTCATCCATAAGCAAAATATCTGGCTGCACAGCAAGCGCCCTAGCAATACACAGCCGCTGCTGCTGTCCGCCGGACAAGCTCAGGGCTGAACGCTTGAGAAAGTCCTTAACCTCTTCCCAGAGTGCCGCCTGCCGCAAGCTTTGCTCAACAAGTTCGTCCAGCTTGTCCTTTTGCCGGATTCCATGCAGACGCGGACCGTATGCCACGTTATCATAAATAGATTTAGGAAACGGATTAGGCTGTTGAAAAACCATCCCCACCTGCTTGCGCAGAGCTTCTACTTCCATCGTATCGCCATATATATCCTGACCTGCGATACTCACCGTACCTTCAATACGCGTTCCCGGTATCATATCATTCATCCGATTCAGCGTACGCAGCAAAGTAGATTTACCGCAGCCGGACGGTCCGATGAAGGCTGTTACCGTTTTTTCAGGAATATCCAGGTTTATATGTTTCAGCGCGTGAAAATTCTCATAATACAAGTTCAGCTTATCAATCCGAATAACGGAATCATTCATTGATTTATGATCTCCTTCGTGTTGCAGTTATGGTCCTCAAGCATTGCACCTGATTTGCACAATATGAAGATTATATAAGCTGTGTGTAAATTCAGTGTGGTGTATTTGTTAACGGTATGTAAAATGATCAGGGATTCAGCATAAGCTCCAGCTCCTGTGCAATCCCGGCTGCATTCAAAGCCGCTTCCTCTGCGGAACGAGACACATCGTTGTTTTTGGTCTCAATTTCAGCAACGGCCTGCAACAGTTGGGTAAACGTTTGGGTTCCAGCGGATATATACCGTGAGCCGGTATTAATCTGCTGCATGCTCGTATCCGTCAGATCGGCAGTATCACGCAGCATTTGTTCAATATCCGTAAGCAAGCTTGTAATCTGTGCGGAAAAGGCTTTCGTTTGGAGTGACATATTCCGCACCTCCTGAGATACGATCTGGAAGCCACGCCCATGTTCTCCAGCATGTGCTGCTTCTATCGATGCGTTGATCGCCAGCAGTCCACTTTGATCCGCGAGTCCGCGGATGGAGGAAGCCATGCCTGCAATGTCATTCAGCAATTGAGTTAGCGCTGTAATCTGCTCATGCTGACGCTTCATTTGCTCTGTGACTGCCCGATAGGAGAGCAGAACATCTTCCAGTTCCATTTTGCCACGGCGGGATAATTCACTCATCGAACGAGTTAGACGCACACTGTCACCAGCCTCTTTAGCGGCATCCAGCACAGTTGTCTGAATCCGATGGACACCATCATAGCTATGCCGAACCACGTTACCCCGATGCTCGTCCGCCTCTCTCTGCATTCGCTGAACGACGGACAAAATATCACGAATGGTCAGTACGCCAAGCAACCGCGTACCTTCCTTAATCAGCAGGCAATCGTAAAATCGTTGATCTTCGCGCAGCATCGCCTGCTCTACAATGTCCGATGCCAGGCTTTCCAGATCCACAATTAATGTATCGGGGTCGGCAAATATGGCCGCAGGCTTGTCATAAAACAGAGCCGCAGCAAACCTGCCCGTAAAATGGCGGTTATACGCATCTCTCATAATAATGCCCAACGGAAGGCCATTTTTATCAATGACAATGACGCAAGGAATGTCTTCCTGCGTTTTCATAAGTGCTAATAGCTCTTTACAAGACATATCCGTACCAATGATCGGAACCTCCCGGCAAGGCACGTAGGTAGTAATTGGCTTGTTAGATTCACGTTCAATCACGGCAGTGGAACTCGGCTGGGTCTTTGGTTCCGTTATCATCGTTCTGAAGTCCCCTTTTTTTGACTACTTGAAGTGACGGGAACATCATATCGGTCATTTGTTGATTGTAACGTTTGTTTATGTTAACGAAATGTAAAATCACGAAATGGACACAAAAATCGTCGCATACAAAATCGAACATAAAGAAAAACGCTCCTCATTTATAGCAAATGAGAAGCGCTTCTTTTTTTATTAACAACCAGTTTGTATCCGACTCCGCGAATCGAATCAATATGAACCGAATCGGGATCCAGCTCCAGCTTCTTGCGCAATGAGCTAACATGCACATCCACCGTCCGTTGACCGCCAATGTAGTCGAAGCCCCAAACCGCGTTCATCAGATCGTCGCGAGTCAATACCACGCCCGGCTTACGGGACAAGTAGAGGAGCACCTCAAATTCCTTGGGCCTTAAGCTGATGGATTGTCCTCCGAGAATCACTTCATATTTTTCAGGATAAATCTCCAGCTCGCCTAATTGAATTTTGGAGCCGTCTTTCTGATCGGACAGCACGCCTTCATCCCCCCCGGAAGTACGACGCAGTACCGCCGTTACGCGGGCCAGCAGCTCGGAAACACCGAAAGGCTTCGTAATATAATCATCTGCTCCTGATTTCAATCCTTGGACAACCTCGGCTTCGCCGTTTTTGGCCGTTAAAATAATGATGGGTGTTGTCAGTCCCTGATGGCGTAGTCTGCTCAAAATATCCAGTCCGTTCATACCGGGCAGCATCAAATCCAGCAGGATCAAATCGTAGGACTCTCTGGAGGCTTTTTCAAACCCTGCACTGCCGTGATCCTCCGTATCTACTTCAAAACCCTCTTGTATCAAATTGTAGGATAGCAATCTGGCAAGCGTTGGTTCATCCTCAATAACCAGCAAGCGTTGTCCCATAAATAAATTCATCTCCTGTTTACCTTTTAAAGGCGCATTGGTCAAAATTCCAAAATCTTTTCCATACTCATGCGACACCCGTATATTTTATCACGGCATTGTTAACAGAATGTAAAAACCGATCTAGTTCATTCTTCCTGTTGCAACAACGGCAATTCGATTGTAAATGTGGTGCCCAAACCAAGCTCACTTTCTACGGAAAGCACCCCATGATGCAGGTCCACCAAATGCTTGACGATGGACAATCCCAGGCCTGTTCCACCCGAGTTGCGCGAACGACCTTTGTCTACCCGGTAAAAGCGCTCAAAGATGCGCGGCAGGTCCTTCTTTGGAATCCCGATGCCCGTATCGCTAACCGTAAATACGACCTTCTCCGTATCATTCTCCCGCTGTACAGTTACAACCTTGATTTTCACCTTGCCACCGTCGAGTGTGTAGTTAATGCCATTAGACAGAAGGTTTACAAAAATCTGCTGGAGCTTATCTTCATCCGCCTCCATAAACAGTTCATCCGGGACGTCCATATGCAGTGTAATTCTTTTTTTCGCAGCTACATTATTCAATTTTTCCAGCAATGATTCTATAAACGAGGATACATGAACCGGAGAGCAATCCAGCGGAGAACGCTTGGATTCAATTTTGGACAGCTCCAGAATGTCGCCGATCAGCCGATTTAGCCGTTCGCTTTCATCATAAATAATTTGCAAAAAGGAACGGGATGTTTCCTCATCCTTAACTCCGCCGCCGAGCAACGTTTCAGCAAAGCCCTTGACTGCGGCAATCGGCGTTTTTAGCTCATGGGAAACATTCGCCACAAATTCACTCCGCATATTTTCCAGCCGCCGAATAGCTGTAATATCCTGCAAAAGGAACAGCATGCCGCGATATCTGCCTTCATCCTCATACATCGGCACACCATCGAGCAAAATCAGCCGTTCCTCGGGATTATACAGATGAACCTCACCGTGCAGTCTTTCGCGGCTTTGTATACTACCCTCAATCAGCTTCGTCAGCTCGTAGTGCTTTTTCAGCTCATGATACGGCTTGTCCGTCACCCGTTTGCTAGTGACACCGAGCATCCGCTCAGACTCACGGTTCACAAGCGCAATCCGCTCCCCGGCATCAATCATGAGAATCCCTCCGGTCATATTGCTCATGACGCTCTGAAGCAAATCCTCATTATCACGTATCGTCTTCATTTGGTTTTGCAGGCTGTCCGCCATACGGTTAATGGCTTCCCCCAACTGCCCTACCTCATCCCGGCGCTGTATGCCAACTCTTGCGTCATAATCCAGCCCGGAAATACGATTGGCTACGCTTGTAATATGCTCAATAGGCGAGGTTAGGCCACGCGCGATACGGTAACTGACCAATCCAGCGGCAAGGAACAACAAGACCAGACCAATGCCAATTGCCGTCCAGCCGCGCTGCACACCTTCCTCTACTGCTTTCAGATTCATGGACAAACGGATATATCCGTCGAACCCCTTGTCGGATACGACAGGCTCTGCCACGTACAGCATATTTCGCTGCAAAGTTTCACTGTAGCGTATCGTTCGTCCGATTCCTTCGGACGCGGCTTCTTGGATTTCTTCACGTGATGCATGGTTCTCCATCTTGCGCGGATCACTTAGTGAATCACCAACCACCGTTCCATCCTTGCGAATGAAGGTCACCCGTGAGTCCGTCAGACGTGCAATTTCCTTTGCCTTTTCCGAATAGTAAGAGACGTAATCGGTACTGGAAAGAGCATCTGCGTTGACAAAAGGAAATGTAGCCCGAAGCAGGTCGATCTCACGCCCCATATTTTCCTCAAGCACCTTCATGTTCGAGTTTTTAAAAATTTGTCCCATGGTGATTCCGGCAGCCAGGACAGATACGCCGATCAGAATCAGCATAATCAAGGTAAGCCTGAAACGAAACGACTTCATAAATATGCCCATCCTTTAGTTGAGTAGAAATTTTTATGATCATAACAGCTTTGTAAGTTAAGTCCCATTCTACAGGCTACCTGCTTTTTGTTCCACTGTTAAACAGGAAAAAAGGTCAGGGCACACGCTGCCCCAACCTCTCTCTTATCCGTTGACGACTTCGCCGCCGTTGATATGGATGACCTGTCCGCTGACATAAGATGAATCATCCGAGGCAAGGTACACATAGGCTGGTGCCAATTCCTCCGGCTGACCGGGACGCTTCATCGGCTGCGCGCCTCCGAACTCACTGACGGTCTTGGCATCAAAGGTCGAAGGGATTAGCGGTGTCCAGACCGGCCCCGGCGCGACAGCGTTTACCCGAATGCCTTGATCGACCAAATTGAGCGAAAGAGAACGGGTGAATGAAGTAATCGCCCCTTTGGTGGATGAATAATCAATGAGTGTCTTGTTCCCGGCATAGGCCGTAATCGACGTGGTGTTAACAATTGCGCTGCCTTTCTTCAAATGCGGCAATGCCGCTTGCGTCAGGAAGAACATGCCGAAAATGTTCGTGCGGAATGTACGCTCCAGCTGCTCTTTCGTGATATCCTCCAGCTTTTGCTGTGGATGCTGCTCTGCGGCATTGTTCACGACAATGTCCAGCTTGCCCAGCTCGTTAACCGTCTGCTGAACCGCTTTTTTGGCAAATTGGTCATCTCCGATATCGCCGGGGATCAGCACGCATTTGCGGTCCTCCTGCTCTACCTGACGCTTCGTCTCTTCTGCATCCTTATGCTCGTTCAGATAGACGATAGCTACGTCAGCACCTTCCTTGGCGTACGTAACAGCTACAGCGCGTCCAATTCCACTATCTCCACCGCTAATGAGTGCGACTTTGCCTGTTAGCTTGCCAGCCGCCTTATAGGTTGACTTCTCAAACTGAGGTGCAGGCGACATTTTGGACTCGATCCCCGGTTGCTGTTCTTGGTGCTGCGGGGGCAAGGTTTGTTGGGTCTGATTGCTTTTGGCCATCGTGCATTCTCCTTTCAAGATTAGATATCTTATAGGATGCAACATTTGTATCCACTCTACTCCTGATTTACCACACGAGCTTGTACGTTAAACGAAAAAGGAGTATGAAGTTCGTTGGACGCACAAAAAAACGGCTTGTGCTTATTCAGCACAAACCGCTTTTTTCAATTTAGCATTTGACATCATTCGATTACAGCCACTCGCAAAATACTTAATTAAATAATATGGCTGTATACCATTAAAAACGTGATGAGAATCAGAAATACCGCAAGCAATGTACTGAACATGCGCATTTTTCCAGCGTATTGCGTAATGGGCTGTTGGTTACGAATCGCTTCCAGCGATAAACGTAACGGCTTGCCCATAGCACCTGCGATGCCGGAGATACCCAGAAACAGCAGCAAAACGACGACGATCCATGCGACGGAATATGGACCCCAAGCAAAAATCATATAGATGCCGCTAACGAGCAAAATGATCATTGCAAATTGAGCCAAACGGTTCAATAGCTGAACAGCCGATATCGTCCCTTCCTGCACGGCGGGGGCCAGCTTGTCGATTTTGCCAACTACAAAGGGGAGCAATATATAAAAACCCAGCGCCAGCGATCCGATCATGTGAATAAAAAACATAGTTTACAACCTCCATTTCTTTGTTTACCTGACTGTCATCATTTCAGTGTTTTGGGACATGCTTTTCTATGTACACTATCAATGCATACGAAATCTATTATACCGGGGAAGCAGGACAAAGCAAAGGAGGACGGTGAGAAAAGTTTCAGCTTGAGTGGGTGCTGGAGAGGCTCCGCGAACGGAACGTTGCTACCATCACTGTTGTCTCCGGATTTTATTGAATATATTTGATATGGTATAAATCCGGAGACAAAGGCGAGCGCTTACGCTTGTCCGCAATCGTTCCGTCCGCTCCGCCAGTGCCAGCAAATCCAAGCTGAAATTTTCAACATTAAAGGAAAAGGAAGAAAACAAATAGATTACTTATATTCTATTTAAAGAGGTGTCCGTCGGCCATGACTATGGCTTTGGGACACCTCTTCAAATAAAAGTATACCGTTTTAGTAGAAAATCGAACCTATACGGTCACTATTTTAATTACATTACGAACCGATTCGGCGGATTGATCAAGCGCTACTTTTTCCTCGTCGGTCAATTCCAGCTCGAACACCTTTTCGATACCATTACCACCAAGAAGTGTCGGTACGCCGAGGAACAAGTCCTGATAGCCGTACTCTCCCTCCAGATAGGCAATGACCGGGATAATACGTTTTTTGTCTTTTACAATCGCTTCTGTCATCTGCGTAAGCGAGGCTGCCGGGGCATAGTATGCGCTACCGTTGCCCAGCAGGTTAACTATCTCCCCGCCACCGACACGCGTCCGCTGTACGATCGCTTCGATACGTTCCTTCGAAATCAGGGTTTCGATAGGGATACCACCAACGCTGGAATAGCGTACCAGCGGCACCATATCATCACCGTGACCACCCAATACGAAGCCACGCACGTCTTCGACGGATACGTTCAGTTCCTGTGCAATAAAGGTACAATACCGAGCTGTATCCAGCACACCAGATTGGCCGATGACCCGATTTTTCGGGAAACCAAGCGTCTGGTATGCGGTATAGGTCATGGCATCGACCGGATTACTCAGAATAATGACGATAGAATCTGGCGCGTACTTCTTCACGTTTTCACATACGGATTTTACAATCCCTGCGTTCGTATTTACCAAATCGTCACGGCTCATGCCTGGTTTTCGCGCAATCCCCGCTGTAATAATGACGATATCCGAGTTGGCTGCATCCTCATAATTGGAAGTGCCTGTGACCTGGCTGTCAAATCCCTGGACCGGACTGGCCTCTAAAATATCAAGCGCTTTGCCTTTGGTCGGATTCTCAAGTTGCGGAATATCGATCAGAACGATATCACCCAGCTCTTTTTGGGCCAGCAGCAATGCGGTAGTGGCACCGGTAAAACCGGCGCCAACAATGGATATTTTTTTGCGTTGAATGGTCACGTGGCATTCCCCTCTCTACAGGTTACTAATAATGGTATCTGCGAACTCGGAGCATTTCACTTGTGTAGCGCCTTCCATCAGACGGGCAAAGTCATAAGTTACGATTTTCTTATTAATGGACGTTTCCAGTCCTTTGTAAATCAGGTTTGCCGCTTCGTGCCAGCCCAAATGCTCAAGCAGCATCACGCCGGACAAAATAACGGAACCAGGGTTTACGACATCTTTATCAGCATATTTTGGCGCTGTGCCGTGTGTAGCTTCAAAGATAGCATGCCCAGTTACATAGTTAATGTTCGCACCTGGTGCGATACCAATTCCACCGACTTGAGCAGCCAGCGCATCGGACAGATAGTCTCCGTTCAGGTTCAGTGTAGCAATAACATCAAATTCGGAAGGACGAGTCAGCACTTGTTGCAGTGCAATGTCAGCGATCGCATCCTTGATGATAATTTTTCCTGCATCTTCAGCTGCTTTTTGAGCTGCATTTGCCGCATCTTCACCATCTTTTTCCTTGATAGCATCATATTGAGCCCAAGTGAATACTTTATCTGCAAATTCTTCCTCAGCCACTTCATAACCCCAGTTTTTGAAGGCACCTTCGGTAAATTTCATAATGTTGCCTTTGTGTACGAGCGTTACGCTCTTGCGTCCGTGGTCAACAGCATACTGAATGGCTGCACGTACCAGACGTTTTGAACCATCGGAGGAAACCGGCTTGATCCCGATACCTGACGTTTCTGGGAAACGAATTTTGTTCACACCCAGCTCTTGTTGGAGGAACTGAATGACTTTTTTCACGTCCTCGGAGCCTTCGGCATACTCAATACCAGCATAAATATCCTCGGTATTCTCACGGAAAATAACCATGTCTACCAATTCAGGACGCTTCACCGGAGACGGAACACCGTTAAAGTAACGAACAGGACGCAGACATACGTACAGATCCAGCTCTTGACGCAATGCCACGTTCAAAGAGCGAATGCCGCCGCCAATCGGTGTCGTAAGCGGCCCTTTGATGGCTACAATATACTCACGGATGGCTTCCAAAGTATCGTTAGGCAACCACTCGCCGTATGTATTGAAAGCTTTCTCACCAGCGAATACTTCATACCAGGCAATCTTTTTGGAACCGTTATATGCTTTATCTACAGCTGCGTCCAGTACGCGCTTGGATGCTTTCCAGATGTCGCGGCCTGTGCCGTCGCCTTCGATAAACGGAATAACCGGATGATTCGGAACCTGTAGTTGACCGTTCTCAATCGTAATTTTTTCGCCTTCAGTTGGGAGCTCAAACTTTTCAAATTTCGCCATAAGTTCCTTTTCCTCCTCAGATATGAATGGGTACAGGGCGAAAGACGTGATCTTCATCATAGACAAAAACACGCATCTCTCGCCGTCCCTTCTATTGTACCTTATTTTTTTAATTCAGGGTATACAGCCTCAATATTCGTACAACAAGTGATTAGCGTAATTCCGGAGACACATACTTTTGGTCAATCGGACCTGTGTATTCAGCGCGCGGACGGATCAGACGATTATTTTCGTACTGCTCCAAAATGTGCGCAGTCCACCCGGATACACGACTCACGGCAAAGATCGGTGTGAACAGGTCTCTTTTGATACCCAGTTGGGTATAAACAGAGGCAGAGTAAAAATCAACATTCGGCTTCAAGCCCTTTTGTCCTGTCACAATTTCCTCGATTCGAACCGAAATATCAAACAACGTCGTATCGCCGTTCATTTCGCCCAGTTCGCGGGACATTTTGTGCAAATGCTTGGCACGCGGATCACCGTTTTTATAGACACGATGTCCAAAGCCCATAATTTTTTCGCGGTTATCCAGTTTGGTCTGAATATACAAATCCACCTGATCCAAACCGCCGATTTCCTCCAGGGTTTTGGCAACAGCTTCGTTGGCTCCGCCATGCAGTGGTCCCTTCAAAGCTCCGATTGCCGACGTAATGCCGGAATAAATATCGGATAATGTTGCTACCGTCACGCGTGCAGCAAAGGTCGATGCATTCAATTCGTGATCGGCATGCAGCACAAGAGCCTGATTGAACGCTTTGATAGCCGTCTCTTCCGGGTCTTTGCCAGTAAGCTGATACAGAAAGTTTTCGGCGATAGAAACACCTTTCTTGGGCGCAATCGGCTCCAGCCCTTCGCGCACACGCGCTATGGCCGCCACAATTGTGGGCAATTGCGCCTGAAGCTTGACGGTTTTGATCACATTGGCCTCTCTCGACATATCATCCGCCTGTGGGTCATACAAGGCAAGAGACGATACGGCTGATCTCAGGGCAGCCATCGTGCTCAAATCTTTCGGGTACAGCTTTAATTGAGTAATAATTTCATCCGGAATGGCAGCATATTCGCTTAGTTGGTCGCGAAGCTCCTGCAATTGGGCTTGATCAGGCAATTTTCCGAACCACAACAAATAAGCTACCTCTTCAAAAGCGGCGTTAACAGCCAAATCATCAATGTTATAACCCCGGTACGTGAGAACGCCATCTACGATAGAGCTTATGGAGGAAGTGGTCGCTACGATCCCTTCCAGACCTTTAGTCGCTGTCATCGTTACATCTCTCCTTTGTAAAAACATTGTGAACGGACTTGCAATGTAAACATTTTCAAAAGTAAGTTTTGCCTTTTAAATAAATAAGTAATGTTAACGCCATATGTCAATATTTAAACCTTCTTTCACTATACTGGATTTTGTCGTTTATGTGAACATTCAGGGCTATTCCGACACATTCAAATGTTTTATCGGTTCTATAAAGAAATTTTTGAAACCCCTTACATAATTTTTTAATTCATTTGCACTTTTTTACACAGGTCTTGTCTCACCTCCTTCTCGCATATGTATAGTAAAGCACTTATTTCATGGAATACAACTGTAAAAGAAAGGAGCCGTGAGAGCTTGAGCCGGTTGATCCTGAATCGCATATTTCGCGCTCTGTGGGTTGTAGTCGTAATTATAGCTCTATTGCTGGGCATATACGTGCTGTTCCCTCTCGTCTATCCCTTTCTGTTCGCCTGGCTTGTGGCCTATGCCATGAATCCGCTCGTTCACTTTCTGCGCAGCCAGGCCCGCTTGCCACGTTGGATGGCTGTCACGGTCTCGTTATTTGTATATTTAGGCGGAATCGCCGTTGTACTCTCTGCGGCCATAACGCGGATGGTTCGAGAGATCATCAGGCTCACCATGACCTTTGACGGACATATTGAACATTTTAAAAGCCTGTTTATCGACTGGACTCAGAGCGATCTGATCCAAAATGTAATTAATGAAATTAACCAATTTATCCGCAATAACCCCGATTACTACCATACAATTAACAGCAATATTGATAAAACGACCCAGACGGTCAGCTCGGCTGTCACCACACTGGTTGCCCAATTTTTTAATGGTATTCTGAATTTGCTGACCTCTCTGCCTAACATGGGCGCGGTGCTGATGGTTATTGTATTAGCGGCATTTTTTATCAGTAAGGACTGGGACCAACATAGCCAAATGCTCTCGAATACGGTTCCTGATACGATTCGCAAGCCTATGTCGGGGATATGGCACGATCTGCGCAAGGCGTTGTTTGGTTATTTGCGCGCACAGTTTATTATAATCTCCATTACCGCGGTGACCGTCATTATTGGACTGTTCATTTTGCGTGTAGAATCCGCCTTCACCATCGGTTTGATGATCGGGCTGGTTGATTTGCTTCCTTATTTAGGGGTTGGCATTGTGATGATTCCGTGGATTTTATATGCATATATGTCGGGTAATTTGGCATTAGGGGTAGGATTGTCGATCCTCTATATCATCCTGTTGGTTGGACGGCAAATTGTAGAACCTAAGGTGCTGGCCAGCAGCGTGGGTCTGAACCCGCTTCCCACCCTCATTGGGATGTTCATCGGGCTCAAGCTGTTTGGTGTGTTGGGACTGATTATCGGACCTGTGTCCCTCATTGTAGTGGACGCGCTCAATCGCGCCAATGTCATTCAGGACTTGCGCAACTATATTCTTGCCGGAAGAGTCCGTTGAGATCATGTGAGTAGGAAAAACGGCAGCTTACGTCAAAACCGCCGAAACGTAATGCTGCCATTTTTCATTTTTTTCTCGAGCCATTTCAATAAAAAGCGTCGGTACAACGCACGGGTCAAAGGAAAAACCAGCGTAAAACCGATAATATCCGTTAAAAATCCAGGGATAAGCAGCAAGCTCCCGCCGAAAAAGACACATAATCCATCCAGCATTTTGCGGCCGGGCATTTGTCCCCGATTCATTTCATTTTTCGCATCGGCAATGACCTTGCGGCCTTCAAATTGCATCATAGCGGCTCCAATCAGGGTCGTCAGAATGATAAGCAGAATGGTTTTACCCGCTCCAATCCAGTGACTTACCCATATAAACCCGTACAGCTCTGCCAGAGGAATAAGCAGCAACAACAGCCACAGACGTTTGCGCATCATCATGCTTTCTCTCCCTCCCCGCCTGTCATAGCAGACCGTAGCGCGGTGTACAGATCAGGTAGCACCTGATCCAGCCGGACGGGCTTCCATTCGGTACTCACCCATACGTGGCGTGTCACCCCGGTTACGAGCAGCTCTCCAGGCAGTGGGTCTGCCTGTGTCCATACCTTTCCAATCTGGCTTTTATGGTCCTCAGCCGTTACACGCCGGACCTCATAAGTGTAATTCAGACGCAGTCTGGAGAAGTCCGTGATCGCGGTATAGATGGTAATCAAATCATCATATCGGGCAGGACTCACATATTTCGCATTGATTTCGATAACGGGCAACAGAACACCTCGTTCCTCCATGCTCCGATAGTTAAAGCCTGCCTGCCGGATCATTTCCGTACGCCCGATCTCAAACCAGTTCAGATAATTGGCATGATATACGACCCCCATTTGGTCGCTTTCCTGATAACGGACACGCAGCGGTGCTCCATACCAGTGTAATTCCGTTTGTTTCTCCTCTTGTGTCATACAAGCTCTCCTATCTGTGTGCATCTTTATCTCTATATTTGCCCTCTCTCCATTAAACCATATTTACCGCCCCGGAACAAAAAGAGGGCCGAACCGTGATGGTTCCGCCCTCCCAAGCATTTTATAATGATGGCTTTATCATTTTGGCAACGGCTTGGACAATTTGTAATATCCGCTTTCCGAGGCCGCATTCAACAGACTTTTCGCTTGACTTCCTGCCCAAGCATAACCGAGTCGTCTCTCCTCACTGATTTTCATGATGTCAGTATACTTTTTGCCATCCCGGTCTGAAAAGAAGTACTTATTGTCTTCCACATTGTAGAAACGATACCACATTACGCTCGATGCGTCCTTTTGGAAAAACTCCGGACCTTGACGATTGTATTTGATACCGTCGATCCGATTAGTGTCAAACCATTTCAAGGCGCTCTGAGCAGTTTTTTTCACCTCAGCCGTTTGCGGTTGGGACATCAAGAAAGCCGTGATGCCTACCGATTCCGTAGTTGTTTTGGAAGCAAGCTCAAATGCCCGGGCTTCAACAGATGCATAAGTAACCGGATCATGCTGTGCACCCCAGATCGTAGGTGTACCATTATTTACAATTTGAGACTTAATTGTGTACTGGATTCCTTTGTTTAGCGCTTGCTGAAGTCTGGAGCGATATGTATTGTCCAGAATATCGCTATCAAACGGCTGCTTCTTGTTCGCAATATCATCCGCCAACACCATAACTCTAACCATTGCATCATCGTTGTAAGTTACGGCATCAGAATAATTACCACGTTTAGGGTATACTTGCGGCCAGCCACCGGAGGAATATTGAGAGGTTAGAACGAAGTCAACTGCTTTTTGTACACTGTCCTTAATGTCTTTATTTTTTGTTTTTTTGTATACATCCGCCAAAAAGCGAATTTCAGTTGTCGTAGCCTCATTATCAAATGTTCCCAGCTCTACGCCATCCTTGCTCTTCCAGGTGGAGCGTGCAGCTTTACCGTCCCACTTGGATTTATAATTCTTTTCCATAGCTTTGAAGAATCCGCCATGCGGCAATTGCCACGATACGATATTCAAGGCCAGTTTGGTATCCTTAGATACATCGCCAGTAGAAAATTTACTAAAATCACGGTACTTATCCAGCAAACTGTCCGCACTCACGCTAGCCAATGGAACAACAGCATTTTTGTAAATGGCCGTATCACCATACACTGCTTGGGTAACATTCACCTCCGCATCAGCTGAATCCTGCTCCGCTGCCGCCCACGAAGGGTTAATAAGCCCAGTTGTTACTGTAATCGCCATTCCTGAAAGGGCGATCCACTTGACAGAATCTTTAACATTAAACCTCATTCCAAACCTCTCCTTTAATATGATTATGGGTACCTCAAAACTATTAAACACATGTATTATATGAAAATATACCCAAATAATCAATATATTTTATTATATACAAATGAAAGAGTTTACTAAACTAATAAAAAACCCTCTTACTAATACTGGATTAGTAAGAGGGTTTATCCTATCTCATATATAGTAAGTCGACAAACAGCGTCGCTTACCCAAACCGGCCCATAATGTACTCCTGGGTCAGCTCATTTTCAGGATTAGTGAAAATATCATTCGTTTTGCCATGTTCAACCAGACTCCCGATATAAAAATAAGCAGTGTAATCGGAAATCCGTGCGGCCTGCTGCATATTGTGCGTTACGATGACGATTCGCAGATCTTTTTTCAACTCGGTAATCAGCTCTTCGACCTTACCTGTAGAAACAGGGTCCAGCGCAGAAGCCGGCTCGTCAAGCAACAAAATTTTCGGTTGAACGGATAGTGCACGCGCAATACAAAGACGCTGCTGCTGTCCACCAGACAATGCCAGGGCGGAATCATGAAGGCGGTCCTTGACCTCATCCCATAACGCCGCTTTACGCAGACTGCTTTCGACGATTTCATCAAGCTGTTTCTTTTTACGAACACCCCGGTATTTGGGACCGAAGGCGATGTTATTGTAAATGGATTTGTAAAACGGATTAGGCCGCTGCCACACCATTCCAATCTGCTGACGCAGCTTGATCACGTCTGTGCCCGGCGCGGTCAAATCCTGCCCATCCATCCAGATGTGCCCTGTCGTAGAAGAAGACGCAATCTCGTCATTCATCCGGTTGAGGGAGCGCAAAAAGGTCGATTTACCACAGCCGGAAGGCCCGATCAGGGCGGTCACTGTCTGCTCGGGAAAGGCCAGATTTACTTTTTTTACAGCCTCAAAGCTGCCGTAATAGATGCTTAAATCCTCGGTACTGAATGGTTGTGGAGCTTGCCCCGCAAGTTGTTCCGAGCGCGTAGATTGTATGGGTGTTGCAGGTGTTGCCGTTCGCGTAATGACTTGTTCCATGTTTCCCATCCCCTTTCTAATCCATCCGTTTGGCAGCTGTCAGGCGGCGGTAGACGACTCTTCCGAACCATCTTGCGATCAGGTTGAAGGCAAGTACGAGCAGCACCAATACCGCGGAAGCACCTGCGGCAATATCCCTGGAATCAGGAGCGATGCCTTCACTGTTAACCTTCCAGATATGCACAGCCAGTGTCTCGGCAGGACGCATCGGATTAATGGGCGATCTGGCATGCAATGGATTCCAATCAGTGAAATCAAGCGGCGGCGTACTCATCCCGGCTGTAAACAGCAACGCTGCTGCTTCCCCGAAAATGCGGCCTGCGGCCAAAATCGTCCCCGTAATCAAGCTTGGCAGCGCAGCTGGCAGCAAAATGGAGGTAATGATTTTCCACTTGGACAACCCGAGCGCAAGCCCGGCTTCCTTTTGCTCCTTGGGCACAGCCCGGAAAGCCTGTTCTGTCGTCCGAACCATCAGCGGCAGGTTGAATACTGCCAAGGCCAGGGCTCCTGATAACAGGGAAAAACCAAAATTAAATGTATTTACGATAAGTAAAAGTCCGAACAAACCGATGACGATGGACGGAAACGAAGACAATACTTCGACGACAAGTCGTATGAAGTCCGTAATTTTCCCCGGCTTCGCATATTGCGCCATGTATATACCCGCACCCCAACCAATCGGAATGGTGATAATCAAGGTTAAAATAAGTAAAAATACAGAGTTGAACAATTGCGGGCCGATGCCTCCACCTGCGCGTAACGTCTGAGGAGCACTGGTCAAAAAGTCAAAGGAAATGTGACTGACTCCGCGTGCCAAAATGAATCCCAGCAGTCCCACCAGAAGTGCGACAATGAACAATGCGAAGAAACAGATTACAAATGTAGCGATTTTGTCGGTCGTTTTAGCTTTCATCAAATCCGGTTTCTCCTTTCAAGCAGCCTTACCAGCAACACGAAGATGAATGTCATGAGCAGGAGAACAAGCGCCATGCTCCAGAGAGCATTGTTATGAACCGAGCCCATAGCTGTATTGCCCATGCTAAGTGTAATAACACTGGTCAAGGTCGAAGCGGATTCCAGCAAGGATTTCGGTATATGCGGAGCATTCCCGATAACCATCTGTACAGCCAGCGCTTCCCCGAAGGCACGAGCCATACCAAGAATAATTCCTGTTAACAGAGCAGGCAGCAGTGTCGGAATAATAACACGTGCAATTGTCTGCCAGCGGGTAGCGCCCAGGGCGTAAGAGGACTCGCGCAGGCCACCTGGCAAGGATGACAATGCATCCGCCATAATACTCGTAATCGTCGGCAAAATCATCACTGACAACACGAGACAGCCTGCGAGAATCCCGATGCCTTGTCCCCCGAACACGTCCCGCAGCAACGGAACAATTACGGTCAAGCCGACAAAGCCGTATACTACGGACGGAATACCAGATAACAATTCAATCGCAGGTTGAAGGATACGTTTACCGGATTTCGGTACGATTTCGGTCATAAATAAAGCAGCACACAAGCTGAGCGGGCTGGCGATCAAGGCCGCCAGAACGGTTACAGCAAAAGAGCCTGTAATAAACGGAAGTGCGCCGAAGGACTTGGGCTCACCATCCGGGCTCCATTTGGTTCCGAAGAAAAACTCTTGCAGACTGACTCCATTCACCACAAATGTAGCTACACCTTTGGAGGCGACAAAATATACAATGGAGACAATGACTGCAACCAAAAAAACGACACAAACCGACGTATAAATGCGGCCGGTCCATTCTTCCCAGTAATGCCTTTCTTTCATACCTCGGGATCGTTTATTCTGTTCCATGTATGCCTTCCCTTCAATTGGTTCCATACTGTGACTCCTTTAACCGAAGAATAGAGGCTGGACGCTAGTCCGCCTCTTCTCCGTGAATATACTCGCGTTAGCTGCGTTTGCCCGAACAGGAGGTGTAGCTCTCCTTATTTCGTAATATTACCGTCAGCATCGCGTTTAACTTGCATGCCTGATACCGGGATGTATCCCAGGTCTACGACATCGGATTTTTGGATTTCATCAGACAGAATGTAATCCAAGAATGCTTTTACATGCTCTTTTGGCTCACCTTTGGTGTACATATGCTCGTAAGCCCATACCGGATATTTACCTTGCTCTACATTTTCCACGTTAGCTTCAACACCATCGTATTTCAATGCTGTTACTGTGTTGTCGATGTAGGACAGGGCTAGGTAACCAATAGCACCCGGTGTTTCAGCAATCAGCTTTTTCACAGTACCGGAGGAATCTTCCTGAATGGAGCCTGGCAGATCTTCCGTTTTTTGTCCCAAAGCGTATTTTTCAAATGTTGCACGAGTACCGGAGCTGCTTGGACGGTTTACGATAACGATTTTTTGATCTGCGCCACCAACTTGTTTCCAGTTGGTAATTTTACCTGTGAAAATTTGTACCAATTGATCTTTCTTCAAATCTGCTACGCCTACTTTAGGATTCGCTACTGCTGACATAGCTACAACAGCTACTTGGTGATCGACCAGTTCATCTGCGCCGCTCTCCAATTTTTCTTTTGCAAACACATCGGAGTTACCGATATCCGCTTGTCCGCCGGAAACTTGAGTCAAGCCAGTACCGCTACCGCCACCCTGCACTTGAACCGCAATTCCTTTATATTTATCTACAGCCATAAATTTTTGTCCCGCTTGCTCTACCAATGGTTGAAGTGCAGTGGAGCCAACAGCCAGAATGTTACCTGTCAGTTCAGTAGCTGCTTTATTGTCTGTTCCTGTAGCAGCGTCTCCTTGTGGTGCAGCATTGTTAGCTGATCCACAAGCTGCAAGTGCAAATACCATGGTAAGAGTCATCAGAATGAACGGCCATTTTTTCAACATTTTTTATTGTCCTCCCCTTATTTAAGTGACGGTTTTTTATTTATGACCATCAACACTTTTACATTGTAGGCTTGGAATGTTAGACGAACGACTTGGTTTTGTAAAAGAAATATAAAATATTGATAGATAAAATGTTTTTCAGTATATAATTAATCTATAGTCTATTTTTTATACATGAATGCCATGTAAGGAGAGCTGTTCAAGTCCATGAATATTTTAAAATTGCGTATTTTAATGATGATCGACAAATTCCACAAGGCGACGGATGTGGCCGAGGCATTGCAAATTAAACAGCCTACCGTCAGCTTTCATATGAAAAGTCTGGAAAAGGAACTGGGAGTCTCCCTGTTCATCTCCCAACAAGGAAGGATTATGCTGACCGAAGCTGGCAAAAAACTGCTGCCTTACGCAAAGCAGATGGTTGCTCTGGAGCAAGAAGCAAGACAAACAGTGAATGAACTGGCAGAGCAGTCGCAGGGACAATTACTTCTCGGCGCCGAGTCCATCTCGGGCACGTATGTACTCCCCTCTATGATTGCTACATTTGCTCAACAATATCCCGAATGCCAAATTCAGCTAGACATTCAATCCCCGGATAAAATCAGACAGCTGCTAAAACAGGGAGAGATTGATTTTGCTTTTCTGGATGACAGAGGACATCCTCCCGAGCTTACGGTGGTAGAGCCTGTCGCTTCGGATCGGATTGGAGTTATCAGGTCTGTGTCTGTGCAGCATTCTTCCAAGCCAACGGACATTTTGGGGACTGAAATGCTGGACAAGCACACATGGGTGAGATATAGCGGGACATCTGTTGTAGATCCGTATTCCTCGCTGATCAAGCCCCATCTGGAAATGAACTCATGGGAAGCGGTAAAGCAAGTGGTAAGCGTCGGGGAAGCACTTGCCTTCTTCCCTGCCTGTGGTGTTCTTCGCAACGATGGTAATGACGTTCCGTTGGTAGAGTGGCTTCCTTGGTCCGATGCCGAGGAGAAGAATGAGCGTTATCACATAAATATACTGTATCAACGCGATACTAATCTCAGCATGATCCAGCAGGCATTTCTGGATTTTACACGGAAAGAAGGTTTGGAGGGCTAGAAACTGGAGAGCATAAAAAAGAGCATCCAAGTCATAAATGACTTGAATGCTCTCCCTGCCATACCTAAAAGATACAGCCTGTCTGTTATTCCGCATAAGCTAAAGTTAAAGTTACGCTTGTGCAGGAACACAGCTAATTTTAATCAGGTTCGTAGAACCAGAAGCACCGAGCGGTATACCTGCGGTAATAACAACCAAATCGCCCTCTTTAACGAGACCGGATTTGCGACCGCCTTCCAGTGCGTTTTCGATCAGTTTGTCCGTCGTGTCCACGACAGGTTTGCCTTGTACCGCATGTACTCCCCAGATCAGAGCCAGGCGGCGAACTGTTCTTTCCTGCGTTGTCACAGCAATAATTGGAGCTTGTGGACGATATTTGGAAATCATACGCGCCGTTGTTCCGCTTTGTGTGGACGTCAGGATGGCTTTGGCATGCAGGTCAAGCGCAGAAATAGAAACGGATTGGCTGATCGCTTCCGTAATACTAACTTCCTGAGCCGTTCTTTGTTTTTTGAACAAATCACGGTAGTTCAGAGCGGATTCTGCTTTCTCTGCAATACGGGACATCGTCAATACAGATTCTACCGGATATTTACCCGCAGCTGTTTCGCCGGACAGCATAATGGCATCTGTTCCGTCAAAAATGGCATTCGCTACGTCACTCGCTTCCGCACGAGTCGGACGCGGGTTACGTTGCATGGAATCCAGCATTTGTGTTGCGGTAATAACAGGCTTACCCGCTACATTACACTTGGTAATCATCAATTTTTGCGCCAATGGCACTTCTTCAGCAGGAATTTCAACACCGAGGTCACCACGGGCAACCATCAGGCCATCCGAAGCTTCCAAAATTTCGTCCAAATTGTCGACGCCTTGCTGATTTTCGATTTTGGAAATAATTTGAATGTGACTTGCATTATGCTTCGCCAGCAATTCACGAATTTCCAGTACATCACTCGCTTTACGAACAAAAGAAGCTGCGATGAAATCAACGTCCTGCTCAATACCGAAAGTGATGTCGTTAGCATCCTTTTCTGTAATACCTGGCAAGGAAATGTTCACGCCGGGAACATTGACGCCTTTCTTGCTCTTGATCGTTCCGCCATTGACAATGCGGCATTTGATTTCACTGCCTGATACTTCAATAACGGTGAGTCCGATCAGACCATCGTCGATCAGAATGGTGGAGCCGGGCTCCACGTCCGAGGGAAGATCCTGGTACGTAACGGAAATACGATCTTTCGTACCGAGAATTTCTTCCGTTGTCAGCGTAATATACTCGTCCTGAACAAGCTCAATAGGTTCAACTTCGAGCTTTCCTGTCCGGATTTCCGGCCCCTTCGTATCGAGCAAAATAGCAACGTTTTTGTTAAGCTCCTTACAAGCTTGGCGGATATTTTTGATCCGGTTGCCATGCTCCTCGAAATCACCGTGAGAGAAATTCAGGCGGGCTACGTTCATACCAGCCAAAATCAGTTTCTTCACATTTTCCAATGACTCACTGGAAGGACCGATGGTACATACAATCTTAGTTTTGCGCATTTGGGTTTTTCCTCCGTTTTCAAAGGTGCTACTTTATATCTTTTTCCAACAATTAAATCTACTACACTTTTTCCTATTTGTATAGGAAGTTCGTCATATTTATTGTTACCCGTTTCCAGCGTATTACAACATAGGACCTGGTTCCGAAGTTTTTAAAAAGGTATATTGGCCTATTTTTCGGAACTTTTGATACCGATCTTCCCTCAATTCGTCGCAGTTCATATTCAAAAGGTCGGCCAAATGGCGTTCCAGCGACTCCTTGATAGCGGCAGCGGTTACTTCATAGTTACGATGCGCGCCCCCCTTCGGCTCCAGCACGATATCCTCGATGACCTCCATGCGCAGGAGGTCATTCGCCGTAATCTTCATAGCCTCAGCAGCCTGATCCGCCTTGGAAGCATCCTTCCACAGAATCGAGGCCGCTCCGTTAGGAGAAATGGCCGAGTAAATGGCATGCTCCAGCATCAGCACACGGTTGCCGACGGCAAACGCAAGCGCGCCGCCGCTTCCACCCTCGCCGATGACCACACAAATAACAGGCACCGAAAGCTTTGCCATCTCCCGCAAATTGCGGGCAATCGCTTCCGATTGACCTCTCTCCTCTGCTGTATTACCCGGATAAGCGCCCTTCGTATCAATAAATGTAATGATTGGGCGTTTGAATTTGTCAGCCTGCTGCATAAGACGCAAGCCTTTACGGAATCCCTCCGGGTGCGCGCTCCCGAAAAACCGTGCAATGTTATCCTTCGTATCCTTGCCACGTTGCTGCCCAATAACGGTTACCGGAATACCATTCAGCTTGGCAATTCCACCCACGACCGCCAGATCGTCGCCATACAGGCGGTCGCCGTGCAGTTCAATGAAATCCGTAAACACCTGCCCGATCAAATCAAGCGATGTCGGTCGCTGATGATGACGAGCCACGTGCATTTTTTGCGGTGCTGTAATGTTCGTATATATTTCTTCCTCCATCTGGAGATAACGTTCCTCCAGACGGTTAATTTCATCGGTAAAATCAATTTGCTTATCCTGCCCGAATTGCTTGAGTTCTTCGATCTTCTGTCGCATCTCGACCAGGGGCTTTTCATAAGGCAATTCGCCAGCCATCTATTCCACCTCTTTCGCGCTGTGCAAATCGAGCAGTTGGCCAAGTGTATCGCGCAGTTCCTTGCGATGTACAACCATATCCAATTGTCCGTGCTGCAAATTAAATTCGGAGGTTTGAAAATCGTCCGGTAGCTTCTGTCTGATCGTCTGTTCGATCACGATACGTCCGGCAAAACCGAATACTGCCCCCGGCTCCGCGATGTTAATATCTCCAAGCGTTGCAAAGCTGGCGGATACTCCACCTGTAGTCGGATCGGTGATAACGGAAATATAGAGCAATCCCTGCTCGTCCATACGAGCGAGAGCCGCACTTGTTTTGGCCATCTGCATCAGGCTCAAAATACTTTCCTGCATACGCGCCCCACCAGATGTGGAGAAAATAATAAGCGGAAGACGCTTGTCTATCGCCTGCTCAATGGCACGAGTAATTTTCTCCCCGACGACCGATCCCATGCTGCCAGTGAAAAAGTCAAAACTCATCACTGCAACAACAGCCGGAAGCCCATGAATGAGCCCATCGCCCGTAATGACAGCCTCTCGCAAACCGGATTTCAGCGTCTGCTGTTCCAGCTTGCTTGCATAACCTGGAAAACCCAGCGGATCAACCGAAATCATATCGGCATCATATTCTGTAAATGTATTTTCATCGAGCACCATGCGAATACGATCCATAGCATTAAGACGCATATGGTACCCGCACACCGGGCACACTTTCAGATTTTTTTCTAACTCTTTACTGTATTGAATGCTTCCGCATTTGCCACATTTGGTCATAAGACCTTCGGGGATTTCCCGTTTGGGACGATCCGGCATGTCCGCTTGATCGCCGCTCAGCGCCCGTTCCGAAGGGATGGTCGCGTATTTACGCTTCTTTTGGAATAAATCTTTAAACACAACTACACCTCTCCAGCCGTTTATTTGTCAGCCGTAACCGATACAAGGTCCTCTGCCGTCTATGCGGCATCTCTTAGCATTATGTTTATACACACGTCAACGCCTGTTTTGCAAAACATTACCGCCGATCGTGCATCCTTCGTTCCATTCATGCTGCTGTATCACTTCCGCCGTTCCGGACTCAAGGGCGCAAAATCGAATTAAGCACTTCCTGTATTTCTTCGACTTCACCCGAAGGCACAAGTATCTCAAACTGCTGCTTGGATGCGCTGATGGCCCGGGCCTGCACCATAAAACCTTCTTCCGACAGTTTGAGCTTAATCATGTCAGCCAGTCTGGCCGTCGGTGCAATATAGATCACCGTCCACATGCCTTGTTTCTACCCCCTAAGCCTCAAGTTTTGAGCCCATATAATAGACTCATGATAACATACCTTACTTTTTTCCCGCAACAAAAGCCCTCCTGCTCGGTTAAGATCGGTCAGAGGGCCCAGAAAATCATTGACTCTGTTCGTGCAGGTGAATCAAGTGTCCAATGACACGGGGTATTGCTTGGCATGGGGGCTGCGATGAGCAATGCGCGAAGAAGCGGCAGCTGCCAGTCCGGCGACCAGATCGTCCAGAAATACATGAATACCGCTGCCTTTACGGTTTAGCTGTTCAATGATTCCCGTCTTTTCTTTATCCAGATAACCAAAACTGGTCAAGCCAATCATACCATACACGCTCGTAATCCCGAGGGCCAGTGTCTCGTCCACTCCGTACAGGGGTTCATCTGCCTCCATAATGGCTTGCAGCGGCTGGGGAAGAAGTTTTTTTTCGGCCAGCTCATCAAGCGCAATACCCGTGAACAGCGTATACTGCACTTCCCGCTTCTGCAAAACTGCCTTTACGCTGTCCACACATTCTTCAATGGTCAAATGAGGGTAATATTTTAGCTGAAGCTGAAAAACAATGTCCGCTATGGACTCGATACTAATCCCTCTGCGAATTAACAGGGTTTCTGCGTATTCATAGGACATGATTTCCCTCCCGCCTCCACCATACAGTTCTGTCTTCCAGCTTGCGGAACCTTATGATGTTGGATAAGTGCTGATGTTCCTGTTCCGCCAGTGTTCCAAGTGTATGCGGGAGGGGAGGAAAATGTTCATTATTTAACTTTCACCGTGCCCGCACCCAGCATTGACTCCATCCGGTCGAAAAGCTGAGGCGATGGCTTGATGCTGTAAGCATCACTCAGCGCCAGCAAACGCTGGCTGCTCTCATAAAAGAGTACGGTAGGCAACGCACCGGGATGCTCCTGTAGCAGCGCCTTGAGGCTGACCAGCAAGCTGGCGTCCTCCTCGGCCTGGCGAGTGATTTTGACAAACACCCGCTGACGGGCTGTCGGCTCCGAACCACGCGGAGCCGGGGCTTGTTCGCCGGGAGCCGCTTCCGTGACGTGCGGCGAAGTGTCTGTGGCCGGGCGGGCCGCCGAAACGGGCGGGACCGCTGGCGCCGTAGTCGTCTGCGCAGACGACTCGGCTGCCGACGGCCTCGACGGCACGCGTGGCGCTCCCCCACCGGGGCCACCAGCGGCAGAGCCAGCCGCTGACGTGGGCTTTCCGGCCGCGGCGGACGAACGCGCTCCAGCACGTCGGCGCTGGAGAAGCCGCGCCAGTGAATCCTCCGCCAGCGGGACGGCCTCGTCCGCAAGGAGCTTGAAATGCTCATCCTGGTGCTGCATTTTGGCACGGAACGCAAGCAGCGCTCCCTTTTCAATCCACTGGTGGCTTCGCTTCCACACTTCGGGAAACAACACGACCTCGCAGCGCTCAATCTGATCCTCCAGCTCAATAAAGGCCATTGCCTTCCCCTGTTTGGTCGTAATCGTCTTGAGCGACACAACCATACCTGCGGTCACGACAACCGCTTCATCCGCCACATCGCCCAATTCCATCAGACGCTCTGCATCGCTGCTTTCCAGCAACGGCTCAAAATCATCCAGCGGATGCCCGGACAGATACAGTCCCAACAGCTCACGTTCCAGCTCTAGCTGCTGACCCGCACTGAATTTCGGTACATCGGGATATTCGATATCCCAATTGGGCATCTCCACAAAACCGAACATATCTATTTGCAAATCGTCACGTTCCTTGCGCCATTTGACCGCCGCATCCACCGTTTCATCCAGCATGGCAATCAACTGCGCACGATGACCTGGCAACGAGTCAAACGCCCCTGCCTGGATGAGCGATTCAATCACCCGCTTATTGCACACACGCAAATCCACGCGACGACAAAAATCGAGCAGGCTGTCAAAAGGACGCTCCTTGCGAACGGCGAGAATACTTTCCATCGCCTGCGTGCCGACATTTTTAATCGCGGCCAGTCCGAAGCGGATATTCCCCTGCTGCAACGGGGTAAACAGCACCCCGCTTTCATTTACATCGGGTGGCAGAACCGCCATATCCATACGACGGCATTCGACGACATATTCCGCCACTTTCCGGTGGCTACCCATCACCGCTGTCAGCATAGAGGCCATAAACTGCACCGGATAATGGGCTTTAAGATACGCCGTCTGGAACGCCAGCACACCATAGGCAGCCGCATGTGCACGCGGAAATCCATAGTCCGCAAAACGGACAATCATATCGTAGACACTACCGGCTTCCTCTTCCGTGTAACCCTGCTTGACACTGCCCTCCACAAAATGGCCACGCTCAAGGTCCAGCACTTCGCGTTTTTTCTTGGATACGGCGCGACGCAGCAGATCGGCTTCTCCCAGGGAAAAGCCAGCCATGCGCGAAGCAATCTGCATGATTTGTTCCTGATATACGATAATGCCATACGTATCCTTCAGGATGGGCTCCAGATCAGGATGCGGATAATTTACCTCAATCTCCCCGTGCTTGGCCTGAATAAAGTTAGGAATGAAGCCCATTGGACCCGGACGATACAAGGCCAATACAGAAATAATATCCTCGAACACACTTGGCTTTAGATCCTTGAGCACCCGGCGTACCCCCGCCGACTCCAGCTGGAACACACCGCCTGTGTCGCCTTTACCCAGCATGTCATAGGTATGTGGGTCATTGTCAGGAATGCGGCTAAAATCAGGCGTTTCTCCATGTTCTTCGGTAATCCAACGCATGCAGCGTTCAATAATAGAAAGGGTGCGCAGCCCAAGAAAATCCATTTTCAGCAAACCGATCCGCTCCAGATTTTCCATCGAGTATTGCGTCAGGGGAACCCCTTCACTCCCCTCTTGAAGCGGAACTGCATCAGTCAGCGGAGTCCGCGAAATGACGACACCCGCCGCATGGGTCGAAGCATGACGTGGCATGCCCTCTACTTTAATCGCCATATCCAGCAGCTCACGCGTCTTGGGCTTGGTTTCATACAGTGTCTTCAGCTCAGGGGTGATCTCAAGCGCATGACGGATATTAATCCCGAGCTGCGCCGGAATCAGCTTGGCCGCCTTGTCCACTTCGCCATACGGTACATTCAACGCACGCCCAACGTCACGCACTGCGGCTCTTGCCGCCAGCGTTCCGAAGGTAATAATTTGCGCTACATGCTCGTTACCGTACTTCTGCACCACATAGTCGATAACCTCATCCCGTCGTTCATCGCTGAAATCAATATCTATATCCGGCATGCTAATCCGTTCAGGATTCAGAAACCGTTCAAACAGCAGGTTATATTTCATGGGATCCAGATTCGTGATATTAAGTACATAAGCGACCAGACTGCCTGCCGAGGAACCCCGTCCAGGGCCGGTAGCAATATTATGCTTATGAGCAAAAGCGATAAAATCCCACACGATCAGAAAATAATCGCTGAATCCCATGCTGTCAATCGTGTTCAGCTCATAACTGAGCCGCTGCTCCAGCCTTTCCCGTTGCTCCGGTTGTTCCCACGCCAGATCACTCCCATAACGACGCTCCAGCCCTTGCACACACAAACTGCGCAGATAGGACGAAGGAGTCATGCCTTCCGGCAGCGGACGATATTCTGGCAAAATAGATTGCCCAAATTCCAGCTCCAGTTCACACTTTTCAGCAATACGTACCGTATTATCGATCGCTTCCGCCACATGCGGGAACAAGCGAGCCATGTCCTCCTGGCTTTTCAGGTACAACTGACGTGTCGGTATGCGCAAGCGTTCCTCGTCGTCGACCGTCTTGCCTGTTCCAATGCAGATCAGAACGTCTTGTACATCTGCATCCGGCTCGGTCAGATAATGCACGTCATTCGTAGCTACCAGCGGAATATCCAGCTCCTTCGCCAACGCGATCAGAAGAGGATTTACGCGCTTTTGCTCTGACAGACCGTGATCCTGAAGCTCCAGATAAAAATCATCGCCAAAAATGTTGCGGTAGCGTTCCGCTGCCCGTCGTGCTTCGGCTTCCCGGCCATGCAGCAAATGCTGCGGCACTTCACCGCCCAAACATGCGCTTAAGCATATGATGCCTTCATGGTGGGCAGCCAGCGCTTCCATGTCGATACGTGGCTTGTAGTGAAAGCCCTCCAAATGGCCGATAGAGCACAGCTTCATCAGATTTTGATAGCCTGTTTTATTTTTGGCGAGCAAAATTAAATGATATATGGGCTGATCCTTCCGGCTGCCACGCTCCTTGCGCGAGCCAGCCGTCATATAGGCCTCACACCCGATAATCGGCTTAATGCCGTTCTCTACACACGCTCTGTAAAAGGGAATGGCACCATACATCACCCCGTGATCCGTAAGGGCCAGTGCCTTCATTCCGTAAGCTGATGCCTGTTTGACCAACTCCGCGGTACGAGCCGCGCCGTCCAGCAGGCTGTACTCGCTGTGAACATGCAAATGCACAAATGAACTCATGCGCTTCTCTTCCTTTCACCGCTTGTTTTTCTTCAAACTATTTTATCATATCCGCGTTGGTAGCGCCCATACAATAAAAGTACAGACCCGGGCGGACAAGCGCGGTCCTGATTCGTATACCTTATAGGAGGAAAAGAGCATGAGCACTTTTATATCCAAAGCGATTCTCGACTTCTTCATTGCCTTCGGCATCGTGCTCGGGGGAGCCATGCTCGGAGGAATGGGAGCTGTGGTATCGCTTCAGCCGCCTACCCAGACGATGCTGGAGGTTGCCGGAAGAATTAAAATATGGGCGCTTGCCGCTGCTGTGGGGGGAACAATGGACCCGATCCGCGTCATTGAGAGCAATATGCTGGATGGTAATTTGTCGCCTGCCATTAAGCAGATATTGTATTTGATTTTCGCCTTTTTAGGCGCTCATATGGGGGCAGAGCTGGTCAAGTGGGTGTGCGGCAACGGACGGCCGTGAGGTGAAACGACTATGAGAGTGCCTCCCTTTGAGCGCCTGCGCCCGTTTATGCATTTATCCTCCGTCTTCGTGCTGGGCATGATTACCGGAGCAATAGTCTACAATGCCATCTGGCACGCCAGCTTCAATGAGCTGTGGACGAACAATCAAGACCTCCAATTCCAGCTCCAGCAAGCGCAGGAGGACAATAGAACCCTGCGGAAATACAGCAAGCGTCAGACTGTTGTCAAGGAAATCAAATTGATTGCTGAAGAAACTTCTGCCGAAAAGATTGGCTCTATTAATCTAAAGGAGCTTCTTCGCCGCGTCAGCCGGGATTTGGAGGTACTGCGTGGCCGGGACATGTTCGAGATTGATTCCGACAGCAAGCTGGTACGCATGTTGCTTCACCAAAAAAAATACACCGTTCGTGACAAGGAGTATACGATCCAGGTCAAAACGATGCTTGTAATGGAAGGTGTGCTGCAAATTTGGCTGGAGGCAAAAGAAAGACTTCCGGAAAGCCATTGAACTGCTCTACTCCGACTCCACTTACTACACACGAATGGACACTAACCGTGTTCAATGGAGTGGAGCGTCATCACCGCTTTGCATACCAATTGATTTTCCCGTGAAATTGCAATTTCCAGCTTGCAGGTGCGGCGGCTCGTTTCCAGCAACAACGGACGAAGAACTATGGCATCCTCAATCTGTACGGGTCTGATAAAATAGGTCGTTAAATTGTCCAGCACATAATCCTTCCCGCTCATATCTCTGGCAACCCGGTAGCCCGCTTGTGTCATCACATTGACCAGCACGCCTTCCGAGATGGTACCCAGATTGGTCGCCATCTGAGGAATGACGAAGCCCCGAAAAAATAATAATCCGTCCTCGTCACGCTCCTCTGCAAATCCGTTCCAAATGAGCTGGTCGAACGTCTCGCCAAGCTGTGGCTGCTTTTGGGCGTTGCGCAAGGCATCCAGTACCTCCCGCCGTGTGACGGACCCCAGCAGCTTGCGGTTGCGGTCCACGACCGGTAAATAATCCACACCTTCCCACGCCATCATCTGCGCAGCCGAAGCGAGCGAGGTCTGGTAGGTCACTGTTACCGGATTGCGGATCAGGCATTTGTCCATCGTATGCTCGGGTTGCAGTCCCTCCACATCCTTGCGGCTGACGATACCGATCAGGCGGTTCCATTCATCCACCACCGCAAAATGGTGATTTCCAGTCGTCACCGAAAGCTCTTCAAATTCGGTAAGGGTACTGTTGATTTTCAAGGTCTGCGTCTTCGGTTTACCTGCCGCGATGTCTTCAATCAGCATAATCTTCTTTTTGATCAGGCGGTCGAAAATCGCTCTATTAATCATAGAGGCCACTGTAAAGGTATCGTGACGCGAAGAAATGATCGGCAAACTGATCTGGTCCGCCAGTTGCTTAACCTCCCGGCTCGTACCAAAGCCGCCTGTAATCAGTACGCCTGCTCCCTGCTCTAGCGCAAGGGAATGTGCATCCTCGCGGTTACCGACGATCAGCAAGCTGCCTGCATCAATATATCGGGCCATAGCCTCTTCGCGCATCGCTCCAATGACATACTTGTGCAAGGGCTTTTCCAACCCCTCGCTTCCCCCCAGCACATGTCCCTCCACGATATTCACGACATCGGCAAAGGTCAGTTGCTCGGACAACCCGCGTGGGCGCTTTTCCACCCGCACCGTCCCGATGCGTTCCTTGGTAATGACAATTCCCAGGTTCTCCGCTTCCTTCACGGCCCGATAGGCCGTTCCTTCGCTGACGCTCATTTCTTTAGCCAACCTGCGCACAGAAATTTTGGAGCCTATTTTCAACTGCTCGATATGACGCAATAGCTGCTCATGCTTCGTAACTGCTTCATCTAGCCCGTCCAACTCTGTTACACCCCCAACGTTCAATCTGTATCATTCTGTATCTATTATAGCACAAAATCCCGTCTTTTTAGACCCTCGTTAATCACGACATATCAGAGCCGGAAATAGCAAAAAGCGATCTCCTTTTTACAGGGACCGCTTTTTTAACTATCACGGATCGGCAGCATCAGAGCATGCTCATGACAAGCCGGGAGGAAACTTTTTATAGCGTGCTGCCTTTATCAGCTTCTTTATCCCATTTCATCTGCCACTGCTTCATTTTGGCCCGCCGCACACGCTCCAGCGTTTTCCGTTTTTCCTCATCCACGCCAAGCAAAAAGTGCAGATTCGCTCCGATGACAAGCAACGCAAACAATACCCATACGATACCGAAGCCGTTGACCCAGTTCAATCCGCCCGTAAGCGAGATGCGCGGCAGCGCGGTAAGCACCATAGCCAGCGCAATCAGTGTGTACAAGCCGTGTTTCCATTTTTTAAAAGTACCCAAGTTATCCCTTCCTCTCCCTGTGACTCTATGTATCTAGTCTATGAGAGGGCAGGAAGGAATATGAGACAAACTTACAGAGACGAACCGTACAAATGCTGAAGGCTGTCTGCGATAATTTTGTTGACATCCTCAATGATCACACTCAGGCGGCGTTCGGCATCGAACAGACGGCGGATATTCAGGTTCAGGCTAAGCACCTCGAACAGCTTTTCCATTTTTTCCATCTCTTCCTGTGCCGGCATATCACCGCTCATCATCCGCTGTTGTACTTCCATTTGGCGCTCACGGAAATCGTCGAGCATTTTCTTGGCTTCCGGGTCGGTTTCAATCAGCTTCATCGCTGACGTAATTTCCTCCACCTCTTTGCTTTCCTTCAACGCTTTTGCCAAATCATGGGCTTTGTCATAGATATTCATATTCGTTATTTCCTCCAATTCAAATAATCGTGCAAACATTTCACATTGTCCGTCAATCACCAAGGGATATATGTCCTCATATGATGAATCAGTGCTATTACAGCCCCTTCACGTTTCCCGTTACTTTTAAGACATCAAGTTGCTGCCCGGAAGGAGATCCACGATGTCCATCAAAAAAACAAGGATTCAAATCATCGGATCGGGCATCTTGCAGGATGACGTACTCATGGTCGGCGAGTCCTTGCTTCGCAAATGGAAAATATCCGCAGGCCACCCCGTACAGCTCGCCTTCGGTTCGTTCCGCCAGCAGGTTACCGTCATTTCGGTACCCCGTTACAGCGGCCTACGTGTGGGAAGCGTGCTGGCCCGAAAAATGGGACTTCATGCCAATTGTGAGCTGCGAGTAACCTACAGCCGAGGACGCCGGACACTTCGAGTGGGCCCACTTATTAGCGTGCTGGTCAGTCGGGACTATCCCGAACAGCCCGACAAGCCTTTCGGGTCGATCACCCTGTTCTGCCGTGAACTGATCGGGGAATGCCGCAGACAAGGAGCATATGTGTATTTTTTCACCCCGGAGCATATCGGAAGTCAGCCCGGACGCGTTCAGGGATGGGTCTATGACGGAGGCTGGAAAAAGACGGTCATGCCCGCCGGGGATGTCGTCAATAACCGGCTTACCTCTCGTAAACTCGAGAACAGAACTAGCGTACAGCATTTTATGAAAGAAGTAAAATCGCAGTACGGCACGGCCATTTTCAATGAAAAGTTTCTGGATAAAAATGAAGTGTTCGATGCGCTTAAATCCAATTCATCCCTGCGCAAGTATTTACCCGAGTCCCATTTGCTGCAAACCTTTGCGGTCTTCAAAAAAATGTGCAACCAGTACCCCACTGTTTTTCTCAAGCCTGTGCGAGGAAGTCTGGGCAAAGGTATTATGCGCATTACGAAGCAAGCCGATGGCACCTTTTCCGTGCTGTCCACTACCGCCGGCGCACCACGAAAGCAAACGTATGCCACGATCGAGAAGCTGTACAAAGGTATGGCAGGAAAAATGAAAACGACGCGCTTCCAGCTCCAGCAGGGTCTTACCCTGATTGATCACGGCAAGCGTCCGGTTGACTTTCGTGCGCTTGTGCAGAAAAACGCCTCTGGCGCATGGACCGTGACCTCCATCGTCGCCCGGATTGCCGGGGGCAGCCATTTTGTGTCCAATCTGGCGCGAGGTGGCACGCTGAGCACAGTCAAGGAGGCCTTGGCCAAAACCACGCTGCCTGCCTTAACCAAGTCGAACGGCCAGACCCATCTTAAGACAGCCGCGCTCGAAATTGCAAACGGAGTTGAGAAAGCGATCCCTGCCCATTTTGCGGAATTTGGCATTGATCTGGCGATTGACAGCACGGGGCATATTTGGCTGCTGGAGGTCAACTCCAAGCCGTCGAAAAATGACAATACGCCGTTAAATGATCAGAAAACTCGACCGTCCGTGAAAAAAATGATTGAATATTGCTGTTTTTCAGCCGGATTCAAATGAATCCGTCTCTTACGGAATTCGGCTGCCAAAGGAGGCTGTTATCGGTGTCTCTTGTCGTACCAGACACACTGGGTGTGCTCGTCAGCCGGAATCAGGCGGCGATTCCCCCGATTACCGAAGCGGAGTTTTGCCGCAGGCTAAGTCTGTTGGGCAGGCGCTCCGGCCTTAACGTAATGGCGTTTACCGCGGAAGGAATTTCGCCCGAAGATCACTCCATACGAGGTTATGCCTATCGCGACGGAGTATGGACATCCAGCCGCTTTCCCCTGCCGGATATTGTGTATAACCGCTGTTTCCATGCCCACGGGAGCCGGAACGCCGGGCACGCGCTGCAGCACATGGCAGAGCAGGGATCACGCAAGCTCATCTACTGGTCGCGTAACTTGCCCGGCAAATGGCAAGTGTACCGTGCGCTGCACACGATAGATGAAGTGCGTCCCTTTGTGCCGCCTACAGCGCCTTACCGGGACACGGCTCAGCTTGTGGAATGGCTGCACCGCCATTCGGCGCTATTTATGAAGCCCCAGGCCGGAACGCACGGCAAGGGCACGCTGTATCTCCGGCTATCGGATGGAGACGCCGGACTGCTCGTGCAGGGCAGAGACTCCCGAAACCGTCTGTTCCGGCGCTTGTTTTCCGAGTTGGATGCCGGATTGTCATGGGTCAACGGGATTGCAGGCAGACGCTCCTATATCGTGCAGCCTTATTTGAAATTAACGAGCCAAAGCGGTCATCCCTTTGATGTCCGCGCGCTCATGCAAAAGGATGGAAAGGGCTGCTGGCGTCTGACGGGCTTTGCCGTGAGAGAAGGCAGGAAAGGAACCCTGACTTCCAATCTGCACGGAGGGGGCGCAGCCCATCCGGCAGAACCTTACCTTCGTGAACAATATGGCACGGACAGCACGCGTCTCATCATTGGGCAGATGATGGCGCTGTCCCTGACCATTACCAGGGCGCTGGAGGAACGATATGGCCGCCTTGGCGAGCTGGGGATTGATTATGGTATTGACCGGAGTGGGAACATCTGGCTATTGGAGGTTAATTCCCGGCCGGGTCGGGCCTCCTTTTTCCAGACCCGTCAGCCAAAGTGCGCTTTCCGGTCAGTCAACCGCCCACTCGAATATGCTCGATATTTAATGACCCATTCCAAAGTGACAGGGTCAAAGGGCGCAGACACCTCCCTTGAACATATGGTATAGGAGGATAAACAGATGAGTTTAACGCATTGCAATGTGCATTTCTCACAGCAGCCCGACAAGGTGGCGTATATATCCACTGCCTTGTTGAAAAGCCTTAAATTATCCGGAACCAAGTCCATTCGTCTGCGGCTCGGTAAGGATCAGATTCCCACCACGATAAAACCGATTCAGAAGGCGGGACGCCATCTGTACCTGACCTCAGGCTTGCGTAATGCCATCCGTGTTCCTAAAAGCGGGTCCATCTATTTGCGGAATCTGGACGGAGATATACAGCTCGGACCGTTAATTGGCGTGCTGTCTGACGGTACCGCCTCTGCCACCCGCCCTTTTGGCTCACGCACGGGCTTTATTAAGCAACTGCTGAAGGAAGGCAGCAAGAATTCTTATATTTTTGCCTTCACTCCTCGGGATATCAACTGGCAAAACGATACGATTAACGGCTATTTTCTGTCATCAAGCGGGGTATTTTCACGCAAAATCGTACCTTTACCGGACGTGATTTACAATCGGCTGCCGAGCCGCCGCTCTGATTTTTCCCCGGCGATCAATCAGCTGCGCGAACGCTTTTCCCGCAAACGGATTCCCTTTTTCAACTGGAGCTTCTTCAACAAATCGGATATCTATCATCTGCTGGAAGATAATTCTGAGGTTAACCGCTATGTCCCCGAATCGTATATGAATCCCAGCTCTGAACGTATCCGAGGCATGCTGGAGCGTCATCAATTTGCTTATTACAAACCAAGCGGAGGTAGTCTCGGTAAAGGAATTTACCGTCTCTCCCATGTTCCCAAGCAAGGTTATTATGTAAGGTACCGCAAGAAAAACAGCAATGTATTGCTGCGCTTCAACTCTTTTAACTCTATGCTACGTATGCTCCACTCCAATCAGGGCCAGACGTTAAAGGGCTACGTCATTCAGCAGGGTATCCAGCTAATTGAGATTGACAATTGCCCGATTGATTTCCGATTTCATATGCACAAGAACGGCAACAACCAGTGGGTCGTCGTCGGAATTGGAGCCAAAAAAGCCGGACGCGGCAGTGTCACGACCCATATTAAAAACGGCGGCTCCCTCATGACACCCGAGCAGGCGCTGAACCGGGTATTCGGAGACCGGGCGGGCGAGGTGCTTCAGCGTGCCAAGAACGTAGCGGTTACACTCGCAGAAGCCATCGAGTACCATCACCAGCATCTGCTGGGTGAAATCGGCTTCGATCTGGGCATTGACCAACAGGAAAAGGTATGGATGTTCGAAGCCAATTCCAAGCCCGGGCGATCCATTTTTCAGCATCCATCGTTGCGTGCGGAGGGTAAAGCATCCGTGGAGCATATTTTGGACCACTGTCTTTACCTCAGTAAATTCCGCAGAAAAGAGGAACTATGAATACCCGGGCGGAGTACAAACCAGTCGTTGCCGTATTGACCGTGCACGACGAAGAACAATTTTTCAAGGGAAATCGGCGCAATTTCAGGGATATTCTTGAAATGGGGACGCGGATGGGCTATCAGGTGTACATTGTTACCGTCAGGGACCTGAAGCTGACATCGGAGACAGTCAGGGGCTATATTTTCAACAAAACCTCACAGACGTGGGAGGAACAAAATTTTCCACTACCGCAAATCATTTATAATCGCATCCCGAACCGCAACTATGAGCTTAAAACTTCTGTTCGCACAAAGCTGAATGAAATTTCTCATGCCTCTGGCATTGAACTGTACAATCCGGGCTTTTTCAACAAATGGGAGCTGTTCAAATGGCTCCGTGCTTCGGAATCCACTCGTCAGTTCGTACCAGCGACCAAACGCTTAAGCAACCTGTCTTCCTTGGGCAAAATGCTGTCAGTGTATCCATACCTGTATCTCAAGCCAGAGAACGGCAAGGCCGGAAAAGGGATTATGATTCTCAAATACCGACCGGACCATCTCATGGCTTACAGGCTGACGATTCAGCATGACAAAAAAAGCGTAACCTACCGATCTGTATCGCTGTCCCGACTGTGGGGGCGTATTCGCCGGGAAGCTGGCGCTTCGCCTTATATCATTCAGCAGGGCATCGAGCTGGCAACCTATCAGAAAAAGCCCTTCGACCTGCGTATCCTGGTGCAAAAAAACACCCACGGCTCTTGGAGCACCACGGGAGTCGGTGCCAGACTGGCGGGTAAGGGGAGCATTACAACGCATGTTCCGCGCGGCGGAAGTGTGGAAGACCCGTTCAAACTGCTATCTGCGCTGTTTGGACCTGAGAACAGTAAGGATATGTTGAACAAGATTAAAAGTACCGCCATACAGATTGCACGCCAAATTGAACGAGGCTCCGGTCTTTCCCACGGCGAAATGTCCATGGATTTGGGCGTAGATACGTTCGGAATCCTCTGGTTTTTTGAAGCCAACTCCAAACCGATGAAATTTGACGAGCCAGAAATTCGTCAAAAATCGCTGAGACGCATATTCCAGTACAGCTCCTATTTGGCCGGACGAATGAAATTATGAGTCAAGGAAGTGGAATCATGCCGCAAATTAGCGATGTTCAACATTTGCCTGCCCGGAGCTGGCTGCTGAGACGACGGCAGCTGCTATTTCTGGCCCGTAGCTCGGGCGGCATGCGCATTACCCGCAATGCCTTGCGGCAGCTGGCCGTTTTAACGCCGGAGCAATTAAAATCACCCGGCTCCTCCCTCCTGTGCGCTTATCTGCGCACGGAGCAAGGGCTGCGGATTGCGGGATTTTGCCTCGCTCTGAATTACGGTGAGGATGCGTGCATCGTGATCGTTCGTCCGCTTTACCGGGGCCGCAGACTGGGCGCTAGACTGCTGTCCGCCCAGCTCAAACAGCTGCGCCGCCTGACGTGCAGCGTGGCCGCCGACAATATGGCCAGTCTCAAAACCTGCTTTCGCGCTGGACTTGTTGCGCATGACATGACGACTGGACCGACCGGAAAGCCCACGCTAATATTTCGCGGGGAGTTATCCGAAGATGAGCAGACGGCAGAGGAAGGTGGAATGCTGTGCCAAAACCTGTCCTAGGCATCATGACCTTGTATTTGAACAACAAGAAGCAATTGGAGGAGCGCGACATATATGAGCGCATGATTGCAGAAGGGAACAGACTGGGACTGGATATGTATGTATTCACTCCTGCAGATGTCCATAAGGATCGCAGGCTGCTTCTTGCCCAAATCTATGATCCACAAAGCGGAAAATGGACCCTGAAATGGCGGAAATTCCCGGATATGATTTTCGACCGTTGCCGGGTACAGCGCAGTGAGCGGTATCAGCAGTTAAAGCAATTTCGGGTGCAATATACGGATCTCGTATATTTAAACCGACCGCTGAGTAACAAATGGGCCATTCATCAGCAGCTTGCGAGAAGGGCCGCCTTTCGACCGCATCTGCCCGATACGGAGCCGTTCGTAGGATTTCATAGTGTAAAGCGGATGCTCAAAAAGAATTCACTGGTCTACCTAAAGCCGATTAACGGTACGGGGGGGCGTGGAATTCTGCGCATTGAGCCTGTTAACAAGCAAGGGGGCCTGTATCTGGTCGAGGGCCGCAATCGCAAACGTCATATTATTCCTCAGCAGCGGGTGCGTCTGGACCGTCTGGAGCCGCGTCTGAGCAGTTGGAACATGGACAATTACATTGTTCAGGAAGGTATTCCTGTGCAACTGCCGAATGGCAGGGTTCATGATTATCGCATGCTGGTGCAAAAAAATGGCCAGGGGACATGGGAGTTAACTGGATGTGCAGGACGGATCGGGGCACATCGCAGCGTTACTTCCAACCTGCATGGCGGAGGCAAGGCAGTACCGATGAATCAACTGCTGACACAATGGATTCGTAATGAAGATCAGAGAGAGAAGATCACCAAGCAAGGGGAAAAGCTCGGGCTGGATATCGCAGCTTATCTGGAGGAAAGCTACGGGGCATTATGCGAGCTTGCGCTCGATTTGGCGATCAACAAGGACGGTCACATTTACGTACTGGAGGTCAATCCGAAGCCAGCACGCGAGGTATTTGCACGTATTGGTGAAAAAGAAACCTACCGCCGCTCTATCGCCAAGCCCATGGAATATGCCTTATGGGTCTATCACACACAAATTAATCCAAAACCTCTGACGGATCACAACACAGAGAGCAAAACAGAGAATAAGACAAAAGAAGGCTCCGCGTAAAAGCGGCAGCCTTCCTTTGTTTTGTGATATGTCTGATATACCTTAATGGTTACTTTGCGTTTTTATACAATGTGAGCAGCTGCGTGAAGTCCGTAATAATCGCATCGGAACCCTTCAACTCGTCGTTTGCGCCAAATCCAGCATAGGCGCAGCCGATGACCGTTTGTCCATTCTTTTTGCCTGCCTCCACATCGGAAGATCGGTCACCTACCATCCATACGTTGGAAATTCCGTGCTTACTCAACAAAATCTCCAACAAATTCACTTTGGATAGTGTGCTGTATTCACCAGCGCTAAACAGTCCTTCAAAAATCGGGACCATTTCATATGCAGCCGCTATCCCTTTCACATAATCCTCCAGCCCATTACTAGCTACGAACAATCTTACACCCTGTTCATGGAGGGTTTGGAGCGTTTCTTTTACATGCGGATACAGGGCATGACTTCCGTTCTTCAATCCCTCCAGCTCCAACTGGAGCAGCAGCTCGTCCGCTCTTCTGTGGGCCGCTTCGCTGGCTTCCGGCATCACTCTTCTCCAGATTTCGTCCAGCAGCATACCCAAACTATTCAAAATAAGCTCCTCTGGAGGCGTCTCTCCTTCAAAAAGACCTTCGGCGCGCAGCGTGTCAAACAGCTTGTGATACGCAGGAAGCAGCAGCGTCTCCGTCTGAAAAAGTGTACCATCCATATCAAATACCATAGCCTCAGGTTTCTTCAACACAGGTGCATTGTTCATGTAGTTGTCAGTCATTCCTTTCCTATGTAGGTTTACAGTTCCGACCCCTCTCATGATAAGCAATAAGAGAGGTCCGTGTAAACCTCATTGCGCATACCGTTAGCTCTTGTATTTTTTCAAAACAGCCCTGAAACAATGCAAACCGCCCCACAAATCTGTGCGCAAGGCATCCGGCGGAAGGTTAAGATCAACCTCGCTCCAGTACGAAAACCCCGCCTGACCTATCCATTGCTCCATCGCAGACAGATTAACCGTAGGGTAATCAAACGTCAGCAGAAGCATTCCGTCATCTCGTAAAGTCCGGTGAAATTCACGCAGGGTAGCTAACGAGTCATCAGGGGTTAGATGCTCCAGCACTGATATACATACAATTTTGTCAAAGCTGACCGTCTCATAAGGCAAGGCGGTTAGATTAGCATGCGCGGAGTGAAGACGAACCGGTAAAATTTCCTGGACACGCTCGGCAGCCTCCTCTCCAATATCCCGGCGCACCTCGGCCAATATGGCATCCACGGAAACGATCCTCATATCCAGATCACAGGCATAGGCCTGAGCGCAGCGGCGGGCCAGCTCAAACTTGAACGGATGCGGGATACCACATGCCGCGTCAAGCACCGTATCCTGCCCGGACATAAAGTGCAGACACCACTCATACTCATAGGGACGGCTCCACCAGCTTTGGGGCAGCCTGTAGATCAGGCTGGAGGTATTGGGATCGGAATGTACGAAAAAGCGGGAGAGGTACGGATCAGCGGTATTCATGGGATATAGCCTCCTTTTGAATGAAAGGTGAAACGGTATGGATTCAGAGCGTATATTCCCCCAGCCAGCTCAGATCGCCCTTGCCACGCAGCATAGCTCATGACCACGTTTCTCGCCTTGAAGTTTGGCCAACAGCCCCATACGCTCCGTGAAAGTAAGCTCGCCATACAAAGGATGCGCCTCTATCAAGGCGTCCAGACCGGAAGGGAGCTGGCGGGTGAACAGGGCCACCGGGTGCAGACCGGACTCCGCCAGCAAACGTGTCAGCGTGTGCTCTGAATAATGATACAAATGATCTTCCTCGGTAAATAAAGGCGAGTGAACACCATAAGCCTCATTTGTAAACGAGTTTTTGTTGGGTACTGTAATGTATAAAGTTCCATCCGGTTGAAGCTGCTCGCGTAAATCTGTTAAAAATGCCACCGGGTCTGCAATATGCTCCAGCACATGCCAGCATGCAACGGCCTCATATTCATGATCCAGTGATAAGGCAGTATCTCCCTCTGTTTCTGGCGCTTCATTCGCCGCTTCTTCTGTTTCTGTCTCTGTATCGCCATTCCAGTAGCCCGGTAGCAGATCCACGTCATATTTGTATTTGGCATATGCGCGCGAGTCTATGGAAGGCTCAATGCCCACAGCATTCCATCCACTCTGAAGTGCAGCATGAATAAATTCTCCGGTACCTGATCCAATTTCCAGTAATTTTCCTTTACCGGGACTGAACATATCCAGCAGCATGAGTCCGAAAAGAGCATGATCCCCGTAGGTTGAGGCGGCTGCACTATCGCGCATGGCGACCCATTTGACGTTATAGATATCTGCGATCATATTCTCAGGCTGTATCCGATCGATATCATTGCGGAAAATAAGCCCACATGAACCACATCCTATCAATGTAAAATGTTCATACCGATGGAACACCGCCGTATTGGACGAGCCGCACAGTTTGCAAGCCATGCCCTGTGCTTCCCCCTCTCCTTTTCCATAAAGCGCGTCCTCTATTTCGCCTTTGGTAAGAGCATGGGAGCCAATAATAGCATGAACACCAGCAATCTTAGCGACAGCATTCTTGTTGACAGGATTCGCAGGGTTAGCCGCTTCATGAACAGGAGCAGGTTCAACGAAATGGACACCGTTCGCCACTTGAACAGCTTCAGCGGTATGAATTGCTTCAATTCTATTCTCGGCTCTAGCAGGATAGGTATCCTCGGCAATCACATCTTGGATATTCTTGCCCGTATTCACATCGGAATTAATACCGCTAGTGTCTTCAGATTCAGACTCATGTTGATTTTTTACACCCTCTCGGTCTGGGTCTATCCAGAGACTGAGCCGGGGAGTCGGATCAAATATGGACTCATATTGCTCCTTCCAGCCATAACGGGCATCCGGGTCCAACTGTTGATAACGCTCATATTTGGCGGTGCGAATAGCTGGTGTGTACCAGCCCCAGTGCTGGATACGATAGTCGCTAATCTCACTCGGAAGCTCAAGCACATTATCGGGAAATCTCCCGCAGTGCAAATATTGCTCCTTCCATTTATAAGGGAAGCTATCCCGGTATCGAGTCAAAAATGGGCGGTAGTAACGATGAGCCTGCCAGTAATCATCATCGCGATAATGCGTGGGAGACCACATATCAAACAGCCTGAAACAAATGGTATCGGCTTTCGTTCCAGCTAATAGAGCATGCACACCTTGGGCAAATCGGGATTCGAACATTTCGTCAGCATCCATGTTTAAAATCCATTCCGGGGAAGATGCCAGCGTCTCTCTCCACTGCTGCTTCCGCAGCTCCACTTCATTCGTAAAGGAGGCCCTTTCATTACGGATCAAACGCAGTGGAATCCCCTTTAGCAGGTCTCGGCACAATTCACCACTATCATCACGGCTGCCATCATCAATAATGACCGCTTCATCAATATATTCCCGATGACTTCGGAGCACTTCTGCGAGCTTGCGATCTGCCTCATTGCATACCGTCATGCTCAGCGTCAGTTTGGGCCTGGAGACAGGCGGAGCATGAAGCTCACTATGTCGTGGACCAGAGAAAGCTGGTGGCACGACAAAAGAATCCGTAGCATGCTTTGCGAAGACGGCAGACTCGCGGAGATCCCGTGGAATGGTAATTTCAGGCGACGTAGAGGAAGTGCTGGATGGATAATTTTCTGAAATATCTGAAGTTTTGGAAGTGTTTGAAGCTTCTTGGTCGTCCCTATTAACAGCGCCCTGCGTAATTTTATTCAGGGTCAGTAGCAATTGTTCTGCCTTGATGCGGTCCGCTTCCCGGTACAAATGCATGGCAGGATAGTGCGTATCTACAAAAAGCGGAAACCCGTACGCCGCCGCCCGGATGCAAAAGTGTCGATCCTCTCCCCAAAAAGAAACGTTAGGGATTTTACCAAAATGAATTCCGACTTCCAGTGCCCTTCTGCGGATTAAGGTACAAGCACCCAGACCGCCTACCTCATACAAACCGGGAACATGCAACTGATGTATAAATTGCAGCTCGCGATGTGCCCGCTCTTCTGCCGATAGCACTTCACCTTCTTCACGATGGAACAGATTGTATTCATCACTGACCCACACTTGAGGCAATAACGTCCCATCGGGCTGCCAGCGTGTCCAGAAAATCTCGGATACGATATCCTTCTCCGTCTCGACCAGTCTGCATAAGGTGCGGGAATGGAGGATCAGGTCTGAATCGACCAAAAATAGTGCGTCATAATGATGCTGAAGCGCGTAGTCAATGAGACGATTTTTGAACCCGGCCACTTTCCAAACGAGGGAAGGCGGCCAATAATGGGTATGCTCATCACTTCGGTTCTCATATTGCTGCAAGCCTGACAGCGGGGGCAAAACACGCCCCGGGAGCCGGTCCGCAAAATCGGCCAGCCATTGGCTTGAAGCCGGATTGTCATTATCATCGACGAACAAATAATCCGGCAGCACATCGGGTGCTTCCAGCCGCTCCAAAGCTTGAAGAAATAAAGCTAATATTTCGGGCTTCTGATGCACTGGGCTGCCGATTAATATACGCATGATTCGACGCCTCCCATCAGGCGGAAGCCTCATAACCGTTCCTCCTGCTTGCTCTGACGCATACGATAATTGCGATGAAGCGATAAGGGAGTGAGCGTGATATGAATGGACTTACACCTGGAAATATCGATGAAAACAACATCAATGCACTGCTTGCCTGCATCGCCTTTCAAGAGCTGTCATTAAGTCACCTGATTAATGCTGAAGGTGAGAAAATACAATATGCCGTCGGGACCCTTCCCGGCCTTACACCACCCGCAGGGAGCATTGCCGAGCTTCTGGAAGTAAATAACAGCGTACAATCGGTTTTGAATTGTACGTTTTTAAACGAGCTTGCCCTTCTGGCTCAGCTCCAGTGCCTGCTCAATCCGTCAGGCATTACCGGGGCAACCTGTTGTTTTCCGTTTGGAAGCACTGGAGCTACTGGAGCTACGGGTGACACCGGAGCCACGGGAGCGACAGGCGACCCAGGCGCCACGGGCACTACGGGCGCTACCGGGCCTACTGGAGTTACCGGGGACACGGGCGATATTGGTGCGACTGGCGCTACGGGGGCCAACGGGCCCACCGGGGCCTCGGGCACCGCGGGCGCTACCGGACCTACCGGAGCTACGGGCACCGCGGGCGCTACAGGGCCCACCGGAGCCACGGGCATCGCGGGCGCTACAGGGCCTACCGGAGCCACAGGTACCGCGGGCGCTACTGGGCCCACCGGAGCCACGGGCATCGCGGGGGCTACCGGGCCTACCGGAGCCTCGGGTACCGCGGGCGCTACTGGGCCCACCGGAGCTACGGGCACCGCGGGCGCTACCGGGCCCACCGGAGCTACGGGCATCGCGGGGGCCAACGGGCCTACCGGGGCCACTGGCATCGCGGGCGCTACCGGACCTACCGGGCCCACCGGAGCCTCGGGTACCGCAGGGGCGACCGGGCCTACCGGAGCCTCGGGTACCGCGGGCGCTACTGGGCCCACCGGAGCTACGGGCATCGCGGGGGCTACCGGGCCCACCGGGGCCACTGGCATCGCGGGCGCTACCGGACCTACCGGGCCCACCGGAGCTACGGGCACCGCGGGGGCTACCGGGCCCACCGGAGACACGGGTACCGCAGGGGCTACCGGGCCTACCGGAGCCACAGGTGCCGCGGGCGCTACCGGGCCCACCGGAGCTACGGGCACCGCGGGCGCTACTGGACCCACCGGGGCCTCTGGGGGTTTAGCCAGCGCACTAAGCCGTACCAATACGGGACCTAATACCATCCTGCTGGGAGGCGCTATCACCTTTGCTACAGCGGGTGCTTCTACGGGAACGTTTATCACCGTCGTCAACAACACTACTTTTGGCCTGACCCAGGCAGGTCTTTACAAAGTAAGTCTGGTGCTCAGCACAGCGACCCTGACCCTGCTGTCTACCATCACTCCCTCATTCACCGGAACAGCTACTCCCAACCCGGGAAGCTACTCTTTCCCAGCGGTTCTAGCAGGTGGCGAAATCGCCGCATCTCTGTTGTTTCGGGTGACGGTACCCGGAAATTTACAATTTCTCGTATCCGGGTTGACCTTATCACTGGCAGGAGGGACCAGCTCAATGATCGTCATCGAATACATTTCCGCCTAGCTCTCTTTTTCAAGCCTGGGTGGTCAACACCTGATCCGATAACGAACGACGTATTCCCGCAGCCTCCAAGGTGGCCTGTGCTTCTACAGGCCGCCCCATTTTTGCCAAACAGATGGACATGTAGTACAATGCATAGCTGCTGCCGACTCCTCGCAAAGTCACATATTTCCATGAATTATCACCCATGCGAGTACATTTTTCGAACTCATAATAAGCCTCCAGCAATAACCCCTGATCCAACAGATACAACGCTTTATAAAAATACAAATCTACATAATCCGGGTACAATTGCAGTACCTTGTCAATTCCCGGCCATATCCCCTTCAGGCTGCCATGACGAATTAAGGTATCGTATTTTAGCTTGTAAACAAGCGCTGGTGGCAGCTTTCCCTGTTCCAGAAAACCGGTAATCGCCAAATTATTCAGTTCAAAAGCCCTCTCCCATTGCTGCAAACGACTATATTCACTTGCCAAATGGTAATCACACCACGGGTCATATTCAGCCTGTGCCTTCTCCCGCTCCAGCAGCCGAATATTCCGCTTTGACTTTTCCTTCACCTCTACGACCTTCTCTGCATATCCATAATGGTGTACCGTCACGGGCAGCAGTGGAGCTTCTGGGGTGTCCTGTTTTCCCGCCGGAGGTTGCAGCCTTTCATGAATATCACGCACAAACTGATACCCGATGTCATTTCGGAACAAACGAATTTGCGGACAACTGTATACAAAACCATCCATTTCGTTGAGTACCTTCAAAGCAGCAGTATCTGCATGAATCGCCTTTACAAACTCATGCAACTGTCCACTCTCATCGTGATCCAGTTCTTCATCCGCATCTAGCCATAAAATCCATTCTCCTGTCGCGCGGGCTATTCCCGCATTGCGTGCATTTGCAAAGCTGTCATCCCATTCGTACGAATCAACGGAACACCCCATGGAACGACAAATGTCTATCGTCCCATCCGTGGACCCCGTATCCGTTACAATAATCTCATCCACAACATTCTTGGCACTTTGCAAGCAAGCTTCCATCCGTTCCGCCTCATTTTTGACAATCATGCACAGTGAAATGAACGGCCGGCTCATGCCTTCCCCCCCTTGCATCAGACTTTGATTTTCTAATCTATTAGAGCGCTGCTCAATTTATGATCATCACGCATACCCTCATACTCGTTCAACCGAAATTCCCACATAATGAGCAAGCCATCCTAATAAAATGGAGATTATACCAAGTTTTTTGGGAGGGACAAAGAGCATGGTAACCGTCAGCTTATGCATGATTGTCAAAAATGAAGAAGAAGCACTTCACACCTGCCTCAAATCAGTCCATGATCTGGTGGATGAAATCATTATCGTCGATACCGGCTCTACCGACCGCACCCAAGAGGTAGCCGCATCGTTCAATGCCCGGATATACGATTTTGAATGGTGCGATGATTTTTCCGCAGCCCGTAACTATGCATTTGATCAGGCAACACAGGACTATCAATTTTGGCTGGACGCCGACGACATCCTGGAAGAGCAAGACCGACTCGCATTTCTCGACTGGAAAAAGCAAGCCACCCTTTCATATGACAGCATTACAATGGATTATGTGCTATCCGTGGATGAACAGGGACAGCCGCTGCATAAGCTCAAAAGAAACCGAATTGTCCGCCGGGACCGTAATTATAGATGGATCGGTTTTGTACACGAATTCCTGAATGTGATAGGAAGCACCTTTCACAGCAATATGGCGGTGACCCATAAAAAAACACGTGCTTACACTGACCGAAATTTGCACATATACCTCAAGCACCGGGAGCAGGGCACCGTATTTTCTGAACGAGATCACTACTATTTTGGCAATGAACTGTATGACAACGGACGAACGGTAGATGCCATACAGCAGTACGAACACTATTTAAGTCTGAATCAGGGATGGATGGAGGACCGGATTGCTGCTTGCTTTAAGCTTGCGGATTGTTACGGCCGCCAAGGTCAAAAACAGGAGCAACGTATGGCTCTGCTTCGCACGCTTAATCTCGACATACCACGCGCCCAGTTCTGCTGTGCCTTTGGCAATATGTTGATTGAAGCGGAACAGTATGCTCAAGCCATTTACTGGTTTCGTCAGGCTACACTGATCGAACCACCACAAGATGCGATGGCCTTAACCAATTCGTCCTATTACACCTGGCTTCCGCACTTGCAATTATGTCTGTGTTATGACCGGATTGGTGACATTGATAAAGCAAAATTGCATCACCGTATGTCCCAGCTGCACCATCCTACTCATCCCAGCGTTTTATATAATGAACAGTATTTCTCACAGCTACAACAGGGATGAGGAAGAGACGGGACCGGGTATGGCATTCCATGCAGCTGACCATAGCCATGATGCAAATTCGGAGTGAAGGGAGAGATTGAACTTGTCTATGCCCGGTATTCCCGACATCAATCCCCTCATCTCTCTAACGAGAAAAGAAGTTATTCATATGATACTCGCATCTATTGCTATGGAGGAAATGGGCCTGTCCAGCATACTTCATGCAGAAGGTGAAAAAATACAACGGTTCGTAAACGACGAGGACGTTTGCCTGAAAGATATCCTGCAGTTGAATCGAAGTGTAGAACGAGTATTGCGAGGGGTGGTGAATAACCAGATTTTGCTCCAGCACAAACTGGAGGACGTATTACTACTCGATGGAGAAAGCAGGTCTAACTGTTACCCTGATCCTGATCACAGCGGTCGGTCTTGCCCGAAAAAGGGTGGTGATCACAATCCATGCCGCAAAAAAGACGATTGGGAATGCTGCGGAGACCCTGATGAATGCGATGAAGAATAAAGGGTTTAGCAGCCATCCGCCAGATGAACCTTACGTCCTCCAGCTTTTCCGAGCCGCAGCCCATCTCAACACAGGTTTAGCCACATTAGCCAAATCTCAAAGCCGAATGGTCTCCTTTTTGTCGGACAAAACAAACGAAAACATCTCCTCTCCCTTGTGGCTGCAATTGAATCATTCTACCCTCCAGCAATTGGAGATATCGCTCCTGATCCAAATGGAAGTCGGAAATCATTGGAACACACTTATATCCACTTTGCATGATGACATCCGACTCCGGCGGGAATACAGAAGTGTCCTGTCTGAAATTTCTATTTCCATAGATGCCCTGGAGACGGCTGCATCCCTCTTATTCGAACAAATCATCCGCTTGCAATTTCTCCTGTCCGTCGACCCTTCCACCCGCCTGTACAAAGATGAACATCAGGAGGCCCTGAGACTGTACCATCAGATTGAACGCTCCCTTCACCTTTTGGAGCATGGGCAGCACCTGATGCATTGGCTCAAAAAGCAGATCAACTCCTCCCCTTCTTCGGAAAGCTCACAGTTTCCTTCGGAGGTTCAACAAGCAAGGAGAGCCAGCAGTCTGGGCTGGCTGCAATTATTAAAGTTCCAGTGGGATTCAGGCCATGCGGCCTCCACGTTACCACCGGGTCAAATGAATCATTTACCCCAAGCAATCGAGCAATTGCAATCCGTTTACAAAATGTATTCAGGCGATCCCGGTGGCTTCGACGCCTATGTACAGCAACAAAAGCCTGTCACTCCAAAAAGACAGCCTACCTTCGGAAAAGTATGGCTGTCCCCCCTGCTTCCATATTCTAAACATTTCCGATAGCCACAACGTATGAAACACATCAGATTTATGTCATAAGGAGGTTTCACATGTCCTTCCCTAATATTCCCAATGTAACACCCACGATTAACCTAACACGGGATGACGCGATTAACCTGTTGCTATCATCCATTGCCTTTGAGGAATTGGGACTTAGTCACATCATCAATGCCGAGGGTGAAAAAATTCAATATGTGCTCGGCACGATACCTGGGCTGACGGGAGGAACGGCTACCATTGCTGACGTTCTTGCCGTGGACCAAAGTGTCAAAAGCGTGCTGGACACCACCGTGAAGAAAGAGCTGCTGCTGCAAGCAAAGCTTGAAAGTGTGCTGGCCGCCCCCACACTGGCCGGTCCCACAGGATCGACTGGACCGACAGGTCCTGCGGGCGGTCCGGTCGGCCCGACAGGGGGGACGGGTGCGACAGGAGCCGCAGGTGCCACTGGGGCTACAGGTGCTGCAGGAACTGCGGGTGCAGCTGGAGCAGTTGGAGCTACAGGGGCTACCGGAGTTGCTGGCTTAGCCGGAGCCACCGGAGCCACAGGTCTGGTCGGGGCCACAGGCCCTGCGGGTGCGGCGGGGGCAGTAGGACCGGTAGGACCGGCCGGAGGCACTGGATCTATAGGAGTGACGGGAGCCACCGGTACAGGGGTGACGGGAGCTACTGGTGTTGCTGGAGCCACAGGTGTAACCGGAGCCACAGGTATCAATATCACCGCTACGAATGCTTTTGTGGCGAATACAACTGGTGGCCTAATAACCGTATTGCTTGGTGGAACGAACGTGACCTTCCCCGGTCCGCCTCAGACGCTGAGCGGAGGCGTTACCATCAACGGTACTAATGATGTATTGACTCTGGCGAACGCCGGAACCTACTACATCGCTTATGAGTTGAACACAACAGTTGGTCTTCTTCTGAGCAGCCGTTTGCTCATTAACGGCGTGCAGGCTCCAGGGTCCGTCCTGTCTCCCGTGATCTCGCTGTCCTCTTATAACAATACTGTTATCGTGAACGTAGCAGCCGCAACAACCATCAGCGTGCAATTTTTCGGGGCCGTAGGTGCTGCCACATTGGTCGGAGGCGGCGCGACAGGCGCATCATTGACCATCATTCGACTTAATTAAGATGCGCCATCATCTGCTGCCAGTACATCATCTCTCGAATGAGTTACCTATAACCATGCTTGCTCATCTGTATAGACGCTGCGAAAGGCGCTTCCAACTGGAGCGCCTTTCATTTTACAATAAGCTTATCCTCATCCCCTTCCATACATTGGATTACAGTGATACACACGCCGTGAAACTGTTCTAACGGAAAATGTACTTAGGATATCCATTTCCCATTCCCTCAAAATATTTTCTTCCGGTCTCGTTCCCCCTTCAAAATTTCCACAGACTCGTGGAAACGGAGCGAGTGGATTATTTCGCGTTCACGCAGAAACTTCAGACTATCCTGCAAATCCACATCATCTGTCAAATCAATCAGCCACTGATATGTAGCTCTCGCCTTTTCCTCTGCCGCAATATCCTCATACAAATCCGCGATTGGATCACCCTTGGCTTGAAAATAGGTCGCTGTAAAAGGAACGCCGCCTGCGCTCTGGTAATACAGCGCATGATCATGCGCCGCATAATATTCCCCCAGCCCGGCTGCCTTCATTTGCTCTACACTCGCATCCTTGGTCAGCTTGTAAATCATAGTCGCAATCATTTCGAGATGAGCAAATTCTTCCGTACCTATATCATTAAGTACGCCGATAACCTTATCCGGAATCGTATACCGCTGATTCAGATACCGCAAAGCCGCCGCCAGCTCGCCATCCGCTCCGCCATACTGCTCCATGAGCAACTTGGCCATGTGAGGATCACATTTGCTGACACGTACGGGATATTGCAGCTTTTTTTCATATACCCACATTTATGTTCCTCCTTTATAAAAGGTTGTACCTGCCTATACCTGCCACGGCCAAGGGGATTGGCTCCATTCCCAAGGGTACTTGGAATAGGCACGGCCAAAATTTTGCAGAGGTCCGTACAGGATCTGGTACTCATTGGCAATCCCGGTCCTTTCCTGTGTCAGCTTATTGAACTGTTCGATAGCCTGTAAATCATCCGGGTGCGTATTGAGATACAAATTCAGTTCCACCAATACAAAATCCACCGTCTGCAGCTTCTCCAGCAGCGCATAAAACTGTGCATCACCCGGCTTGGTCTGGGGCGCATAGCCTTGGTATGGGTTTCTGTCGTTCTGATTGTAGCCCTCAGTATGGTCTTGCTGTTGATACGGGTTTGCATAGGGGCTTTGATACGGGTTCTGCTGTTGGTTCTCAACCTGATTTCGATTCTGAGGCTGGTTTTGGGCCTGACCCTGATTTGGATAATCCATTTTACTCGCCTCCCCCCTGGTTTCTACAAGACTCATAAGGGCTGTAAAACAAAGGCCATAGCGTTCCCTTCCTCAGCGCCTCCTCCGGACTGAATTGAGGCAGACCTGGGGGCTGAAATTGTACAAACAGGTTCGGTGGAAGCACATAGGTTTTGCATAAAACGGGCGGGCACGGATCGAACGGACCGACAAACGGGGCAAACTCACCTTGCTGTGGAAATTTCACGGGCCGGGACCTCCTTTGATTGATCCATCTGCTTTACTATTCAACATATGCGGCATCGCCCAAGTCTCGAACAAAAAATTACAGATAAAAAAAGAACCTTCAAAACCACGATAACGTGGATCTAAAGGCTCTTGCTTTTACACTCTATAATAGCTTTCATACCGGAACCGACCCTAACCATATCTATGGATCAGGACTCATCGGCGGAAAGTTCATCTTCGATCACAGGGTCGAGCTTGCGGTGAATCCTCACTCTCATAATACGAAGCCTTGTCGCTTCCTCCACCTCAAAGGTCAGGTTATAAAACTCAATCTTTTTCCCCTTCACTGGGCTGCCTTCCAGTTCTTTAAACAGCCAGCCCCCGATGGAATCCACTTCGTCGTCTTCAATGTTCACCCCGGTCAGATCATTGACATCCTCAATGAGCATACGGCCGTCCACCGAAATGAGATTATCCTTAATCTCCACGCTCGGACGTTCATCCTCAAATTCATCGTATAGATCCCCGACAATTTCCTCCAATATTTCCTCCGCTGTCAGCAGCCCGGCCGTTCCGCCGTACTCATCGACCACGAGAGTCATCTGAGAATGCTTTTTCTGCATAAGGCGCAGCACGTGACTCACTTCCATGGATTCTGGCACATTCAAAATAGGACGCACTACCGAGGCCAGATCCAATTGCTCGCCCTGCTCAGCCAATAGAAGATCGGTAATATGAACAAAGCCGATAATCTGGTCCTTATCCTCAACCGCTACCGGGTAGCGAGAATGCTTGGTATCACTGATGATTTTCAGATTTTCCTTAAACGATAAATTCGTATACAAGCAGTCCATATCCGTACGAGGAAGCATAATTTCACGGGCCAGCAAATCGGAAAAATCAAAAATATTGTCCATCAGCTTGATTTCGTCCTTATCAATAACACCGCTTTTGGCACTCTGATTCATCAAGATACGGATCTCTTCCTCCGAATGCGCCGCTTCTGCTTCACTCGCAGGCTGGATGCCGAACGCCCGTAATAACAAATTCGCCGCGGCATTCAACACCCAGATGACGGGCAGAAATATCTTGTAAAAAAGGAGCAAAGGAGCGGATAAAAACAATGCCACACCTTCGGTTTTCTGGATCGCCAAAGACTTTGGAGCCAACTCACCCAATACAATATGCAAAAAGGTAATCACGCAAAATCCGACGACAACGGATACCGTTGTAATCAGTGTACCGTCAGTTACACCGAGTTTGTGCATGAGTGGCTCGATCAGGTAGCCGGATATTGCTGGTTCACCAATCCAGCCCAAGCCCAATGAAGCCAGCGTAATGCCTAATTGGGTAGCGGACAGGTAAGCATCCAGCTTCTGGTTCACCTTTAGCGCATAGCCTGCCATGCGATGCCCCTCACTTTGGAGCTGCGTCAATCGGGATTGGCGCATTTTGACCAGCGAAAATTCCGCCGCCACAAATACACCGTTCAGAAAGACGAGCAGCAGTACCAAAAGAAGATTCACCGTTAGCAATCCCCAATGAAACTCGGTATGACCTTCCAATACGAACTCCCCATTTCTATAATTAGCATTTTGCATCATTTGACTTGCAACGCTCCATGGTATGATTGAAAGTCGCTAATTGGATTTATGCAAAATGCTCATAGTTGTAATGCTTTTCTGGATTTAAAATCGACTCCCTTGTAATACATATCCGCTACGAGCAGATTCGGTCCGCAACAGGCAGCGGCATCACAATGACAGTTCACGGTCTGATTCAACGGATGCTCATTCAGCCATTCACCGAAAATATCGTCCAGACCGCGCTCCTGAATATTTCCGAAAGCCGGAATGTCTGCGAAATCCGTCACATATACGCTGCCCGTGAACATATTCACATTTACGCGGTTTCTTCCGTCCGGATCATTACGCACCGTAATATTCGGTTCCTGACGCAGTCGGCGAAGCAGCTTGCGGTCTTCTTCCCGGTCTGAGCAGGCAAAGAACGGCAGCGTGCCAAACAGCATCCACATATCCTGATTGCGCACATCCAGCAGCTTATGAATGGAGTTGCGCATATCGTCGAGAGAAAGGACAGGCAAGGTAGAGGCAAAATTCGATGCGTACATCGGATGAACCTCATGCCGTCGACAGCCCATTTCATTAATCAACTGATGAATACCATCCAGCTTCGTGTGAGTACGGTAATTAATCATGGATTCGGCAGAAATAAACATACCCATTTCGCTCAACCTGCGGGCATTTTCCACCATTTTCTCATAAAGACGAACAGCCCCCGCGCGTGGAGTCGGACGTCCGGTATTTGCAAAACCCACTTCATAAAAATCGTCGGCATTCAAATAATTAAACGATATATGCATGACATCCAGATAAGGGAGCATCTTCTCATATCTGCGAATATCCAATGTCAGGTTGGAGTTGATTTGCGAGCGAATACCACGCTCTTTGGCATATTTCAGCAGCGGAACGATCACTTCGTCCACCGTTTTATCGAGCAAAGCGGGTTCTCCGCCTGTCATACTGATCGTCTCCAGATGCTCGACTTCATCCAGTCGTTTCAGCATCAGATCTAACGGAAGGAAGGGAGCCTCCTTCATAACAAGCATGTCGCCCACAGCGCAGTGCTCACAGCGCATATTGCACAGATGCGTCACGGTCATTTCCACACTTGTCAGCAAATGACGGCCATGTGTGCGCAGCGAGACAATCGGGTCCCACGGATCATATGCTGGTGATATTTGTGAAAGTGTGTTGTTTTGTAGAACTGTCATTATTTTTCACCTTATTTCTGTTATTAACCTCAAAAGACGTATGAATATCATATCATGATGTGTAAAGTAGCTGCATATTTTCTGCCACTTCATTTGCTAATCCACGTGCATTGCTCCAAAAGGGGAAGCTGTAGCACCCAGTGTGTTGGTAATCATCACCGAAAGAGATACGGACAGATCCACGTCGTAAGGCGCTTTCAGTTCCTGTCCGTCCCGATCCCTCACAATGCGAATAACGGGCCTTTGTGGGATTTTGGAGTGTATGCGCACCACAACCCCTTCTTCCCCCGTATTGAGCATCACGGAGAGCCCCAGCGGGTATATAGCTACACAATCGCGGAATGCCTCCAGCATCCGTTGCTCATACAACGTGCCCGCACCGGCATACAGCACCTCCATTGCTTCATAGGGCAACAATGGCTGCTTGTATATTCGACTTGCTGTCATCGCATCGTATGAGTCTGCCAGGCCGATCCATTTGGCGTATTCGTGGATTTGGTCCTTCTTCCAGCCGTTCGGATATCCGCTGCCGTCGATACGTTCATGATGCTGTAATGCACAGTGAGCCGACAGCAGGGGAATTCCCGGTTCGTCTTTAAGTAGCTTATAGCCGATCACCGTGTGCGTTTTCATGTGCTCGTATTCCTCGTCCGTCAATTTGCCCGGCTTATAGAGCACTTGAGGTGAAATTTTCATTTTACCAATATCGTGCAATAGTGAACCTATGCCCAGCTCCATGAGCTGGTTGTTATTGTATCCGTTGGATATTCCTAGTACAAGTGAATACAGACATACATTCAATGAATGATGATACAGATCCTGATCTGCCGCCCCGATATCCATCAGCATAATGACGGCATCCTGACGGCCTCCGATATCGTCCAGAATGGACTCCATCACCTTATAAAATGACTTGCCAAAGTATTGGTGCTTATGATCTACGGAGTAGGATGTCTGACCCTGAAACTGCTTCTTGATCTCCTGTAGCGCCATCTTCCTCGTCTGTTCATGGATCATTTCGGGAATTACGATATCTTCTGTCACCGCATCCTCAATGTATACATATCCAATTCCGACTTGGCCTAGACGTTCAATCAATCGCGAAGTAAGCTCAACACCCTCCGAGAGCAGCACCATTCCATTTTCATTGTATATTTTTTTGCCCAGCTTCATGCCGGCTCTTAATAATGTAACAGGTACCAGTCGCAACTTAATCCTCTCCCGATTGTTGTGATACCTGAAGCCACCTAGCTGCAAAACACTCTTCCATCGCGCCCGGACGCTTCAACTCCATTTCAATCAAATCCCGCAAAAATTCTGGAAGCATAAATCGGAGTTCCGTTCCGTTCGCAAGCACTTCATAACCTGCTCTGAAAGTGAACATATCCAACGTGCCTACCGTATATTGCTCATCTTCTTCCAATGAACGACCCACTACACGTATATCCGTCACTTTATCATAAGGAGCGCGAGTCGTGTCATATTGAATCTCCAGACCTTCCACACACATCGTACCAAGCACTTTACCTCTAAAGCCAAATCCCGTTATTTTCTTGTCCGCAAATTCCGGTAGCAAGGACTGCTCCAGCGCCAGCCGGATGTCTCTTCCCCACAGCTTCATGACACAGGCATTAATTGGCGAAGGGCATAAGGAATGCAGCATTCCTTTGCTGATATCACCTTGAGGTAAAGGGCCAAGCAGTTGGCCCGCATTCACAAGAGAAATAGCGGTTCCCGTAAAATGTGACACCGATTGTGCCAGCAAATTTCCGAAAGGAGACTCCCGATCATATGCAATCTCCAGCTTCCGATCCGTCACCGCCACTGTACTCTCCATGGCACGCTCTGCCTGTCTCCGATGCAGTACAATGGCAGATGCCACCTTTTCGTCCAGCAGTGTGTGGTCTACAGGAGCTACGCCGCCTGACGTAACCCGAAACGGTTCATGACTACTGTTGCGGCTTAGTGCCACTTCACCCAGCAGCGTTCCATACTTGCCAGCCCCACATAGAGCTGTGCTCCCGATCCACAGCGGTTCCTCCAGCACATGATGGGTATGGCCTCCAAGAATCACATCAATCTCCGAAAACCGCGATGCCAGTTTCTTATCCGAAGGTAAACCCAAATGCGACATCACAACCAGAACATCGACCTGCTTTCTCAGGGACGGAATTTGCTCGCCCAATACCTCAAACGGATCGAGTGCATCCCATCCCAGCAATTGATAGAACTCGCCGAAAGGAGCCGTCACTGCGAGCAAGCCTATCTTAAACCCCACCTTGTCCAAAATGAGTGAATCCGTCATCCACAAGGGCTTCATCCCTGTGGCACTCTCCCTAATGTTGCCGCATACAACCGGGCAGTGAATTCCCGCATAGGCCTGTGCAAGAATATCCGGGGTAAAAGTCAGACCCTCGTTGTTACCAATCGTAATCGCATCGTACCCCGTCAAATTGATCACATCCACATTCGCCCCACCCAGCGTTCCTTCCGTTTCGGGGGCCATCCGGTCCATGTGGTCTCCCATATCCAGCACAAGCAGCGCATCTCCTAATGCGGCTCTTCGTTCATTAATCATCGCGGCTATCGAAGGCATACTGCCAAAATGACTATGTATATCATTGGTATGCAAAATGGTTAACGTTTGCTGGGTCGTCATCTCCATAACCGCCCTCCTCTATAGTTTATATATCGACTCTGTTGCTTCTAATGTTTAAGCATACCATGTTATTTCCCATTATGGTACATGTCGGTGGGGGCGCTACAACTGACAATTTAGCTACTGTGTTGTCTCAAGAAACAGTCACGGGGAGAAGCAAAGTCACAATGCCCTCGTATACCTCTGAGAAGAGACGGGTTCCTGGGACCTATTTTACAGCTAGGAATAATAGTGAATTAGTCGTTGTCATCCCATATTATTCTTGATATATTAGGTTTGCTTCGTATTTTCGACAAATTTACGACAATAAGGAGGTTAAGCGCATGAGAGTTCACGTTACCGATGCCAAGCCAGGAGATCTTCTCAGATCCGATACATACAATGAACACGGTGTACCCGTCATGATTCGGGGTACCCAGCTTCAGCACGACGATATCTCCAAGCTCATCATGCATGGTGTCGATTATATCGACATTGATGCCGGTTCAGCGAGCATTCCGGTTGACTTTGCCCCCGATGTTCCCGCTTCTCCCGAATCCCTTAAACGTGCCGTTCCCCTCATGGAGCAGACTATTCATGGCTTTGAAAGCATGTTTCTCAAAGCTGCCTCAACCGGCAAATTTGATGAATCTCGAGTCGATGAGCTGCTCAGCCCCCTCGTTTCAGAGCTGACTCATCAAAAAGATGTCGTATCTCTGCTGCTGCTCATGGAACGGGGAGATCACTATACGTACAATCATTCTCTCCAAGTGGGTGTACTGTCATATTACATTGCCACATGGCTTGGATATACAGAAGAAGAAGCCTATACCGCTGGTAAAGCCGGATATTTACACGATATAGGCAAGTCCATGATACCGGATGAGATTTTGAATAAACCTGGTAAGCTGACGCCTGAAGAATTTAAGGAAATGAAAAAACATTCCCTCTACGGCTATGATATCATTCGCAACTCAACAAGTGATGAGATTTCGGCAATCGTCGCCCTGCAGCATCACGAAAGAGAAGATGGAAGCGGATACCCGAACGGACTGTTCAAGAAGGATATTCATCCTTTCGCCAGTATTACGGCAATTGCAGACGTATATAGCGCTATGATCTCCAACCGTGTGTACCAGACGAAGCAGGAGCTGCTCACCGTACTGCGCGAGCTGCACAGCATGAGCTTCGGACATCTGAACCCGGAAGCCACCCAAGTCTTCATCCGGCATATGCTTCCGAACTTTATTAACAAGCAGGTCCTTCTGACTTCGGGTCAGACGGGAACGATTATTTTGAACAATCCTGCCGATTATTTCAGACCTTTAGTGAAAATTAATGAAAATGAGTATATAGATTTGTCCAGAGAGCGACATGTATCCATTGATGAAATTTATCTGGAATCCTGATCTGCGAACTCGTTCTGCTCATACACAGACTACGCGAATAAAAAGAGACTGTCCTTGATCCGCAGGTTCTTCCCTACGAAGGACAGTCTCTTTTTATGTTACGGACACACGCCTGATAGACATCATCGCATCATGGCTCAGCCCCAACATAACCCTCGTAAAGCGAGAATTATCCTATGGAACCTTCCATTTCGAACTTGATCAAACGGTTCATCTCGACCGCGTACTCCATCGGCAGTTCTTTGGTGAACGGCTCGATAAAGCCCATAACGATCATTTGTGTCGCCTCTGCTTCGGTCAAACCACGGCTCATCAGATAGAACAACTGATCCTCCGATACCTTGGAAACCGTTGCTTCGTGCTCCAGCGTAATGTCGTCGTTCATGATTTCATTATAAGGAATCGTATCCGAGGTCGACTGATTATCCAAAATCAACGTATCACACTTGATATTCGATTTTGCCCCTTGAGCCTGACGACCGAATGAAGCCAGTCCGCGATACGTTACTTTACCGCCATGCTTACTGATCGACTTGGATACAATCGTCGATGTCGTATCTGGTGCCAAGTGGATCATTTTCGCCCCTGCATCCTGATGCTGGCCTTTGCCTGCAACTGCAATGGACAAAACCATACCTTTAGCTCCACGGCCTTTCAGCACAACTGCCGGGTATTTCATCGTCAGCTTGGAACCGATGTTACCATCGACCCATTCCATCGTTGCATTTTCTTCTGCAACCGCACGTTTGGTCACCAGGTTAAAGATGTTTGGTGCCCAGTTTTGGATCGTTGTGTAACGAACGCGTGCATTTTTCTTACAAATGATTTCCACCACTGCGCTATGCAGCGAGTTCGTGCTGTAAATCGGAGCCGTACAGCCTTCTACATAATGAACGAAGCTGTCCTCGTCGGCAATAATGAGTGTACGCTCGAATTGTCCCATGTTTTCCGAGTTAATACGGAAGTAAGCCTGCAATGGAACTTCACATTTTACACCCTTCGGTACATAGATAAAGCTTCCGCCTGACCATACCGCACTGTTCAGTGCTGCAAACTTGTTGTCCGCAGGAGGTACAACTGTCGCAAAATACTCTTTCAGAATTTCAGGATGCTCACGCAGCGCCGTATCGGTGTCCATGAAAATAACGCCCTGATCTTCGAGTTCCTTTTGCATGCTATGGTAAACAACCTCGGATTCATACTGTGCGGATACACCAGCCAGAAACTTTTGCTCCGCCTCAGGAATCCCCAGTTTATCAAAGGTTTCCTTAATTTCCGTAGGAACTTCTTCCCACGTTTTTCCTTGCCTCTCGGAGGGTCTTACATAGTACTGGATATCGTCGAAATCCAGATCATTCATATCTCCGCCCCAGTTTGGCATAGGCATTTTTTCAAACTGCTTCAGTGCTTTCAGACGGAATTCCAGCATCCATTCTGGCTCATCCTTAATTTTGGAGATTTCCTTTACGATTTCCGGAGTGAGACCCTTACCTGTTTGGAAAATGGATTTGTGCTCGTCACGAAAGCCATATTTATACTCTTCCATTTCCGGTGCTTTCTTGGCCATGTTTCTCAAACCTCCTCTATTCTAGTTAAATTATTGTTTTTCATCAATTCCTTTGCGCAGCGCATTCCAGGCCAAAGTCGCACATTTGATACGGGCCGGGAACTTATTGACACCTGACAAAGCTTCCAGCTCTTCATAATCGTCGAATTCGGCGGCTTCACCCTTCATCAGAGAAGAGAAGCGATTCGCCATATCCAGTGCCTGATCAATCGTTTTTCCCTTAACCGCCTCTGTCATCATTGAAGCGGAGGACATACTGATTGAACAGCCTTCTCCTGTAAAACGGGCATCCTCGACAACGCCGTCCTTCGTCTTGAGCTGAAGAGAAATCCGGTCACCACACGTAGGATTGTTCAAATCGACCGTGACCACGTCATCCTCAAAACGTCCGCGATTCCGCGGATTTTTATAATGATCCATAATTACACGTCGGTACAAGTCATCAAGTTGCATCGCCAAAATACTCCTTCGTTTGGATTAGGGCGCTGATCAAAACGTCGACTTCCTCTTCCGTGTTATAGAGGTAAAAGCTGGCTCGCGCCGTTGCACTGGCTTTCAACCAGCGCATCAATGGCTGGCAACAGTGATGGCCTGCACGTACAGCCACCCCTTTACTATCCAGCACGGTCGCTACATCATGCGGATGTACATCATCCAGATTGAATGTTACGAGTCCTACATGACGTTCAGCAGGACCGTAAATCGTCAAGCCATCCACTTCACGGAGACGTTTGAGAGCATAGTTGGCCAGACGGCTTTCATGCTGTGCAATCGCGTCCAGCCCGATGCTTTCCAGAAAATCAATGGCAGCTCCCAAGCCGACAGCTCCGGCAATGATCGGGGTTCCGCCTTCGAATTTCCAAGGCAGCTCCTTCCATGTGGATTCATACAATCCCACATCGTCGATCATTTCCCCGCCGAACTCAATCGGCTCCATGTTTTCCAGCAGCGCCTTCTTGCCGTACAGTGCCCCGATCCCTGTAGGACCACACATTTTGTGACCAGAAAAAGCATAAAAGTCAGCATCAATGTCTTGCACGTCTACTTTCATATGTGGCGTGCTTTGTGCACCGTCTACAACGATGACTGCGCCTTTGCGATGCGCAATAGCTGCAATCTCTTTGACCGGGTTCACAACGCCAAGCACATTGGAGACATGCGCAATGGCTACAATTTTTGTGTTTTCAGTGATGGTATTCTCCACGTCAGCAAGATCAACGCTACCGTCCTCTTGAAGCGGGATATATTTTAAAGTTGCGCCTGTGGCTTTGGCTACCTGTTGCCACGGAATCAGATTGCTGTGATGCTCCATCGGTGTGATGACAATCTCATCACCTTCCTGACAGTTGGCTCTGCCATAGGAAGAAGCAACCAGATTCAGCGCCGTTGTCGTTCCTCTTGTGAAAATAATTTCCTGACTGCGCTTTGCATTCAGAAAGCGGGCTACCTTCTCCCGCGCACCTTCATAAGCATCCGTAGCACGGCTGCCCAAGGTATGCACTCCACGATGAACGTTCGAATTATCATATTCGTAGTAGTGCTTGATCGCCTCAATGACCGCCAGCGGTTTTTGCGAAGTGGCCGCATTATCCAAATAAACCAGCGGATGACCGTTAATCTCCTGATGTAAAATCGGGAACTGTTCACGGATCAATGCAGTATTCATTGGCCTAACTTCCTTTCAACAAGGCTTTGCAGCTGCTGTTGAAGTCCTTCGAGCGGAATTTCAGAAACGACAGGTGCCAGGAAGCCATAAATAATCAAGCGTTCAGCTTCTGCACGGCTAATCCCGCGGGACATCAAGTAATACACTTGTTCACGATTCACCTGACCGACCGAAGCTGCGTGACCTGCGGTCACATCATCCTCATCAATCAGAAGGATCGGGTTAGCGTCACCACGCGCTTTCGGGCTAAGCATGAGAACACGTTCTGTTTGCTGGCCGTCTGCTTTGGTAGCACCTTTTTCAATTTTCGTAATACCGTTAATAATGGAAGATGCATTTTCACGCATAACTGCGCGTGTAATCATCTGGCTGGCTGAACTTTTGCCAAAATGCTGTGCTTGTGTCGTATAGTTCAGCTTTTGCGAGCCGGAGCCTACAGCAATAATCTTGGCATCCGAGTTGGAGCCGTTGCCTTTCAGCACGGACATCGTGTTGCTCGCTGTATTGCCATAGTTCATTTCTCCGACAATCCATTCGATAGCTGCGTCATTACCCAACGTAGCACGGCGGATGGAAATATCCGTTACTTGCTCTCCAAGCTGATGCACCGTTGCATAGCGCACCTTGGCTCCTGCATTCGCTACCACTTCTACTGCGCCATTATGAATGACAGGTGTTGCCAAATCCGCAGATACATAGTTGTCTACGTACGTTACGGAGCTATGGCTTTCAGCAATGAGCAGTACGTGAGGTGCAAACGTCGCCGTCGCATCATCTGTCAGGAAAACAGCCTGAAGCGGAACACTTAACTCCACATTCTTCGGCACATAAGCGAATACTCCACCGTTCCAGATCGCTGCGTGCAGCGCGGACAATGAATTTTCATCCGTCTTAATGACCGTATTCAGATGAGCTTTAACTAAATCACCATGCTCCTTAACCGCCGTTTGCAGATCCGTGAAAATAACGCCTTGCGCTGCCAATTCCTCGCTCAGCTTCACATATACCGCGCCGGAGTTGCGCTGGATAATCAGACCGCCCTCCTGCTGATCTTTTACCAGATCGGCAATCGCTGCGGGAACCTGCCCCACCGATGCAATCGCCTCGCTGTTTTTATGTTGACCGTAATCGTTGAGATTCCAACGTTCGATTTTAGTTTTTTCAAATACCGGAAGCTCCAGTTTGCCTGCAAGCTCAAGTGCTTTTTGTCTGTCTGCGGTCAGCCATGACGGCTCGCCGTTACGTTCGGACAGAACACGCAGTTGCTCGGAATCTACCGGAAGGATTGTTTGTGTACTCATTAGTTTTCCTCCTCGCTTCCGGCTTACGCCTCTTGTCCTACAGTTTCATCAACGATACCCAGTTCTTCCTTGATCCAGTCGTAACCGTCCGCTTCCAGACGCTCAGCCAGCTCAGGTCCACCGGATTTAACGATGCGTCCTTGCATCATGACATGTACGAAATCAGGCTTAACGTAATTCAACAGACGCTGGTAGTGAGTAATGATGAGGAAACCGCGCTCTTCGGAACGCATAGCATTGACACCGCTAGCCACGATTCTCAAAGCGTCAATATCCAGACCGGAGTCGATTTCGTCAAGAATGACGATTTTCGGATCGATCATCATCATTTGCAAAATTTCATTCCGTTTTTTCTCACCACCGGAGAAACCTTCATTCAGGTAACGGTGAGCAAACTCAGGATTCATTTCAAGTTCCTTCATTTTGCTTTCCATTTGGCGGATAAATTTAATCAGGGAAATTTCCTGTCCTTCTTCACGGCGTGCGTTAATTGCACTACGCAAAAAGTCGGAGTTGGTTACCCCTGCAATTTCACTCGGATACTGCATAGCCAGGAACAATCCCGCACGTGCGCGCTCGTCCACTTCCATGTCCAGAACGTCTTCTCCGTCCAAAGTTACTTTGCCATCTGTGACTTCATATTTGGGATGCCCCATCAAAGCAGAAGCCAATGTACTTTTCCCCGTTCCGTTAGGACCCATGATGGCATGGATTTCTCCGCCCTTCATTTCGAGGTTGATGCCTTTCAGAATTTCCTTGCCTTCAATGGTCGCTTTGAGACCTTCAATCTTAAAGTTTGTAGCCATATTCGGAATACCCTCCAAAATTTGTAGTGTGGTGTCGAAATCAGAAAGTATATTTAAACAGGGGAGCCCCCTGATTTCAAGCAAGCGAAATATTTAAAAATTTATTTATAATCATTCTAAACTGATTCTCAATGATTCTCAAGTTATTTTATAATAAATATCTTTAAGGGTGCAACCAACAGACACACGTTAAGCGACTTTCTTCATAAAATATTCATACTAACTCAGCTCACAAATGGCAAAATAACATACGAACCCATCTAAATACGAAGTGTGTTTAAAAGCCAATATGCTGAACAATGAAGAAGAAAGGTGCATTTTACCGTGATTTTCTGCTTCCTATTTTATATTATAGCGTAATTATTCATCATTACCGCATATCCCATCATAATCGTACCCCATCTATGAAAAAACATTAAAATGCTGTAAATTGTCTTTTTCAGCCATAAAAACGCTACCGACAACATGATGTCAGTAGCGTTTTTACATGTGTAGCGCTTATTTCAGAACACGGTCCCACTTCTATCGGGATAAGAATTTAACTGTCAGAATCAAGCTTTCAGCATCATTGTTATGGTTAGCCCAGATAAGAGCGAAGCATCCACATATGTTTTTCCAGATCCGCCTTATAACCAATCAGCAAATCTGCGGTTGGCTGATCAGAAGTACTTTCTGCCAATTCAATCCCTTCCTGAAATTCCTCACAGACGGTGGCAAAGTCCTCAATCAGCGTTTGTACCATTTTCGGCGCATCCTCATTACCACTTGCCTCGTGAATCGAGGACAACTCCAAATATTCTTTTAACGTTGCGGAAGGAGAACCTTTCAGCGCCAGCAGGCGTTCAGCGATCTCGTCCATTTTTAGCGTAATTTCATTATATAGCTCTTCAAATTTGACATGGAGTGTAAAAAAATTGGAGCCTTTCACATACCAGTGATAGTTATGAATCTTCACATATAGCACATTCAGATTAGCCACCTGACGGTTTAACAGTTCTTCCACCGATTTCGTTTGCGTATTTTTCGAGTTGCTTGTTGTTTTAGCCATAATAAATCCCTTCCTTTTTCATCAAATTGATCATTCAGGAACGTTTACACATTCATCCACCGTCATTCTGACGGGAAGACGCCAGCGGGCACGGTATTTCGCCTGCCGGACGTCTGTTTATTATTTACCCTTCCAGTATAGAGACGAAACAAAATAACAGAGTTCCTGAGTGCTCTTCCGGCGTTTCGTAAAAAAAATGTACAAAATTCAAGCGTTTTTCGTTATACTTGGCTCTATCCAAGCAAAATGGTTGGTTTAATCTTTTAGTATTTTTGGAAAATCGACTTAAGCACATTTTATGGAGGTGACTTCGTTGTCCCAATATCATCCTTTAACAACAGAAGAAGCAATTGAATTCGTGAAGGGCATCCCCGGATTTTTTAGTCAGGATGCTCGTCTGGAATGCCGCGAAATCGGTGATGGCAACCTGAATCTGGTTTTTCATATTACGGATTCTGAATCTGACAAGAGTATCATTGCCAAACAGGCGCTTCCCTATGTGAAAATCGTAGGTGAATCCTGGCCGCTGTCACTGGATCGTGCCCGTATTGAACGCGAGGCGCTTCAGAAGGAGCACCACATTTGCCCTGAGCTCGTTCCTGCGGTGCTCGGCTATGACGATGAACTCGCCTTGACTGTGATGGAGGATCTAAGCTCGTACACAATCATGCGCAAAGGATTAATCGAAGGAAACACATATCCGCATTTTGCTGACCATATTGGAGAGTTTCTGGCGCGTACGCTCTTTTTTACCTCGGATCTGGGCATGAATCAGCAGGACAAAAAAGAGCTGGTCAAGCGCTTTATCAACCCGGATCTTTGTAAAATCACCGAGGATCTTATTTTGGACGAGCCTTATCGGTTTTCAGACAATAACAACTACGGTTCCTATATCGAAGACGAGGCAGAGGCGCTTCGTACAGATCAGGCCATTCATCTGGAAGTAGCTTTGCTGCGAGAGAAGTTTCTGACACGGACAGAAGCGCTTCTGCACGGCGATCTTCATACAGGCAGTATTTTTGTAACAGCGGAGTCCACTAAAGTCATTGATCCCGAGTTTGCCTACTACGGACCGATGGGCTTTGATATCGGAGCGGTGATTGCCAATCTGCTGTTGAACTATGCAGCACAACCTGGATGGACTTCTGGCGAGACAGCTGTACAGGAACGCCGTGACTGGCTTTTAGAGACTGCCATTCAGGTATGGGAGCAGTTTGAGTGCGGGTTCCGCAAACTGTGGGACCAGCATGTTACTGACCACATGGCCCGCACGCCGGGATATCAGGACTTGTACCTCCAGAAAGTGCTGCAAGATACGATTGGCTTTGCAGGCTGCAAGGTCATCCGCCGGATCATCAGCTTGTCGCATGTGGCCGATATAGACACGATTGCCGATCCTGCGATCAAGGAAGCAGCGGAAAGACTGGCGTTATCTATAGGAAAAGCCTTGGTTCTCCGCAATCGCGAGGTGCATTCGATCCGTGAATTGGGAGACATTATTCAGACAGCAACGGCTACCCCAACTAAAGGAGCTTAATGGATATGAGTGAAAATAAAGAATCTACGACTAAAGCTTTCAATGAAGCAATCGCGCCTGGTCAGGCTCTCTCGTCGCTGGTGTGGAAAGGTGACCACTTGTCCATGCTGGACCAGCGCCTGCTGCCCGAATCCATCGTGATGCTGGATTTGTTCACAGCCGAGGAAGTGTGGGATGGCATCCATGCCATGAAGGTACGCGGTGCGCCAGCCATCGGAATGGCTGCGGCCTACGGCGTCGTGCTGGGTGCTTCCGCTTACGGCGGAACCGATGCTGCTGGATGGCTGGAGCATGTACACAGCGTTTGCGGGCATTTAGCTACATCACGACCGACCGCAGTGAACCTGTTCTGGGCGCTGGACCGCATGAAGAAGCGGGCCAAAGAACTAACCGCCGAAGCGACCGAAGGACGGGTCGAGGATTGGAATGCCGGATTGGAGCGTGAAGCTATATCCATTCAGGCAGAGGATGAGGAAGTATGCCGCCTGATCGGCGTCCATGCTTTACCTCTATTCGAAGACGGTATGGGCGTGCTCACTCACTGCAATGCAGGCGGACTGGCGACAGCGAAATACGGGACGGCACTCGCGCCCATGTACCTTGCACATGAAAACGGCATACACCTGAAAGTGTTTGCCGACGAAACACGTCCCGTGCTCCAAGGGGCGCGTCTGACCGCGTTTGAGCTCCAGCAGGCTGGCATTGATGTAACCCTGCTGTGTGACAACATGGCAGGTATGGTCATGGCCAAAGGATGGGTCCAGGCCGTCATCGTTGGCACGGACAGAGTGGCGGCTAATGGCGATGTCGCCAACAAAATCGGCACTTACAGCTTAGCTGTGCTGGCCAAGGCACATGGCATCCCTTTTTATGTAGCTTCACCGCTATCTACGATTGATTTGCATACTGCTACAGGCGCAGACATTCCCATCGAGGAGCGTCCTGCGGAGGAAGTCACCGAAAGCTTCGGCAAAAGGACAGCCCCACAGGGCATCAAGGTCTATAACCCGGCTTTCGACATTACGCCTCATGAATACATTACCGCCATCATTACCGAAAAAGGGATCGTCCAAGCTCCCTTTAGCGACAGCCTGCCCGCTTTATTTGCGGATTAATTCGTTTGCCAGGCCATGCAGCTCGTATGAAAGCGAAATCGTTTTACTCGATAAAATGTAACTTTTCTATTTGAAAAAACCGGAGCGAAGCAGCCCCGGTTTTTTCGCGTTTTTCTACCTTTGTGCAGCAAAAGCTCCACTTAGACCAGCTTCAAAAGTGCCTCATACCCCGGCATACCCGGCTTAATTCCAAGCTGCTCCGCTTCCGTCGTCACCGACTCCATGGGCGCTTCCAACAATTCGCGCAGCGTTTTTACACCCACAGCTCGTGCGGCAAGAATTTTCCGATCTCCCAGCCGTTCATTCAGCAATCCGACATCCAGTGCGCCGCACATGATGTAACCATGGGAGTTGGAGATAGTCAACAGCGTTGTTTTAGGCAGTTTGACCTCAACTCCGATAAATGTATGCTTACCCACTTGTATGGGTTCCATGTGTATCATTGTTTTCACTGCACCTCCTCTTTGTTCATCCGGGATATTTTATGCAGTATTTGGGGGTGAGTGTGGACACCCGTGGATACATATTGAATATTAGGGCGCTAATTTTTGTGCACCCTGTCGGAGCATTCAAAATTTGACGATGCCGCATCATAAAGGATATTATATATAGATTAAATCCTGAATTGAGGTGATCACCGAGCATGAAGTATTCTAAAGCGACGAACTATGCCCTTCACACCATGCTTTTTCTGGTAGTATCACCCCCTAATAATAAGCCTGTTGGTGTACAACAGTTGGCGGATCGACAAGGGGTTTCGCCTACTTACTTGTCCAAAATACTGACCAAGCTGGTCAAGGCGGGAATGATTGAATCTACTTCGGGTGCCAATGGCGGTTATAGATTGAAGCGGAACTGGGAGGATATTTCGTTCCTGGATGTTATTCATGCAATTGAAGGCGCAACTTCTTTGTTCGACTGTTGTATGAACCATGAAGCAGAATGCTTAATTCAAAAAGTAATGGTTTCAGCGGAGACCAAAATGGATGAGCATCTTAGAAATCAAAAGTTATCCGAACTTGCCAAAGAAATAAAAATGGTTCTCTGAGCCATATTTATTTTGAGATAAGGGCCACTCTTTTTTGTTTCAAAAAGTATGCCTTTTTGCTAATCCCCTTTATCTAATTAATCAGGTTGATCTCAATTCGTACAAGCCATTTTGAAGCGAAAGACTGGCAGAACCTGCACCTTTAATCACGATCTTGGTGTTGAACCCACACGGCATCCTATCGTCCGGGAACCAAGGCCGCTGCTTGTCTATTACAATTAATAATCCTTCCGCGTCCCCTAGAGGAGTGAATTGCTTCCCGGCCTCACCCCATGAATCAATTTGGAACATTGCTGTGATAGTTTTGCAACATTCCGGAACATTATCGACTGGAAGGCCAATCTCACTTATACGAAGTAAATGCTTTGGCCCGAAAGCTTCATCTACTGCGTTGTCGAGCGAATGGTGAGCAATGAACTCGATGAGGTTATGATCAGGATCATAGAAGTAAAGTGCTGTTGCATTCCAGCTTTCGAAAAGAAACTCATCCTCTCTGGTTCTTGAAATCAATGAGATGCCCCGGTCGATTACCCATTGTTTTGCCTCTATGAACTTATTGGTTGGAATCGCAAACGCAACGTGATAAAACTCATTCTCCATGAGGGAATTTTCCTGAAGAGCAAGAACCGATTCGCCAGCTCCAAATGATAACCGTGAAGCGGTTTCCTCCAGAACCTCCAGGCCCAAGAGAGAGCCGTAAAAAGCTTTCATGGCTTCAAATCTGTGTGTATTTAAGAGCACTTCTGTTATTTTCATCGCGTTCGTCATCCCCCTTAAAATAAATGATTTTTGCTCAAGATAACTTGATTACATAAGCCGTAGATTGATATCCAGTGTCCTTCATGACCCCTGTTGGAATCAGCAGCTTTTTACCGGAAGGGCTCCAGCGTAGCTGGTCACTTATGCTATTATCGCCCAAGACCGGAGTTTGCTCCCCTGTTTCTGCTTCTGTAATGAAAAAACGGTATTTATCTCCATCCTCAGAAACCGCATAGGCCAGCTTGCTGCCATCCGGCGACCAGCTTGTACCGAACAGTTGCATACCCGTAGCCAATGTGAACAGCTCTTTCCCTTTGGTATCGCAGAGAACCAATGCGTTTTCCCCGGGTTTGGTGTGTTTAACAACCGCCAGCGTGCCGCCATCCGGGGAAGGAAGGACCGCCCAGATGTCTTTTTTCAGGACTTCGGATTGCTTGGTTTCGATATCATAGGCGATCCATTTCCCCATAGCGACATAGTAGATCGTATTTCCCGACGGAGCTACGCTAGAAACACTTCTCTGTCCAGTCTTGACCGCGACTTCACTCTTTCCATTCACATCAGCCCTGATAATGTCCCCTTCCATATTGGGAAAAATAACGTGACCTGTATCCTCCCATACGCCTTCCCCGGCCATAAACTCTGCATCGTACATCTTCACGGAAACGCCGGTTTCAAGATTCATGATGTAGCCTATTCCTGTGGATTCATACAATTGCTGATAAAGCATATGCTTCCTGTCAGGGGACAGCTTTGCAAATCCGTAGCTTTTCTCCCCCTCCAGCAGCGGCGTCTCCCCACTGGAAGCAAGATCATATTGATAGAGGTTATGTGGATAACGTTTTTCTCCCTCAATCATCACGGGGGGCAGCTTCCTGTTCTCTTTATCAACCGCAAGCGTGCCTTCACTCACCCAATCCATCCCGCGAACACCCTCAATCTTAGCAATGCCCTCCAGCTTCAACTTGGTGTATACGGATTCAGTGGTGTTATCCATCACGGTAATCTTTTTGCCGGACTTCTCTACAACCTGCCGCGCCTCCGTGTTCCCCGTAGTACAAGCGGTCAGGGACATAAGAGTCGCCGTGGCGAGCAGTATGAGTCCTGTCTTGCCCAGCTTGCTGTGGATATTTGCGTTCATTGCATGATTCCCCCTAAAGATTTGTACAGCATGGACATGATTGAATTCGATTCGTACAAAACTCGCTGTGGAAGCCTAATCTTGAGTCCTGTGTAGCCTTAGCCTGCTCTAAGCATACCGGAGGAGTATTTCCAAACCACGGCTGCTTGTTTCCAAGTTGTAAACTTTTTGAGTAGCTTTGATGCAGAGTACAGACCTATTAAGTGGCTGGAAAAGACAGCTCGAAGACCGAACCTTCACCTTCCGTCTCCAGTAGCGTAATGCTTCCATTCTGCTTCTCAACCAGATTGCGAACCAGTGACAGTCCCAGTCCCGTGCCGCCCGATTGCCTGGATCGATCGCGGTTGACCGTGTAGAAAGGCTCGAAAATCCTCTCTCTGGCTTCCTCAGGAATGCCTATGCCGGAATCACGGATCGTGATCCTTACCCGGTTGTCCCTAAGCTCGCTGTGAACATGAATAGTTCCTTGAGGAACATTGTATTTGATCGCATTATCCAGCAAATTAATAAAAATATGCATAAAGCTCTCTTTATCAATCCAGATGTGGGCTGGCTCCGCATCGCAGGAAATAGTGATTCCGAAGCGCTCTGCCTTGCCACTCATACGTGCACAAACATCCCGCAGCCCCTCTGCAACCTCCAACAGCTCGGCCTGTGACTCAAAATCATATTTTTCCAGCGCCGACACCTGTAGCACCTTCTCCACCATTTCATATAGCCGCTGAGTTTCCTTGGCGATGCTGGCCTTGGCTTCCAACAGCAGCTTGGGATCATCGTCGTACATATTCAGCAGATCCACGTAAGCTTTAATGGAGGTCAACGGTGTCTTGAATTCATGGCTAATGTTGCCGATATATTGCTTCTGCTGCTGCTCCAGCGCTTGGAGCTTGTGGATAGCCAGTTGCAGCTTCCGTTGCTCTTCATCTTTGGCAGCAATACTCTGCTCAATCTCCTTGCTCATAAAGTAGATGCCCTCGGCCAACTCGCCCAGCTCATCCTTTCGCCTAACCGGAGGAGCCTGGATATATTCGGCGCGGCGGATATCCTCTGCCGCCTTTTTCAACCGTCCAATAGCTGCGGCTGCCCGGTTAAAATACAAATATCCGATGATGAAGCTTAGTAAAAGTACCGCGATCCCTGTAGTCAGGAACAAATTCTGGAGGGTTCGCAGAAAACTCTGCGAGCTTTTGAGTGAATATTGCAACTGAACTACCCCCATTTGTTCCTCCGGCCCTTGGAGCGGCGCCAGATACAGGAGTGTGTCCCCCACAACCTCATATGCTATTTTATTGTGCAACGCATAGGCCAGGGCAGCATTCACTTCACTTTGCTGGTCTACCACTGGAGGGTCTTGAATAGAGGTGCCTACCTGGAGCCCCTGCGCATCATAAAGCGTGACTCCCAGTCCGGTAAATCCGGCCAGCTCCGTAGCCAGTCCCCGGCCCCGCTGCCTCATAAATATCTGCGGCTCCATCCGCGTTCCTGTATAATAAGTCTGCTTCACCCGCAGATTAACCGTTTTGACGTGCTGGGCCAGATAAACCTCGGTTTGAGTCAGCTGGTTCTTTTCCACCCCTTGAAGAACAAAATAGCTTAGCACACCTAGAGCAAGAATAAGCAGTACAGCCAGAAACAAGCTGAATTTCAACTTGATGCTAATTCTCATGGATAATCACCGCTCATCTTTTCTTTATTTGTCTCCTTTTATCTCACTCAAAATCCTGTAATTTACATTAAACCCTGAAAATTGAAATAGTACTTCCTTTTCATCCAAAGCCTTACTTTTTGCTATTTTCAAATAGAGCTTGGGCTGGTCTCGAAATGCTCTCGCACTTCCAATAGAGTACGCCTTCTTGAGATAATCATGCGCCTCTAACGTTTTGCCTTGAAGAAGGAGCGTTTCAGCCATCAGGATATAAGGGTTGGCATCCACAATGCGATATCCAGTGATCTCCATATCAACAATCTCTTCATTTAAAAGCTCTGCGGAACGCTGAGTTTGACCGTTATAATTGAGAATTTGAACGTATTGATGCAAGGTTAAGCTTGTAATTCCCCATTTATGCTTAGGTTCAGGTATCAGGTCCCAAGCCTTTTGTGCTTTTTCCTCAGCCATTTTGCTGTCTAATGGGAGTATACCAGCGGCTTCCTCTCCAAGCTCCCAAATAGCCTCCTCCAACTGCAAATCGAAGTCATGATACATCCGAATATTCATCGGTTTACCTCCAATAGATCATTTCATTCTCAACATAAATCAATACCCCATCCGTTTTCATCTACTTCTTTTGGTTATGGTTCAATGCAACGACAATTGTGATGACTAATCCGATCAGCGTCACCAGCAATGTACCAAACATTATCATTAATGTCAGCGCCTCTTTAACCTCCACAGGCGTCACCTCCTTTGCAGGAGACGAACCGACCGCCCATCTAAGCCAATAGAATGGTTAAAAACATGATAGCACACGATATTAGTAGCCTGAAACCAAGTCTCTGGCTTCAGCTTCTGCCTTTTCAATAGCTTCGGCTAAAGTCATTTCAGGTTTCACTTGTTTGTACTGAATGGCTTTGCTATATGTATCCCCTGCCTCGCTCCACTCCCAATATGTATAAACATCCACAGACTCCAGAAAGTAGACCGATAACGCCTATACAGGGTTTACAGCATATAAATCCATGAACTTCTGGTTTGAAAGCTGATCGCGCTTAAGAAATTCATTTCTCATACTGTATAATAGATTCAATACATCTTCGTCATTCACATTCACGATGCGATTCACAAATGCATTGCGTCTTTCCACGTTATTCAATATGATTTGGATAGCGTTGCGTATACGCCAAGCCTCTGGGCCAATATTGAGCATATGAATTAAATCGTTCGTAGTCAGGTCAGGGTAAAATGGGACTGGTTGAATTATTCGTGTCCACACTCCATCGTTCCCATGCTCAAACACTTGAATCGCATCAGTAACATTCACCCCAATGGTCTGCCATTGGTGGTTGAGGGCATCTGTAATGTGATAGTAGTGCAGCCCGGCTTCTTCGTTTTCTTCTGTTTGCTCCCAAACCTGTTCCATACGAACAATGGTTTTGATGGCTTGTTTGTTGGCTTTAGTATTTGGCATCATGGTATCATCCCCCAATTCTATTTTTGGAAAAATGGCAATAGCAAAGCTAAGGGTATGTTGTACATCCCTTTGATAAAATGATAATATGTTACGAACTAATTGCACTTTCACGGTGCAACTTTACATAAACACAATATATCATATGCACTTTCATAGTGCAATATTTTATTCTAAGTCATCTGGAGGCTCCTATGGATCAACAAGGTTACATTTTACATTGCAAGTTGGATGAGATTTTAAAACAGCACGATAACATGTCTGTTCTGAAATTATCCGAGGAAATTGGACATCGCAGAACTACAATTATGGAGCTGGTGCACAATAGCAATATGGAAAAAAAGAAAATATCAGCTACCTTAATCACTAAATTGTGTGTCTATTTCGATATCACTCCTAATGATTTATTTGAAATTCGTAAGCTCTAAATAAAACGGGGACCCGTAAAATATAGACTCTGAAAAGAGTTATTTTTACGGGTCCCACGTTTACGTAAACAGTAAATAATTATCATTGAAAAGCTCATTCCGATCTCCGAAGACGCTTTACAAAGGAAACTACTCCCCAGACGAACAACGCCAAAATGCCACCAACGATTAGGAGGGTAATTAAAATATTACTCCATACGAAATGCAATCAACATCACTCCATGCATTATTTTATGGTCATCATGTAGGGTACTCTTCTAATGTCTATCCATATTTTAACTCACGTTTACTTCCTCTGCATTCGATTTGAACATTTTTACTTCAGCATTTTGCATAATTCGATTCCCAAGTGTGAGATAAACCAACCGCCAATTGAAGCCCCCGCAGTAATGCCAAGATTAGAAAATGAAACAAACAAGCTGTTTCCAAATTCGGGAGCTTCTTTCGTCTCTGTCGTTAGCCATGCTTGGCTAATAATAAGCCCTCCGGAATGCACTGCCCCCCAAATAAAAAATCCCCAAAAATCATGATGATTCCAAAGACCATTAACATGATACTAATCCATGACCCATTCATATGGGTGACCTGACCAAGATATTCGGCAAAGTAGCTGTACACAGAGAACATAGCTGCAAAGATAAAAATAACGGTCACGATATTGAACCATAATTGAGGTTTGCGTAGTATACCGAGCTTTTTTCCATAAGGCATTTTCTCTTTTACCGGCATAGAAGGAAGCCAAATGAGGATTCCCACAAAGGCAATCATGCTTACAACAGCCCCAAACAAGAAAGCGGCTTCTAACGATATTTTCTCTGCGAGATAAGAAGTTAAAGGCACGCCAAAAGCAAATCCGACCGTTATTCCGGCGAAAACCTTGGTGACTGCTTTACTGCTTTTTTCCGGCGGGACAAGTTTGGCTGCGGTCACTAAGGCAACCGAAAAAAAGACAGGATGAAAAATAGCAGGGAGAATGCCGAAAATGAGCATCATATTGAATTCGGTTGTAAAAGCATAAACCATATTTGAAATCACAAAACTGAGCACAGCGGTTAAGAGAATGACTTTGCGATTTATACCGGAAACGAGTAAGGTCAGGAATGGACCTGAAATGGCAACGACTAAAGAAAATACACTTACAAGCCAGCCTGCCTGTGAAGTCGATATATTAAAATTTTGAGTGACCTGGGGTAAAAAACCTATAATCCCCATTTCCGTTGTAATAATGCCGAATACGCCTAAACGTTCGGTGAAAATATAGTATTAGACTGGGACCATTGATTTAATGCGGTTTTTGATTTGAAGAATCGTCAGTATATGAAAAATAAGTTTTAGACTGATCCATTAAAGGAAGCAGCGGCAGACCAAGACTTGATAAATAAAGTCTTAGACTGCCGCTGTTGTCATTCAACTAACGTCCCCCGATAGCTTAACATCGGTATCAGTCGTGGTGAGTTCACAAACTAATTCTTCAAATGAATCAATTTTTTTGATGGGTAACTTGCAAACGAAATATAGATGCATATTATAGGTTGTCAACAAAATTCAAATAATTTTCAGTGCTTTTTTCCACAGTTTCTTCAGATCGATCATATTCCTCACCATAAAATGCAAAGAACGAACGATAATCTGCATCGCAATATAGGAATGTCATTTTAAATGGAACCAGTATTTGTTCAAGCGTATATTGATATCTTCCGTTTTCGTGATAATCTAGCTTTTCGATTCCTGCAGATACACCTAAAGCAACTTTACGATTCTTGAATTTATCTCCTCCATTTGAACCAAAAGCCCATCCATAAGTTAAAACATCGTCAAACCATTTTTTTAGGAGAGGCGGACAATTAAACCAATATATAGGGAACTGCAAAACAAGATTACCATGAGATTCAACCAATTTTTGTTCCTTTTCCACGTCGATGTTTCCATCAGGGTAAACTTTAGACAACTCGTGAACAGTATACTTTTCTGGATATTTTTTCAGTTCTTCTACCCACCGCTTATTAATGACGGATGTTTCCATGCTGGGATGCGCTACAATAACAAGAGTTTTCAAAGATTTGTCCTCCTTAAGTATTATTTATATCTTGATAATAAAATGAACGCTAGAAATATGAAAGTATGCACTTTTAGTACAGATACTTACATAAAGGTAAGTGTTTTTTTACTGGTTCCACGCTTTTTATCACCAGAGAATTAACATAGAGGATTCCGCCACGCTATCCTGCTCGTTAGCTTAACGCAGTACCGGCAGTCTAACACTTTATTTTCTCAGTCTACATCTTTATTTTCCGAGTCTAATACTTAATTTACTTTGAACACTAAAGCCAAAATAATAATAAGCAAAGAGTTATCCTGTTTCATAATTAAAAGTAAGCCTCCATCATATTTATATATACAGATTCATAGATATATTTTACGAAAAAAACCTCCTTTCTGTCTATAGTTCCTTTTGAATGTACTCGGCAAATTCCTGTATTGTCTTTTCGTTCCGACGATAGTACGTCCACTTCCCAATTCGCTCAGACTCTAACAAACCAGCTTTTTGCATCGTTAATAAATAACTTGAGATAACAGACTGTGCAAGTTCTGCTTTAGCCTGAATATCCCCCACACATACACCAATTCGAAGATTAAGCCCTTGCTTTAAATAAGCCTGTTCATCAAAAAATTCCTCTGGATTTTTTAACCACAGCATAATTAGACGGCGTGTCTCATTAGACAAAGCTTTATAAATCAATGACGGTTCCATACAGTACATTATATCTACTTTATTAGATTTGTAAATATAAAATCCAGATAGCTTTGCAGAAGAATGAATAAAACTGCAACTGTCTATATAAAAAGAGGCTGTTTCCCCCACGGAAAATCCGCCCGGAAACAGCCTTTTTGCGTGCCACTTCAACTACACTGACTTACTACGATTGGAGCGATACATCAAGTACAGGAAATACGGCGCGCCGATCAGGGCGATCAGCAGACCGGAAGGAATTTCCGTCGGTGCAAGAATCGTCCGTCCAATCGTATCTGCCAACACCAGCATCACCGCTCCCAAGATGCTCGACAAGACAATCGAACGGCGAACATGGTGCCCGATCAATGTGCGCACGATATGCGGAGCAATCAGCCCGATGAAGCCAATCGTACCGACGCAGGCTACTGCTCCTCCCGCCAGCAGCACACCCACTGCCATCGCCAGCAGCCGGGTGCGACGCACCGGAAGCCCCAGTCCCATGGCGCTGCTATCGTCAAATACCAAAAGATCGAAGCGGCGAGCTAGCCACCAGGCTACTGGCAACAACACGAGCAGAAAGGCCAGAATCGTCGTCACCTGCGCCCAGCTTCGCGCATAGGTACTACCCGTCAGCCAAATATAACCGGTGCTGCCCCACAGCGAGCCTTGGATAATTAGCACCTGAATTCCAGCTGCTCCAATCGCTGATACAGCGATGCCGAGTAATATGACAACAGACGGATTCAGATGTTTGTTCCAGGATAGAAAGAAGATCACTGCCGCTGAAACTGCCGCTCCGGCGATCGCCGCGACTGGCAGCACATAAACAGGCAGTCCGGGCCAGACAATGATTACTGCAAGCGCGCCGAATCCCGCTCCAGAAGAAACCCCGATGATCGAGGCATCCGCCAAGGGATTGCGAACGGCTAGTTGGATCAAGACACCGCTGACCGCAAGCGCGATACCAGCCCCGGCCGCCACCAGCGTGCGTGGAATTCTAAACTGCAGCAAAGCCGAATTCGCGCTCTCACCGCCGAACAGGCCAGACAGCAGATCGCCCACCGGAATGCGCATTCCTCCAAACATCAGGCTGAATACGGTTAGCAGCACGGCCCCACACGCGAGCAATGTGACCAGCCTGCCATACGGTAATTTCCGAGAGCGAACACCTATGTTCATTGAAGACTGTCCACCGATGCCGGAAGGCAGTTTCATCCTCCACAGGATCAGCCAAATTAACCAAGGGGCCCCGATCAATGCCATTACCGCTCCGGTCGGCAGATCCATGCTTGATTGGTGGACCATTTTCGCCAGCACGTCAGCGCCCGTCAATAACAGTGCCCCCCACAGGAAGGAACCAGGCAGCACCCAGCGGTGCATTTTCAGGCCACTTAAGCGCACCAAATGCGGAGCCACTAAACCTACAAACCCGATGGGTCCAATGACACTGACTGTAATGGTCGCCAGCATAACCGCCAATACAATACCCACCGCCCGGGTCAAGCCCACCTTTTGCCCGAGGGATGTAGATGTAGACTCATCCAGATCCAGCACATCGAATTGCCTCGACAGCAAAACCGCGATAACCGAGAGCCCTACAACCCAGGGCCAAGCATAAGTAGTACCACTCCAATCGTTTTGCACAAGCGAACCGGAACCCCATAGAAACAATCCCTGCGTTTCGAAGGAGTAAAAGATATGTAATGCTCCGGTAAACGAACCGAGCACCATAGACACAATGAGGCCAGCAAGCGCCAGCCGGATCGGACTTCCAACTCGTCCCCCGCCCATAAAGTAAGCAAGCACCGCCGCCAGCAGGCCGCCGATGGCGGCAAACAGAAATGGAGCCTGATGCAGCAATCCGGGGAACATCACCGCGCCAAGCACGACCACAAAATAGGCACCCGCGTTGATTCCGAGCGTATCAGAAGCCGCCAACGGATTTTTGGTGATGGCCTGCAACAATGCACCGGCGATCGCAAGCGCACCGCCAGCCAAGATTCCAATGACCGTACGTGGCATCCGCAGATCCCAAACCATATTGTGCTCAAGCGTATTCTGACGCTGGGTCAACGCCTCGATTACCGTATGCAGCGGAATCGGCGCCTCTCCGTAGCACAAGCTTACAAAAAAAAGCGCAATAAGGACGGCCAAGCCGCCCCCAAAAATGCTTCCTACACGCCAAGCCTTCGACAAATTCGTTCTGTCTGCTCGGGTCATTTCGTCAGGACTCCAACCACCTGATCAACCAACACTTTGGATGAGATTGGGCCCCCGAACGTCCACGTTGTTCCGTCCAGTGGATAGGTCCGTTTTTCTTTGACAAAATCCAGTTCTTTCCAGACTGAATTGTTCTTCATCGCGGCTCCAAATACATCGTCCGTCTTCTGCGTAATGTAGATAAAATGGCTGTCCTGTACCGCCGGAAGAGCTTCGATGCCAACAGTGCTGAATCCATATTTCTCGGTTTTGTCCGACTTCCAGTCGTTTACCATACCGAGTTTCGCAAGCGTCCCAACTACAAGCGAGTTATCCTTAAACATCCGTAGGCTGGCAGCATTTTGAGCTGTGAAAGCCTGAGTCAGCGCGTAGTGGAAATTCGCTTTTCCCGCTTTTTCCAATGTAGACTTTGCCTCATTATAATGTTGGTCAAGTTCGCTTAGGACTTTATCCGCCTGCTCCGTTTTTCCAGTAGCCATAGCGATCTGCTTAAAGATCTCGACCATGCGGTCGTAATCATAACCGTTTCCTTTGTAAGGATCATATTCTATCGTTGGTGCGATTCCCTTAAGCTGTGCGTAAATCGCTGCATTATTGTCTGCGTTAGAGATAATAAGGTCCGGCTTGAGCGCCGCGATCGCTTCCAAATTCGGTTCGCCCCGTGTACCGATATCAGTGACCGAATCAGCCAGTTTCGCCTCCGGCGTTACCCACAGCTTATAGTCTTCGTTGTCCGCATTACCAACAGGCTGCACACCCAGCGCGATCAGATCTTCGGTAAACGTCCATTCCAGGACAACGACACGTTCCGCTGGCTTGTCCAGCTTGACTTCCCCGTGATCGTCTTTAACCGTAACCGGCCCAGCCGCTTTGCTGGTCTGCTCAGACCCGGAAGTGGCTCCTGGCTTCGAGCTATCTCCTACTGATCCGCAACCCGCCAATACAATAGCAAAAACCGTAAACAATAATAGGCCATTCAACATCTTTTTCATTCTCTCATTCACCCCTGCATATATATGTCTCATTAGAAAATGATAATCATTATCAGTAAAAGAGTATAGGGGTTGATGGTTTTTGTCAACAAAGATTGTACTAAAGAAAAGTACTATGTCGCATTGGAAAGCTCCATCTGCCCGCTACCCGGAATTCCAAATTGAATCGCAAACGGGTTCCGTATATGATAGCTTTATCATTGTTTTTAAGGGAGGCTTCATTTACGTGGCAGTATTAATCAACGAGCAAATAAAAGCTTCCGAGGTCATGCTCACTGGACTCAACGGTGAGAAGATCGGTATCGTCTCGAGAGAGGAAGCCTTGGCTATGGCCCGATCCAAAGGAATGGATCTGGTCTGTACATCACTGATGAGCAGTCCTCCGCCATGTAGCCTAGTAGCTAAGGGCAAGGGAAAAGCGCTCGCGCAGAAGGAAACCGGAACACGCAAGGTGAGCGGTGGCAACATGCCTGGAAAGAGCAGTAAGGAAAAGGTCAAGGAGCTTCGCTTCACTGCTCATATCGAGGAACATGATTACGATACAAAGCTGCGCCAAGCAGACAAACATCTGCGCTCCGGCAAGCCGGTGCAGTTGGTCGTGAAATCGTCCGGCGCGAAGGAAGCGGCTGCCGCCAAAGCGGTGTTAGAGCGACTATTGGTCGATCTGAAAGAAGCCGGAATGAAGGAAACCGGAATCCAGACAGGCGGCAAGGGCTCACAGGTGAAATTAAATCCGCGTTGAGTAAATCAGTATCGTTTCTTTATTCGGCGAACCCCATCTCAAAGCAAAAACAGGCTGTTTACACAGAATGAAGAGGGGGGCCGTTTCGGCCCCCTTCTTTCTATTGATAACCGTTTATCTATACCTTCAATAACCCCTTCCACCTTCCTCATCAAAATCATAGTGATAACCATACAGCAGGGTCCCTGTTTTCCACACACTCAATTATCGAAAAATTTAACTTGCTGGTGACGTTACGTCACCAAGTATACTAACCTAGTTGGTTATACTGGAAAATCAATGCATGGGAAGGAGGGAGAACCTGTTGAGCAAAGGAGATTATTTATCGACTGGGCAGCTTGCCAAAAGTACAGGTATGACACTCCGAACTTTGCGATATTACGATCAGATTGGACTATTGACCCCGGAAGACCATCATTCTGGCTCTGCTCGCAAGTATACGGTGAAGGAACTGAAACGACTGCAGCGGATTCAGACGTTGAAGTATGTCGGGCTATCTCTTCAAGAAATTAAAGACATCTTAAACGCAGAGTTGATATCCGATGGGGACATCAGACTTTCGTTGGAAGCACAGCTCGATATTCTCCAGAAGAAGATCGCTCATACGGAACATATCGTCCATGCTATTCGAAAAGCTTTGGAAAAGTTGGCCGATGGAGCCGATTTGGATCGCTTCGCGGAGCTTATACAAGCCGTACAGAAGGAAGAGAATTGGGGGGATCAATATCGGACGGCCACCCGTTTGCAAGCACGGATCAATCTTTACGACAAGTTCAGTACGAATCCTCAAGGCTGGCATCGTTGGGTTTTTGATCAGCTGGAGGTGACACCGGAAGCCCATATTCTCGAGTTGGGTTGCGGTGACGGGACCTTTTGGTTAAGAAATGCCGAACGAATTCCCAATAGCTGGCGCATTACGCTTACCGATATCTCCAGCGGAATGGTGGAGGAAGCACGTTGCCGCTTAGGAAGCAGCAATGCAATGTTTAAATTTTTGTCGGCTGACGCCCAGCAGCTCCCTTTTCACGATGAGCAATTCGATGTAGTGCTTGCTAACAATATGCTTTATCACGTCTCGGACATCCCCAGAGCGATCGAGGAAATGCACCGTGTTCTAAAGCCAGGCGGACTAGTTTGCACGTCGACGATGAGTACGCAACACCTTCAGGAGCTTGAGGACTTGGCGGCTTCCTTCGACCCCGATCTTCGCGTATTAGACCAAGCGATTCATCGGTTCCACCTAGGTAACGGAATGGACTTGCTGTCTTCATGCTTTTCTAATCTTCTGTTGCTCCATTACGACGACCGCCTGATGGTAGACGAAGCGGAACCCCTGATCGATTATATGATTTCGACTCCGATGAATGCAAGGGAACGACTTGTAGGAAAGGCCATCGATATGTTTCGTATCCATGTCAACCAAAACCTGAAGCAGACTGGTGTCCTTCAACTGACGAAAGAAAATGGAATATTTCTAGGGAGGAAATGAACATGAAAGCAACGGGGCAACAACCAAGAATACGGATCGTCAAAGAGGAGCTTTTATCGGATAACTGGTACATCTTAAAGAAAGTCACGTTCGAGTATGAAAAAAACAGTGGTCAATGGGAGACACAATCCCGTGAAGTGTACGACCGCGGCAACGGAGCAACAATCCTTCTCTATAATCGAAAAAAACAAACCGTAGTATTGACCAGACAGTTCCGAATGCCAACCTACCAGAACGGTAATGAGACGGGAATGCTTATCGAAACCTGTGCAGGTCTGCTCGATAAAGAGACACCGGAGGAAAGTATCCTGCGGGAAACGGAGGAAGAGACAGGGTACCGTGTGGACTGTGTACAAAAGGTTGGTGAGGCCTACATGTCGCCCGGATCGGTTACCGAAATCCTGTACTTTTTTGTAGCAGAGTATAACGAAGATATGGCAACAGGACTGGGTGGTGGACTCGAGGATGATCAAGAAAACATTGAAGTGGTAGAGCTTCCTTTTATTCAGGCGCTCAATTTGGTCAAAAGCGGAGAAATTCGTGATGCCAAGACGATTTTGCTGCTCCAATACGCTCAAATCCATGGTCTTTTAAAGGAAAAAACAAATTCGTTGCATATTCTTATAGCGGGACCTTATCGTTCCGGAACGTCAGATGATCCCGTGCTGATCGAGAAAAATGTTCAGTTCATGAATGAAATTGCTCTTCAAGTTTATGAAACTGGGCATTTACCGGTTCTAGGGGAGTGGTATGCATTGCCCCTAATCGCCACAGCTGGTTCCACTTCTTTGGGAGATGAGGTTTTCAACCGCATTTTCCATCCGTCCTCCATTCGCCTGCTAGATCACTGCGATGCAGTGCTTCGAATTGGAGGGCCCTCGCAGGGTGCTGATGAAATGGTAAAGGTCGCAAGAGAGAAGCAACTGCTTATTTTCGAACATCTTGAGGATCTCCCACCAGTAACCCAGCCCTAGACTTAGTCCATCTATTGCTAAACCTAAATCACTCTGAACACTTTACATGCTCCAACACTTACCATTCAAATGAGCTTGCCGTTATTTATGCTAGGGTTCCACCGAGCTATCTATAACGGCAAGTGAAAAAGAGCATCCCGACAGAATGCCCCTTCCCTGAAATCACTCATCAGCGCAGATGAAGCCGCTAACGGAGTCTTATGTTATCCACTTTTCTCCACTTTCCATACATATTACCATTAAGTTCCTTTAGAACATGTTTTCTGAATGTAAAGAGACGGTATAGATTTTGAAATGTATTTACAAATAACTACATTAATTCCTTACTATTTTGTTGTCTTCGCTTAAACCGAAAAAATCAAAAGGAAATATTTAAAATTCAAACTGCTTGATTTCGCTCTCACTCTCGTTTATTCTCTGTATATGTATAGTACAAGTTGGTATTTTCATCAATTGGTGATCACTTGCAGGACTTCACAAAACTTTATCCGACGGGGTCCTTGTGTATCTTCGTTCAACCATGCACCTCCTCATTTTTCGTCTGGGATATTGTATACAGTATTTTCGCGTTTGTGTAGGTGAATAAATGTGAACACACCATTGATATACAGTTTATACAGGACCTATTTTTGTTAATCTCCATAACAGAGCCTAAGGTACTATGACAGATTACGTTTTAATGATATATTGATAGGTACTATAAAAGACTAATTACCCAGGGCTTGGGCTGGAGGATGTATGAAAAAAGAATCAAATCAAGATGAAACCAGTTATTTATTTAATGTAGATGTATTAGTTAAAGGTCGTTCCAATGTAGAGGCCCTTCATTTCCTGCTTAACCTCTTGACTCAACATGAACAAATTGCAGATAGTCGGGTTCAGTCCGGTATTGAGCTTGGTAATTTGATTGAGGCTGCATTACACTTAAAAAAACAATCAGCCGCTAACGGCTCGTCTGATGCTGCTACTGCGCTAGCAGAGAAGTTTTCCAAAAAGAAATCTAATGTCGCTCCTACGAACAAGCCACCTGTCGCTCAAGAGATCAAACAATCCCACATACAGCCGAAGCCTGCACCACAACAAGAACTTAGCACCTATGATTGGATCAAACGCTATATACATGATAATACGCTTGTACGGCTAATCGTAAATCGCTATGGCGGACAACGAAGCATCCCATGTCGCATCCTTAATTTGGATCATGAGAATAACTTACTGAGTGTGTACCATGTAGATGAGAAGCAAGTATACTCCTTTAAAATGAATGAAATCGATGAAATCACATCGTAAATGTAAAGCCCTTACAACATGAAATAAACACGCAAAAAGAGAACCGCCGGAAAAACGTTATGTCTTTCCAAGCGATTCTCTTTTTTGTGATATGACCTGGAAAGTTAAATTAATCCTCTTTCTTCAAACTCCAGGCAGCTAATGCCAGCAAAAGCCAACCTGCGATAAAACACACGCCCCCCAGCGGGGTAATAGCACCTAGCACACGAATCCCGGTCAAGCTCAGCACATACAAGCTGCCGGAAAACAAAATGATTCCCGTAAACAGCAGTCGCGCTGCCCATTTTAAACGAGTCGACGCTCCCCACTGTCCCGCAGCCAATGCAATGATCAGCAAACCGACAGCGTGAATCATATGATATTTCACACCAGTTTCATACACGGCCAAAGTGTCTGCGTCGATCCGTGTTTTCACAATATGAGCCCCAAACGCTCCAATAGCTACCGCCAGCAGCATCATTATAGATCCTACAATTATCCATCTGCGTTGCATGTTTGTGTACCCCTTTTCATCTCATCCTCTAATCCAAGCTATCTCCTTATTTTATCGAATCCATATGAAGTTTGCCAGCCACTCCATTTAAATTTAAACCCTACAGAATTCCATGATTAAACCCTGTCTTTTGGAGGGTAATGTGTAAGGTCCCTTGCTTTTTTGTTCATTTTGTGGAAAATTAGTACCTGTTCGGATAATGTTCAAGGAGTTGAAAAGATGAGTAACCAAGATCCTAATCTGCAAAAGCCTGTTGCGTCTGAGGAGCATCCTGTTTTTTCAGAAGCTCCCGTCTTCCAGCCTCCAGTCAAGCTCAAGCATTCCGGTCCCGGTATTGCTTCTTTTATTATGTCGCTCGTCAGCCTGATCGGGTATATCATTCTGGCTGTTATGGTCATTAATCTGTTGGCTCATTTCAGCCAATACCAAACCCTGGACCCGGAAGTTGTTCTGCAACAAACCGGAACCGTCCTGCTTCCTTTTATATTTTTAGGCAGTCTGTTATTGAATTGCGCCGGGCTTGTGGTCGGCATTATTGGAATTGCGTTGAAGAACCGTAAGAAAGGATTTGCCATTGCAGGGTTAATCATTAATGCGTTCATTATTTTGGGCTTCATTGCACTTCTGGCCATGGGTCTTGCCGTTCCGAGTAACACAGCGGATATCTATCCTTCCTCTGTGCAATCCTTATAATTTCTCCGCATCACACAGAGAGGATTCAATGTATGAACAAAATCAAAATTTTTGCGGACAGTACCAGTGATATTCCAGTCCAATGGCGCGAACAGTACGAGATTGGCATTGTACCATTGTATACGGTGTTTGGGGATGAATCATTAAGGGATGGTGTGGATATCCAGCCAGAACAGTTATTTCAGCGCGTAAGTCGTGAGGGACATTTGCCACGAACCGCCGCACCTTCTCCATCGGACTTTATTCAAGCCTTTGCTCCCTACATAGAACAAGGGGACGACATTTTATATATCAGTCTGTCTTCCGAGCTGTCCTCAACCTATCAAAATGCGCTGCTCGCTGCTTCCGAGTTCCCGAAAGGCCGTGTTACCGTCTTTGATTCCCTGAATCTGTCGTGCGGCTTTGGCATGCTCGTGATGAAGGCCGCACGCGCCGCAGCCAACAACAGTACAATGGAACAGATTGTGGACATGTTGACGAGAACCCGCCCCCTGATAGACACGGAATTCGTGATTGATACGCTCGAGTATCTGTACAAGGGCGGAAGATGCTCAGGGATGCAAAATCTGATCGGTAGTCTGCTCAAAATTCGTCCGGTGATCAAAGTAATAGACGGAAAAATGACACCTGCGTACAAAGTCCGCGGCAAACGTGAAAAGGCGCTGGATCAGATGCTGCAAAATGCCCTGAACCAGCGGGGACATATGGATAACGATATCATTATTGTCGTACATGCTTTGGCTGAGGAAGATGCGCTGATGCTGCAAGCCCGTTTACAGGAAGAGACGGGAGCGCAAGAGGTGCTGCTGGCAACAGCCGGATGTGTCATTTCCAGTCATTGTGGTCCACAGACGATTGGTATAATGTATGCCAAAAAAGAATAGTTTCGATTGTGAAGCTCCTTGCCTCTACAGGTAAGGGCTTTTTTGTGTTTTCCAACAATTTAGCAATGAATAACTTTACTATTTTTGATAGTATTAATCGTCATGTGACGAACGATTCGTCTGACAATCTATCATAAAAAAAGAAGGTTATAGTGAATGAGCCCCATACGATCACGCTTGCTAACCAAACTTACTCTGTTGGCGACTGCCGTCATGACGATAATAACTACATCCGCTTCATGTTTAACCGTTCCCGCAGCCGCAGTCGGTGTGGCGTTTCAGGATATATCAGACAGCTATGCTTATCAATCGATCACCTCACTGCACGCCAAAGGAATTTTGGCAGGTACACGACCTGGCTACTTTTCTCCCAAAAAGGCGGTTACGAGAGCCGAATGGGTTACCGCGCTGGATCGCACACTCGGTCTGGAACCTGTACAAGCATCGGTCTCCTCCTATCGGGATGTATCCAAACAAGCCTGGTATTACGGATGGATTGAAGCAGCCTCCCAGCTTGACGTGGTGCAGGGAGGGACATCCGCCACGTTTCAACCCAACAGCCCTGTAACCCGGCAAGAAGCAGCCTTGATGATCGCACGCCTCATACGCTCGACGGGATCAGGAGAAGCGGTTTCCACTTTTACAGACGCCAACAAGATTGCAGATTGGGCTGTTGAAGCTGTAACCACCGTGAACCGTTATGGCTTTATGAACGGGGAAGACAACCAATTTCGCCCCACGTCTTCCCTGACCCGCGAAGAAACAGTAGCACTTCTGGAACGGCTACTGACGTATTCAACACAGCATGCCTCCAAAACAGCGTCCACGGCATCTTCCATCCGACTAGGCTGGCAATATGATCAGAGCGTTCAACAGTTTGAAAGCTCCGTGCTTCAATCTAACATCAACACCCTATCACCACGCTGGTTTTTTCTAAACGAAACGGGTAATATTAGTGATCTTACAAACACCTCGCTCCTCACCTGGTCCAAACAGCATCAAAAAAAAGTCTGGGCGATGGTAGGCAACCGTTCGAATCTAACGATGACGCACCAAATCCTGTCCAGTGAAGTTTTACGGAACAAAACCATAACTCAGCTTGCGAATGCCGTATCTACACATCATCTGGATGGGCTTGTGATTGATTTTGAAAATGTAGATGGTCAGGATCGTACCCAGCTCACGCTGTTCATCCAACAATTAAAAGCCAAGTTAAAAAGCCTGAATGCTGTGCTGGCGATCTGTGTATCTCCTGATTACGGTACAGACTGGACAGCCGCCTTTGATTATAAGCAACTTGGCGCTGCGGCAGACTATTTGATTCTGATGGGATATGACGAACATTGGGGAGGCAGCTCGACCCCCGGCTCCGTATCCTCATTACCTTGGCTTCGTGAAAGCGTACGGCGCTTTCTACTAACCACCGACCCGGATAAAGCGATATTGGCATTGCCTTTATTCACACGGAACTGGACTCTCAATGCCAGTGGTCAATCGGTCGCTTCGTCTGATATTTCACTGATTGAGCAAAATCAGCTTGTATCCCGTTCCACCTCCAAACCGATCTGGCATGATGATATTCAGCAGTATACGGTTTCCTACAGGGATACTCAGCTTCATAAGCTATGGTTGGAGGAAGGGCGATCCTTCATCCGTAAATACCGTTTGGGACAGGACAAAGGGGTTGCAGGCTTCGCCTACTGGTATGCAGGCGGGGCAAGCTCTGATCTATGGTCCAGTGTGAAAAATGCAGACCGTTTCGCACAGCGTGGTTTGTAAAAACAAAAAAACCTTCAACTCCACTATTAGCGTGAGGTTGGAGGTTTTTTGCATACATATTATCGTCCACCTATGCCTGATATGCAACGATTCCGTTCACAACCGTCATACGTGCTTTAACGTCAAGCAAAGCCTGAGGGCGCTCCGATAAATCCCGGTCAATAACCGTAAAATCAGCGGCTTTCCCTACAGCCATCGAACCCCGTTCATCCGCTTCTCCCGCAGCAACTGCACTTCCGAAGGTAAACAGATGAATAGCTTCGTGAATGTCCAGCTTTTCATCTGGAAGATAACCCTCATGCGTCTCTTCCGGCTTGGTGCGGGTCACAGCGGCATGCATACCGAGAAAAGGGTCCAACGGCTCAATAGGCGCGTCACTGCCGCCAGCACATGGAATACCTGCGTCCAGCAGCTTCTTCCAGGCATACAAATATTCGGTACGTCCCTCGCCAACCCGATCCAGCACCCACGGGAAATCACTTGCTACAAAACGCGGCTGGATGTCCGCAATCAGCGGCAGCTTCGCCATTCTCTTGACCAAATCGGCAGTCAGCACCTGTCCATGGATCAGACGATCCGGCAAGCCACTTTCCTCCGTTAGCGCATGGGCTTCCATCGCTGTCAAAATCATATGCGCCGCCCCATCCCCTATCGCATGTACAGCGACCGGAAAACCTGCGGCTCTGACAGCCGCCACCATCTGGTTCAGCTCTGGCTGCGGTTGAATCGCCATGCCACTGGTATGTGGAGCATCGCTATAGGGCGCAGACAATAGCGCAGTTCTTCCACCAATCGCACCATCGGCAAACATTTTTACCGCACCGATTTTAAACCACTCATTTCCGTTACCAGCACGCAGCCCTTTCGCTTTCACTTCCTCCATGAACGGATGATAGATGAGCTGATGCGTGCGAAAAGCAATGCCTTCCTCCCTCAGCTCCCTGTAAATCCGCTGCATGGTGTCCACGCTGCCCAGAAAACGCAAATCCTCCGTGTGTGCAGCCGTCAGGCCGAGTCGTAGTGCATCCAGACAAGCTCGGCGGATTGCATCTTTTTTAACCGAATAATCCGGCTCTGGCTGAACACTTGTAAAGGCAGTGGACGCTTCCTCATAAATCAATCCGTTCAACTGTCCATCCGCATTTCTTCCGTAGGCTCCCGAAGCGGGATCAGGAGTGTTCTCGCCAATACCTGCACGCCGATACGCTTCTGAATTCGCCAGAAACGTATGAAAGCATGTACGAGTCAAATATACCGGGTGCTGATCCGTAATGGCATCCAGCTCTGAGATGGTCGGAATCTCAACAGGAATAAACGCATTTTCGTTCCAGTTCAGCCCTAAAATCCATTCTCCCGGCGGTGTGAGCGCAACCCGTTTGCGCAGCATATCAAGCATCTCATCCTTCGAGGTAGCCGACGTAAAATCCAGCATCGCCAGCTTCATGCCATGCATGGACAAATGCATATGTGAATCGGCCAAGCCCGGCAACACATAAGCGTCCTCCCAATCCACCGTGTCATATTCCTTACCCGACAATTGCAATTCAAGCTCCCGCGCTTGTCCAATGGCCTGTATGATGCCATTTTGTACAATGATTGAATTTCCCTTGGCAGCCCATTCCCCATACAGCTTGCCATGCTTGAACAATGTTAGCGTCAACGCAGCTCATCTCCCTTTTTTCAACTAGACTACTTGTTCCGCCATTTTTTTAGCTTCATATCACGCCTGTGCTGCCGATTCCAGGCATAGTGTATGTATATCTAGCTGCTGCACCAGATGCGCAAAGCGGTCATGCATTGCACAGACAGCCATTTTATAGTGTTCATCGATCTCATACTGTTTAAAATGACAATACTCGGTGGTAAAGCCTTCCGTCGTAAAACCGATCAACGGACGCTCACTTAAATCGAATGAAAATGACTTTAGCGGCAGCGTTAATCCCTGCCCTTCGGCCTTCACAAAGCTTTCCTTGAGCGTCCACAGATCGTAAAAATAGGATAAGCGGCTCTCCGCCTCCTGACGCATCAACGTATCATACTCCGTGTCTGAAAAGCACACCCTTCCCACCTCAAAATCAATAGGACGAAGCTGTTCAATGTCGATTCCGAGCGAATGATCATCCACGGCGCATACCACCCATTTTCCCGAGTGAGAAACATTAAAATGGAATGCGGGTGCATTCAACAAGGAAGGCTTGCCGAAAGCATTATATGTAAATTGAAGACTGGAGTTGGAAACCTTCAATTGCCGACAGGCCAACCACCTTAACAACACATCGGCGTATAAGCCCCTTAAAGCATCTTCCCGATGTAAAAAACGATCCAGCTTCTGTCGCTTTTCAGTCGAAACCCGGTTTAGCAGTGACTCGTAATGACCGACTGCCTCCGGCTTGCTCATGTCAATCGCGTATATTTCCATGGTTGGCCCCCTATGACGTAATAAATATCAGCCCATTCATAACTTCACCGCTCTATTGGAAATTCATTGAAAGTTTATCGTCTGCGGTGTACATGGTCAATATACTACTCTAGCACTTTCAATTCAATATGGATACAATTGGGATAGAACCCTCTTGTTGCTCACATCGCATCATCAGACAGGTGATAGGCATTAGCATAGATAGCTATTCAGTACAAATCATTTTTGTAAGCGCTTTAAAAACATACAGAGGAGGACGAAACAATGAAATATGATTTTGCCGTCTTACTGTGTATTATGCTCGCTGTTTTGCTGTCGTTGAGCATTTTCCAGATGTTTTCACCGAAGATTGCTTCAGCGGCCCCAGCGAATGTTGTGAATGGCATTCAGTTTAAAGATACAGCTGGAAACGTGGTTCATGCTCATGGGGGCGGTATGATTAAGGTAGACGGTTACTACTACTGGTTTGGTGAAAATCGCAACCCCAACGGCACGTTCAAGGCTGTATCCGCCTACCGTTCCTCTGATTTAAAAAACTGGGAGTTCCGCAAAAACGTGCTAACTAGCAGTTCCGCAGTAGAGCTGAATGTTTCGAATATTGAACGTCCAAAAGTCATTTACAATGAGAAAACACGCAAATACGTATTGTGGATGCACAAGGAAAATGGAGTTAATTACAACGAAGCCCAGGTGGCAGTTGCCTCTTCCGATACTGTGGACGGCGATTACACCTATCAGGGCAGCTTCCGTCCTCTGGATTACGATTCACGGGATATGACTGTGTACAACGACAATGGTACGGCTTACCTGGTTTCTGCTACCCGTGTGAATGCCGATTTGAACATTTATCGTCTGACACCGGATTTCCTGCAAGTAGAATCGCTGGTGACCACGCTCTGGCCGGGACAATATCGTGAAGCTCCGGCGATGTTCAAAAAAGGAGACGTCTACTTCCTGATCACATCCGGGGCAACAGGCTGGAACCCCAACCAGGCCAAATATGCTACGGCATCCAGCATTGAGGGAACGTGGAGCAACACGATTAACTTTGGAGACAGTACGACCTACGGTTCACAATCGGCCTACGTCATTCCGGTAGAAGGTACCCAAACGACCTCGTACCTGTATTTGGGGGACCGCTGGGCGGGAGCATGGAGCGGGCCTGTGCAGGATTCACAATATGTATGGCTACCGCTGCGTTTTCCAACCGGGACTTCCCTGGCTATGGACTGGTTCGACAGTATGAACATCGACACCGCCAGCGGTGTGGTTCAAGGTGTAACCACGCCAATCGTCATTGACCCGGACGGATACTATCAGTTGGTAAGCCGCAAGAGCAACAAGCCGCTGAATGTAATTGACGGTGCAACAACAGACGGCGCGGATCTGGAGCAGCGTGCAAATTCAGGAGCACCCAGCCAGCAATGGCAGCTCAAGGATGCGGGCGGCGGATATTACAAAATCGTCAACCGCAACAGTGGCAAGCTGATCGGCGTTGAAAACGGAGCGACGACGGACGGTGCGGTCATCGAGCAATGGAGCGACGGAGGCTGGTCTAGCCAGCAATGGCAACTGGTTTCTGTAACCGGAGGTTATTACAAACTGAAAAACCGGGCAACGGGCAAACTGATCGACATTTCCGAAGGCACTACCGCCGATGGTGCCAAAGCGATTCAATGGGGGGATAACGGCGGAACGAATCAGCATTTTCGTGTAGTGAAAGTAGATTAGTTCGTTCAACGTCGAACGTACATCATCATCGTCATTGAAGCAGTAGCTTCCTTCAAGTGATTCAGTTATTTCCAAAAAGCCGTCTTCCCAGCAGATCACTGCTAACGGAAGAACGGCTTCTTTTTGCGGGAAAATGATAGTTGAACCTGTATCTGGGCTATCCCTTGTCCAGATCGGCTTGAAGCACGTCTGCCTTCCCCTTCGCGATATCCACAGTCCACAGCATCAGTATACCGATAGCGAAAAAGGCAAACAGCGATAAAATACCCCAGCGCGAGGAACCGGTTAGCTGACCGACCAAGCCAAAGATAAACGGGCCGAAAATGGATGAAAACTTGCCCGTAATGTTCACGAAACCAAAAAATTCACCCGTCCGGCTGGCTGGCATCAGATCGCTGAATAAAGACCGGGAAATGGACTGACTGCTCCCCTGTACCAGACCGACCATAGCCGCCAGCACATAAAAATGTAGCGCCTGAGTCATGAAAAATCCAAGAATGACGATCAGCATGTAAATCCCGAGCGAGAACATGAGCATCCGGCGCGATCCCCAGCGTTCGGCCCATTTGCCAAGCAGCAGCGTACAGGGAAAGCCAATAAATTGGGTTATCAACAGCGCCGCAATCAGATCCGTCGTGCCAATCCCAATCCCCGTTCCGTAAATAGCAGCCATTAATATAATCGTATTAATCCCGTCATTGAAAAACCAAAAAGATAGCAGCAATTTAAGCAATTGTGGAAAACGCCGAATTTGGCGCATCGTGCCCTGAATCCGCCGAAATCCGGCCTTCCAGTAAGCAGTTTGGAATAAAAGGCTGCCTGTTTGCCTTTCTTGGTCTTGTCTTTCCCCTTCACCGCTCCAGTGCCGCTGGCGACCTTGAAGCAATAAAGGCAAAGAAAACACCAACCACCATACCGCTACCGAAACAAACGCAAGACGTGTTCCCTCCAGTGTGTTTCCTAATCCGAACCATTGAGGCTTTTGGATCATCAGCATGTTGACCGCCAACAAGATCCCTCCACCAATGTAGCCATAAGCGTAGCCTTTGGCCGATACAGTTTCCCGCTTACCGGAAGGCACCAGATCGGGGAGCATCGCATCATAAAAGGTATTGCCGCCCGCAAATCCGATGGTCGACAAGACCAGCAGCGCGGAAGCCAGCAGCCAGTCTCCTTCTCCTACCAGGCTAAAGCCCAATGTGGCGACGATGCCAGTCCCCGTAAAAATTCGCAGGAAAGACAGCTTGCTGCCTGTCAGATCGGCAACTGCCCCGAGCACAGGGGACAATAACGCTACACATAACATACCGATTGCATGTGTGTACCCCAGATAGGAGGATGCGGTTGTCGCATCCAGCGTCGAAGCTGCAACAGAGCTGTAGAAAATAGGCAGCACTGCTGCCAGTATCGTCGTTGCATAGCCTGAATTGGCCCAATCGTAAGTAATCCACGCACGCACTGCTTTTCGATTCACATCGCTCCCGCCCTTTACATTGAACTCATCTCAGGACCATTGTCATTTATTGTATCAGTAATCCATGACACAAGGTCGCGATGTTTGTAAACCTGCGGTGCTCTGGCAACCCACATGACAGGACGTTACAGTTCCCACGGATAATCTGTCGTCAGGAAGCTCGCCAGTTGCTTGCTTTCCTCCCTGCGCTGACGTCGTATCGCTGCACGTGACGGCGCGGTCTGGTGCAGTTGTAATTCCTCTTCTGTCTCTGGAATGACCTGCGGCACGATCACTTTACGGTTGTTCTCGTCCAGCGCCACAAAGGTCAGGAAGGCGGTGGCTGCGATTTTCCGGTCGCCAGTCATCAGTCCTTCGCGGATGACCTTCACGAAGACCTCCATAGAGCTACGGCCTGTCCAGGTTACAAACGCCTCCAGCGTAACGGAATCGCTCGGATGGATGGGCAGCAAAAAATCCACCGAATCCGTAGATGCCGTGACCGTATTCGTGCGGCATAGCTTGGAGGCTGCGATAGACGCAATATCGTCGATATACGACATCAATCGGCCTCCGAAGAGCGTGTTATGATTGTTGATATCGTTGGGAAATACACGGGACGTCTTGAAGCAGTAGGTTTCTCGGATGTACTTGCTTTCCATGGGTTCTCTTCCTCTCTTTTCCTCGTAGCTATCTTTTTATATAGTGGTGGAAGCCTGTTTTAGACTGTGCTAATCATCCCACTAATCCGCATAATAAATCAATACATAAAAATCCGCATCCTCATCCGACTCATTACGGTACGTATGAAGGTCAGTTACTTGAAATTGCACAGCATCCCCTGCGCTCAGTTTAAGCTGTTGTCCCTGCATTTCAAAGTACATTTCCCCACGGATCATGAGTATCGATTCTTCTCCCAGATGCTTCTCTGCCTGATGTGTAAAGCCCGGCTTCAGACTTACCGTGAACACCTCAAACTTCTTTTCCGAATGATACGGGAAGATAGGGTAAACAAAATAGTTGCCGTTCTCATCAATCACCGGATACAGGTCTTCCCTGCTGATTTTAGTGATTTGCGGGGAGTCCTCTTTGAGGAATGTGGAAAAGGACACATGCAAACCGTCGGCAATTTTCCAAAGTGTGGTAACCGTAGGATTGGATTTTCCCTTCTCAATCTGGGCCAGCATTCCTTTGCTGACCCCTGTCAGTTCAGCCACTTTATCCAGACTAAGTCCTCTAGTCTTCCTGATTTGAGCCAAATTTGAGCCGATAATATACTGCATTGAATCCACAGACCCTGCCTCCTCGTATCCAAAAAGTCTATACAAGAAGAATACACAAAAGTGTCGGCTGTAATTAGTTTTGTCATTAATACAGCCTATAAACGCCACTTTCTGTACTATGAAAATGACACTTTCTGTATTATCATTTGTCACTTCTTATATAGACTGTATTGTAAAATGTCATTTGTTAATTTTGCGACTTAACGGAAACTTACGTGTCTAAAATTGAGGTCAAATCCTTAATTGGCAACCACCTACACTAAAAAATAAAAAAATTCACTCGGGAGAGATCCATTCGAAAATAATCTACACATAAGTCTTAACAGACCTTTTGCTATCTGCACAAACTCATTATCTTATCCAATATAAAAAAGTGTCAAATTGAAAAATCAATTTGACACTTTTTCTACACGTCGTGAATTACCAGAGTAATCCCTGTGGTTAATTAAACTATATTTATCATTTGAAGGTTCGTGCCTTGCCTTTTGTAAAGTTGTATTTTTTACACTGATTAAACAAGAACGATGTATCACCCAATAGGTGTTCCAT